>NZ_JBUBPF010000006.1:0-248783 GCF_054902115.1 Luteimonas sp. RIT-PG2_3 | reverse complement strand
CAAGACGTTGATTCCCAAAGGGAACCTGGTGGCTATGGGTGGACTCGAACCACCGACCCCAGCATTATGAGTGCTGTGCTCTAACCGGCTGAGCTACATAGCCGAAAACGGTGCCGAGCATGGATGGGCGCGGCGAACTGCGAATTTTCTAGGATGTGAACGGCCCCGTCAATCTCTGTCGTTCGTGCTTGTCGGCCCGGGCCAGTCGTGGCAGAGTCGATCGCAGTAGATTTCTGGAGTCCGCATCGTGATCGATCCGGACGGGTATCGACCCAATGTAGGCATCGTGTTGATGCATCCCGACGGGCGTGTCTTCTGGGCGCGCCGGGTGCGTCGTGACGGCTGGCAGTTCCCGCAGGGCGGGATGAACACCGACGAGACGCCGATCGAGGCGATGTACCGCGAGTTGCAGGAAGAAACCGGCCTGTTGCCGGAACATGTCGCCGTGCTCGGGGTGACGCCGGGCTGGCTGCGCTACCGGCTGCCGCAGCGGGCGATCCGCCGTAACGACCGCCTGGTCTGCATCGGCCAGAAGCAGGTGTGGTTCCTGCTGCAGTTCACGGGCCAGGACAGCGACCTGAGGCTGGATGCGACCGATTCCCCCGAGTTCGACCACTGGCGGTGGGTGGATTTCTGGTACCCGCTGGAGCACGTGGTCGTGTTCAAGCGCGGGGTCTATGCCAGCGCGCTGCGCCATCTGGCGCCGTTTGCGCGCCAGATCGCCGGTGGCACGGCGATCCCGTCTGCCTCCAGCGAGGCGCTGGGGTTCGGCGCCCGCAGCCGCGGGCAGCGTGGGCGGGGCAAGTCGTCCGGCGCGCACCCGTCCCGGGTCTGAAGGCCTGGGGCGAGGGGGGTGACGTGGGCTCTGGCTCCGTCGCCAAGAATGCTGAACAAGAATCCTTCACAATTGACACTGATTCTCATGTCTGGCTCAATGGGCACATCATCTGCGATGGTCATGCCATGTACGTGTGTATCTGCAACGGGGTCACCGAGCTCGACATCCGCCAGGCGGCGACAGCGGGCTGTGCCAGCGTGACCGAACTGACGATGCGGACCGGTTGTGGTGCGACCTGTGGCACCTGCCTGCCGATGGCGTCGGACCTGCTGCAGGCGATCCCGCTGCCGGTGCTGCCGCAGTTCGACGGCCACGTGATGGCCTTCCCGGTCGCCAACGCGGCCTGAGGTCCAGGCGCGCGTTGCGCGCCGCTGCGTCGGCCAATGCCGACACTCAAGCGGTCCATTCCCGTCTCGTCCATGCGCTGATTCTTGCGCTGCCGCCTGTGACTCTTCACAGGTCTGGCGACGCACGCGGGCATGCGCTTCCAAGTGCCAAGAAATGCGCACGATTCGCGTTTCTTCACGGCCTTGCCGGACGCGTTAGAGTGCTCGCCATCCCGGCATCTGGAGCACGCCATGAAAGGCGACGCGCAAGTCATCAAATACCTCAACCAGGCGCTCTACAACGAGCTGACGGCGATCAACCAGTACTTCCTGCACGCAAAGATGCTGAAGAACTGGGGCCTCGATGAGCTGGCCAAGCATGAGTACAAGGAATCCATCGACGAGATGAAGCACGCGGACGTGCTGTCCGAGCGCATCCTGTTCCTGGAGGGTCTGCCGAACTTCCAGGCGCTGGGCAAGTTGAGGATCGGCGAGAATCCGCACGAGTTGCTCAAGTGCGATCTCGCGCTGGAACTCGACGGTCTGCCGGTGCTGCGCGAGGCGATCGCCTACTGCGAGCAGGTCAAGGATTTCGTGACCCGCAAACTGTTCGCCGACATCCTGGCGTCTGAAGAAGAGCACGTTGACTGGCTGGAAACACAACTCGACCTGATCGAGCGCGTGGGGCTGGAAAACTACCTGCAGAGCAAGATCGACGGCGACGGCCACTGAGCTGATCGCGCGGTACGCCGGACGCGCAATGCGTGCCGGCGGCAGATTGTCCCCCGATTGTTGGCGCCCTCAGTTCCGGGGCGCCTGCATCATCGCGAGCAGGGCGGTCCTGGCGCGATGGAATTCATTGGCGATCAACGCAACGGCGACGGCAGGGCGTTCCAGCGACCGCTCGCGAGCGGCCAGTTCGACGCGCTTGGCGGCTGCCGACAAGGACATCGCACCGAGGTTGGCGCTGGATGATTTCAGCGAATGCGCGGCATCGCGCAAGGCGTCGTAGTCCGGCGCCAGCGTCGCGGCTTCGAGGTCATTGATCAGTCGCGGCGAATCGTCGAGGAAGACCTCGATCAGTCGATCCACTTCGCCTCCCAGCATTGAACGCAGTTCCTCGATGACGTCGTGGTCGATGATCGCCGGCTGCGGGCGTTTGACTGCGCCCGCTTGCGGATCCGCGGCCGGGGAGGCTGCGGGCGCGGGTGCCGCGTGTTGGACTGCAGCCGGCGCCTGCGGAATGAAGGATGCGGGCGCAGGGCTGGCCACGGGGGCGGCCGGCGCGACTGGCGGTGGCGCCTCGAACGACGGGGTGGAGAGGGCGGCGGGAACGACGGGAGCGACGCTGGCCTGCGTGCTGTCGTGGGCCGTTGCGCTGGATTCCGGTGCGGGCTCGCTCTGCTCGGGATCCCACCAGCGGTTGAGGCAGCGCTCGAGTTCACTGCGGGTCACCGGCTTGGGCAGGTAGTCGTCCATGCCGGCGTCGAGGCACTTCTGGCGGTCGCCGGCCATCGCGTTGGCGGTCATGGCGATGACCGGGAGCCGCCGCCCGCCGCCGCTGGCCTCGATCTCGCGCAGGCGCTGGGTGGCGGTGTAGCCGTCCATGACCGGCATCTGGCAGTCCATCAGCACGATGTCGTAGCGCGATTCGGCAATGCGCTGCAGGGCCAGTTCGCCGTTGGCGGCGGTGTCGCAGGTGATGCCCAGCACGCCGAGCAGGCGCTGGCCGACCATCAGGTTCACCGGGTTGTCCTCGACCAGCAGCACGCGCGGCTTGCGGTCCGTCGCACGCGGCGCGGCGGCCGGCGCCTGCTCGGCGGCCGGACCGGTGGCCAGGCCGGCGGAGCGCGGCGGCGGGAACGAAGGTGGCGGCGGACCGAACGGTGGAGGCGACATCATGAACATTTCATCGTCTTGTGGGGGTTCGACGGGAGGGCCGAACAGGGCAGATCGCAGGTCGGCGTCGGGCGCCTGGCGGCTGATCAGGGTCACGCTGCGCTGCAGTTCCTCGGCGATCGGGTCATCGCCGTACAGGCAGACCAGGCGTAGGTCGCCATAGACCGCCTGCCGACCAAGATTACGATACAGGGCGAGGGCGGTGTTGCGCATGCCGCTGAGGTCTGCCAGCACCAGTGAATAGGCCCAGGGCGGGCCCTGGTTGGCGGCGGTCCGCAGGCGGTCGAGGGCTTCCTGGGTGGTTTCGACAGCGCTGATGCGCAGGCCCCAGTTGGGCAGCAGCATGCTCAGGCGCAGGCGCAGGCGCGGGTCGGCACTGAGCAGCAGCAGGCGGCCGTCCTGCGGGGTCTTTTCCTCGGCGGGCATGTCGCCATGCACCTTCAGCATCGGGACTTCGAACCAGAAGGTCGCGCCCTGGCCCAGGACGGAGTCGACGCCGATCTGGCCGCCCATCAGGTCGACGATGCGCTTGGAGATCGCAAGGCCCAGGCCGGTGCCGCCATACAGACGCGTGGTCGAGGCATCGGCCTGGCTGAAAGCCTGGAACAGACGCGACTGCCCGGTCGGCGAGATGCCGATGCCGGTGTCGGTGACTTCGAAGCGCAGGCGGTGTTGTGCGGCGGTCTCGCCGAGCTTGCGCAGGCTGACCGTGACCGAGCCGCGATCGGTGAACTTGACCGCGTTGCTGATCAGGTTGCCCAGCACCTGGCGCAAGCGGATCGGATCGCTGCGCACCGGCAGCCGTACCGCGCTGTCGATCTGCAGGTTCAGGCGCAGGCCCTTGCTGTGCGCGGGGCGCTCCATCAGTTGCAGCACGCCTTCCAGCAGTTCGCGCAGGTTGAAGCTGGTGGTCTCGAGGTCGAGCTTGTTGGCCTCGAGCTTGGAGTAGTCGAGGATGTCGTCGACGATGCGCAGCATCTGCTGCGAGGATGTGTACGCGGTGCGCACCATCTCGGCATGGTCGGGCGCCAGCGGGGAGTGCATCAGCAGGTCCAGCATCGGCACGATGCCATTGAGCGGCGTGCGGATCTCGTGGCTCATCGTGGCCAGGAATTCGCCCTTGGCCATCACCGCGGAATCGGCCGCCTGCTTGGCCTGGCGCAGTTCCTGTTCAAGTTCGGCATGGCGGGCCAGCTCATGCTGCAGCGCGCTGAGTTCGGCGCCGTCGCGATACGAGCGCTCGACCGCTTCTTCCAGCAGGTGGTCGCGCTTGCGCAGGTGGTAGATCACGGCGACGACGGCAAACGTCGTCAGCAGCGCCATCACCAGCGCGATGCCCTGCCACGGTCCCTTGAGGCCGATGACATGCAGGCCCATCGTCAGGCTGGCGCCCGCCGCTGCACCCAGTGCCAGCCAGCGCAGCATCAACATCGAAGGTCGTGCGCGCGAAATCATCTGTTACAGCACCGAATGTTGGAAGTCGAAGTCCAGCCCATCGGCGACGCGCTGTACGAGGTTGCCCTGGATGAAGTCGACGCCGCTCATCCACAGCGTGGCGGCCGACTGCGGATCTTCGACCTGCTGTCCGATGACCTGC
This sequence comes from Luteimonas sp. RIT-PG2_3, assembly GCF_054902115.1. NCBI lineage: Bacteria > Pseudomonadati > Pseudomonadota > Gammaproteobacteria > Lysobacterales > Lysobacteraceae > Luteimonas > Luteimonas sp. RIT-PG2_3. Next base: position 244,123 of record NZ_JBUBPF010000006.1, on the reverse strand, counting down.
AGGCCCTGCCGGTGCGCATGGTCGATCGCCGCACGCAATGCGTCGCGCACGTTGGTGTCGCCCAGGTCGCTGGAGAAGCGCGAGGCGAGGCGGACGAAGCTCAGGGGGAGGTGCGCCAGCAGCGCGCTGGCCTCGGTGCTGGCGGTGAACTGGCTCAGGCACAGCTGCACGCCGGCCGACATCATCCGCCGGCTGAAGTCCTGCAGCGACATCGCATGCACCAGCGCGTCCTGCTCGCGGATGTCGATGACCAGCGACTGGCCGTCGATGCCGCCGATGGCGAGATCGCCGAGCAGCGCTTCGGCATAGCCCTCGCGGGTCAGGCTGCGCGGGGACTGGGTCACGAACAGGCGGATCGGGCGGCTCTGCTCGCGACGCTGCTGCAGTACCGAGATCGCCAGGCGCAGCACCTGCTGGTCGAGCTCGTGGACCAGGCCGGCGGTTTCGGCGGCGGGCAGGATCTCCGCAGCGGTCAGGACCTGGCCGCTGGCATCGCGCACGCGCATCAGGGTCTGGTACTGCGCATCCTGGTTGCCGGCGACCGCGACGATCGGCTGGTAGGCCAGTTCGACGCCGTTGTTGGCCAGCGCCTCGCGCAGCATGTCGCCGATCGTCCGCGTGCGCTCGACGTCGACTTCCGGCGGTGGTTCCCAGCCGGCGATGCCGGTGCTGGTGCCGCGCGCATCGCGCAGTGCCTGCTCGGCGGCGGACACAGCACTGCCGCCGTCCTTGAAGGCGTGCGACAGCGCGGCATATCCGATCAGCGAACGCAGGCGCAGGCTTTCGTCGCCGACGCTGAAGCTGTGGTTCGCCAGGCCGTCGCGCAGGCTGCGCGACCAGGCCGGGAGATCCTTGTCGTCGAGCGCGGCGCCGAACACCAGGAAGGTGTTGTCGTTGAGGCGGGTCGTCGCATGCGGCGACGCGATCTCGCCGATGCGCTGGCCGGCTTCGGTCAGCATGCCGTCGAGCGCATCGAATCCGAGTCGGTCGCGCAGGGCGCTGACACCTTCGATCTCGAGGAAGAACACCGCGCCGCTGCGCAGCACCGGCACGTCCTGCGACAGGCGCTCGAGCATGCGTGCGCGCGCCAGCAGGCCGGAGGGCGGATGCCGCGGGTCGTCGCTGGCGGCGGGGCGGTTCAGTGCGCGCGCGCGGCGGACGCGGCTCTCGATCGCGGAGATCAGGTGGCGCGGACGTACCGGCTTGGTCAGGAAATCGTCGGCGCCCAGTTCGAGCACTTCGTACTGGCGCTCCGGGTCTTCGTCGCCGGTCAGGAAGACGATCGGCACGTGCTGGTGGCGCGCGCTCTCGCGGATCAGGCCGGTCAGTTCGGCGCCATCCATGCCCGGCATGTGCAGGTCCATCAGGATCAGGTCCGGTGCGAAGCCATCGAGCGCGACCATGACATCGGTCGGCACCGACGCGACCTGCGCCTGCATGCCGGCGCCGTGCAGCACGGTTTCGGCGAACAGCGCCTGGCTCGGGTCGTCCTCGACGATCAGCACGCGATAGGGCGCGTCGACGGGCGCGGACTGGGCGTTGCCGCGGGCGGCCAGGTAGGCCGGGACTTCGGCGAGCTGTTCGGCGGTCTCGTCGCGTGGTGCGACCGGCGCGGCGGCGTCGCCGACCCAGCGGCGCCAGAAGTGGCGCGGTGGAAATTCGGCGCGACGGCGATGATCGGCACCGGAGGCGTTGGTCACGCTGCCGGTCCAGTCTGCATCAGAGGACATGCGGGTTCCCGGGCAAGGTCAGGAGGGCGTGGTGCCGCGCCGTGGTGTGCGGCGAGGCATGCGAACTGTCTGCCGGCGTGGTCGCGGCCTTCCTCATGCATCCCCCTGGGCAAGCAATCCATGGTGTGTCGTCAGGTGTCGTTGCGTGTCCCCTGCGTGTCTCCGCGAGGCGCCCGGGTCCGGCGCGCAGACACGGGACGTCATCGCAAGCCATCACCAGGACATCCGGCGATCCGTGCATTGAACGCAGGAGGGCCGCAAGGGACTGCGACAGTATGCGCAATTCTAGGCGGGCTTGGGCGCGCGCCGGAACAGCCTGCGCCAGATCCACCACAGTCCCAGCGCGACCAGCGTGGTCACGGTCGACACGATCGCCAGCGCGATCCAGGGATGCGAGAACAGCAGCGCCAGCACGCCGACCGATACGGTGTCTTCGGCGATCGAGGCCGACCAGTTGCTGACCGGTTCCGGCGAGGTGTTGAGCAATGCGCGCGAGCCGGCCTTCAGCAGGTGGCTGCCCAGCGCCACGCTGGCGCCGGTGGCGAGCATGCCTGCGCCCAACTGGCCGTCGGGCGAGAACGCGGCCGCCGCCAGGAAAGCCCCGGCGGGCACGCGCGCCAGCGTCTGCAGCAGGTCCCAGCCCGAATCGACGCCCGGGATCTTGTCGGCGAAGAACTCGGCGACCGCGAGCGCGCCGGAGACGCCCAGCACCCACGGCGACGTGGTCGCCTCCAGCGCCGGTGGCAGGTCCAGCCAGCCGAACATCCCGGCCAGGCCGATGCCGAAGACCGTCAGATACACCCGGATCCCGGCCAACCAGGCCAGCATGACCCCGATCGCGAACAGATGGACTTCCGACATTGCATGCCCCCTGCAGCCGGCCGAGCCGGAACAGCGGCCAAACGGGCCGCGCGGTCGCAGTATATGAACCCCGTCGGCTTGACGCATGCTTAAGGGCATCGCTATACCCTTGGAATGACCGACCCGATGTCCTCTCCGACTCCCGCCCCCGAGCGACCTGCCGCGCCTGGCGCAGCGCCCTCCGGCGCGTCCGCTCCCGCAGCAGCGCTGCCGACGCGCTGGCTGTACGCGATGCTTGGCGTGGCGCTGGCCCTGCTGCTGTTTGGTGGCTGGGGCCTCTGGAAGACCCTTGCCGGGGGTGGCGCTGGCACGGCCGAGCCCGCCCGCCAGCAGGCCCGGATCGAGGCGCTGGAGCAGCAGGTCGCGACGCTTGGGCGTTCGGACCAGATCAGCCGGGACGCGAACCGCGAGCTGCAGGGCACGCTGGCCGAGCGCGAGGAGGAAATCTCCGCGTTGCGGGCCGACGTCGCCTTCTACGAACGTTTCGTCGGCTCGACCGCGCAACGGCGCGGGCTCAGCGTGCACGAGCTCAACCTGCGCCCGCAGGCCGATGGCGTCTGGCATTACACGGCGACGCTGACCCAGAACCTCAATCGCGGCGCGGTCAGCAGTGGCCGGCTGTCGTTGTCGCTGGAAGGCACCCAGGACGGCAAGCTGAAGCGGCTGGGCTGGTCGGACCTGCGCCAGCAGGAGAATGCGCCGGGGCGCGAGTACTCGTTCAAGTATTTCCAGCAGATCGAAGGCGAGTTTCTGGTGCCCGAAGGCTTCACGCCACTGCGCGTCAACGTGCGGCTGGCGCCCGGCGGTGGTGCGGCCGTGGAGCGTGCGTTCTCGTGGGCCGATGCGCTGCCGCGGCCGGCCAATGGCGGCAATGCCGCCGACGATGGCTGAGCCGCGCGGAAGCACGTCCGGCGCCGATGAACAGCGGCCTGACCGTTATTTGAGCGTGCGCGCATGGCCGCTGCGGTCGCTGGCCGGCCAAACGCAGATTCCCGCCGCCGCGCTTGAACTCATGACGGCCGGCCCCCATGCTGGGCAGCATGACAACCTTGGTAGACCTCCCGACCGTTCCTGACTATCTGTCACTGGATCGTCCGCTCGATTTCACGCCTGCGGCGGCCGGCAAGGTGCGCGAGCTGATCGCCGACGAAGGCAATCCGGCGCTGAAGCTGCGGGTCTACATCCAGGGCGGCGGTTGCTCGGGATTCCAGTACGGGTTCGAGTTCGACGAGCAGCAGGGCGAGGACGACCTGGCCATTGCCACCGACGGCGTGACCCTGCTGGTCGATCCGTTGAGCCTGCAGTACCTGATGGGTGCAGCGGTGGACTACAGCGAGAGCCTGCATGGCGCGCAGTTCACGATCCGCAATCCCAACGCCAAGTCGACCTGCGGCTGCGGTTCCTCGTTCACGGTCTGACTGCGTGACATCCGGTCCCGGGGCTGCGTCGACCGCGTTCGCTTTCGTCGATGGCGCGCTCGATCGCGCCGAGCACCTGCGCATGGATCCGGCACGCCTGCAGGCCTTGTGGCCGCGCGCGCGACTGTTGTTGATAGACAGCCAGGGACAGGCGCTCGGCGATGCCGACGGCCTGCATGTCGCGGCGTTGCCCGGGCCTGCCGATGCGCTGGACGCGCAGGCGGTGTTCCTGGGGCTGCATGGCGACGAACCCTGGTTCGCGCTGCCGATGGCCGATGCGGACCTCGATCCGCAGGCCGCCCGCATCGACCTGCGCAGCGCGGCCGCGAGCTGGCCCGCGGTGCAGGCCACTGCCTTCGCGCAGGCCCGTGCGGTGATGCATTGGCGCAGCCGCCACCGGCATTGCAGCGTCTGCGGCGTCGCCCTGGTCTATGAGCGCGCCGGCTGGCTGGGCCGATGCCCCGGCTGCGCGGCCGAACACTATCCGCGTACCGATCCGGCGATCATCGTCGCGGTCAGCGATGGCGAACGCCTGTTGCTCGGCCGACAGGCGTCCTGGCCCGCCCGCCGCTATTCGACGCTGGCCGGCTTCGTGGAGCCGGGCGAGACGCTGGAGCAGACGCTGGTGCGCGAAGTCTGGGAAGAGTCGGCGGTGCGCGTGCGCCGTTCGCGGTACCTGGCCTCGCAGCCCTGGCCGTTTCCGTCGTCGCTGATGCTGGGCTTCATCGCCGAGGCCGAGCCCGACGAACCTCGTGCCAACGAGGAACTCGAGGACGCGCGCTGGTTCACGCATGCCGAAGTCGGCGCGGCCCTGCGCGGCGAGACTGCCGAGGCCGGCCTGCTGCTGTCGCCACGGCTGTCGATTTCGCGCTGGCTGATCGAGCGCTGGTACCACGATGGCCTCAAGGGCCTCGGCGACCCGGCCTGCTGAAGCGGCGTCAGGGATAGAATCGGCAGATGTTCACGACCCTGCTCTCCGTCGTCGTCGTCCTCGTGCTGGGCCATCTTGCGCACGGCCTGTCTTCCGCACTGCGCGACCACGGCTGGTTCCATGGCTGGCTGCGCTGGCTCGACGGCAAGTGCGCACCGGACAGCGTCTGGCGCGGGCCCTGGGGCATCGCACTGGCGCTGCTGCCGGTGTTGCTGGTACTGGTCTTGTTCCAGCTTGCGCTCGACGGTGTGCTGTTCGGCCTGCCTTCGCTGCTGCTGGCGATCCTGGTGTTGTTCCACAGCTGGGGTCCGCGCGACCTGGACGAGGATGTCGCGGCGATCGTCGATGCGCCGTCCGCATTGCAGCGACGCGAGGCGGCGGCGCGCCTGCATCCGGCCGCGGGCCTGCTGGGAGTGGCGATCGATGGCCCTGCGCTGGTCGAAGCGGTGTTCCGCAGCGCCTTGCGCCGCTGGTTCGGCGTGCTGTTCTGGTTCGTGCTGCTGGGGCCGTTCGGTGCGCTGCTGTACCGGCTGACGGCGGTGGCGGCGGAAGATGCGGTGACCGCCCAGTTACCGGCAGGGACGGTCTCCGGTGCGCGCACGCTGCTGGCGGTGCTGGACTGGCCGGCGGCGCAGTTGCTGACGTTCTCGCTGGCACTGGTCGGCAACTTCGACGCGGTGATCGCCGCATGGAAGGAGGCTGGCGGCGCCACGCTGGCGCTGGGCCTGGGCTTCCTGGATGCCGCCGCGCGCGCCTGCGTGCGCAGCGAGATCGCCGACGAAGCCGAAGAGTACGCCGAATCCGGCATCCCGCTGGGCAGTGCACTGGTGCTGGAGCTGGGGCCGTTGCCTGAATTGCGCGATGCGATGAGCCTGGTCTGGCGCGTGCTGCTGGTCTGGCTGGCGACGATCGCGATCTTCATCATCGCGGGTTGGGTGAGCTGACGCGGCTTGCGAGGCATTGCCTCGCGCGTCAGCGAACGCCCGGCGTGCTTCGCCCGGCTGGGTGACACGGCCTGCTTGCGAACCAGAGGTTCGCAGGCCTGGTCACGCCACGCCATGGATGGCGTGGCTGGCCTGTCCGAAGCACGGGTGTCGCGCCATGGATGGCGTTAGGGAAGTATCGAATGGGATCCACGCGCAGCGGGAGTCCGCAACAGTCCACGAGGCATTGCCTCGCGCGTCAGCGAACGCCCGGCGTGCTTCGCCGGGCTGGGTGACACGGTCTGCTTGCGAACCAGAGGTTCGCAGGCCGGGTCGCGCCACGCCATGGATGGCGTGGCCGGCCTGTCCGAAGCACGGGTGTCGCGCCATGGATGGCGATAGGGAAGTATCGAATGGGATCCACGCGCAGCGGGAGTCCGCAACAGCCCACGAGGCGTTGCCGAGTGGGACGCGGCTTGCGAGGCATTGTCTCGCGCGAAGCATCCTATCTGGAGCATGCGCAGCCGCAGGGTGGAATCCGGGCGTCGGGACGCCAGTGAAATGCTTGCAAGTGTTTGATTCTAAATAAATCAAAGATGATCTGAAGGTCGAGGTATTCAATTTCTCGCGAATAGCGCTCTTTAACTATTGGGAGGGCAATTTTTCTGGGGGGCGTTTTGGCGGAGCAGGACAATCGAACACTCGTTGCGGACATAGAAAAGCAGCATGGCGCACGCTTGCGCCGCTTTCTGGCCTCCCGGTTGCGTGCTTCCCTTTCGAGCGATGTGCCGGACCTGGTGCAGGAGGTCTTTCTCCGCATGTTGCGCATTTCCCATGTCGAGACGATTCGTAGTTCAGAGGCTTATCTGTTCACGGTTGCATTCCATGTGCTGCATCAGCACCTGCTGCGTCATTCGGTCATGCCCGAGGCTGTAGAGATCGGTAGTCTGATGAATGAGATGGAGTCGGCGCCGGAGAGCGACCCCGCGCTTCGGGCGGAATGGCAGGAGCAGCTGCAGGATCTGCGCCTGGCCTTGCAGGGGTTGTCACCAAAAGCGCAAGCCGTCCTGATCCTGCATCGCCGCGACGGCTACTCGTTGCAGGAGATCGCGGATCGGCTGGGGATGTCGCGCGCGAACGCCGCAAAGTACCTGGGGAAGGGGCTGCTGCATTGCCGGCAGCGTCTGCAGCGGAAAGAGGCTGGGATGCCATGAACGTCCAGATCTATGAAGAAGCCAGCGATTGGATCGTGAAGCATCGCAGCGGTAGCCTCGACACGCGTGAAAAGCATGCGTTCGACCTGTGGTTGCGCAGATCTCCGCTGCATATGCATGCGTACCTGGAGATATCGTCGATCTGGGAGAGCTTGTCGGCGCTCAATTCGGACGGGATTCCGTGCGCAGACGTACTGATTGCGCAAGCCCGTGCTGACAGCCATGTCGTGCCCTTTGTATCGGCCACCGACGTCGCTGACGCTGCCAATACCTCATTGAGGAATGCCGAGGAATCCATATCAACCGCCGGAACGAAGCGTAAGCGCCAGGACCATCCAGGCACTCAGGCTCGCCGTCGATCTGTTCCGGCGTATGCGTTGGCGGCGTGCCTGCTCTTCATAGCAGCTCTGGCGGGCTGGTTCCATATCCAGCCGGAGGTGTACAGCACCGGTGTCGGTGAGCAACGATCGCTGACGCTCGAAGATGGTTCGACCGTCGTCCTGAATGCGCGAAGCCGGATCAGGGCGAAGTACACCAGGGACAGTCGCAACATTGACCTGCTTGAAGGCCAGGCGCTGTTCCGGGTTGCCAAGAATCCAGAGCGCCCGTTCATCGTCAAGTCGGGAGACGCAAGGATGATGGCGATCGGAACATCATTCGATGTGCAGCGAGGCGCATCGAATACGGTGGTGACGGTGGTCGAAGGTCGTGTCGCAGTCTATTCCGCACATGCGTCGATGCCTGATGTGCGGCCAAAGTCCGCATCCGATGAGGTTGTCGTCAATACCGGTGAGCAGGTTGTCGTGACACAGGTCGCGATGAGCGCTCCCAAGCGTACAAACGTGGCGGCGACGCTGGCCTGGACGCAAAGGCATCTTGTCCTGGCGACAGTGCCCTTGCCAAAAGTTGCAGAAGAACTGAATCGCTACAGCAAGCGCCCTCTGGTCATCCAGGATCCGACGCTCGAAGATTTCAACGTAAGCGGTGTGTTCTCCACCACCGATACGAGCTTGCTGCTGCAATTTCTGCGCACCCAGCCGGAACTGGTGGTGGAAGAGACGAAGGACGAAATCCGAGTGCGTCGCCGCTGATCGGGCGGAGGTCTCCGGAGGATAGGGTATTCGTTTTTCATGCTCACCCACTCTTTCTAAGTAAGGGACCGTTGCCGCATCGGCCGACGGCAACAGAGCGCCTCATACGAGGATAGGGGAGAGTCCATGCATTTGAGCAAAGCGATAGCGGTGGCGTGTCTGGTCATGTCGGGGGCGATGGTATCCAATCCGGTCCATGCTCAAGAGCGAAAGCCGATCACCATCGAAGCGCAGGGCCTGGCCTCTGCCCTCGAGCGTTTCGCCTTGGAGCGCAACATCGAAGTGATCTATCGTAGCGAGGTGGTGGGTGCGCGCAGGACCTTGGGTGTCGATGGCGAGATGACCTCGGACGAAGCGCTGCAAAAACTGCTGGATGGAACGGGCCTGACGTTCCGATACCTGGGCGAGAACTCGGTGTCGATCGTTGCGGTCGGAGAAACCACGTCTTCGGATGATGTGAAGTCACTGAATACTGTTTCGGTATCGGCATCGCGCATCGACTTGGCGGGATTCGTGGCCTCTACGCCGACCGCCGTGGTCAGCGAGATCGAGCTGCGCCAGGGGGCGCGCAACAACGTCGCTGCCGCGCTCAATGATCTTCCGGCATTTCGTCACACTTCCTCGCCATTGACCAGCGCCGGCAACACCGGCAACGGGGCCAGCAACCTCAACTTCCGTGGCCTGGGGGCCTCGCGTACGCTCGTGTTGCTCAATGGGCGCCGGTTTGTCGGCAGCGCAGATCTCAGCAGCGTGCCCTTCGCGTTGGTCAAAAGCGTCGATATCGTTACCGGTGGCGCATCTGCGGCCTGGGGCTCCGATGCCGTCGCCGGTGTCGTCAATATTGTGCTGGACGACCGATTCGAAGGTGTGAAGCTGGAGGCGCGGACGGGTCTTTCCGATCGCAATGATGGCTTCGAGTACACGTTAAGCGCGGCTGCCGGTAGCAGCTTCTCGGACGGCCGCGGCAGCTTCATCATCGGTGGCGAATTCGTCGACAACGAGGGCATCTTTCCAAGGACGTCGCGCGAACGCACAGGGCGCTGGGGGCAGGTCAGCAATCCCGACTACACGTCCACCAATGGGCAGATGCCGTTCATGCTGACTCAGAACGTAGGGTGGTCCGATGCCAGCCTGGGTGGCCTGATCCTCGATGGCTCATTGGCCGGGCAGGCCTTCAATCCGGATGGGAGCTTACGCCCGTTCCAGTATGGCCGGCCTGCAGGCGGCAGCATGGTAGGGGGAGAAGGTGTTTCCTACGATGACTTCCTTGCCCTGTCAGTGCCCCAGAAGCGTTACAACCTGTTCTCCCGCGCAGGATACGATCTGAGCGACAATGTCCGCCTCAGCGCCGACATGCGCTACAGCCGCATGTACAACCACTACAGGTGGTATCCCGACGATTCCCGTGGACGCGGCGGTACACGCATCTCGATCGACAACGCATTCCTGCCGCAGGAAGTGCGCGACAGATTGCTCGCCTCCAACGAGACCGGATTCACCCTGGGCCGTGCGAACCATGATTTCGCATGGTTGGAGATGGAATACTCGCGCGAGAACATGCAGGGCACCGTCGCGCTGGATGGCGTCTTCGGCGATTACTGGCGCTGGGACACCTATGTCAGCTACGGCAAGAGCGTCGATAACCAGAAGGAACACAACCAGCGACTACGCTGGGAATTCCAGGAGGCGGCCGACGCGGTGTTCCATCCCGTCAGCGGACAACCGGTATGTCGGGTCGCGCTGACCAACCCTTCAAGCGCATGCGTGCCGATCAACCTCTTTGGCGAAGGCAATGTGTCCCAGGCGGCGAAGGATTACGTCGTGGGAAACGTCCACATCTGGGGCCGACAGAACTTGCTCGTGGGCGGAGCCAGTCTGCGTGGCGAGCCTTTCGAACTCCGGGCCGGTCCGGTATCGATTGCGACCGGCATCGAGGCCAGGCGCGAAGAGAGTCATACCGTTGTCGATCCGCGTACCGCCGCGGGAGAGTTCATGACCTGGAATCCCCAGGGGATGTACGGACGCTACAACGTGAAGGAAGGTTTTCTTGAAGCCCTGGTACCCCTGGTGAGGGGGCTCCCGCTGCTGCAGGAGCTGAATTTCAATGGCGCGGTCCGGCTCAGCGACTACAGCTCGAGCGGCGCCATCTGGACCCACAAGCTCGGCATCACCAATCAGATTACGTCTGATCTGCTGTTCCGGGTGACCAAGTCGCGGGACATCCGCTCGGCCAACCTCTACGAGATGTACACGCCAGGAGGCATTTCTTTCGGGAGCATCATCGATCCGGTGACTGGAGAGACCACTAATATCAGGATCGACGGGGGCGGCAATCCCAACCTGGTGCCGGAAGTCTCCGATACGCGGACAGTGGGGCTGGTCTATTCGCCGGAGTCGAATCAGGACCTGAGTGTTTCCCTGGACTACTTCGACATCCAGATCGACAACATCATCACTTCGATCGGCGCCCAGAGCATGGTGACCCGTTGTTACGACGGTAATGCCGCGCTCTGTAGCTACATTACTCGTGACCCGGTCGACAACACCGTTGTTCGTGTCTGGTCGCCGTTCGTCAATCTGGCGAGGTACGAAACCAGCGGGTTCGATTTCGATGTGGTCTATGGTTTTCCACTGGAAAATATCGTTTCCACGTTGCCGGGAAAGCTGCGCCTGCGGGGATTGCTCACTTACGTTGACGAGTTGGTGACCGACGACGGTGTCAATCGGGTCGATGCCGTGAGCTCCCTGACGGGCGTGCCACGGATTCGTGCAAATCTGGCAGTGACCTACCAGAATGGTGATTTCTCGCTGGACATGCGTGCGCGATACATTCATTCGACCAACTACAACCGCACGCTACGGCTGCAGAACAATGCGATCCCTTCCTATACCTATGTCGACATGGGGTTCCAGTATTCCCTGCCCAAAGGCGATGGCGCCCGATTCAGCTTGTTTGGAAACGTGGGAAATGTGTTCGACAAGGCGCCACCCCAGGGGGCTCCCACCTACTACGACCTGATCGGCCGCTATTACAACCTGGGAGCGCGTATCGAGTTCTAGACGGATCGAGCTCTCGAGGCGCATCTGGACAGTGTTCTTTTCGCGGGAAGCGATGCTTTCCGGTGGATGTTGGAGACGTAGGCTTGCGATAGTCTCTTGGTTCTTCAGCGGTATCTATGAAGGCATGCCGGTATCCGCACTCGCTTCGAATCCGGCTGTTCGCGTGATGTCGAGCTGTTTCAGCGCGTGCGGATAGTGGCTACTGAAGTCGGATCGCTGGTTCTTGGTGGGACGTGGCACAGGATGTGCCACGTCACATTGCTCCGCCGGGCCGCTAGGCGATGTCTCCGCGCAGGTCGCGGACTTTCTGTTCGAGGTGTTCGGCGCTCGCTTGCTCCGCGGCGATGGGCGCATCGGCGATGACGTCGACGGTGGCGCGGAACCGGCGCGGCACGCGCATGCGGCCGATCCGGGAATCGCGATGGCTCCACATGCTGGTCCACATGCCGCGCAGCGCCATCGGCACGACGGGGACCGGTCGGCCATGCTCGATCGCGCGTTCGAGGATGCGCTCGACGCCAGACTTGAACGGTGCGATCTGCCCGTCCTGAGTCAGCCGCCCTTCCGGGAAGATGCAGACGATCTCGCCGTCGGCCAGCGCGGCGTCGATGCTGTCGAAGGCCTGTTGCATCAGCTCGGCGTTCTCCTTCGGGCTGGCGATCGGAATGGCCTTGGCCGTGCGGAAGATCCAGCGCATCACCGGGATGTTGAAGATCCGGTAATACATCACGAAGCGCACCGGGCGCGGGATCGTCGCGGCCAGGATCAAGGCGTCCATGTAGCTGACGTGGTTGCAGACGATCAGAGAAGCGCCTTCGTCGGGCACGTGTCTTTCGACGCCATGTGGGCGCAACCGGTACAGCGCGCTGACCAGCACCCAGCTCAGGAAGCGCATCAGGAACTCGGGCACGATCGTGAAGATCCAGAGTGCGACCACGGCATTGGCGATCGCCAGGGCCAGGAAGACCTGCGGGATCGTCCAGCCCAGGAAGCGCTGCACCGCGATGCCGATCAGTGCCGCGCTGACGATGAAGATCGAGTTCTGGATGTTCATGCCGGCGATGACGCGCGCCAGTTCGGATTTCGGCGAGCGGCTCTGGATCAGCGCGAAGAGCGGCACCACGAAGAAGCCGGTGAACAGGCCGATGCCGGTCAGGTCGAGCATGATCCGCCAGCTGCCGGGCTGCTGCAGGAAGCCGGTGACGCTGAGTCCGGCCTGCAGGGCCTCGCCGGGGCGTGCGAAATACAGGTCGAGCATGAAGGCGCTGACGCCGAACGCGCCCAGCGGCACCAGGCCGATCTCGACGGTGCGCCCGGAGAGCTTCTCGCACAGGAGCGAACCCACGCCGACGCCGATCGAGAACAGGCCCAGCGCGAGGATGTAGAGGTTCTTGGCGCCAAGGTTGATCTCGGCATATGCCGGCAGTTGCGCGGTCAGCATCGTGCCGATGAACCAGAACCAGGACACGCCGAGGATCGCGTTGCGCACCGCCAGCTGCTTGCGCGCCATGCGCCAGATCGCCAGCGATTCCGGGATCGGGTTCCAGTTGATCTTCAGGTCCGGCGCGCCGGCATCGATGCGCGGAATGCGCCGGGCCAGCAGGTTGCCGGCGACCGCGAGCAGGATGATCGAGACCGCCGCGACCTGGAAGCCATGCTCGCCAGCGACCTGGAAGATCATGCCGCCGAAGATCATGCCGATCAGGATCGAGATCGACGTGCCCATCTCGACCAGGCCATTGCCGCCGGTCAGTTCCTCGGGCTTGAGCACCGATGGCAGGATCGAGTACTTCACCGGCCCGAACAGCGTCGATTGGGTGCCGGTCAGGAACAGCGCGACCAGCAGCACGACCATGTTCTGGGTCAGGAAGCCGATCGCCGCGACCGACATGATCGCAATCTCCATCGTCGTAGTGACGACGATGAGCTTCTGCTTCTCGAGTTTCTCGGCGACCTGGCCGGCGAGCGCCGAGAACAGGAAGTACGGCAGGATGAACAGCGCCGGCGCGAGGTTCGCATACAGGGTCATCTCGTCGCTGCTGACGGCCATGTACAGCAACATGCCGATGATCGCCTGGCGATAGACGTTGTCGTTGAAGGCACCCAGCGCCTGCACCGAGAAGTACGGCAGGAAGCGGCGTTGTCTCAACAGGTCGAACTGGCTGTGTGCCATGCATGCTCCAGATGTCAGGTCCGCGCCACCGCAAGCCGGGATGTCGCCCTGGCGCGCAGTGTAGACGCAGCAGATGGCGGTTGACGTGGACCTGGCGGCGCGCGGCGGGGGCGCCGGCGAGGTCGCCGATACGGCGACCGGTGGGACACGGGCACGTGGCCTTGATGTTTCGATCCCGACAACATGCGCGGATATCCCGCGACTTTGCTGCCAGCCATGGGACAATGATCGGTCCACCGCTGTCCTGACTGCCTGCCACATGCCCAAGGTCTCCATGCCGCCGCCGGACGATGCTGCCCTCAGGGCGTTGTCGCAGCCGGAGCGTGCGTTGCTGTCCGCGCTGGCGATCGCGCCGGGCGGCCTGACCCGCAGTGCGCTGCTCAAGACCCTGCTGGCGCAGTCGATACAGCTCGACGGCAAGCGGCCGGATGGCGCGCGGCTGGCCGCCATGCTGCTGCCGCTGCAGCGCAACGGCTGGCTGGGCAGCGCCTCCAGCGGCGAGCTGCAGCCCGTGCGGCTGCGCGATGACCGTCGCAACCTGATGCTGCTCGACCTGTGCGCACGCGAGGACCTGGATGCGTGGATGCGGATCATGTGGGCCGACCTCCCGCAGCGCCCGGAATGGATGGCGTCCGATCGCGCGCGCGCCGAACAGGTGTTGTGGCTCAGCGTGTTGTCCGGCGACGGCGAGGCCGCGGTCCGCGAGTTGCGGCAACTGCTGCGCACGATGCCGGCCGATGCGCTGGCCGGCATCCATCCGCTGCCGCTGCTGCTGGCCGACGAGCATGGACGGGCGGTGTTCGCTCGGTTTGCGCCCAGCCTGCGGCGACTGCTGCTGGCCGACTACCTGCAACTGTCCAGCCATTTCCTGTTCGGCTCGGCCACGGTGGCCTACCAGGCCGGTCTTGCGCTGTGGCGCGGCCCGAAGGCCGAAGGCGAGCGCGCGCTGGCCCAGCAACTGCTGGTGCAGGCCTTTCTGCGTGGCGACACGGCGGCGATGCAGCGACTGGGCGCGACGCCCGGGCTGGAAACCCTGGCGGCGTTCCTGCATGCGCTGACGTCCGGCGAACCCGCGCAGGCGCTGCAATGGCTGTCGCAATGGATCGACGCCGAGCGCACGCGCACCGGCAAGCCCCAGATCGATCTGCCGCGTCCGATCGAGGCGCTGCGCCTGCTGGCGGTGATCGGAACCGAAGACGCGGCGACCTATCCGGCGCTGCGGCAGACCCTGCAGCGCGGCATGCAGCAGTCAGCGGCGGGTCATGCGCTGTTGCTGCAATTGCTTGACCATCGGCTGGGCGCGCCAGCGGGCCTGGATGCGAGCACGATGGCGCAGGTGGCGCTGCGCGAAAGCGCGCACGGACTCGATTGCCTGCTGGTGATGCTGTCGGTGCACTGGCTCGATGTCAGCGTGCCGCAATGGGCGCAGCGGCAGCGGGCCTGGCGCCAGCGTCTGGCCGCCGCCGGCTACGACTGGCTGGCGGCGGAGTTCGAGGCGGTGATGGCGATGGGCGCCGAAGGCGCCAAGCCCGGGAAACCGGCCGAGCCCGACGAGCCCACTGCGACCGCTGCGCCGCCGGCTCCCACCATCACGACCGCCTGGCATGCGACGCATGCGCGGGTGCCGCTGGCGGGCCTGTATCGCCGCCCCGAAGCCTGGGAATCCGCCCTGCAGGCGTTGACGGCCATCCGCGGCGTGGCCCCGGCAGCGCCTGCGCCGGTGGCGGAACGCCGGCTGGCCTGGTTCGTCACCTTGCTGCATGGCGACGCCAGCGTCGAGCCGCGTGAACAGAAGCGCGGCGCAAAGGGACGTTGGAGCCGCGGGCGTGCGGTAGCGTTGCGGCGATTGCACGACGAGATCACCGGCATCGATTACCTGATCGAACAGGATCGCCAGGCGATTGCCGCGATCGAGGTCCAGCCCGCCAGTCTTGGCGGGCCGCAGTACAGCCTGTCCGGCGAACAGGCCTTGTCGCGGCTGGTCGGGCATCCCGCGCTGTACTGGGCCGATGCCCCGGACGTGCGCGTGGACTTGCAACAGGGCGAGCCGAGCCTGCACCTGCGCGAGCAAGAGGGGCGCATCGAGTTGCAACTGGAGCCCGAGGGCATCGGCGGCGATGACGAACTGGTGCTGCGCAAGGAAACGCCGACCCGCCTGCGCCTGTATCGATCGACGCCCGAGCTCAAGCAGATCGCCGGCATCGTTGGCGCCGGCCTCAGCGTGCCGGCGGCGGCACGGACGCAACTGGTCGAAGCGATTTCCGCGATCGCGCCGCTGCTGCCGGTGCATTCGGACATCCCCGGCCTGACCGCGCACCTGGACACCATCGACGGCGACCCGATGCTGTACGCGCATCTGCTGCCGTTGTCGGAAGGCCTGCGCCTGCAGTTGCTGGTGCGTCCGCAGGCCGAAGGCGCCTGGTGCCGGCCCGGGCATGGTGCGGTACACCTGCTGGGCGAGCGCGACGACAAGCCGTTGCAGATCCGGCGCGACCTGGAGGCCGAACGCGCGAGCCTGCAGTACGTGCTCGAACACTGTCCGGCGCTTGCGCGTGCCGACAGCGATGGCCAGGAATGGCAGCTCGAACACGTCCAGGATGCGCTGCAGCTGTTGAGCGAGTTGCAGGCGCTCGACGGCCAGCGCGTGCAATGCGTCTGGCCCGAAGGCGAGCGCATGCGCATCCGTTCCAGGCCCGGCATGCGCCAGTTGCGGTTGTCGCTGCGCCAGCAGGGCGACTGGTTCGCGTTGCAGGGCGAGGTGGCGCTCGACGATGGCCGCGTGATGCAGCTCCGGCAGTTGCTGGAGCTGATGCGCGGAAGCCCGGGCCGCTTCGTACGCTTGGGAGATGGCGACTGGCTGGCGCTGGGCGACGACCTGCGCAAGCGGCTGGACGAACTGCTGCACCTGGCCGAGCGCGTCAACGAACAGGGCGTGCGACTCAATGTGCTGACCGCGCCGCTGCTGGCGACCCTGGCCGAAGAGGTCGCGGATTTCGAAGCCGACGAGGCCTGGCAGCAGCAATTGGAGCGGCTGCAGTCATTGCGCGATTTCGATCCGCCGGTGCCGCGCGCGCTGCAGGCGGAACTGCGCGACTACCAGCGCGAAGGTTTCTCGTGGCTGGCACGCATGGCGCAATGGGGCGTGGGCGCTTGCCTGGCCGACGACATGGGCCTGGGCAAGACCGTGCAGCTGCTGGCGCTGCTGCTGCATCGGGCGGAGCTGGGGCCGCAACTGGTGGTGGCGCCGACCTCGGTGGTGTCCAACTGGCAGGCCGAAGCGCAGCGTTTCGCACCGACGTTGCGCCTGCATGATTACCGCAGCGCACGCCGCCTCGAAGCGCTGGGGCCCGGCGACGTGGTGCTGGTCAGCTACAGCCTGCTGCAGTTCGATCACGCGGCGTTTGCGGCGCAGCCGTGGACCAGCGTGGTGCTGGACGAGGCGCAGGCGGTCAAGAATGCGCAGACCAAGCGCTCGCAGGCCGTCATGGCGCTGGACGCCGGATTCAAGGTGGTCGCCAGCGGTACGCCGCTGGAGAACCACCTGGGCGAGCTGTGGAACCTGTTCCGCTTCATCAATCCGGGCCTGTTCGGTCGCAAGGAACAGTTCGCCAGCCGCTTCGCCTCGCCGATCGAGTCCGGCGATGCCTCGGCACGCCGCGCGCTCAAGCAGATGATCCAGCCCTTCATGCTGCGTCGGCTCAAGAGCCAGGTGCTCGACGAGTTGCCGGCGCGTACCGACATCACCCACATGGTGCGGCTGTCGGATGCGGAGATGCACCAGTACGAAGCGCTGCGCCAGCAAGCGGTGGCGGAACTGGAGCAGACACGCCGCGAGTCCGGCGGTCGCGGCGACGACTCGTTGAAGGTGCTGGCGCAGATCACGCGCCTGCGCCGCTTCTGCTGCCATCCCTCACTGGTGTTGCCGGGCAGCCGCCTGGAATCGAGCAAGTTGAACGCACTGGCCGGCATTGTCACCGAGCTGATCGACAACGGCCATCGCGCGCTGGTGTTCAGCCAGTTCGTCGATCACCTCAGGATCGTGCGCGCCTGGCTGGACGAACAGGGCATCGCCTACCAGTACCTGGATGGCAGCACGCCGGTGCGCCAGCGCAAGGAGGCCGTCGATGCGTTCCAGGGCGGCCAGGGCGAAGTGTTCCTGATCAGCCTCAAGGCGGGCGGCAGCGGCCTCAACCTGACCGCGGCCGACTATGTGATCCACCTCGACCCGTGGTGGAATCCGGCGGTCGAGGACCAGGCCAGCGATCGCGCCCATCGGATCGGACAGCTGCGCCCGGTGACGGTGTACCGGCTGGTGGCCGAGCACACCATCGAGGAGCAGATCGTCGCCCTGCATGCGCACAAGCGCGACCTGGCCGACAGCCTGCTCGAAGGCGGCGAAGTCAGCGCGAGGCTGGATGCCGAGGCCCTGCTGTCGTTGATCCGGCAGGACTGAGACCCCGTTCAACGTCCTGCTGCGCTCGCGACAGACTTTGAACAGGTTCTGCGGGCGTCGTTCCGATGTTGGCCTGCGGGCGGTGCTCAGTCCACCGCAGGCATCGACATGCCTTCGCGCATCGCCTGGTAGCGGCTTTCGAGTTCCTGGCGGATCTCGCGGCGCTGGCGTCCCTGTTCGAACCGGCGCTGCTCATCGTCGGTCTGCGGCTCTCGCGGCGGCACCAGGGTCGGGCGGCCGGCTTCGTCGACGGCGACCATCGTGAAGAAGCAGCTGTTGGTATGCCGGACCGAGCGCACGCGGATGTCTTCGGTGATGACCTTGATGCCCACTTCCATCGAACTGCGCCCGGTGTAGTTGACCGAGGCCAGGAAGGTCACCAGCTCGCCGACGTGGACGGGCTCGCGGAACGTCACCTGATCCACCGACAGCGTCACCACGTAGCGGCCGGCATAGCGGCTGGCACAGGCGTAGGCGACCTCATCGAGCAGTTTCAGCAGGGCGCCACCGTGGACATTGCCGGAAAAGTTGGCCATGTCCGGCGTCATCAGCAGCGACATCGTCAGCTCTGCACTGCCGGGTGCGATCGGCAGGTTCGCGGCCGAGCTGTGGGCGGACGGGGCAACCGATGCGGTCGAGGTCCCGGCTTCGTATGGCGTGGGATCGTTGGACATGCGGGACTCGCGACGGTGGACGATGCCGCGATGGTAGTGCCGGCAGGCGTCGTCCGCACGTGGCCGTGCGGAACATCGCGTGCCGGCTGCGTTCCCTGCGGTCAGCCGGAGCGCAGGACTGCGCTCAGAGCAGGTTCTCAGGCCTGTTCGCGTGCGATCGCGCGCCAGCCGATGTCGTGGCGGTGGAAGGCGTTGGCCCAATGGATGCGCTCGACGCCTGCATGGGCGTTGCGCTGGGCGTCGGCGACGCTGTCGCCCAAGGCGGCCACGCACAGCACGCGTCCGCCGGCGCTGACGATGTTGCCGTCGCCATCGAGCGCGGTACCGGCATGGAAGACCTTGGCGCTGGCCGGGACCGCATCGAGGCCGCCGATGACGTCACCGGTGATCGGCGACTCCGGGTACGGCGCCGCGGCCATCACCACGCCCAGCGACGGGCGCGGATCCCAGTGCGCTTCAGTGCGGTCGAGTTGGCCATCGATCGCGGCGTCGAGCAGGTCGAGCAGGTCCGACTGCAGCCGCAGCATCACCGGCTGGGTTTCCGGATCGCCGAAGCGGACGTTGAACTCGATGACCTTGGGTGCGCCGCTGGCATCGATCATCAGGCCGGCATAGAGGAAGCCGGTGAACGGGATGCCGTCGTCGATCATGCCCTGCACGGTCGGGTTGACGACCTCGCGCATGACCCGCTCGTGCACTTCGGCGGTCACCACCGGTGCCGGGGAGTACGCGCCCATGCCGCCGGTATTGGGGCCGGTGTCGCCATCGCCGACGCGCTTGTGGTCCTGGCTGGTGGCCATCGGCAGCGCGGTGCGGCCATCGACCATCGAGATGAAGCTCGCTTCCTCGCCGTCGAGGAACTCCTCGATGACGACGCGCGCGCCGGCATCACCGAAGGCATTGCCCGACAGCATGTCGCGGACCGCCGCTTCAGCCTCGTCCAGCGTCATCGCGACGATCACGCCCTTGCCGGCGGCGAGGCCATCGGCCTTGACGACGATCGGCGCGCCTTTGTCGCGGACATAGGCCAGCGCGGCGTCGACGTCGGTGTGCACGGCGTACCACGCGGTCGGGATGCCATGGCGTTCAAGGAAGGCCTTGGCGAAGGCTTTGCTACCTTCGAGCTGCGCGGCGGCCGCGGTGGGCCCGAAGATGCGCAGGCCGGCCGCGCGGAAGCGGTCGACCACGCCGGCCACCAGCGGGACTTCCGGGCCGACCACGGTGGTGGCCACGCCTTCGTCGCGGGCGAGTTGCAGCAGGCCGTCGATGTCGGTGACCTTGATCGCGACGTTGCGGCACTTGCTCTCAGTGGCGGTACCAGCATTGCCGGGCGCGACCAGGACTTCATCCACGCGCTGCGATTGCGCGAGCTTCCAGGCCAGCGCGTGCTCGCGACCGCCGGAACCGATGACCAACACTTTCATAGCAACGTCTCCGAAGGACAGCCCCCGGGTCAGGGGGCGATTCGCGCCGAAGGCGCGCAGGGGGTGTGGCACCGCAAACGTCGGGCCCCGGCTGGCACGGCCGGTGTCAATGCCGGAAGTGGCGCACGCCGGTAAACACCATGGCGATGCCGTGTTCGTCGGCCGCGGCGATGACTTCGCTGTCGCGCATCGAACCGCCCGGCTGGATCACCGCCTTGATGCCGGCAGCCGCGGCGGCATCGATGCCGTCGCGGAACGGGAAGAACGCATCGGACGCCATCACCGAGCCTTCGACCTGCAGCCCGGCGTCGACCGCCTTGATGCCGGCGATGCGCGCCGAGTAGACGCGGCTCATCTGGCCGGCGCCGACGCCGATGGTGCGCTGGTCCTTGGCGTAGACGATCGCATTGGACTTGACGTACTTGGCGACCTGCCAGGCGAACAGCAGGTCGTCGAGCTGCTGCGCGGTCGGCGCGAGCCTGGACACCACCTGTAGTTCGTCGCGACCGACCTCGCGGATGTCGGCGCTCTGCATCAGCAGGCCGGAGCCCACGCGCTTGACGTCGACGTTGTTGCGGCCGTCACCGTGCGGAATCCTCAGCACTCGTACGTTGGCCTTCTTGGCGCAATAGGCAAGCGCAGCGTCTTCGAAGTCCGGGGCGATCAGCACTTCGACGAACTGGCGGTCGAGGATCGCCTTGGTGGTGGCAGCATCGAGCCGGGTGTTGAAGGCCAGGATGCCGCCGAACGCGGACGTCGGATCAGTCGCATACGCGAGTTCGTAGGCATCGCCCGGCGCAACGCCGACGGCGACGCCGCAGGGATTGGCGTGCTTGACGATGACGCAGGCCGGTGCGGCGAACTGGCGCACGCATTCCCAGGCGGCATCGGCGTCGGCGATGTTGTTGTAGCTCAGTTCCTTGCCCTGCAGCTGGGTGAACGTGGCCAGCGTGCCGGGCACCGGATAGAGGTCGCGGTAGAACGCGGCCTGCTGGTGCGGATTCTCGCCGTAGCGCAGGTCCATGACCTTGATGAAATTGCCGTTGCTCTGCGCCGGGAACTGCACGCGCGTGCCGGCGCCGGCATCGGAGGGTTCGCCGATCGCAGACAGCACGTCACTGATGCGCGCGTCGTACTGGGCGACGCGGTTGAACGCGGCCACCGCGAGCGCGAAGCGCGTGTTGGCCGACAGCGCGCCGCCGTTGCCGTCGAGCTCCGACAGCAGGCCGGCGTACTGCGCCGGGTCGGTCGCGACCGCGACGTGGGCGAAGTTCTTCGCCGCCGCGCGCAGCATCGCCGGTCCGCCGATGTCGATGTTCTCGATGATGTCGTCGAAGCTCGCATCGGCCTGGCTGGCGACGCGCTCGAACGGATACAGGTTCAGCACCAGCAGGTCGATCGCATCGATGCCGTGTTCGGCCATCACCGCATCGTCGGTGCCGCGCCGGCCGAGCAGGCCGCCGTGGACCTTGGGATGCAGGGTCTTGACCCGGCCATCCATGATCTCGGGGAAGCCGGTGATCTCGGAGACGTCGCGCACGGCCAGTCCGGCCTCGCGGATCGCCTTGGCGGTGCCGCCGGTCGACAGCAGTTCGATGTTGCGGGAGGCCAGGGCGGTGGCCAGTTCGATCAGGCCGGTCTTGTCGGACACGGAAAGCAGGGCGCGGCGTATCTGGACGGCCGGGCCGGTCAGCAGGTCGGAGGTCATCGTGGGGGGCGGGCAGAGGAGCAGGCCGCTGATTATAAGACCCTGTTCAAGCTCCTGCCGGGCCGCAGGCGGGTCGGTGCGGTCGCGGCGTCAGCCCAGGCCGTAGTCGCGCAGCTTCTTGCGCAGTGTCGCGCGGTGGATGCCGAGCATCGTGGCGGCCCGGCTCTGGTTGCCTTCGCAGTGGTTCAGCACTTCGACGAACAGCGGGATCTCCAGCTCGCGCAGCGCGATCTCGTACAGATTGTCGGCATCGCAGCCGTTGAGGTCGCCCAGGTAACGGCGCACCGAGGTCGCGACATGCTCACGCAGCGGCGGACGCGGGGCAGTGCGTGGGGCGGAGTCGGTGCGTTCTGCGCTGTTCAAGTCGTTTCCCGATAGTTGCGGTGACGGCTGCGCCGTCGCCGTGCGAAAGGCGGTCGGGGCATGGCGGGGTTTGGGAGTCTATCGCTTCATCGTCGCAGCCGCCATTGCGCCGGAGGCGAAAACCGCCGGACGGTCGCAAGGCGCACATCGCGACCCGCGGCCTGTCGACCGGACACGGCCCGCACGGCGTGGCCGATGCTCAGCGCAGGTCGAACGCGAACGACACCGCCTCCGTCGCGGGTTCGCGGACATCCAGGCGGATGGTCGCTGTCTGGCCGCTGGCGATCAGTGGCGAGTGCGGCGTGTCCGCAAGGTACTGCTCGGCGGTGAAGCCGCGCGAGGCGATGTCCTGGCCATTGATGTCGGACAACCGCAACTGCAACTGCGGCCAGGCCTGTGCCCAGCGCGCATCGTTGCGGAACGTGGCGGTCACGCGCAGCACGCCCGCATGGCCGGGATGCGCGCGGACATCGCGGGTCAACAGCACGAAGGCGGCGGGGTCATGCCATGGCGGCAACTGGCAGCCGAGGGTTCCGCACAGCGTGGTCAGCAGCGGGCGCCATGTCGCACTGGCGGCGAACCGGGCGCGGTCGGCGAGCAGCACCTGCAGCAGCAGCGACGCGACCAGGGCCAGGATGACGACGGGCGCGAGCCAGCGCGGCAGGCTTGAGCGGGACACGGCGGCCTGCGATGCGGCGAAGCTCGGCGAGGGCCTCGCCGGCCGGTTGGGTGCGGCGGATTGAGGGTGGGGTGCTGCGATGGCGGGTGCTGGCGCAGCAATCGGCGTTGGTGGCAACGTCGGCGTCGAAGCGTCGGCGATCTCGCGCGGAGGATCGACCACCGGAGGCGCAGCGCCGGAGGGGCCTGCATCGTCGGGGATGCGGGGCGCGATGGCCGGTGCCGCCGTCGGGGCAGGCTCGACATGCGGACGCAGGCCCGAGGGCGAGGTCGATCCGTGCAGCAGGCCGGCAATGTCGACGGTGACGGGAGGCGATGCGTCCCGCGGCGGAGAGGCTGCCGACGCTGCGGACGATGCGGCGTCAATGTCGTGTGGCTGCGCGTCGACGACGGCGTTGGGGATGGCTGTTGCCCGGCCGTGCCCGGCGGAGGAGGGCGGTGCGTTCGCCTGCGCGGCGGCCTGCGCTTTCCGTGACCGCAGTTCCGCGCCGCAGCGCGGACATTGCGCGGGCGGCAGGTCACTGACCGGGTCGGTCGCGACCAGCGCGCGGCAGGCGTGGCAGTTGATGAACATGCCGCTTATTCAATCACGATTGTTCCATCACGATGGCTTCCGTCGTGACCGCGGGCTGCCGCGCGGGGCCTGTCCCCTGCGCGAAGTGCCGCCGATGGATCAGCAGCAACTCAGCGGCGGACGCCATCGATGCGGATCCAGTCGCCTTCGTGCGCGACCGCCAGTTGCTCGAACCACGGACGGTAACGCTGCAACAGGGCTTCCTGCTGGCCATCGAGGATGCCCGACAGCGCGATCCGCCCGCCGGGTGCGGTGCGGTCGGCGAGGGTATCGGCCAGCGCGTCAAGCGCCGAGGCCAGGATGTTGGCGACGACCACCGGATAGCGCTCGTCGGGTGCGGCCTGCGGCGCGTAGACGCTGAGCGCGGCCGCAATGCCGTTGCGTTCGGCGTTGTCATGGCTGGCGATCAAGGCCTGCGGATCGTTGTCGACACCGACTGCCTGCGCCGCGCCGAGCTTCAGTGCGGCCAGGGCGAGGATGCCGCTGCCGCAGCCGAAGTCGAGCACGGTGCTGCCCTGCAGCGTGCCGTCGGCGGCCAGCGCATCCAGCCATTGCAAACACAACGAGGTCGTCGGATGCGTGCCCGATCCGAACGCCAGGCCGGGATCGAGCCGGACCACGGCCGCGTCCTGGCCGGCATCGTCCGGCAGCTCGCGGTTCCACGGCACGATCCAGGTCCGCGCGCCGAAGCGCAGCGGCACGTACTGGTCCATCCACGCGCGTTCCCAGTCCTGGTCCTCGACGTTGCGGAAGCTGACCGGCGACCAGTCGAGCGCGGGGTCGAACGACTCCAGCGCCGCCAGCAGTGCCAGCGCGTCGGCATCGTGCGGGAACAGCGCACTGAGCGTGATCGACTGCCACAGCGGTGTCTCGCCGACGCCGGGTTCGAGGATCGCGTGCTCGTTGCTGGTATCGGCATCGGCATCGAGCATCGTCACCGCCAGCGCGCCGAGATCCTCGAGCGCGTGCTCGTAGCGGGGCTGCAGGGATTCATGGCAGCGCAGGGAGAGTTCGAGGAAGGGCATGCAAGGGTCCGCCGATGGAAGAAGCAGACGCCGCGGCAAGCCGCGGCGCTCGAGAAGAAAAACCGGGCCAGAGGCCGCCGGGGTCAGCCGATCGACAGGCCCTTGTCCTTGCGCTCGGCCAGGCGCTTCTCGAGGTAGTGGATGTTCTGACCACCGGCCTGGAAGCCCTTGTCGCGCATGATGCGCTGCTGCAGCGGGATGTTGGTCTTGATGCCGTCGACGACCATCTCGCTGAGCGCGACGTGCATGCGTGCGATCGCCTGCGCGCGGTCGGCACCGTGCACGATCAGCTTTCCGATCATCGAGTCGTAGTTGGGCGGCACGGCATAACCTTCATAGACGTGCGAATCCACGCGCACGCCGGGGCCACCGGGGACGTGGAAGTGCTTCACCAGGCCGGGCGAGGGCAGGAAGCTCTCGGGATCCTCGGCGTTGATGCGGCATTCGATCGCATGGCCGGTCAGCACGATGTCTTCCTGGCGGATTGACAGCTTGCGGCCCGACGCGATCATCAACTGCTCGCGCACCAGGTCGATGCCGGTGACCAGTTCGGTGACGGGATGCTCGACCTGGATGCGGGTATTCATCTCGATGAAGTAGAAACGGCCGTCCTCGAACAGGAATTCGAAGGTGCCAGCGCCGCGATAACCGATGCGGATGCAGGCTTCGACGCAGACCTTGCCGATCTCGGCGCGCAGCTCCGGGGTGATGCCCGGTGCCGGCGCTTCCTCGACGACCTTCTGGTGGCGGCGCTGCATCGAGCAGTCGCGCTCGCCGAGGTGGATCGCATTGCCCTGGCCATCGGCAAGGACCTGGATCTCGACATGGCGCGGGTTCTCGAGGAACTTCTCCATGTAGACCATGTCGTTGCTGAAAGCGGCCTTGGCTTCCTGCTTGGTCGTCGCGATCGCGGTGACCAGCGCGGCTTCGGTATGCACCACGCGCATGCCGCGTCCGCCGCCGCCGCCGGCCGCCTTGACGATCACCGGGTAACCGATCTCGCGCGCGATGCGAACGTTGGTCGCCGGATCGTCGCCGAGCGGTCCGCCGCTGCCGGGCACGCAGGGCACGCCGGCTTCCTTCATCGCGCGGATCGCCTCGACCTTGTCGCCCATGAGGCGGATGGTCTCTGCCTTGGGACCGATGAAGATGAAGCCTGATTGTTCGACGCGTTCGGCGAAGTCCGCGTTCTCGCTGAGGAAGCCGTAGCCCGGATGGATCGCCTGCGCATCGGTGACTTCGGCCGCGGCGATGATCGCCGGCATGTCGAGGTAGCTGCGGTTGGAGGGCGCCGGGCCGATGCAGACCGACTCGTCGGCCATCGCCACGTGCTTGAGGTTGCGATCGACGGTGGAGTGCACCGCGACCGTACGGATGCCGAGGGCATGGCACGCGCGCAGGATGCGCAGCGCGATCTCGCCGCGGTTGGCAATGACGACTTTATCGAGCATGAGCGGGCCCTTAGCCAATCACGAACATCGGCTGGTCGAATTCGACCGGCTGACCGCTGTCGACGACGATCGCCAGCAGGGTGCCGGAGATGTCGGCTTCGATCGGGTTGAACATCTTCATGGCTTCGATGATGCCCAGCGTGTCGCCGGCCTTGACCTGCTGGCCGATGGTGACGAACGCCGGCTTGTCGGGGGCGGGCGACGAGTAGTAGGTGCCGACCATGGGCGACTTGACGACGTGGCCGTCGGGCAGGCCGTTGCCTGCGGCCGGTTCGGCGTCGGACGGGCGACGGCCGCCGCCGGTGGCGGCTTCGACCGGGGACTGCATCGGCATCGCTTCGGGCGCGCGTTGCGAGGCGGCCGGCTGCGCGTAGACCATCTGCGCCGAGCCGACCGGGTTGCGCGACAGGCGGACCGATTCCTCGCCCTCCTTGATCTCGATCTCGGCGAGGTTGGATTCCTCGAGCAGGTCGATCAGCTTCTTGATTTTTCTCAGGTCCATGGATGGCCTCGGGGTGTCTTTCAGGAAAGGGAATGCGTCAAAGCACGTGTCGGGGTGACGGCGCAGCGTCGGGGCATGCGCGGGTCGGGAGGTCGTTGGCCAGCGTCGAGGCGCGGACTTGGCCTGCCAGCCTGCGGTCTGTCGCGCGCACCGCGTGTGACGGGCGGGGCAGGCGGCGCTGGGCCGTGAGCGGGCGGATCGTCTTCAAGCGCCGCCCAGCCGCGTCAAGGCGGCGTCCAGTGCGTAGCGGTAGCTGTCTGCGCCGAAGCCGCAGATCACGCCGACCGCCAGGTCGCTGAGATAGCTGTGGTGGCGGAAGGCTTCGCGGGCGTGCGGGTTGGACAGGTGGATCTCGATGAACGGCAGGCTGACTGCCGCCAGCGCATCGCGGATCGCGACCGAGGTGTGGGTGAACGCCGCCGGGTTGATCAGGATGAAGGCGGTGCCGTCGGTGCGGGCGGCCTGGATGCGGTCGACCAGCACATGCTCGGCGTTCGACTGCAGGCTCTCCAGCGCATGGCCGGCCGCCTCCGCAGTCTGCCGCAGGCCCGCCTCGATGTCGGCCAGGGTGGTGCGGCCATAGACCTCGGGCTCGCGTGTACCGAGCAGGTTGAGGTTGGGGCCGTGCAGGACCAGCAATTTCGCCATTCGCAATGGTATGCCCAAGGGCGCTTGCCCGGATTGGGCGGCAGTCTGCGCCAAGGCGCGGTTACTGTCCAGTTCGCCGACGATGACTGAAGTTAAGCAAGTGTTTGAGTTTTCACTTCAATCCGTGACCCAGCCGTCGATTTCGCCATGCTGGAACGGCCCGATCTTCTGCTTCAGCACGCGGCCATCGGCTGAAATCAGCGCCGTATACGGCAGCACGCCGCGCGGATTGCCGACGCGCACGCCGGCATCTGCAGGACCGGGAGCGTCCAGTGCGATCGCATACCCGACCGGAATGCGCTGCAGGAAGCTGCGC
Source organism: Luteimonas sp. RIT-PG2_3 (assembly GCF_054902115.1). Classification (NCBI taxonomy): domain Bacteria; kingdom Pseudomonadati; phylum Pseudomonadota; class Gammaproteobacteria; order Lysobacterales; family Lysobacteraceae; genus Luteimonas; species Luteimonas sp. RIT-PG2_3. Next base: position 216,906 of record NZ_JBUBPF010000006.1, on the reverse strand, counting down.
ACGGCCTCGGCGTCGTCGAGGGCGATGCCAAGGACCTGGGTGCCGTTGGCGCCCTGTTCGCCGGCGAAGCGGTCGAGTTCGGGCATTTCCTCGATGCACGGCCCGCACCAGCTGGCCCAGATGTTGACCAGCAGCGGGCGGCCGGCAAAGTCGGCCGGCAGGCGTACCGGGGCGCCGTCGAGGTCGGCGATCTCGAAGGCCGCCACCGTGTCGCCACGGGTCGGCACCCTGACCCCGGGCGGTGCGGCCGGCGCGCTGGCGCTGGCGGCGTGGTTCAACGCGCGCTGCCCGAACTCGGTGCCGGCCAGCGGCCCCGGGCCATTGATCAGCACGCTGGCGACGACGCCCAGGCTGCCGGCCAGCAGGGCGGCGATGACGATGCGCAGCGGCGTGACCTTCATCGCGCGGCGCGCTCCAGGGCTGCCCGCAGCATGTCCTCGCCGAGGATCGCCGGCAGCACTTCGCCATCGCCACCGCCGCGCGGATAGACCACGTACAGCGGCACGCCGACGGCCTTGTGCTGCTCGAGGAAGGTGCTGATCTGCGGATCGATGTTGGTCCAGTCGCCGACCATGTAGGTGGCATCGGCTGCGCGCAGCGCCTCCGCAAAGAAGGGCCTGGACAGCACGCGTCCTTCGTTGGCCTTGCAGGTCACGCACCAGTCCGCCGTCATGTTGACGAAAACCACGCGGCCTTCGTCGCGCAGCGACTGCAGCTTGGCGGCGTCATAGGCGACATGGCCGGCGTCGACGCCGGTCGTGGCGGCCGATGCCTGCGGCGGCGGCAACTGCTGCAGTTTCCAGATCGGCAGCAGGGCGGCCAGCAGCACCAGTCCGGCCAGCACGCGCGCGACTGTCGACTCGCGCCAGCGGCCGCGCTCGTGCCACCACAGGCCGAGCGCGAGCAGGGTCAGGCCGACCGCTGCCAGCGCCATCGCGTCCACGCCGCGTTGGCGGCCGAGGATCCACAGCAGCCAGATCGCGGTCAGGTACATCGGGAACGCCAGGACCTGCTTCAGCGTTTCCATCCACGCACCGGGACGCGGCAGGCGCGTGGCCAGTGCCGGGATGAAACCGATCAGCAGGAACGGCAGCGCCAGTCCGAGGCCCAGCGCGAGGAACACCGCCAGCGCGACCGGCGTCGATGCGGTGAACGCGAAGGCCAGTGCGCCGCCCATGAACGGTGCGATGCAGGGGCTGGCGACGATGCAGGCCAGCACGCCGGTGAAGAAATCACCCACCGGTCCCTGCCGGCTGGCCAGCGAGTGACCGACGTTGCCGAAACCGCCGCCGAGCGTGAACACGCCCGACAGGCTCAGGCCGACCGCGAACATCAGGTAGGCCAGCGCGGCGACGAACCACGGCTGCTGCAACTGGAAGCCCCAGCCCAGCGCCTGGCCGGTGCCGCGCAGCGCGATCACCAGCAGGCCGATCGCGGCGAATGCGGCCAGCACGCCCAGCGTGTACCAGAGCGCGTGGCTGCGCGCGCGGGCGCGGCTCTCGCCGCTTTGCGCCAGCCCCAGCACTTTCAGCGACAGGATCGGCAGCACGCAGGGCATCAGGTTCAGCACCAGGCCGCCGAACAGGGCGAGTATGAGGGCCCCGAGCAGGCTGCCGCCGGCAGGTGCGGGGGGCGGCGTGCGCGCGGCGTTGTCGGACGAGGCATCGCCGGCGGGGCCCGGGGTGTTCGCGGCGGGGCGACCGTCGGCAACCTGTGTGGCGTTGCCCACGATAGGGTCAGGCGTCGTGTTGCCAGGGCTGGCGTCATCGCCCGATGACTGGGTGACTGCCGTTGCGGCTGCCACTGCGGCTTCGGCCGCCGCCTGCGTCGGGCTCTCCACCGTGCCTGCCGGGATCGACAGCGCGACCGAACGCGTCATCGGCGGATAGCAGATGCCGTCGTCCTGGCAGCCCTGGAACGTCGCTTGCAGCGTGATCTTCGCAGCGTCGCCGTGCTGTCGGCGCAGCGGCAATGGCACGTCGACCTGATCGAAATACACCGTGACGTCGCCGAAGTGTTCGTCGTGGTGGGCGCGACCCTTGGGCCAGTGCGGACTACCGGCGCTGATGCCGGGCGCGCCGTCGACGCGGAAGCTGTTGCGGTCGCGGTAGAGGTAATAGCCCTGCGCCGGGGTGAAGCGCATCAGCACCGTATTGCCGTCGCCGACGATGGCCTCGAAGGCGAAGGCCTGCTCGGGCGGCAGCGGCAACGCCTGCGCGTTGCGGCTGCCGAGCGCATTCGGCCGTGCCGCTGCGCCGCCGCCCAGGCGCTGCCCGAGCGCGGCGAAACCGCTGTCGCCGGCGCCGGCTGCAGGCAGCGTGACTTGCAGCGTGCGCGTCTGCGGCGGATAGCAGATGCCGAGGTCGGCGCAACCCTGGTAGCGCACCTGCACGCTGACCTGGCGGGTGGCGGCGGCCGCGTTACCGGACAGGGTCGCCTGTAGGCTGCCGCGATAGGTTTCGACCTCGCCGAAGAATTCGTCGGTATGGCGCTTGCCGTCTGGCAACTGCAGTTCGCCTGCGGTGAAGCCGGCATCGGCGGCCTTGACGCTGGTGCGGTGCCGATACAGGTAATAGCCGTCCGCGATCTTCCATTGCAGCTCGATGCGGTCGCGGCTGGCGGCGCGCGCGCTGAGCGCGAATGCCTCGTCGACCGGCAGCAGGTCGGATTCGTCGATCGCCGCGATGGCGGCCGGCGCGAACAGGCCCAGCAGCACGGCCGCGAGCGCGGCCTGCCAGCCCGGTCGCAGGCGTCGTATACCGGCGGTCGTGTTCCCGATCATGCGAGGTCTCATGCGGCGGCTCCGGTCTGCGCCTGGATCCAGTCGAGATAGGGCGGAAAGCCCGCCGCCGTCTCGACGGCGATCAGTTCCGGCACGTCGTGCGGATGCAGGGCCAGCACGCGCGCCTGCAGGGCCGGCCACTGCGCCGGGGCCGTCTTGATCAGCAGCAGGTGCTCGTCGGCCGATTCGACCTGGCCCTGCCAGCGATACACCGAGCGCACGCCGGGCAGGCGCTGCACGCAGGCCGCCAGCCGCTCCTCGACCAGGGTCCGGGCGAGACGGTCGGCGGTGTCGGTATCCGGGCAGGCGCAGAAGCAGATCAGGGCAGACAAGGGCGATACAGCGATGCGGAAGGGGACCGATAGGGTAGCCGACCTCGGCGGGAGCAGCCCGTCGGCACGCGGGTGGTGCCAAGCCATTGCGGCTGGAAGCAGTGTTCCAGCGATGGCGCCGAGCGGGCTTGCAACAAATAGTGAACTCGGCAGTATAATTTCGCCTTCTTACCTGTCTGTCCACGCCCATGCGCGCCTCTGCCCTGTTGATGTCGGGATTGCTCCTGTCGTTTGCCACCGCCGTGTCTGCCCTCGCGCCCGCCTCGGCGCAGGACAATGTCGAAGTCGGCCTTGGCATGTCGTTCACCCGTGACAACGAATCCACGCCAGTCGCGGCCGTGGCCTGGTTGCCGGAGTGGCGCGAGTTCAAGGGCGGCACGCTGCGCTGGGAAGTCGGCGGCATCTATGTGCGCGGACGTGACAACACCCGGCTGGACCTGAAGGAAGACGCCGGCGTCTTCCACGGTGGCCTGCGCTACGAGCGCCCGAGCGGACTGACCGCCGGCTTCGGTGTCGGCCTGCAGGTCGGACAGACCGATGCGCTGTCGGGCAATCCGCAGTTCGTCAGCACCATCGGTTGGCGCTGGAGCCACTTCTCGCTGCTGGCCCGCCACATCTCCAACGCCAGCATCCACCAGCCCAATGACGGCGAGACCATGCTGCAGGCCGCCTGGCGGTTCTGATCGGCGATTGCGTTCGTCCGGTGGGCAGCGGCACTGTTTGACTGCAGCACCGGTTGACGACAGGAACAGTCGATCGCTGACGCGCAAGGCGGCAGCCGGGACTTCAATGCCTGATGCGCTGCGCGGGCCGGTGCGATCCGCTTGCACCGTGACCGCAACACGTTGATCCCCGCGCGATGAAAAGGTGATGCGCGTCGGCGCACGCGAGCCTCGCGACCCCTGTGCACGCGCAATCGGGTCAACGCGGGCCGCGATCGGGTCGCTGTCCGCGCGCGTGGCCTGCAATCCGATGATCCGCGACTATCATCGGTAGCTCCTGCCATCGTCCGAGGTCGTGCCTTGCACGCATGTGTCCCGCTTGCCGGCCGCGCCGGCCATGCCCAGAACTGTCGCGACATTGACGCGAGCAATCTTCACCCGAGCAAGGTCCACGCCAGCAAGGTCTACGTCGGCAATGACATCGGCAGGGCCACGACGCCGCGGAGGCTTGGCGGCGATGGGCTTCGCCTTATTGCGCTCGTGCTGACGCTGCTGGCCGGCGCGCACGCCAGCGCGAGCGAAGGATTGACCTCGCTGCCGCAGTCGCGCCCGTTCGAGGTGCAGACCAGCGAAGTGACCTGGATGGCGCACGACGTCTCGCCGGATGGACGCACGATCGTGTTCGATGTGCTGGGCGAGATCCATCGCATGGACATCGGGGGTGGTGACGCGACGCCGCTGCTGTCCGGCCTTGCGCATGAGACCAGCCCGGTGTTCTCGCCCGATGGCACGCAGCTCGCATTCCTCAGCGACCGCTCGGGCAGCAACAATGTCTGGGTGGCCCGCAGCGATGGCAGCCAGCCGCGGCAGTTGTCGTTCGATACCGGCGTCGAGTTCTTCGCTTCACCGGCCTGGTCGGCCGACGGCACCTCGGTCTATGCATCGCGGACGATGCCGCCGCTGCTGGCGTTCGAACTGTTCCGCTACGACCTGTCGGGCGGCAAGCCGGTCAAGGTGGTGTCGGCGCAGCCGGCCGGGCACGAATCCTTCGACAGCCGGCGCAATGCGCTCGGCGTCGCGGTGTCGCCGCAGGGGCGCTACCTGTATTACGCCAGCAAGCGCGGCACGACCTGGTCGGACAAGGTCAATCCGGATACCTGGTCGATCATGCGCCACGACCTGAAGACCGGCGACGATGCAGGCTTCATCCAATTGCCCGGTGGCGCGATGAAGCCTGTGCTGTCCCGCGATGGGCGCAAGCTGGTCTACGCCAGCCGCAGCGAAGGCCGCACCGGCCTGCGCATCCGCGACCTGGAGACGTCGGAGGATCGCTGGCTGAGCTGGCCGCTCGATCCCGATGGACAGGAGGGCGGCTACTACGCCGACCTGTTGCCCGGTTACCGTTTCCTGCCGGACGGCAGCGCCGTGCTGGTCGCGGTCGGAGGCGGACTGCAGACCATCGCGCTCGACGGTACGCGTACACCGCTGCCGTTCTCGACGCGGGTGGCGCTGGAGATCGGGCCGGACCTGCATATCGAATCCAGCGAAGAGACCGGTCCCGTGCGTGCGCGCCTGCTGCAGTCGCCGGCGTTGTCGCCCGACGGCCAGCAGCTGGCGTTCACTGCGTTCGGAGCGCTGTACGTGCACGACCTCGAACGCGGAACCGCGCCACGCAAGCTGGAGACCTCCGGCGTGCATGCCTGGCATCCGGCCTGGTCGCCCGATGGCGCCATGATTGCCTACGTGACCTGGTCGCCGCGCGAGGGTGGGCAGGTCTGGACGGTGGCCGCCGATGGCACGCAGCCGCCAGGGCAGCGCACGCAGGTGGCGGCGTATTACAGCGAGCCGATGTTCCTGCCCGTCGGCACTGGACACGGACAGGGCGATCTTGTCGTGCTGCGCGCCAGCCATCATGCGCGGGTATCGGCACCGACCGAATTCGCGCCGTCGCTACCGACTGATCTGGTCCGCATCGCGGCGGATGGCGCGCAGACGCGGCTGGGTGAGGTTGCGGGTGCGCGTGCGCTGCAGTACGACCGCGCACGCGGCCGCCTGCAGGTCTACTCCGGACAGGCCGTGGTCTCGATCCCGCTCGCGGGTGGCGAGCCCGATCCCCTGCTGGCGGTGCGCCAGCGTTCGCCATCGCAGTATGTCGGCGTGCCGGTCCCGGTGGCCGAGGTCCGGCTGCACCCCGACGGCCGGCGCGCGCTGGCGCGCGCGGCCTCGCAGTTGTTCCTGGTCGATGTCCCGGCGCCGGCGAAACCCGGCGCTACGCCGGACGTCGACCTGACCCGTCCCGGGCCGGGCTGGACGACACTGACGCGCGTCGGCGCGGACGCGTTCGCCTGGATCGACGGCGGCAAGGCGATCGCCTGGATGGTCGGGTCGACCTACCATCGCGTGGCCCTGGCCGATGTCGAGCGCGGCGCGGCTGCCGGCAGCGCGGAAGCGAAGGCCCGCGCGCAGCAGCTCAGCGTCGAGATGCCGCGTGACCAACCTGCCGGCGCGCTGCTGCTGCGCGGCGGCAACGCGATCACGATGCGCGGCGACGAGGTCATCCGGCGTGCCGACGTGCTGGTCGTCGGCAACCGCATCGCCGCGATCGGCACACGCGGATCGTTCCCATTGCCCGACGGCGTGGAGATCCGCGATGTCTCCGGACGCTGGCTGCTGCCGGGCTTCATCGACACGCATGCGCACTGGTTCGGGATCCGCCGCTCGGTGCTCGATCCCGAACCCTGGGAGTTCCTCGCCAACCTCGCCTATGGCGTGACCAGCGGGCTCGACGTGCAGTCGTTCACCGCCGACGTGTTCGCCTACCAGGACCTGCTCGATGCAGGCCTGATGGTCGGACCGCGCGCGTATTCGACCGGCCCCGGGGTCTTCGTCGACAGCGGCATCGACAGCGCCGACGATGCGCGCGCGGTGCTGGCGCGCTATCGCGACCACTACCGCACCCGCAACGTGAAGGCCTACATGATGGGCAACCGCGCGCAGCGGCGGGCCTTCATCGAAGCCGCGCATGCGATGGGCATGCTGCCGACCACCGAGGGCGCCAGCGATGCGCGCCTGAACCTGAGTCATGCCGTCGACGGCTTTGCCGGCAACGAGCACACGCTGCCGGTGTCGCCCTTGCGCACGGACGTCATCGCGCTGCTGGCCGGGAGCGGCATTTCCTATACGCCGACCCTCCAGGTGCTGTACGGCGGGCGCCAGGCGCTGGACGCGATGATCATCGCGCACCTGCCGCAGGACGATCCCAAGGTGCGGCGCTTCATCCCCGGCGACGTGGTGCAGGCCAAGACCGAGTACCGGCGCTGGTCGCGGCCGCAGGACCAGGACTATCCGCGCTTCGCCCGCGACGTCACCGCGGTGCAGCGTGCCGGCGGCCGGATCGGTGTCGGCAGCCATGGCGAGATGCAGGGCGTGGGCTACCACTGGGAGCTGGAGGCGCATGCGTCGGGCGGCGCGACACCGCACGAGGTCCTGCGGGCGGCCACGCTGGGGTCGAGCGGCGTCATCGGGCGTGCCGGCGAACTGGGCAGCCTCGAGGCCGGCAAGCTCGCCGATCTGCTGGTGCTGACGCGCGATCCGCTGGCCGACATCCGCAACAGCCAGGCGATCGAGTCGGTGATGAAGAACGGCCGTCTCTACGACGCCGGCTCGCTTGACGAGACCTGGCCGCGACAGCGGTCCTTGCCACGCCCGTGGTTCCGCGACGCCGGTCCGCAGGGTACGGCGGTTGCGAGGCCCTGATCGCGTACGCGCGTCGAGCCTGGGCTGACGCGACAGGTCAGGGCCGGCCTGTCAGGGCTGCCTGCCTGTGGGCATGCGGGCCGGCAGGGCAACGACCGCACGCCGGCGTACGGCGCTGTCGGCAGGAATTTTTCCGGCGTCCCCTTGAAACCCCCCGAGGGGCGCCCATCTTCCGACCATCCCGGTGCGCCGGGGTTTTCACGGCCGCTGTGCTGGCACTCGTCATCAACGAGTGCTAACATCGCCCAACTTTTTCCATCCAATCAATCACTTAAAGGATTGACCATGAGCAACATCAAGCCGCTGTACGACCGTGTCGTCATCAAGCGCACCGAAGAAGAGAAAGTCTCCGCCGGTGGCATCGTGATTCCGGATTCGGCCACCGAGAAGCCGATCAAGGGTGAAGTCGTCGCCGTCGGCGAAGGCAAGGCGCTCGACAACGGCAGCACCCGCACCCCGAAGGTCAAGGTCGGCGACCAGGTCCTGTTCGGCAAGTACAGCGGCACCGAGGTCAAGCTCGACGGCAATGAATTCCTGGTGGTCAAGGAAGACGACATCTTCGCTGTCATCGGTTGATACCGATCGACGGCCGGGATGGAGCAGGCACTGCCTTGATCTCCATTCCGCCGCGATGTCGCTCCTGCTTCTGACCTTTCTCACGTCCCCATTCCAAATTTTCGGAGTTTCACCAACATGGCAGCCAAAGAAGTCCGCTTCGGCGAAGACGCCCGCGCCCGCATCCTCAAGGGTGTGAACACCCTGGCCAACGCGGTCAAGGTCACCCTCGGCCCGAAGGGCCGCAACGTCGTGCTCGAGAAGAGCTTCGGCGCCCCGACGATCACCAAGGACGGCGTGTCCGTCGCCAAGGAGATCGAGCTGGCCGACAAGTACGAGAACATCGGCGCGCAGATCGTCAAGGAAGCCGCGTCGCGGACCTCCGACATCGCCGGTGACGGCACCACCACCGCGACCGTGCTGGCCCAGGCGTTCATCCGCGAAGGCCTGAAGGCCGTGGCCGCCGGCATCAACCCGATGGACCTCAAGCGCGGCATCGACCAGGCCGTCAAGGCCGCCGTCGGCGAGCTGAAGAACCTGTCCAAGCCGACCGCCGACGACAAGGCGATCGCCCAGGTCGGTACGATCTCGGCGAACTCCGACGAGTCGATCGGCAACATCATTGCCGAAGCGATGCAGAAGGTCGGCAAGGAAGGCGTGATCACGGTCGAGGAAGGTTCGGGCCTGGAGAACGAGCTCGACGTCGTCGAGGGCATGCAGTTCGACCGTGGCTACCTGTCGCCGTACTTCATCAACAACCAGCAGTCGCAGCAGGTTGAATTCGACGACCCCTTCATCCTGATCCACGACAAGAAGATCTCCAACGTCCGCGACCTGCTGCCCGTGCTCGAAGGCGTGGCCAAGGCCGGCAAGCCGTTGCTGATCGTCGCCGAGGAAGTCGAAGGCGAAGCGCTGGCGACCCTGGTCGTCAACACCATCCGTGGCATCGTCAAGGTCGCCGCCGTCAAGGCGCCGGGCTTCGGTGACCGCCGCAAGGCGATCCTGGAAGACATCGCCGTGCTGACCGGTGGCACCGTAGTGTCCGAGGAAGTCGGCCTGTCGCTGGAGAAGGCCACGATCAACGACCTGGGCCGCGCCAAGAAGATCCAGATCTCGAAGGAAAACACCACCATCATCGACGGCGCCGGCGACACCGGTGCGATCGAGTCGCGCATCAAGCAGATCAAGGCGCAGATCGAAGAGACTTCTTCGGACTACGACCGCGAGAAGCTGCAGGAGCGCGTGGCCAAGCTGGCCGGCGGCGTTGCGGTGATCAAGGTCGGCGCGTCGACCGAGATCGAGATGAAGGAAAAGAAGGCCCGCGTTGAAGACGCCCTGCACGCGACCCGTGCCGCGGTGGAAGAAGGCGTGGTCCCGGGCGGCGGCGTTGCGCTGATCCGCGCGCTGAAGGCCGTCGTCGGCCTGAAGGGTGCCAACACCGACCAGGACCTGGGCATCGCGATCACCCGTCGCGCGCTGGAAGCCCCGCTGCGCGAGATCGTCGCCAACGCCGGCGAAGAGCCGTCGGTGGTCGTCAACCGCGTCAAGGAAGGCGAAGGCAACTTCGGCTACAACGCGGCGACCGGCGAGTTCGGCGACATGATCGCGTTCGGCATCCTGGATCCGACCAAGGTCACCCGTTCGGCGCTGCAGCACGCGGCCTCGGTCGCTGGCCTGGCGATCACCACGGAAGCCGTGGTGGCCGAGCTGCCGAAGAAGGACGAGCCGGCGATGCCGGGCGGCGGCATGGGCGGTATGGGCGGCATGGATTTCTGATCCAGCCGCACGACGCCCGTCGTGCCATCGCAATCAAAAGGACCCCGCCTCACGGCGGGGTTTTTTGTGTCCGAAAGCAGGCGTCACTGACCCGGCGTCCGCTTCCCTTCCACGTCAGCGCAGGCAGATATGTGCCGCACCTGCACTGATCTGCACCCGGGCATCGAGCATCGCGTCGGCGCCGAGGATCAAGGCCGGGCGCTCCTTCAGGCCGAGTGAGGCGAAGACCGGCAGTTCACTGATGCGGACTTCCAGCGGCGCGTGCGCCCACGGTCCCATCGCCAGCGACGGCAGCGTGTACAGCCAGGTCTCGATGGCGCGTTCGCCAAGGCCACGCGTGCCCGTCTCGCGCACGCGCAGGCGCTGATCGCTGCCATCAGTGCTGAGCCCGAGCGCGTTCGCCGCGGCGCCGTTGAGGATCGTCTGGGCGGCGCCGGTGTCGATGACCGCGACAGCATCGATCTTCTGCGTACCCAACTGCATCACCACGAAGCCGAAATGCGCCATCGAGGCGTCGCGATGGGGCAGTGCGTTGGCTGCGCAGGCGCTGTCGAGTTTCAAGGTGCCGGGTGGCTGCAACGTGACCCGCTGCCCGACGATGTCGAACGTGACGTCATAGGCATGGGTGATGTCGTTTCCGAGGATGCCGTCGATGCGGCGCGGGCTCGCGCGGCCGAGGCGGCTGAGGTCGGTCTGCATGGCCGCCGCGTGGAACGACAGGCTGCCGACCCGCCAGTGCGCCTCCCGGCTGCGCCGCAGCAGCGCGCTGCGATCGGTGGCCCCCTCGACGGCCACGCCTTCCGCGGTGGGATCTTCCAGGCCGATACGGCGCGCCGTCGTCTCGTCGATGACGGTCGCACCGGCGGCGCTGTCGATGACGAAGTGCAGTGGCTCGACGCTGTTGTTCACCTGCACCGCCACGGTCGGATGCCCGCCCTGCATCCACATCGGGATGTCGTGGTCTTGCGCGGTGCTGTGCGGGGTGTCTGCATGGACATGGGCCATGCCGGCCGGGCCGCAGAGCAGGAGCAATGACAGCATCGACGACAAAACGGTGGTTCGCATCTGGATTCTCCTTCAGGGGCGGCCATTGCATCGGCGCCCTGTATCGGCAGGATGTCCGTTGCAGTCTGCCCCAGTACGGGGCGGCGACCCGGCCGATACAGTGTGGATACAAACCGGCGTGATAATCCGGGCACGGGAGCCCATGCATGAGCCCAGCCGAAGACATCCTGGTCGTGGACGACGATGCCAGCATCCGTGATGCGATCGCCGAGTGCTTGCGCCTGCACGGTTACCAGGTCCGGGTTGCGGCCGACGCCGCGACGATGGACGCCTTGCTGGCGCAACGCCCCAGCGACCTGCTGGTGCTGGACTGGATGATGCCCGGCGAGGACGGGCTGTCGGTCTGCAGGCGGATGCAGGCGCGCGGCATGCCCATCCTGATGCTCAGCGCCATGGCGACCACGCCCGACCGGGTCATCGGGCTGGAGATGGGCGCCGACGACTACCTGGCAAAGCCCTTCGATCCGCGTGAACTGCTGGCGCGCGTGCGCGCGCTGCTACGGCGCGCGACCAGGACCGCAGACGCCGACATCGGTGGCGACACACTGCGCTTCGATGGCTGGACCCTGCGTCCGCAGCATCGTGTGTTGCTGGCGCCCGATGGCGGCGAGGTGGCGCTGACCGGTGGAGAGTTCACGTTGCTGCGTGTGCTGGTCGAGCGCACGGGGCGGGTGCTCAGCAGGGATCAGCTGATGGGTCTGACCCGTGGCGACGACAGCGAGCCGTTCGACCGCGTGATCGACCTGGCGATCAGCCGCCTGCGGCGCAAGCTCGGTCAGGCCAGTCATGGCGGCGAGGCCTTGATCCAGACCCTGCGCGGCGAGGGCTATCGTTTCGCCGCCACAGTAACGCGCAGATGAGCCGGCCGCTCGACGACGACAAGCGCCCGGCGGGGAACCGGCCCTGGCGCACGGCGACCTGGGTCGCGTTGCTGACGCTTGCGACCCTGCTGGTCTCGCAGGCGATCAGCTTTGCGGTCGTCTGGATGCTGCCGAGCCCGCAGGCACCGCAGATGAATCTGGGCGAGGCCCTGCAGGTCATGCGCGGCGAACGCCGTGGCAACGACGTAGGGCTGCGCCGCTGGCGGCAACCGCAGCCTCCGGAGGGCACCGGCAATGCGTGGCTGACGGCCGTCGTCGCCGAGCAGCTGCAACGTCCGCAGTCGCAGGTACGCGCGGTCTGGCGACAGACCGTGGACCCGGCCGCGGTGCAGGTCCAGGTGATCAAGCAGGGGCGGTTGCTGGATGCGCATCAGGCGAGGGGCGCAGGGCTGGAGCCGGCGTTGCTGCTGCCGGAGCTGCGCTGGCCGGCCTTCGAGCTGGCGGTACGACAGGCCGATGGCCATTGGCTTGTCGTTGGCCCGGACTACAGCGGATTGGCGTCGTGGCGGCGACAGGTCCTGTGGGCCCTGCTCGCGGGTGCCGTGCTGCTGGCGCCGCTGGCGGCATGGCTGGCCTTGCGGCTGACGCGCCCGCTGCGTCGGCTGGCGGATGCGAGCACGACGCTCTCGCTGCAGTCCGCATCATCATTGCCGCGCGAGGGGCCGCGCGAGGTGCAGGACCTTGCCGACGCAGTGAATGCGGCGCGCCAGCGCCTGCGCGACCAGGCCGGGACGGTCACGCGCATGCTGGCGGCGGTCGCGCACGACCTGCGCACGCCGTTGACCGGGCTGCGCCTGCGCGCGGACAGCGCGCCGCCGGAGCAGGCGGCACGCATGGTGTCCGACATCGAGCGCATGACCTTGATGATCGACCAGGTGCTGGACTACGCGCGCGGCGAGCTGCAGCCCCCGCAGCGGCAGGCGACGGATCTGTGTGCGCTGCTGGGCGACTGCGCGCAGCATGCACGGGCTCGTGGTATCGCCATGGAAATCCACTGTCCGATCATCGGGACGCTGGAACTGGATGCGTTGCTGATCAGGCGTGCGGTCGACAACCTGATCGACAATGCCGCGCGCTACGCCGGGCAGGCCGAGCTGTCGCTGCGGCAGGAGGCAGGCGACATCATCATCGATGTCGCCGACCGCGGGCCGGGGATTGCCGAAGCCGACAAGGCACGCCTGCTGCAGCCGTTCGAGCGTCACGAGGCGTCGCGCAATCGCGACACCGGCGGCGTGGGGCTCGGGCTGGCGGTCGCGCAGGTGGCTGCCCGACGGCATGGCGGGGAGGTGCAGTTGCTGGATCGGCCGGGCGGAGGATTGATCGCGCGGCTGCGCTGGCCGGCGCGCGGCTCGCCCTGAGCGCCCTGATCGGCCATGCACACGGCGTTGGCCGTGCTGCCGTCGATGCCGGTCAAGTTGCGACTGAAACAGTTGGCGGTCCGCAAGCCCTGTGTTATCAATACGCCCCATGAACGCAGTCCGCGCCAACTACTTTGCTTGGTATTACTTTCCAAAGCCACAGGCGGAGGAAGGATTGCGCTCACGCTGAAGAAACCCTTCAGACGCATTCCCGAAAGCCGCCAGCGAACCTGGCGGCTTTTTTGTTGCCTGTTTTCCCGACTGTCTCCTCCTCCCGATTCCCGTACTGAAGACCTCGACATGCCTCCACATACCGACGATCTGCGCATCCGCAAGCTCGAACCGCTGGTGTCTCCCGCACAACTGCTGACCGACCTGCCCTGCGACGACGAGGCCTCCACGACGGTGGCGTCCGCGCGCGCGGCCTGCCACGACATCCTGCATGGTCGCGACGACCGCCTGGTTGTCGTCGTCGGCCCCTGTTCGATCCACGATCCCGACGCTGCGATCGAATACGCGCAGCGCCTGCGCCCGCTGCGCGACACGCTCGGCGATGCGCTCGAGATCGTCATGCGCGTGTATTTCGAGAAGCCGCGCACCACGATCGGCTGGAAGGGCCTGATCAACGATCCCGACCTCGATGGCAGCTTCCAGATCAACAAGGGCCTGCGCGTCGCGCGCGGCCTGCTGCGCGACATCAACCGACTGGGCCTGCCGGCCGGCGTGGAATTCCTCGATACGATCTCGCCGCAGTACATCGCCGACCTGGTGGCCTGGGGCGCGATCGGCGCGCGCACGACCGAGAGCCAGGTGCATCGCGAAATGGCGTCGGGACTGTCGTGCCCGGTCGGCTTCAAGAACGGCACCAGCGGCGATGTCCGGATCGCGGTCGACGCCGTCGGCGCGGCCTCGCATCCGCATCATTTCCTGGCCGTCACCAAGGACGGGCACAGCGCGATCGCGGCGACCGCCGGCAATCCGGACTGCCACGTGATCCTGCGCGGCGGCAGCCAGCCCAACTACGACGCCGCCAGCGTCGACGCGGCGGCGCGCCTGCTGGTCGCCAACGGCCTGCCTGCCGGCTTGATGATCGATGCCAGCCATGCCAACAGCGGCAAGAATCCCGACAACCAGCCCAAGGTCGTCGACGACATCTCGCACCAGCTCGAGGCCGGCGAACACCGCATCGTCGGGGTGATGATCGAAAGCCACCTGGTCGCCGGCAAGCAGGCGCTGGTCGCCGGCCAACCGCTGGTCTACGGGCAGAGCATCACCGATGGCTGCATCGACTGGGATACGTCGGTTGTCGTGCTCGAACGCCTGGCGACAGCCGTGCGTGCGCGGCGCGCATTGCGGGTGGAGCGGGCGGCCTGATGCGGCGAGGATAATGTCGCGGCGCGTCGATGCCGGGCGCGCGGACAGGGGCGCGACCGCGCGGTGGCGCCTGCGGATGTCCTCGCTTCGACTGCGTCAGGCGTCCAGTGCGATCACGTCGACGGCCTGGCTCGCTTCATGCGCGCCCGAGGTCTTGAGGACGCCGAGGATCGGGGTGACGTCGCTGTAGTCGCGGCCGTGGCCGATGACGATGTGGTCGTTGCCGGCACGGATCGCGTTGGTGGGGTCGAGTTCCTGCCAGCCCATCTGTTCGCCGCACCAGACGCGGACCCAGGCATGGGTGGCATCGGCGCCTTCGAGGCGTGGCTGGCCTTCCGGTGGAATCGTGCGCAGGAAGCCGCTGACATAGCCGGCCGGAATGCCGAGCCCGCGCAGCCCCGCGATCATGATGTGGCTGAAGTCCTGGCAGACGCCGCGACGCATGTCGAAGGCTTCCGCCAGCGGCGTATCGACCTCGGTGGCTTCCGGGTCGTAGGCGAAGTCCTCGCGCAGCCGCTGGTTGAGGTGTTGCGCGAGCGCAAGCACGCTGCGTTCGCTGCCGTCCGGGTGCAGTCGGCTGCGCGCGGCGTAGGCGGTGATCCGCGACAGCAGCAGCACGCGCCGGCTGGCCGGCAGGTAATGGCAGGGCGCATCGGCGGCCAGCGAGCGTTGTCCGCGCAGCGCTGCCTGCAGGTCCTCAAGCGCGGGTGACAGGTCGGGGCCCTCCGGGCCGCGCTCGACATCGACCAGCGCACGCATCTCCAGGTCGAGTTCCTGGTGCGGGTCGCGCAGTGCGACCGAGACGACCTGGTTGCCGAAGAAGTCGTCGAAACTGCTGCGCTCGGTCGGCATCGGTGTCATCCGCAGCAGGGTCTCGCGGACTTGCTGGATGCCGGACAGGCTGCGCGGGACCACGCGCACCAGCTGCCGGCTGTCGGCGACCGTGTGCTGGTAGACGTAGCGCAGGCGCAGGCGGACGTCGTATCTCATCGACGGCCGCTCATCCGAAGTAGGTCCGCGCCAGTTGGTCGTACAGGTTGCCGATGTCGTTGCCGAGCGCGACCAGGTCGTCGGCGCCGAGGCTGTCGGCATCGCGGATCGACAGGCTGGTGTGCAGGCGCAGGATCTCGCGCGAGAACGACGGCAGCGCGGCGCCGTGGACATGCGCCGGCAAGCGTGCGAACTCATCTTTCAGCACGTCGATCTGGAACCTCGCCGAACGCGGATTGGCCGGATCCAGCGCCAGCAGTTCGATGACGCTGAGCGGGCCGGCCTGCACGCCATGGCGGTTGCGCCAGGTCATCACGCTGTCGCCGATCTCGAGCACCGCCTGCTGCAGGCCTTCGGGCGCGTCGTCGCGCACGGTTTCCGCGAGCAGGTGCGCGATCTGCTGTCCACGTTCGATGCGGCGACCGATCTCGAGGAAGCGCCAGCCGGTCGAACGGTACATGTTTTCGTGCAGCAGGCCGGAGAAGCCCGCCAGCTTGCGCAGCAGCACGGTCGCGGCGCGGCTGGCGTCGTCGCCGGGGCGGATCTGGCGCGAGAAGCGATAGGCGGTGTGCGACAGGTCGTTGAGCGCGGACCAGCCATCGGGCGAGAAGCGGTCGCGGATGCGTCCGGCGCTGGTGGCGGCGCCGTCGATGCTGCGCAGCAGGCCTTCGGGAATCGGCTGCTCGACCGCGACATCGAGTTGCAGCAGGTGCGCGGCCAGCAACTCCAGCAGCGGCGCCTGACCCTGTGCCTGTTCAGCCAGGCGCGCATGGTAGGCGCGCAGCACGCGTGCGATGGCTTCGCTGCGCTCGGCATAGCGGCCGAGCCACAACAGGTTTTCCGCCGCGCGGCTGGGCAGCTCGCTGGTGCCGGCGCTGCGTGGCGTGGGCTGGCGCATCGGCAGCAGGGTGTCCTGGCTGACCGGGCGCGTGCTGACGATCCAGACGTCCGCGGCCTGGCCGCCATGCTGCATTGCGATCGCGCGGTTGTCGGTATGCGCACCGACGCGCGCGAACCCGCCGGGCATCACGTCCCAACCCTGCGCGGTGCGTGCGACGAATGCGCGCAGCACGAACGGACGCGGTTCCAGCCGGCCATCGATGTAGGCCGGTGTCGTCGACAGCGTCACCGCTTCCTGCGCCACCCATTGCCCACCCTCGTCGCGCAGGCGCTGCAGCAGGTGCGCGCGGTCGTCGGGATCGAGCTGGCCGGCCAGCAGCGTGGCCTGCATGTCGTCGTGCGGAAGCTGCGTCGACAGCGCCGGACCGATCATCATGCGGTCGAGGTCGGCGATGACCTGTTCGCGTGCGCTGTCCTGTCCGCACCACCAGGTCGCGATGCCCGGCAGCAACAGCTCGTCGCCATGCAGCGCACGGCAGATGCCGGGCAGGAACGCCGCCAGCGCACGCGTTTCCAGCAGGCCGCTGCCAAGCGCGTTGACGATCGATGCATTGCCCGCGCGCAGCACGCCGACCAGGCCCGGCGTGCCGATCCACGAATCCGGACGCAGCTCGAGCGGATCGGTGAAGGCGGCATCGAGGCGTCGCCACAGCACGCTGATCGGTTGCAGGCCCGACACCGTGCGCACCATCAGCTGGCCGTCGCGGACGCTGAGGTCCTCGCCTTCCAGCAACAGGATGCCGAGGTAGCGCGCGATCCAGGCGTGCTCGTAATAGGTTTCGTTGTTCGGTCCCGGCGTCAGGATCGCGACCGCGCGCGCGGGATCGCCGGTCAGTTCCTGCAGCGCATCGCGGAAGCGACGGAAGAACCCCGCGAGCCGGTGCACGTGCACGCCTTCGGGCAGATCCGGGAACGCCCGCAGCGTGGCGACGCGGTTCTCGAGCGCGAATCCCGCACCCGACGGCGCCTGCGTGCGGTCGCCCAGCACCCACCAGCGTCCATCGGGACCACGCCCGAGTTCGAATGCGCAGAAATGCAGGAAATGCCCGCCGCGCGGCGCAATGCCGACCAGCGGATGCAGGAACTCCGGGTTGCCGGCGACCAGCTCCGGCGGCAGCAGGCCGTCGCGGACCAGGTGCTGCGGGCCGTGCAGGTCGGCCGCGATGTGCTCCAGCAGGTCGGCGCGCTGCACCAGGCCCTGGCGGATCAGAGTCCAGTCGTCCTCGTCCAGCAGCACCGGGACCGGCGCCAGCGGCCACGCGCGTTCGGGCGCGTCGCTGGTGCTGTCGTAGGCGCGGTAATAGACGCCGGCATCCTTGACGTACTGCTCGGCGCGCGCGAAGCGGGTGTCGAGTTCCTCGGCCGGCATCGCCTCGAGCATGCTGACGAAATCGCGCCAGGCCGGACGCAACGCGCCATCGTCGGACAGCATCTCGTCGGCGCCGCCGAGCAGCGGGCGATAGCGCGACAGCAGGCTGTCGTCTTCAGCGGGGGAGGTGGCGGCAACCATCGGCGGCTATTGTCGCATCCGGCGTCGCAGGTCCAGGGTGTGCGGGAACTCGGGCGAGACCGTTTCCGCGGCCAGCCGGTACGGTCCCGGTGTGTGCCCGCTGGGCAGGAAGCGCGCCAGCCGGCGGGCTTCGGCCTCGTTGCCGTTGACCGGGAAGCTGTCGTAGTTGCGGCCGCCCGGATGCGCCACGTGATACGTGCAGCCACCGATCGCACGGCCGCTCCAGCGATCGTAGAGATCGAACACCAGCGGTGCGTCCACCGGCAGCAGCGGATGCAGGCCCGAGGCCGGTTGCCAGGCCTTGTAGCGCACGCCGGCAACCGCGGTGCCGGCCGGGCCCGCGGCGTGCAGCGGCAGTTCGCGGCCGTTGCAGGCGACGGCATGGCGTTGCGGGTTCCAGCCTTCGAGCCTGACCTGCAAGCGCTCCACCGACGAGTCGACATAGCGCACGGTGCCACCGATCGCGCCCTGCTCGCCAAGGACATGCCAGGGTTCGAGCGCCTGCCGCAGCTCCAGGCGTACGTCGCCGACCTGCAGTTGCCCGCAGAACGGGAAGCGGAATTCCAGTTGCGCCTCGAACCATTCCGGACGCAGCGCAAAGCCATGCCGGGCCAGGTCGTCGAGCACGTCCAGGAAGTCCTGCCACAGGTAGTGCGGCAGCATGTAGCGGTCGTGCAGTGCGGTGCCCCAGCGCACGCAGCCGCCATCGAGCGGTGTCTTCCAGTAACGCGCGACCAAGGCGCGCACCAGCAGTTGCTGCGCCAGGCTCATCCGCGCATCGGGCGGCATCTCGAAGCCGCGGAACTCGACCAGGCCCAGCCGGCCGGTCGGTCCGTCGGGCGAGAACAGCTTGTCGATGCAGATCTCGGCGCGATGGGTATTGCCGGTGACGTCGGTCAGCAGGTTGCGCAGCAGGCGATCGACCTGCCACGGCGGCGGGGCGTCTCGGTCGGCATCTGCATCTGCATGCACTGAAGGAATTTGCGCGAGCGCGATCTCCAGTTCGTAAAGGCTGTCGTGGCGCGCCTCGTCGATGCGCGGCGCCTGGCTGGTGGGACCGATGAACAGTCCCGAGAACAGGTAGGACATCGACGGATGCCGCTGCCAGTGCAGGATCAGCGACTTCAACAGGTCCGGGCGACGCAGGAAGGGACTGTTGTTGGGCGTCGCGCCGCCCACGACCACGTGGTTGCCGCCGCCGGTGCCGGTATGCCGGCCGTCGATCATGTACTTGTCGGTCCCGAGCCGAGTCTGCCGCGCTTCCTCGTAGACCGCTTCGGTCGTGGCCACGCAGTCGCGCCACTGGGCGGCCGGATGGATGTTGACCTCGATGACGCCGGGATCGGGCGCCACCCGGATCACGTTGATGCGCGGATCCTGCGGCGGGGCATAGCCTTCGATCTGGACCGGCAGGCCGAGGTCGCGGGCGGCGGCTTCGGCGGCCGCGACCAGTTCCAGGTAATCCTCCAGGCGCTCCACCGGCGGCATGAAAACGCTCAGATAGCCCGCGCGCGGTTCCACCGACAACGCGGTGCGGATCGCGCCGTCGATGTCGCTGCCGGGCACGCCGTCATCGCCGAGCGTCTGCTCGACCTGGCGCTGGCTGGCGACGGTGTCGGGGTTGAACGCGGCGGCAGGTTGCGACGCATACTGGGACGGCGTGGCCCTGCCGGCATGCAATGCATCACGCAATGCCTCTGGTGCGGGCAGCGGGACGCGATCGACGGAAGGGTCCACCGGCACCACGTACGGGTAGTCGATCGCCGCGACATGCGGCAATGCGCCCAGCGGCAGGCGATAGCCGACCGGCGAATCGCCGGGGACCAGCAGCAAGGTGCCGCGCCGGGTCTTCCAGTGCTCGCTGCGCCAGCGCGCGGTCTCGTCGGCGCGGCTGTTCCAGCGCTGCACCGGAAGCACGTAACCCGCTGGCGCGGTCAGGCCGCGTGCGAACACGCGCGACATCCGTGCGCGGGCCTCGGCATCCTGCAGCTCCGGATTGGACGGGTCGACGTTGCCGGGCAGGTTGGCTTCCTTCAGCAGCCATTCGCCGGGATCCTCGAACGCGGGCACGACCATGTCCGCCGCGATGCCGAGGTCGCCCGCGATCGCCTGCAGCAGGCGCGCGGCATCGGCGGCGGCGGGCGTGGCTTCGGCGGTGGTTCCGGCCTCGTCTTCGGCGGGACGTTCGCGCGCGATCAGGGCCGCGTCGTGCCAGATCGGTTCCCCGTCCTTGCGCCAGTACAGCGAGAACGTCCAGCGCGGCAGCGCTTCACCCGGATACCACTTGCCCTGTCCGTAATGCAGGAAGCCGCCGGGTGCGAAGCGATCGCGCAGGCGGCGGATCAGTGCATCGGCCTTCGCACGCTTGGTCGGTCCCACCGCGTCGGTGTTCCATTCGCCGGCTTCGACATCGTCGATCGAGATGAAGGTCGGCTCGCCGCCCATCGTCAGGCGCACGTCCTGTTCGCGCAGCGCGACGTCGACCGCCTCGCCGAGTGCGTCCAGCGCCTGCCAGGAGGCATCCGGGAACGGCCGGGTGACGCGCGGATGCTCGGCGATGCGCGCGACCTGCATGTCGAAATCGAAGTCGGTCCGCAGTTCGGTCTGCAATGGCGACGCCAGCACCGTCAGGCCGCCGCTGATCGGTGCGGCATTGCGGTAATGCGGTGTGGCTGCCAGCGGGATATGGCTCTCGCCGGTCAGTAGGCCCGAGGTCGGGTCCAGTCCGATCCAGCCGGCGCCGGGCAGGTAGACCTCGCACCAGGCGTGCAGGTCGGTGAAGTCGTGGTCGGTGCCCGCCGGGCCGTCCAGCGACACCAGGTCGGGCTTGAGCTGGATCAGGTAGCCCGACACGAAGCGCGCAGCCAGCCCCAGGTGACGCAGCACCTGCACCAGCAGCCAGGACGAATCGCGGCACGAGCCCGACGCCAACAGTAGGGTCTCCTCCGGCGTCTGCACGCCGGTCTCCATGCGGATCACGTAGCCGGTCGCGCGCTGGATGCGTGCGTTGAGGTCGACGACAACATCCACGGTGTTGCGCGGTGTGCGGTCGATGCCGGCCAGGAATGCCGCCAGCGCAGGCCCTGTGGGTTCGGGCTGCAGGTAGATCGACAGGTCCGGCGCGAGGTCGTCGGGATAGGCGAACGGCCATTGCTCGGCGACTTCCTCGACGAAGAAGTCGAACGGGTTGTAGACCGTCATGTCGGCGACCAGGTCGACCTCGATCCTCAGCTCCGTCACCGGCTCAGGGAACACGAAGCGCGCCAGGAAGTTGCCGTACGGGTCCTGCTGCAGGTTCACGAAGTGCTGCGCCGGCTGCACCCGCAGGGAATGGCTGAGCACCTTGGTCCGCGAATGCGGCGCCGGCTGCAGGCGGATGACCTGTGGGCCCAACTGGACCGGACGGTCATAGACATAGTGGGTCAGGTGACGGATCGCCGCGTGGATGGCCATGCTTGCCCTGGATAGTCCGGCGCTGTGGGGTGGCGTCGGATCCATGGCAGGTAAACACAACGCGCGGGCATGTTCAAACGCAGCCGCGCCCGGCAGGCCTGTCGGCAGCGCGGCAGACCCGGGCTTGTCAAGCCCGATAAGGGACTGTCCTGCGATCGCAGGGCTTGCCGATGATCCGTCTGTTCCGCATCCGGAGCACGGCATCGCCATGGTGATCGCCGTCGACTGACGACGTGCAGACGCACGGCCGCACCAACACTTTGTCGTGAAACCAGGGGAACGACGATGAACAGGATCTACAGCAGGGTATGGAACGAGGCGACCGGTACCTGGGTCGTGGCATCGGAGCTGGCCTGTCGCAGGACAGGCCCGCGCGCCACCGGACGACGTGGCACCGCGAACGCGACGGCAGGCAGCGCCGCAGCGGCCGCCCGGCCTGGCGGGCTGCTGGCGGCCGGTGTCCTGGCCGCAGGGATGCTGGCGCCCACGATGGCGTGGGCGATCAGTGCGCAGACCAGCGCCGACTTCCAGCCTGCGATCGACCTGGGCGACGCGCAGCCGGGTGCGGCAGCGACCTCGGTGACGGTGGAAGAGGCCGCAACGAGCGGGCGCTATGCCAACGGCATCCGCGGCACCTCCAACGACAGTGCGATCACGGTCGTGGCCGATCGCGTGCTGGTGACCGGGGAAGGGTCCGACGGCATCGTGCTGCTGTCGTACTCCGGCGATCTGACCGTCGAGGCCGGCAGCGTGGCCACGCGCTATGACGGCCCCTTCCCGGAAGACCAGCCCCTGTACGGCATGCTGGCCAACGTCAGCGGCGCCGGCATCTTCGCAAGCTCGGTGATGGGCAACGTCCGCGTCGGTGCCAGCGATGTCGAGACTGCGTCCGTTGCCGGTTACGGCATCGGCGCGCAGACCGGTTACAGCGACGCGACATCGCTGGGACGCGTCGCTGTCGACAGCGGGCGCGTGCTCACGCGCGGCGACTACGGCATCGGCATCTTCGCGCGGGGCGGCGGCGACGTGACCGTGCTCAGCGACAGCGTCGTGACCCAGGGCTACAACGCGCACGCGGTCTATGCCGTCAGCCTGAACCGGTCCGTCGATGTGGCCAGCGGCCATGCCGCGGCCTCGGGCGATACCGCGTACGGCATCCTTGCGCGCGCACCGCTCGACATCAGCGTGCAGTCCGACAGCGTCGTGACCCGGGGAGGCTCGGAGCAGCAGAACGACGGCAGCATGCTGGGCGCGTACGGTATCTTCGCCGACGGCGGGCAGGGCACCACGCGGATCGTCAGCGGCCGTGTCGAGACCGCCGGCAGCCATGCCACCGGCATCCGCGTCCGCGGCGGTCGCGTCGTCGAGGTCGACAGCACGCGCGTGGACACGGCCGGCGATTTCGCCGTCGGCATCGATGTCGCGCAGATCGAACCCGATGGCAGCCTCCGCATCGACAGCGGCGAGGTCACGACGAGCGGCCGCTTCGCCGAAGGCATCGCCGTGGAGGCCGGGGATGCAGACACGCAACTGGACAGCGCGTCGGTGACGGTGTCGGGCGAAGGCAGCCACGGCATCGTCGTGCTGGCTCATGCCGGCGACATCACGATCGATTCCGGGCGCGTGCAGTCGCTGTACGACGGCGGGTTCCCGGCCGACAACGACGCGTTCGGACGACTGGCCAGCATTGCCGGTGCCGGCGTCTGGGGCAGCTCGATCTTCGGCAATGTCGCCGTGCGCAGCGGTGAAGTCGAGACCCATGGCCTGGCGGCCTATGGTGTCGGCGCCCAGGTCGGATTCGGCAGCAGTGGTTCGACGGCATCGGTGACGCTGGACAGCGGCCGCGTGTCGACGCAGGGCGACTACGCGATCGGGCTCTTCGCCACCACGACCGGCAGCGGCACGGTGACCGTCAGCAGCGACGAGGTGTCCACGCAGGGGCTGAACTCGCATGGCATCTACGCGATCAGCGCCGGCGGCGCCGTATCGGTCGACAGCGGGACGATCTCGGTGGCCGGTGCCAATGCGACCGGCATCCTGGCGCGCGGGCAAGGCGTCAGCGTGCGCTCCGGATCGATCGTCGTGCAGGGCGAGCCGCACGACTACGGCAGCGGCCCGGTGCCCGCCTATGGCATTTCCGCGCAGGGCGGGCAGGGCGCGGTGGTCATCGACAGTGGCACGGTGGCGACCTCGGGCGTGATGTCGACGGCGATCCGGGTCAACGGCGCATCGTCGGTGGACATCACCAGCGGCAGCGTCGACACGCAGGGACAGGATGCGGTCGGCATCATGGTCGATGCCAGCGGGGCCGTCGATCTCGCCTCCGCCACGGTCACCACGCGCGGCGCCCATGCGCACGGTATCGTGGTCCACACCGACGGCGACATCGCCGTGCAGGCGGGCCGGACCCAGGCCAGCGGCGAAGGCGCCTCCGGCCTGTGGGTGCATGCTGGCGGCAGCGGCGATGTCGACATCGTCAGTGGCGAGATCGTGGCCGATCAGCACGGCATCCATGCCTGGAGTGCGTCTGGCGATGTCGCCATCTCGGTCAGCGGCGACGTGTCGTCGACCCGCGGCCAGGCGATCCACGCCCAGTCCGATGCCGGCCACGTCACCCTCGACGTGGGCGCTGGCCGACAGGTGTCCGGCGTCAGCGGTGTCTGGCTGTCCTCCGCGCTCGGCAGCACCATCAACATCCTGGGCGAGATCTCCGCCAGCCAGGGCCATGCGATCGAGGTGGTCGGCGGCGCGGCCACGATCAACAACCAGAGCAACACCATCATCGGCTCGATCCGGCTGACCGACGGCGACGACGTGTTCAACAACATCGGCACCTGGATCGCCACCGGCACCAGCGACTTCGGCGCTGGCAACGACGTGCTGCGCAACAGCGGTCTGTTCGAGGCGCCGGGCACCGGCGTGACCTCGCTGTTGAACCTGACCACGTTCGTCAACGACGGCACAGTCAACCTGGTCAACGGCCAGACCGGCGACCGCCTGTCCATGCCCGGCACGGTCTATGTCGGCAATGCCGGCAGCGTGCTGGCGGTGGATGTCGATTTCGCCAGCGGTGCCAGCGATTCGCTGGCCGTGGACGCCGTCCAGGGCAGCACGCGGATCGTGGTCAACAATACCGCGTCCGCGCCCGGCTTCAACCTCGAAGGCATCTCGATCATCGCGTCGGAGCAGGCGCTGACCGGCAACGAGTTCACGCTCGACCTCGGTGCGATCGGTGACGGCCTGGTCGGCTACGACCTCGTGTTCGATCCGGTCAACAACCGCTTCGTGGTCAAGGCCGTGCCGGGCACGGCGGCGTTCGAGCTGCTCAAGGGCATCACCGCCGGCCAGGACTTCTGGCTGAAGTCGGGTGATGCGGTCAGTGCGCGGATGCTGGCGATGCGTGATGTCCGCAGGGCGCAGGACGGGGCGCCCGGTCGCGGTGGCTGGGTGCAGGCGCATGGCGGTGGTCGCGACTTCGAGAACAGCGGCAGCTTCGACCTCGGCAGCGGCGACCTGGTGCAGGACCTGTCGACCGACAGCCAATGGCGCGGCCTGCAGTTGGGACACGAATGGCAGTGGGGCGATGGCACGGACCATGGCGCGCTCGGCGTGACGTTGGGCTACACCGACTACTCGCTACAGTTCTCGCGCAGCCCCGGTCGCTATGAGCTCAACGGCGCCAACGTTGGCGTCTACGCTGCGTATGGCCGCGGCCTCTTCTTCGCACAGGGCCTGGCCAAGCTGGACCGCTACAGCGGCGACCTGCGGACCGGCGAAGCCACGCTGGGCGGCAAGCTCGCTGGCACGGCCCTGGGCCTGCAGTTCGAAACCGGACTGCGGCTGGGCGATGGCCTGTGGGTTGAGCCGGTGATCGGCGCCAGCTGGGTCCGCGCCGGCCTGGACGATCTGGAGACGGCGACCGCGCGTGTCGAGTTCGAGCGGGGCGACAGCCTGCAGAGCCGCCTCGGTGTGCGCCTGGGTGGGCAACTGGGCCAGCAGGAGACGCGCTGGGTACCCAGCCTCGGCCTCTATGCGATCGAGGAGCATCGCGGTCGCAACACGACCCAGCTCTGGTACGGCGGTGAAGCGATCGACGCCACCGACGTGCCGCAGGACAGCTATGGGCGCGCGGAACTGGCGTTGACGGCGGTAACCGCAGGGGGCGTGGAGGCGTTCGTGCGTGCCGAGCGCGATTTCCGCAGCGGCGCGAGCGGGTTCAATGGCCGCGTGGGGCTGCGCTGGCGCTGGTGATGCGACGCGACGCCGCGTCGTCGCGGCAGGATATTGATGGAGGGCGCAGGGACGCGCCCGGTCGTCGCTCAGTCGTAGAACATCCGCGCGCAGATCAGTGGCATGTGGACACTGACATGTGGATGATCCGCATGCTCGTATTGCCGTGACCGTCGTCGCGGCATTCGCTACGCGGGCGATTGCCACGCGTGCAACTGCCAGATCGCAACTATCAGACGGCGTTTACCAGACCGGCGACGGCATGCCGCGCCAGCCGGGGCCGGGGCCGCCGAAGCCATCGTAGTGGCCAGGGTAGCGGCCGTCGTAGCGGCCGTCGTAATAGCCGGCCTCGGGTCCGTAATAGCCGCCGGGGCCGCCATAGCCACCGCCATAGCCACCCCAGTATCCGGGCCCGCTGCCTTGGCCGACGCTGATGCTGAGGCCGACCTGGCGCTCCTTGCCGCTGTCGGTCACGTAGCGCTTGCAGGTATTGAGCTGGGTCGCCTGCCAGTTGCTGTTGCCGCCCCGACGCGAGTAGCCCATGCCCATCGAGACGCTGCCGTGCAGTTGGCCGTCGCAGGCGGCCGCTTCGCGGGTCAGCACGCCGGACGGGGCCGCGCGTCCACTGCGGTCGCCGTAGTAGGTGCCGGGCGGATCGGCGATGTACGCGGGCGCGTATTCGCCAATGGCGGCGGTCGCGGCGGTTGCCGGCACACGATCATCGGCCGCTGCCGCGTCGAAGGGCCTGGCTGCGGCAGCGTCGGCCAGCGCGCCGGTGTCGGCCTGCTTGGGCAGGCTGAGATCAAGTGCGCTGCGCGCGGCCGGATCGGTCGCGGTAGCGCTCGATGACGCTTGCGGTCCGGTGTCGGCGGGGGTGTCTGCAGCCAGCACGGGGCCTGCGGCCAGCAGCAGCGACAGCGACAGGACGGGAGGCAGGTGCTTCATCGCGGGGTTCCGGGAAGGGCAGCAGACAGAAGCGTCGTCCACCCACGCTAGCAATCGCAGATTGAATGCCTGCTGTCTTTCGCCGGATTTCCGGGACATCTCCGCCCTTGGCAACGTGGGCGCCAAGGCCCGTCAACATCCGCCATGCACAGGGTTCGGGCATGCTGGCGGCATGACGTCTCCGCCTTCTTCCGATTCCCCTCCGCCGGCGGCCATGCCCGGCGGGCCGCCGCCCACGCCCGCGCGCACCTCCCGTGGCGCCGCATCGCCCTCGCGGCCAGGCCTGCGACGGCTGCGCCGCATCGTCGTGTGGCTGGGCTGCGCACTGCTGGCGCTGTACCTGGCGTACCTGGTCGCCGGCAACGTCTTCCTCAACACCGGGACCGGACACAGTACCGTGAACCGCAAACCGGCCGCCTTCCAGATGCAGTGGGGCAGCGGCTGGACCTGGTGGCCGGGGCGTGTGGTGCTGTCGGACGTGCACCTGCAGGGCCACGTGCGCAAGACGGTATGGTCGGTGCGGGCGACGCGGGCGCAGGGCGCGATCGCGCTGCTGCCGCTGCTGCGCCGCGAACTGCGTGTGCCCTGGGTGGACGCCAGCGAGGTCCATGCCGAGATCGTCGAGGCCGACACCGAGCGTCCCGTGCCGGCGGCGCGCCCCGGCGGCTGGATGTTGCGTTTCGACCGCATCAGCAGCGACAGCATCCGCGAGGCGACACTCGGCAACTGGCGTCTCACGGGAGAGGGCCAGGGCACGGTGGCGTTCGACAAGCGACTGCGTGGCGGACCGGTGACCCTGTATCCGTCGACGGTCGCGTTCGCCGACACGCGCTTGGCGCTGGGCGGGAAGATGCTGTTGCAGGACACCCGCATCGCCAGCACGTTCTCGCTCGATCGGCATGTCGCCCGCGATGTGCGCGGCCTCGACAAGCTGCCCTTGCTGCAGGCGTCGCTGGAGATCGACGGCACCGGCGTGGCGCTGGAAGCCAGCCATGATGTCGACAAGGGCTACCGCTTCGATGCCGTGCCCGGCAATGGGCGGGTGCAGGGCAGCCTGTCGCTGGTGCGCGGACGGCTGGCACCGGGCGGGTCGCTGCACCTGCATGCGCCGCTGATCGCGATCGATCCCGCCGGTCGTCGCGTCAGCAACACGCTCGACGCCACGGTCAGCGTCGACGACGACATCCGCGTGCGCGCGATCGTGCCGGCGATCGATGGCAAACACCTGTCGCTGGATGCCGACCTGCGTGTCGCCGGCAACACGTTGCCGCTCGGCAACTGGCGCGCGCGCCTGGCCGGCGTATCGGGACATCTGAAGGGGCAGTGGCACTTCCCGTCGCTGGACTGGGTCAGCGGACTGTTCGTGCAGGCCGACTGGTTGAACCTGGCCGGGCGTGGCGTCGTCGACATGGACCTGCAGATCGCGCAGGGCAAGCTTGCCGACGGCAGTCGCCTGAGCGTGCCGGACGTCGAAGCGTCGGCCGATGTCATGGGCAATCACGTGCGCGGCAGCGGCCAGTTGCTGGCGATGATCAAGCCTGCGGCCAATGGCGTGTCCGCGACACGGCTGGACCTGAAGCTCGACAGCTTCGGCATCGCGCCATCGGATGCGCCCGCGCGGCCTTACGTCACCGGCCGCGACCTGCAGCTTGAACTGACCGCCGCCAACGAGCTGGCGAAACTGCGCGACAGCCTGCGCGGACAGGTGCGCTTCCGCGATGCGCGCGTGCCCGACCTGCGTGCGTACAACCGTTACCTGCCCAGCGAGGCGCTGCGCTTCACCGGCGGCAGCGGCACGCTGACCGGCGACCTGCGCATCGATGGCGAAGGCGAACTCGGCGAAGGCCGGTTGCAGGTGCGCGGCCCGCGCACCGAACTGGTCGCGGCGGGCGTGCGTATGCGTGGTGACATCGCGATCGATGCGCGGCTGCGCCGAGGCGACCTGCAGGCCCGGCATTTCAGCCTTGGCGGTTCGACGGTGCAGCTGCGCAATGTCGGCTTCACCGAGGCCGATGGCAGCACCCGGGATGGCTGGTGGGCGACCTTGCAGATGCCCAGCGGCGACGTGCGCTGGGCCAAGCGCAACCAGGTCGGCGCGACGCTGGATGCGCGCATGAAGGATGTCGGCTTCCTGCTGGCGCTGTTCTCCGACCGTGCCGGTTATCCGGCCTGGATCGGCCGGCTGGTCGATGACGGCCAGGCGCGGCTGAAGGGCCGCTTGCAATGGCAGGGCGAGACCCTCGTGCTCGATCGGATGCAGGCCGCCAACGACCGCTTCCAGGTCGAAGGACGCTTCCGCCTGCGCGGCCAGCAGCGTACGGGCGACCTCTATGCCAAGTGGGGCGTGCTCGGCGCCGGCATGGAGATCAATGGCGACCAGCGGCGCATGCATCTGAAAGGCGCGCGCGAATGGTTCGACAGCCGGCCGCATTACCTTCGCGATTGACGCCGCACGCAGCGCCTGCAGGCCGCATGGCTGGCGGCATGCCTGCCCAGGGGCCAGCGATTCGCGGACAATGGCGGGCATGACCGTCGTCCCCTCGCCCTGGCTGCTGTACCTGCTCGAATGCCAGGACGGCAGTTACTACGCCGGCATCACCACCGACCTGCCGGGACGTTTCCAGGCGCATGTCGCCGGCAAGGGGGCGCGCTATACGCGGGCGCATCCACCGCTGCGGATCCTGGCCAGCCGCGGCTATCCGGACCGTTCGACCGCCTCGCGGGCGGAATGGCAGCTCAAGCAGTTGCCGCGTTCGCGCAAGCTGGCATTCTTCGTCCTCGACGTGGTGGCCGACGTGCAGGACGCTTGCAGCGCGGACGCGTGCCCGCAGGCGTAACGGGCATGCAGTGCGGGTGCGTACCTCCCGGGCCTGAGAACCTGTACACGATCTTGCTGCGCTTGCCATCGGGCGCGCGTGCGATGCTCGGTTGCTCGTATGCCTGCACGTACACTGCGCTTTCTGCCTGATCTTCACTGGTATGCACGCCACATGCCACCTGACTGCGCTCGCGACAGATCGTCAACAGGTTCTGGGGACGCTCAGGCGCCGCCAGGCAGCATCGTGCCGCTGTCGAGCCAGCGCTGGTGCCATGACAGCGCCTCGGGCAGCAGGTGCGGCGTGTGCTTGCCGTAGCTGTCGCGCAACGCGCGTTCGAAGTAGTCGTTGAGTGCATCGCGGTAGTCGGGGTGCGCGCACTGTGCGATCAGCACGCGCGCGCGCTGTTTCGGCGACAGCCCGCGCAGGTCGGCCAAGCCCTGTTCGGTGACGACGATCGAGACATCGTGCTCAGTGTGGTCGACATGGCTGACCATCGGCACGATCGACGAGATGCTGCCGCCCTTGGCGGTGCTCGCGCTCAGGAAGATCGACAGGAAGCCGTTGCGCGCGAAGTCGCCCGAACCGCCGATGCCGTTCTGCATGCGCGTGCCCATGATGTGGGTCGAATTGACGTTGCCGTACAGGTCGACTTCGACCATGCCGTTCATGCCGATGCAGCCCAGGCGACGCACGAGCTCGGGATGGTTGCTGATCTCCTGCGTGCGCAGGATGATCTTCTCGCGGTACAGCGCGATGTCGCGCTTGAAGACCTCGTTCGCCGCTGGGCTCAGGGCGAACCCGGTGCACGACGCGTACTTCAGCACGCCGTCGCGCAGCAAGTCGAGCATGCCGTCCTGGATGACTTCGGTGAAGGCGCTGAGGTCGCGGAAGCCGCTGTTCGCCAGTCCCGCCAGCACCGCGTTGGGAATGTTGCCGACGCCCGACTGCAGTGGCAGCAGGTTCGCCGGCAGCCTGCCCTTGGCAACCTCGTGCTGCAGGAACTCGATCAGGTGGCCGGCGATCCGCTGGCTGGTGGCGTCTGCCGGCGCGAACGGGCTGTTGCGGTCGGGGGCATGCGTCTGCACGATCGCGACGATCTTGTGGGGGTCCACGCGCAACGCGGTCTCGCCGATGCGGTCGTCGCCATGTTCCAGCGGGATCGGCCGGCGCAGCGGGGGCAACGCGGTGCCGTAATAGATGTCGTGCATGCCCTCGAGTTCCGGCGGCTGCCAGCTGTTGACCTCGACGACGACCTTCTTCGCCAGGTCCAGCCAGGTCTTGCTGTTGCCGACCGACGTCGACGGCACGATGCCGCCGTCCTCGCGGATCGCGGTGGCCTCGATGACGGCAACGTCGATATCGCCATAGAAGCCGAACCAGGCGTGCTGGGCGACATGGCTCAGGTGCGCGTCGATGTAGGCAAGGCTGCCGTCGTTGATACGCTTGCGCGCATCGGGATCGCTCTGGAACGGAAGCCGCAACGCGATGCCGTCGACCTTGGCCAGCGCACCATCGAGTTCGGGGGCGGTCGAGGCGCCGGTCAGCAGCCGGATCTGGAACGCATCGCCGGCGGCATGCGCCTGTTCGATGCGGGCCGCCAGCGCGACCGGCACCACTTTGGGATAGCCCGAGCCGGTGAAGCCGCTCATCGCGACGGTCGCGCCCGGCGCGATATGGGCGGCGGCGGTCTCGGCGCTGACGATGCGCTCGCGCAGCGGCACGTGGCGGATACGGGATTCGGGCATGGCGGGCAAAGCCTGCTGGGTGGGGGTGTCCGATTATCGCCCCTGCCTTCCGTCGAGGTCCTGCCGCAGGCATGCGACGTTGTGCGCATTGACAGCGCTGAACGCGGTTGTTCCCGGGCGCATGGCGAGGGTTCGGGATGCGCCGGGCGCTGCTTTATAGTCATCGCCTGTTGTCCGCCGGCCGTCCCATGTCCAACGCATCCGTCTCCGCTCCGTCCGCCTCCCAGACGTCCCCTCTCCCGACCGCATCAGCCTCTGTCGCAGCAGGGGCGGCCGTCGCCCCCCGTGTCGCCGCGACGATCGCGCTGGCCGCCGGTGGCACCGGCGGGCACCTGTTTCCGGCCGAGGCGCTGGCGCGCGAACTGCAGGCGCGCGGCCACGAGGTCGTGATCCATACCGAGCGGCGCGGTGCGGCCTACACGCTGGCGCTGCAGGGCATCGACCATGTGGTGCTGCCGGCTAGCAGCCTGGAGGGCGGTCTGGGCCGCAAATTGAAGGCGGCCTGGACGATCGCGCGTGCATGGCTGCAGTCGCGCGGCGACCTGCGCCGGCGCAAGGCCCAGGTCATGGTCGGTTTCGGGGGGTATCCGAGTTTTGCGCCGGCGTTGGCGGCGCGCAGCCTCGGCATCCCGCTGCTGCTGCACGAGCAGGCCACTCGCCTGAGCAAGGCCAACCAGCAATTGCTGCGCTTCGCCGATGGATTGGCGATCTCGTTCCCGCAGATCGCCGGTGCCGACGGCTTCGATGCCTCGCGCGTACGCGAGACCGGCAACCCGGTGCGGCGCGCGATCCTCGAGGCGCGGGGCGACTATCCGGCGTTCTCGGCGACCTCGCCGTTGCACCTGCTGGTCGTCGGCGGCAGCCAGAGCGCGCAGGTGTTCGGCCAGGTCGTGCCGCCGGCACTGCTGGCATTGCCGGCGCCGCTGCGCCATCGGTTGCGACTGTCGCTGCAATACAAGGGCGACGATGCCCAGGACGTGCAGGCGCAGTTGCGGGCCGCAGGCGTCGATGCCGAGGTGCGTCCGTTCTTCGACGACATCGGCGCACGCCTGCGCGATGCGCACCTGGTCATCACCCGCGCCGGCGCGACCACCGCCGCCGACCTGCTGACGATCGGTCGCCCGGCGATCTTCGTGCCGTTGCCGCAGGGCGGCTCGCGCGAGGAACAGCGGCGCAATGCGCAGACCCTGGCCGACGCCGGCGTCGGTTGGCACGTGCCCGAGGCCGAACTGACGCCGCAGGCGCTGTCGACGCGGCTGGAACAGCTGTTCGCCTCGCCGGAGGCATTGCCGCAGGCCGCGGCCGCGGCGGCCGCACTGGGGCGCCCGCAGGCGGCGTCGCTGCTGGCCGACCTGGTCGAGCGCATGCTGCCGGCGGCGCGCCGCTGATGGCCGCGCGCGCGCTGGCGTCGGGCTACGACGCACTGATCATCGGCGGCGGCCACAACGGCCTGGTCTGCGCGGCTTACCTCGCCGCGGGCGGACTGAAGGTCTGCGTACTCGAGCGTCGTGGCGTCGTCGGCGGCGCCGCGGTCACCGAAAGTTTCCATCCGGGTTTCCGCAACTCGGTCGCCAGCTACACCGTCAGCCTGTTGAACCCGCAGGTCATCGCCGACCTGCGCCTGGTCGAGCACGGGCTGCGCGTCGTCGAGCGCCCGTTCTCGAACTTCCTGCCGCTGCCGGGAGGACGCTCGTTCCGCCTTGGCGGACCCGACGGCCTGGCCGAGGTCGCGGCGTGGTCGCGTCGCGATGCCGAGCGCCTGCCGCAGTACTACGCGATGCTCGACCGCGTCGTCGTCGTGCTGCGTGCGCTGATGGGGCGCACCCCGCCCAACGTTTCCGACCGCTTCGTGCTGGCCGACTGGCTGGGTTCGATCGCGGTCGCACGACAGCTCAAGCACCTGGACATGCGCGGCCGCCGCGACCTGATGGACCTGTTCACCAAGTCGGCCGGCGAACTGCTCGACCAATGGTTCGAAAGCGAGCCGCTGAAGGCCGCGCTGGGCTGGGATTCGGTGGTCGGCAACTTCGCCAGCCCCTACACGCCGGGCTCGGCCTATGTGCTGCTGCACCACGTGTTTGGCGAGGTCAACGGCAAGACCGGTGTCTGGGGCCATGCGATCGGCGGCATGGGCGCGATCACGCAGGCGATGGCGCGCGAATGCGCCGCGCGCGGCGTCGACATCGTCACCGGCGCCGAGGTCGCGCGCGTGCTGACGCGCGACGGACAGGCCATCGGCGTCGCGCTGGCCGACGGCCGCGAGCTGCTGGCCAGGACCCTCGTCTCCAACCTCAATCCGAAGCTGCTGTACACGCGGCTGATCGAACCCGGCGTGCTCGACGACGACACCGCCCAACGCATCGCCCGCTATCGTTGCGGATCGGGCACGTTCCGGATGAATGTCGCGCTCAGCGAACTGCCCGATTTCACCGCCGCGCCCGGCAGCGTGCTGCAACCGCACCACCAGAGCGGCATCCTGATCGGACCGTCGCTGCGGTATTTCGAGCAGGCCTACTTCGATGCCAAGTCGCGCGAGCACAACCCGGGCTGGGCCCGCGCGCCGATCGTCGAACTGGTGATCTCGTCAACGCTCGACGACACCCTGGTCGACGGCCGGGTCGCACCTGCGGGCGCGCATGTCGCCAGCCTGTTCTGCCAGCACGTCAATCCGGTCATCGCCGACGCCGACGGCGGCTGGGATGCGCACCGCGACACCGTCGCCAGGTTGATGATCGATACCGTCGACGCGCAGGCGCCGAACTTCGCGCGCAGCGTGCTCGGTTACCAGGCGCTGACGCCGCTCGACCTCGAACGCGAGTTTGGCCTGCTCGGCGGCGACATCTTCCACGGCTCGCTCGGCCTCGACCAGTTGTTCAGTGCGCGCCCGTTGCTGGGCGAGGGCAACTACCGCAGCCGCATCGGCCATCTGTACCTGTGCGGCTCGGGCACGCATCCCGGCGGCGGCGTGACCGGCCTGCCGGGGCGCAACGCCGCGCGCGAAATCCTCAAGGACCTGCGGCGCTGATGGGTGGCGTCACCCTCCGCGCATTCACCCATCCTGCGGTTCGCACCGCAGTGGACACGCGCTCGGCGGCCTGCAGAGTTATTGAACCCATAGGTTCTGTTTTGCAGTGCAGCGTGCAACGGGGGTAAGACTTCATTCACGATGGCCCCGCACCCGACGTGGGGGAGGGAGCAAAGCCCGCTGGCAGTTCGCTGCAAGCGGGCTTTTTTATTGCCCAACACCGGCAGAACCGGTTCAAGGCCGACGTTCTCCGGGCCTGCGTTCTCCGGGCCCGGCGCGGTGCTCAGCCCGCCCGGCGCAGCGTGAAATTGATCCGCTGCTCACCGAGCAGGGGGTGCGGCGGGCCCTTCAGCGGCAGCACGCCGTGGAAGCGCAGCCGGTCCTCGCCACCCCAGACCAGGACGTCGCCATGGTGCAGCGCGACCCTGGCGTTGCGATCGGCTCGCGCGAAGCCGCCGAACAGGAACATCGCCGACATCCCCAGCGACACCGAGACGATCGGGGCATCGAAATCGCGCTCGTCGCGGTCCTGGTGCAACGACAGCCGGGCACCGGGCACGTAGCGGTTGACCAGGCAGGCGTCGGGCTCGAAGCCAGGAAATCCGGCCGTCTGTGCCGCGTCGCCCGCCAGCCGCTGGAGCACGTCCGGCATCGCCGGCCACGGCACCCGGGTCTCGGGATCGATGCCGGTGTAGCGGTAGCCGCGAAGATCGCTGATCCAGCCAAGGTCGCCGCAATTGGTCATCGCCACCGACATCGTCAGCGCGCCCGGTGTCGACATCTGCCGGAACGGCGACGCCGCCGCCACCGTCGCCAGCGCCTGCAGCAGGGCGTCCTCGTGCGCCAGTGCGAAACCACGCAGCACGAACGCGCGCCGGCCGATCGCTTCGCGCGCATCCAGCTGCTGGTCGGCAAACAGGTCGAACATCGTGCGGCGGGGCTCCGGGAGGGGCGGTGCGAAGCGGAAAGGGTGCGGCGATCGCGCGCCAGCAGGCAGGCGCGCACCACGCCATAGTCTAGGGCCTGGCGGCGGAGCGCGCGCCGCTGCCAACACCATCGATGCGCCGCATGGCACACGCAGCGGGCGCACA
Source organism: Luteimonas sp. RIT-PG2_3 (assembly GCF_054902115.1). Lineage (NCBI taxonomy): Bacteria > Pseudomonadati > Pseudomonadota > Gammaproteobacteria > Lysobacterales > Lysobacteraceae > Luteimonas > Luteimonas sp. RIT-PG2_3. The sequence continues at coordinate 181,657 of NZ_JBUBPF010000006.1, read as the reverse complement.
GGCATAGGCCGGCCGATACCGGTTGAGACCGGCCGATACATCGTCACGACGCGATGCCACAATCGCGGCATGGACGACATTTCCCAGGCAGACGCCACGCAATCCACGCTCGATGCCCTGGTCGAGCGCGCGCTCGCCCGCTTCCCGGCGCCGGTCCGCAGCGATGCGGATACCGTCGCGCGCCTGCGCCGCATCGCCCTCGCCAGCGATTTCGCGATCGACGTGCTGCTGCGCCAGCCGGTCCTGCTGTCGCGCCTGCTTGCCGACGACGGGGCGCAACCGGAACCGCCGCCGGTGCTGGAGGCCGCGCAGCGCAGCGAATGGGCGATGCTGCTGCGGCGTTATCGCAGTGCAGAGTCCACGCGCCTGATCTGGCGCGATGTCTTCGACCTCGACAGCGTCGAGCAGACGCTGGCCGGCAGCACCCAACTGGCCGAACGCTGCCTGCAGCAGGCGCTGGCCGCGCTGGAAATCGAATTCGCCCAGCGCTACGGGCATGTGCGTGCCAGCGCTGACAGTGGCACGGGCGATGGCGGTGACGAGGGGGCGCCGGTCCGTCTGGTCGTGTTCGGGCTCGGCAAGCTTGGCGGTGGCGAGCTCAACTTCAGTTCCGACATCGACCTCGTCTACGGCTACGAATCCGCCGGAGACAGCGACGGCGCGCGCGCGCTGGTCGCCGACGATTACTTTGCGCGGCTGGGCCAGCAACTGGCCAAGCTGCTCGACGAAACCACCGTCGACGGCTTCTGCCATCGCGTCGACCTGCGCCTGCGTCCGTTCGGCAACGCCGGTCGCATCGCGCTGAGCTTCGCGGCGATGGAGCTGTATTTCCAGCGCGAGGGCCGCGACTGGGAGCGCTATGCCTGGCAGAAGGCGCGCCCGGTCGCGGGCGACATCGCGGCCGGCGAGCGTTTCCTGGCTATGCTGCGGCCGTTCGTCTATCGCCGTTATCTCGACTACGGTGCGCTCGATGGCCTGCGCGAGATGAAGGCGATGATCGCCGCCGAGGTCGCACGCAAGGAAATGGCCGGCGACATCAAGCGCGGGCCCGGCGGCATCCGCGAGATCGAGTTCCTGGCCCAGGCCCTGCAGCTGATTCGTGGCGGCCGCGAACCGGCATTGCGCGAGCGCCGCCTGCTGCCGGCCCTGCGCGCGCTGCAGCAGTCCGGGCAGATCGAGGCCGGGACCGTGCAGGCGCTCGAGCAGGCGTACCTGTTCCTGCGCCATGTCGAGAACCGCCTGCAGATGCTGCGCGATGCGCAGACCTACGCCTTGCCGGACGATGCCGCGGGACGGCTGCGGCTGGCGCAGGGCATGCGATATCCCGATTGGACGACGCTCGACGATGCGCTGTCGGCGCACCGCGACCGCGTCGCGCGCGAGTTCGACGCGCTGCTGTCGCAGCGCAAGCGGCGCCCGGTGGTGGCCGATGACCTGTCCGGCTACTGGCGTGCGCTGCCCGACCAGGCGGACGCGCAGGCGCTGTCGTCGGCCGGCTTCCAGGATGCCGAGGACGTCGATGCCGCCTTGCGCGACTTCGTGCGTTCGCCCAGCGTGCGCGACCTGTCCGACACCGCGCGCGCGCGCCTCGACCGGCTGATGCCGGTGCTGCTGCAGGCCTCCGCACCGGCCGACCGCCCGTTGCAGGCGGTGCGCCGCTTGCTGGCCCTGTTGCACAACGTGCTGCGCCGGACCAGCTACCTCGCCCTGCTGGACGAGCAACCCGTGGCGCTGGCGCGGCTGGTCGACGTGATGACGCGAAGCGCCCTGCTGGCCGAACGCCTGGCCGCGCATCCCCTGCTGCTCGACGAACTGCTCGACGCCCGCGCCGAAGGCCCGTTGCCCGAGCGCACGCAGATGATCGAAGCCTGCCGGCAGGTGCTGCAGCAGCAGGACACCGAATCGGCGCTGTTCGCCCTCAACGAGATCCGCCAGCAGCTCAGCTTCCGCATCGCCTTGGCCACGCTCGACCAGCGCCAGCCGGCGCAGGATTCCACCCGGCAACTCGCGTGGCTGGCCGATGGCGTCGTCGAAGCCGTGCTGGAACTGGCTCAGCGCGAGATGCGCGGTCCCCATGGCGTTGTGCCTGGCGCGCGCTTCATCGTCGTCGGTTACGGCAGCCTGGGCGGAGAGGAGCTGGGCTTCGGCTCGGATCTCGACCTGGTGTTCCTCTACGACGCACCCGCCGACGCGCATTCCGATGGCGCACGCACGATGGACGCCAACCGCTGGTTCGCACGGCTGGCGCAGAAGATCGTCTCGCTGCTCGGCGCGGTGACCGGCGCCGGCCGTCTCTACGACATCGACGTGCGCCTGCGCCCCGATGGCGGCAAGGGCCTGCTGGTGTCCACGCTGGCCAGCTATGCCGAATACCAGCGCGAGCGTGCCTGGACCTGGGAACACCAGGCCCTGGTGCGCGCGCGTGCGATCGCGGGCGACGCCACCTTGCGCGACGAGTACGAGCGCGTGCGCACCGCCACGCTGGCGCGTCCGCGCGATGCCGACAGCCTGCGCGCCGACATCGTGGCGATGCGCCAGCGCATGCGCAAGGAACTCGATCGCAGCAGCGAGGAGCGGTTCGACCTCAAGCAGGGCGAGGGCGGCCTGGTCGACCTCGAGTTCCTGCTGCAATACCTCGTGTTGCGCGATGCCGCTACCCGGCCCGCTTTGCTGGCGCCGCGCGCGACGCCGCTGCTGATCGAAGCCGCGCGCACGCAAGGCCTGCTCGACGACGGCATCGCCACGGCACTATGCGACGCCCATGGCCTGCTGTCATCGCTGGGCCTGTCGTGCACCCTGGATCGCAGGCAACGCCTGGTCGCGCGCGACGCGTCGCTGGATGCGGCCAGGCAGGCGGTCGAGCGCGCGTGGGATGGGCTCGGCTTGCATGTGGAGGCCGGAACACAGGTCGATGTCGCGCGCGACGCCGCTGCGAGGGGCGGTGGCGCCGGCAGCGCGGGCAGGAAAGACGCGGGTATTTGAACGCGCGTGACGGTCTGTACGTGGCGGCGGCTTGAAACCCGCCCTGCGATGCTGCACGGTAGCGTCGCCGCGCGGCAGCGGCGCTTCACTTCGATCAGGAAATACACCCATGGCCATGGCCGAATCCGACATCCACAAAGGTTGCATCTATCGGACCAGCAACCAGCAGGAGCGCCTCGTGCTGGGCTGGGACCGCGACGGCCGCGTGGTCTATTGCTCCAAGGGCAAGGACAAGGACAAGCCCTTCCTGAACTGCCACGTCCGCATCACCGGACAGAAATTCGCGCAGCGCGCCATCGGCAAGGTCGGCCAGGTCGACGACCTGACGCCTTACCTGGTCGCCAACAAGGCCACCACCGTTGTGATCCGCTGACCGCTTGCGGCAGGCATTCCGCGCACGCGGGTGCGACCGATGCGACGCGACGGTCGAACAGAGAAAGAGACGTAGCCACCTGCGTAGGGCGGGTCTCGACCCGCCGCCCGCCGCCTGCCGCATCAAACTCCACGCACCATCGCATCGCCGGTCGCGTCGGATCCCACGCACGCTGGGTCGGCACGGGAGGTGATCGCCGTGAGGGAGAACCAGGCGACTGTCGAGGTACCGAATGGCGGGTCGAGACCCGCCCTACAGCCGGTTGACGCGAAATTTGCGGCCCTTGATCTTGCCTTCGCGCAGGCGGGCCAACGCATTGGCGGCCTGGGCGCGGGCGATCGCGACGTAACTGCGAGTGGCGTAGACGTCGATCTTGCCGATGGCGTCTTTGTGCAGACCGGCATCGCCGGTCAGGGCGCCGACGATGTCGCCGGGACGCAGCTTGTCGGTGCGGCCGGCATCGATGCGCAGGGTGGCCATCGCGGCGTTGGGGACATGGCTGGCCTTGCCCGACAGCGGCAGCATCTTTTCCCAGCGCAGGGGCTTGCCCTGGCGCTCTTCGATCATGCTGGCGCGCGGCAGTTCGCGCGGGGTACACAACGCCAGCGCGAGGCCCTTGCGTCCGGCGCGACCGGTGCGGCCGATGCGGTGCAGGTAGGTGTCGGCGTCGGTCGGGAGTTCGTAGTTGACGACGGCGCCAAGGTCCTCGACGTCGAGTCCGCGCGCGGCGACATCGCTGGCGACCAGCACGCTGCAACTGCGGTTGGCGAACTGCACCAGCACTTCGTCGCGGTCGCGCTGTTCCATGTCGCCATGCAGCGCCAATGCGGAGAAGCCGTAGTGCTCCAGCGAACCGACGACTTCGACGGTATCGGCGCGGGTATTGCAGAACACCACGGTGGATTCCGGACGGTAGCGCAGCAGCAGGGCCGCCAGCAGTGGGGCCTTGCGCGTGGGCTCGACCTCGAAGAAGAACTGCTCGATCGCGGCCGGCTGCGCGCCGCCATCGACGCTGACTTCCAGCGCGTCGCGCAGCATCGCATTGCCGAGCGTGCGGATCGCATCGGGGAACGTGGCCGAGAACAGCAGGCCCTGGCGATCCTTCGGCGTGCGCTTGACGATGTCGCGGATCGGCTCCTCGAAGCCCATGTCCAGCATGCGGTCGGCCTCGTCCAGCACCAGCGTGCGGATGCCCTTGAGCTGCAGTGCCTGCTTCTGCGCGAGTTCCTGGATGCGCCCGGGCGTGCCGACGACGACATGCGGCTCGTGGGTCAGCGAGGCCAGCTGCGGTCCCAGCGGGATGCCGCCGCACAGGATCGACACCTTCAGGTTGGGGATGCCGACCGCCAGCTTGCGCAGCTGCTTGCCGACCTGGTCGGCCAATTCGCGCGTCGGGCACAGCACCAGGGCCTGGGTCCTGACCAGCGCGGGATCGAGGCGATGCAGCAGGCCAAGCCCGAAGGCCGCGGTCTTGCCGCTGCCGGTCGGTGCCTGGGCGATGACGTCGCGCCCGTCCAGGATGGCCGGCAGCGCCTGGGCCTGGATCGGCGTCATCTCGGTATAGTCGAGGGCGTCGACGCCCTGCAGCAGGGCCGCGGACAGCGGAAGGCGCGTGAAGGATAGGGTCTCGGTCATGCGCACATGATCGCAGGCCGGGCGCTCGAATAGGGCGCGACGTGGCCTGGCAGTCAAGGGCGTACAGGCCATCGACCGCGTTTCGGAGCTGCGCGACGGCCAGCGGAGCGCCGTTCAACCGTACGTTCCTCCTGTTGTCGCGGCCTCCACCGGGGCATCGATCCTCGGCGACAGGCGTGCTGGTGTCGAAGGCGGCATCGACATCGACAACCCCGGGCACGCTTGGCATAGTCGCCGGCATCATGGGTGTGCGCGCGATCTTCCATCTGTTCCTGCACGCGGCCGTGCCGGCCTTGCTGGCCTGGCTGTTCTGGCGAGGCCGGTTCGCGCACGCGTGGTTGCTGCTGTTGCTGGGCTGGCTGATCGACCTCGATCACCTGCTGGCCGATCCGATCTATGCACCCGATCGCTGCAGCATCGGCTTCCATCCCTTGCACACGCTGCCCGCGATCGCAGTCTATGGCGCCATGGTGGTACCGCGGCGGACGCGCCTGCTGGGCATCGGCCTGCTGGTGCATATCGCGCTCGACGCGCTGGACTGTATGTGGATGCATCATGGACGTGCGTGACGGCGTGGTCGTCGTCGGCAGTTCCCACTGGAGGGCATGGCGATGAGGATCCTGCACGTCGGCGCCACCGGACTGGTCGGGCAGCAGGTGCTTGCCCGCCTGCTCGCCGACCCGCGTGTCGCGCAGGTGGTGGCACCGACGCGCCGCGTATTGGCCGTGTCGGATCCCAGGCTGCTGAACCCGGCCGTGGACTTTGCGGCGTTGCCGGAAACGGCGCCATGGTGGGCGGTCGATGGCGTCATCTGCACCTTGGGCACCACGATCGCCCAGGCCGGATCGCAGGCGGCGTTCCGGACCGTCGATCTCGAATACCCGCTGGCGGTCGCGCGCATCGCCTTGGCGCACAGCGCGCGCGTCTTCGCGCTGAACTCGGCGATGGGCGCCGATCCGCGCTCGCGGATCTTCTACAACCGCACCAAGGGCGAGCTGGAGGCTGCATTGGCGGCGCTCGGTTATCCGTCGCTGGCGCTGGTGCGGCCGGGACTGATCGGCGGCGAGCGCGAGGACGTCCGTCGCGGCGAACGCGCGGCGACGATCGTCCTGCAGGCGCTGGGACCGGTGCTGCCACGGCGCTGGCGCATCAATCCGGCCGCGTGCATTGCGGCTGCGCTGGTCGAGGCCGTGCTGCTCCCGGTGCAGGGGCAGGTGGCCGTGGGGTCGGATCAACTGGTCGACGCCGGTCCGTTCAAGTGGGTGCCGGTGCGCGGCTGACGACGCGGTCTCCGAGCCGACAACGTGTCTGTTTTGCTTCGCTTGGAAGTGAAAAGAGCAGAGCGGGATCGCGGTGCTGGATTTGCAGCGGCCTGCCGGGCTGCGGCTGCTCTTCCCTCGGTCAGGGCATCCTGCCCTGACTCGGGCGCACGCCATCCATGGCGTGCTCGGCGCAACCTCCGCCCGCCTCGCCGCTGCCGCGAGCGTCACGATTGCGGCTTCGGCAGGGTGCATCCCATCGAAGACCTCGGCCCCTCCGACGCCAGTGCGTCGCCTCGGCCGGGGATTGCGGAGAGCGGGGCCATGGATGGCCCGCGGCGGCGAGTCAGCCACGATGGCTGACCGAGCCGGACAGTAATTCCCGGACGGGGCGACGCGGTCTCCGGAGCCGATGCCGCTCCCTGTCCGCCAACACACGGACACGCACATGGGAGAAGAACCAAAAAATCGCCTGGAGCGATTTTTGACAACGCGCAGCGTTGGCCCGAAGGGGGGCCGCCATGGATGGCAGGCCACAAAAAGACGCCCCGGGGTGAGCCGGGGCGAACTTGGAGAGAGACGGTTTCTGGTTATGCCGTGACGGCGCGTCAGTTGAACTTGAACTTGGCGCCAAGCGTGTAGTAGCGGCCGATGGCGCCGCTGAAGTCCAGCGGGTTGTAGTTGATGGCGCCGTAGGTCAGCGGGTCCAGCGGGGCGATGCGATCGGTCACGTTGGCGACCGAACCGAAGATCTCCCAGTGCTCGGTCGCTTCCCAGCGACCCGACAGGTCGATCGTGTAGAACGAGGCCAACTCGCAACCTGACGGGGCATCGTCGCCGTTCGCGAATCCGTTCGCGCACTCGGTTTCCGCCGCTGCCGAGACGTTGCGCATGCTGTCGCGCCAGTTGACGAGGCCGCTGAGGCTGAAGCGGTCCATCTCCCAGGTGGCGGCGAAGTTGGCCTTGTTCTTGGGCGTGCCGATGCAGTTGGTGACATCACAGTTCCCATGTGTGCCAGCAAACTCATATCGCGATCCGTCAACGTCCAGACGCTCAAACGAGCTGATGTGCGTCCATTGCAGGCCCAGTCGCAGGTTGCCAGCATTGCCCAGATTGAAACGCTGGGAGAGATCCAGGTCCAGGCCTTCCACCGTGGTCGAGCTGGCGTTCTGGTACGCCACCAGCACCGCCAGGATGGAGCCGCTGCCAGGCGTGCCCGGGATCTCGTTGGTGCCGCGGATGACATTGGCACCGCCGGCGGCGATCGCGGCATCGGCGCTGCCGCCGAAGATCTCGTCGGTGCGCTTGATCCGGAACGCATCCAGTGCCAACGACGTGCCCTGCCAGGGTTGCAGCACGACACCGAGCGTGTAGCTCTTGGATTCCTCCGGCGTCAGCTCCGGGTTGGGCGAGGTGATCAGCGCGATCGGGCCGGCATCGCAGTCCTGCGGTTCATTGCCCGGCGCCGCGCAGCGCACCGGATCGACCGCCGTGCTGAACGCTGCCAGGCCGCCGGTGCCCGCTTCCGCGGGGTTCGGCGCGCGGAAGCCCTCTGCATAGGTGCCGCGCAACGCGATCCAGTCGGCGGGCGTCCACTTGACGCCCACCTTCGGCGTGGTCGAGTTCTCGCCCTGGTCGTAGCGGTCGGTGCGAAGCGCCGCGGTCAGTTCCAGGCTTTCGAGGACCGGTGCATTGAGTTCGACATAGGCGCTGGTGACTTTCTCGACGCCCTCATAGGCCGAATAGCCAAGACCGATGATGTCGCCGACGTCGGTATAGGTCTGCGGCGTCAGCAGCACGGATTGCCGGCGGTATTCGGCACCGACCGCGATGCCGAGCGGGCCGCCGCGCAGATCTATCAACGAGCGCGAGGCCTTGGCATCGAAGATGTCGAGCTTGGTCTCGCCGGTGGCCGAAATCCGTGGCGAGATGAAGTCGTAGAGCGCCTGCGAGTTCAGGCCGGAATCGTCGCCGATGCGCCAGTAGCCGACTGGGCTGTTGGGATCTTCGAGTGCGGTCTTGACGGCGCTGTAGCGCAGGAAGCCGGTGCGCTCGTTGTTGAGGTTGCTCTGCGAATGCAGGTAGCCGACATCGTAGTCCCAGTCCGCCACCGTGCCCTTGAAGCCGAGCAGCAGCCGCATGAAGCGGCTGTCGTTGTAGGTCGTGCGCGGGCCGACATCGAAGGCGGTGTACCGCAGCCGGTTGGCGGTGCCCGGATAGGGATTATCCGGATGGTCCGGGCCGAGCACGGTCGCGCCGGGACCGGGATCGCTGGCGTTGACCGGGCCGCCGGGATAGCCCCAGGCACCGGAGACGCCGGAGGGGGTGTTCTTGAACACGGTCTTCTTGTTGGACATCCCCAGTTCCATGTACAGCTCGGAGGTGTCGCTGACCGCGAACGATGCGCGCGAGAAGAAGTTGATGTACTCCTCCTGCGGCGAGAGGTCGCGGAACTGGCCGACATCCCACAGGCAGCCGCCTGCCGGATCCTGCGGTGTCACGTTCGACAGCGCCGCGCAGCCGGGCAGGGATTCGAACAGTTCGGTATTGGGGTTCTCGATGGCGCCGCTGGGACCACCGCCGGCACCGGTGCCGCCACCGGTGATGCGGCCGGGCAGGTTGGTGCCGATCGCGTAGCCATACGGACGCGTGTCGCCGGAGCCGATCCACTTGCGGTTGCGGCGGTCGGAGATGCCGATGCCGTCGGTCTTGGCGCCTTCGACGCTGAAGAACACGTTGTAGCCGTCGGTGGCCATGTCGCCGAAGCCGGTCGTCAGCGAGACCTTGCGCTGGTTGCCGTCGCTGTCGCCCGAAGTGCCGTATGAACCGGTGATCACGGTGCCGGTGAAATCCTTGCGCAACAGGATGTTGACGACGCCGGCGATCGCATCGGAGCCGTAGATCGACGATGCGCCATCCTTCAGGACTTCGATGCGCTCCACCGCATCCAGCGGGATCGTGCTGAGATCGGTGAAGACCTTCTGACCATCATCGGCCAGACCGAACGGTGCCAGTCGGCGGCCATTGAGCAGGACCAGGGTGGAGCCCGCGCCGAGGCCGCGCAGCGAGATCGCCGAACCGCCGCCCGCGAATCCATTGCCGAAGCTCTTGGGCACGGAGCCCGCGCCATCGACGGACAGGCTCTGCAGGTATTCGCCGACCGTGGTCTTGCCGGTGCGGTCGATCTGCTCGCGGCTGATGATCTGGATCGGCGACGCGGTTTCGGTCGTCGTGCGCGGAATGTTGGAGCCGGTGACGGTGATGCGATCGAGCGTCTTGGTGTCGGTGGACGTGGACGCGTCCTGGGCGAACGCAGCCTGTGCGGACAGCGTCATCAGCATGGCGGCGGGAAGGGCAAGGCTGAGCCGGGTGCGATGCACCCGGCGACATGAGAGGTTGGGTGCGGCGTTCACGGTCGATTCCCTGGTCTTAGGATGGGGCGCTCGCTTGGAGCGCCGCAACTCTATGTCTCAGGTTTGTCGGTTTCGCGTGAATTTAATAATGGGCTGCGTATTTACTTTTTATTCCGTTCAATTTCAGTTAATAGAATGGAATAAAGTCCTATTAATTCAGGTGAATGTATGCGACATACATGACTTTTGACCGGAATGTAAGCGCGTTTTGCCGATTCTGGCGTATTGTCAGGATGGCCATGAAGCGATACCTGTATGCGGCGACCGTGCCGGATGGCATCTTCATGTGCGCAGCGTTCGGCGCATTATCGGAAGGTTTTGATCGACTTAATCCGGGCGCAGCGCGCCCGGGGCGTCTGGCGGTCGTGGCAGACCGCCCAGGGACCGGCGGGCGTGCGCGTTGGCATCGGGGGCCGGCCGGCACAGGTGGCGGTCAGGCCGTCCGCAGCGTGCGCTCGAACAATGCCAGCGTGCGGCTCCAGGCCTCGCGCGCGGCGACCTCGTCATAGCGCGGCGTGGTGTCGTTGTGGAAGCCGTGCTCGGTGTTGGCCGGGTGGTAGAGCGCATAGCGCGCGCCCGCGGCCTTCAGTGCGGCCTCATAGGCAGGCCAGGTGCTGTTGACGCGATCGTCGTTGGCGGCCAGCACTACCAGCAGTTCGGCCTTGACCTTGGCGGCTTCCGCCGGATCAGGCGCCGGGCCATAGAACGGCGCGGCGGCGGCCAGCGTCGGCAACCGGGTCGACAGGTAATGCGAGATGGCGCCGCCATAGCAGAAGCCGACGACGCCCAGGCGTCCATTGCCGCCTTCGAGTGTCGCGGCGACGCCGGCAGCGGCGATGAAGTCGGCGCGGGTCTTGGTCTGGTCCAGCGTGGCGAACGCGGCGCGTGCCTTGTCCTCGTCGCCGGGATAGCCGCCCAGCGGGAACAGCGCATCGGGCGCGAAGGCGATGTAGTTCTCCAGCGCCAGCCGGCGGGTGACGTCCTCGATATGCGGGTTGAGGCCGCGGTTCTCATGGACCACCAGCACCACCGGCAGCGGGCCTTCGATGTTGGCCGGCCGCGCGAGGTAGCCGCGACCGGTGCCGTAGCCGTCGGGCGAGGCGAAGTCGACATGGCGCGTCGACAGACGGGCATCGTCAGGCGCGATCTGTTGTGCGGCGGCGAACTGCGGGGTCAGTGCCGCGAGCAGGCCGGCCGCGCCAGCGGCGCCGACCGAGGCGACCTTGGCGGCACCGGACAGGAAACCTCGGCGATCGATCGCGCCATGCACGTACTCGTCGAACAGATGCAGGATCTCGGGATCGAAGTCGCGGGCCTTCGGGCGATCGGATGAGCTCATGGCGGGGTCCTGGCTGGAGTTATGGCCCGAGTGTACCGACGGGCTGTCGACGCGGGTGCGTGTGGGCAGTGCTACAGCGTTGCACCGGCGGCGCGGTCGTCGCTGCACGACCTCCGGGACGGGGATCGCCAGCGCCGTTCCGCGCAGATCGTGGCGCCGATCCGGGCCACACCACCGGCCTCCACGCCCGGCAAGCCCGGTTTCGTCGCCGCATGCCCGGTTTCGTCGCTTGCCGCTACAACAAGGCCGGGGCTGCCGCTAACCTGCGTCCACTGCTTCCACCATCGACGGACGCCCTCGTGCTCGCCACCCTGTTCCTCGTCATCCGCCTGTTGGCCGCCTGGTCGGTGGCGATCATCGTCGCCGCCTTCCTGTGGAGCGGCCTGTTCAATGGCATGCGCGATGGCCCTGGCTGGTTCTTCGGCATGCTGGTATTGCTGACGATGGTCGGCGTGGCGATCAGCATCGCCTCGCATGTGCGACGCGTCTGGATGATCTCGGGCACGCTGGACCGCAGCACCCTGTCGAGCCGCCAGCGTCGCCAGATCGAGGTGCCGGTCGAGGCCGACGATGCTTTCGAGATGATTACCGCGGCCCTGCGCGAACTTCCGCGCAGCGAGCAGTTCGAATCGGCGCGCGACAGCCTGCAGGCCAGCGTGCGGATCCGCAAGGATGGCTACGACAGCGACAAGCCGGTCTCGCGCTGGAATGTCTTCGCGAGGTTTGCGGTCAAGCGCAACCAGGTGCTGGCCACGATCACCCCGCGCGACGGCACCAGCAGCATCAACCTGGTCGCGGGCCCGGATGCCGACGCCTGGACCGACCTGTTCCTGCTCGACGACGGTACCAATCTGCAGACCGCCGAAGCGGTGACCCGCGCGATCACCCGCCGCGTGGCCGAGCGCCGTCGCAGCGAGCAGGCGGCCAGTGAGCGCACCGAGACCGAGAAGGAGCTGACGGTCGCCAAGCTGAGCCTGCTGCATGCGCAGGTCGAACCGCACTTCCTCTACAACACGCTGGCCAGCGCGCAGTACCTGACGCGCAGCGATCCGGCGCGTGCCGACGAGATGCTCGGCAATCTGATCCAGTACCTGCGTCACTCGCTGCCACGTACCGACGACCTGCTGGCCACCCTGGGCGATGAACTCGAGCGCACCAAGGCCTACCTCGACATCATGCGCATCCGCATGGGCGGCCGCCTGAACCTGCAGATCGAGGTGCCGGAGGCGCTGAAGGTGCAACCGTTCCCGACGATGATGCTGCAGACGCTGGTCGAGAATGCGATCAAGCACGGGCTGGAACCCAAGTCGGGTGGTGGCACGGTCTGGATCATCGCGCGTGAGGTCAACGATGCCATCGCGGTGACCATCGCCGACGACGGACAGGGCTTCAACGACCAGAGCAGCGGCACCGGCATCGGCCTGAAGAACGTGCGCGAACGCCTGCGCCTGGCCTATGGCGAGGCCGCCTCGTTCGGCATCGTCAGCAACTTCCCGCATGGCGTCGCCGCGACGATCACGATCCCCACGTCGGGCGAGCGCATCGCCGGCGCGCAGGAGGTGTCGCGTGGCTAAGTGCGTCATCGCCGAAGACGAGGCGCTGCTGCGCGAGGCGTTGGCCGAACTGCTGGCCCAGGCCTGGCCCGGGCTCGACATCGTGGCCGAGTGCGAGGATGGCGCCACCGCGTTGGACGCGATCGCCGAGCACCAGCCCGAGGTCGCCTTCCTCGACATCCGGATGCCGGGCATGACCGGGCTGGAGGTCGCGACCGCGATGGCCGAGGCCAGCCCGTCGACCCAGATCGTGTTCGTGACCGCTTACGACCAATACGCCATCGATGCCTTCGAGGCGGGGGCGGTGGACTACCTGCTGAAGCCGATCTCGCCCGAGCGCCTGGTCAGTACGGTGTCGCGGGTGCAGGCGCGGATCGCCAGCGGCACGCTCGATGCCTCGGCACTGGCGGCGTTGATCGCGCGGCTGGGCAGCACGATCGTGCCGGCGCCGGTGGAGCCGCTGGTCTGGATCACGGCCAGTGCCGGCAAGGAGACGCGGTTGATCATGGTCGACGACGTGATCTATTTCCGCGCCGACCAGAAATACACCGTGGTCGCGACCGCTCAGGGCGAGGCCCTGCTGCGAAAGCCGATCCGCGAATTGCTGGATGCACTGGATCCCGCAACGTTCAAGCAGATCCATCGATCGACGATCGTCAACCTGCGGGCGATCGCATCGATCACCCGCGACGAGACCGGCAAGGGGTTGATCAAGCTGCGCGCGCTGCCGGAGGCGCTGAGCGTCAGCCAGCCGTTCATGGCCTTGTTCAAGAACATGTAGACCGTGCCCGCCGCCGCCTCGATGCGGCCGTCTACCGCGCGGCAGGGGCCGCGCCCCACCATCCATGCTTCAAGGAGGATCGTCCATGCGACTGCTTGTCTCCCTGGTGTCGTTCCTGCTGACATTGATCGGCTGCAATCCGCAGTCGGGGGTCACCACCGTCAGCATCGCCAGCGTCGATGGCGTTGGCGTCAACTCGACCAAGAGCCGCATCACCCAGGATCATGCGCGCTTCGAGTGCCTCAAGAGCGTCAGTGGCCAATGCCACTACGTGGTCTATGTATCGTCGTGCACGGGGGGCGCGATGCCACGCGACACCGACGATGCCGACGCGGAGAATGCCGGCAATTCCGCGGATGCCACGGATATGACCGTCAGCGCGAATGCTTCCGGCGCAAGCGATTGCGCCACGCGGACGCTGCAGCAGTTCACGCTGGCGGCAGGGCAGGTGCGCGAGCTCGACGACATGCCGGTGGATGTGCGGCATTGCGTGGATCACGATGCGATGCCGGTCGCGCCGGGCTGCGGTCGCAAGCGCGAGTAGCGCCAACGCCGCGCTGCGCGTCTGTCGCCCCGTCAGTACGCCTGTGCCGCCAGCAGCGGCAACGCCGACCGCCAGCGTTCGCGGCCGGCCAGCGCGGTCAGCTCGACCAGCACAGCGGCGCCCACGGGCTCCGCGCCTTGCCGCTGGACCAGGGTCAGGGCCGCGGCCAGCGTGCCCCCGGTGGCGAGGACGTCATCGACGATCAGCACGCGCGCACCCGCGGGCAATGCATCGAGGTGCATCTCCAGGTGGCCTTGCCCGTATTCGAGGCTGTAGGCCTGGCTCAGCGTCTGCGCGGGCAGCTTGCCGGGCTTGCGGATCGGGGCGAAGCCGGTTCCCAGCGCCTGCGCCAGCGCCGCGCCCAGGATGAAGCCACGCGCTTCGATGCCGATGATCGCCTGCAGGCCGGCCGAGCGCCAGGGCGTCGCGAGATCGGCGATGGCTTCGGAAAAGCCGGCGGCATCGGCCAGCACCGGCGTGATGTCCTTGAACACGATGCCAGGGCTCGGGAAGTCGGTGATGTCACGGAGCAGGTGCGGCCAGGAGGTCATGCGTCGCAACTCGTCAGGGCGGGGGCGGTGCGAGCGGGGCGGGCTGAAGCGCGCCCCGAGGCTGTCTGAAGCGATGCTACCTGAGCGCGCGTCAGGGCATGTCACGGCATGCCGGGGCGTTTCGCGCTATCGTCGCGCCCTTGCCCTCCGAGGCCCCGAGCCAGCGCCGTCGTGGACACTTGCCTTTGCCTGCCCATGACGCCTCCGCTGCGGAAGCGATCCCTGCTACGACGCCCGGGCGTCGATGCGCGGCTGTTGCTGGCGTCGGTCGTGCTGCTCGGCATCGCCACCAGCGCGCAGGCGCGTACGGTCTATCGCTGCGTGCAGGCAGGCACGGTCAGCCTGTCGACCGCGCCCGAGCCCGGCGCGAAATGCGAAGCGCACCAGATCGACGACAACGCCGTGCAGACGCCCAACCTCTGGGGCGCGATGGGCGTCTTCAGCGGCACCCTGTATGAGCGCGAGCAGGACGGCAAGCTGGTCTACGGCACCCGCAACCTGCCCGGCTCGCGGGTCTACCTGAAGTTCACCGTGCAGACGCCGCCAGGCGAGCCGGCGCATGTCGGGCTCGGTCGGATCGGCAAGCCGCAGCTGCAGCCCCATGCCGCGGCCTTCCGTGCGGCCGCGAAGGCGAACGGCATCGAGGATGCCTGGCTGCGCGCGATCGCGCATGTCGAAAGCGGTTTCGATGCTGCTGCGCTGTCGGACAAGGGCGCGCAGGGGGTGATGCAGTTGATGCCCGATGTCGTCTCCGACTACGGCGTTGTCGATCCGTTCTCGGCCAGCGAATCGATCGCGGCTGGCGCCCGCCACCTGAAGTCCCTGCTGCGGCGCTACAAGGGCGACCAGACGCTTGCGCTGGCGGCCTACAACGCCGGCATCGGCACCGTGAACCGCTATGGCGGTGTGCCGCCGTATCGCGAGACCGAGGCCTATATCGCGCGCGTCAATGCGCTGCACGCGGCGTATCGCGAGGCGATGGGCATCAAGCCCGAGCGTCCTGCGCAATAGGCGCAGGACGCCCTGCCCAGCGGATCCGCAGTCAGTGAATCAATACCAGCGATCCGGCAGATCACCATGCTCACGATCCGGCCAAGAACCAACAAGAGCGGCGCCGCTGTGCGGACGCTGCTCCCTGGTGTGTGACGCCCGGGATTACTTGGCGGGCGTCAACGCCAACAGGCGGCCGCCGCTGCCATCTTCGAGCAGCCACAGCGCGCCGTCGGGACCCTGCTTGACCGCACGGATGCGGTTGCCCATCGCGTAGCGCTCGGCCTCGCGCGCGCTGTCGCCATCGAAGGCCACGCGGACCAGCGACTGCGACGACAGTCCGCCGATGAAGGCATTGCCGTTGAAGTCCGGAAACTGCGCGCCCGAGTAGAACACCAGGCTGGACGGCGAGATCACCGGCGTCCAGGTGATCGCGGGCGCGGCAAATTCGGGGCGGGTGTCATGGTCGGGGATCGGACGGCCGTCGTAATGGTCGCCATTGGAGACGATCGGGTAGCCGTAGTTGCTGCCGCGCTCGACGCGGTTGAGTTCGTCGCCGCCCTTGGGGCCCATCTCGACGTCCCAGGGCTGTCCCTTGGCATCGAACGCGAAGCCCAGCGGATTGCGGTGGCCCAGCGACCAGACCTGGGCCGCGACCTCGCCCTGGCCCGCAAAGGGATTGTCGGCCGGCGCGGTGCCATCGTCATTCAGGCGCAGGACCTTGCCGAGGTTGGAGGCCATGTCCTGTGCCGGATCGAACTTCTGGCGCTCGCCCGAGGCGATCCACAGCTTGCCGTCGGCATCGAAGGCGATGCGGTGCGCGTAATGGCCGCGGCCGCTGACCTTGGGGACTTGGCGCCAGATCACCTCCAGTCCCTCCAGGCGTCCGCCGCCATTGCCGTCGAGCACGAGCTTGGCGCGGGCCACGGCCGCACCTGCGGTATCGCCGTCGCCGGCCTCGGCGTAGCTCAGATAGACCTGCTGGTTGCCGGCGAAGCCGGGGTGCAGCACGACGTCGCCGAAGCCGCCCTGACCGCCGTAGGCCACCTCGGGCACGCCGCTGATGTCGCCGGTCTGGCGGGTGTCGAAGTTGAACAGCTTCAGCGCGCCCTTCTTCTGTGTCACCAGCAACTGGCCGTCGGGCAGGAACGCCATCGCCCAGGGCTCGTCGAACGTCGCATGCGCAGTGACCGTGAACGGGCCGATGGTCTTCGATGCCAGCGTGGCGGCCGCCTCGGGTGCGGAGGTTGCGGCTGCGGTGGTGCTCGCGGGTGTGTCGGGACTGGCCGAGCAGGCACCCAGCAGGGCGGCAAGGGCGAGGGAAAGGGGCAGTTGTCGGTGCATCGGAGCCTCCGGTCGGCGGATCGGGCGGATAGAGCCATTCATCATACGGCCACCGCGATCACGGTATTGCATGCACGGTCCCGCATCGGGACGAGGAGGCGCGAGATGGTCGATGACATCGAAGTGGGGTGCCCGTACTGCGGCGAGGTGTTCACGGTCTTCGCCGATCCGGGCGAAGAGGGCCAGCAGTACATCGAGGACTGTCATGTCTGCTGCAGGCCGGTGTTGCTGCGCGTCAGTCTGGACGAGGACGGTGTCATCAGCGTGGAGGCACGCAGGGAGGACGATGCCTGACGAGGTGGCGGCATGGCATGTCGATAACGATGACGACATTCGCGTTCGGGGGGATGGCGCAGAAGCGAAGGCGCATGGGATCGCAGGTCATCGCATATCGACGATATCGCCATCCACGACATCGCGTCGTGATGACATCCGCAGCCACGACATGGTGCAGCACGCCTCGCGGCATCCAGCGATGACGCAGTGCTGCGATGACGTGCGCGAGCGCATTCGCGGGGGAATCGATGCAAAGTGTGATCGCTGTCTTTGCCAACATGAATCGAATGCGCGTGTGTGTTCAGCATGAAACGAAGCCTTAACTCCGCGCATGCACAGATCTTTATGACGGGGTTGGCAAGGTGGAACCGTGCGGGACAGACGAGACACGCCAGTAGCAACACGGCAGGACTCGCACGAGATCACCCTCATTTCGAAGACTGGAGATACATCATGACCAATGTCCGCAAGCCGCTGATTGCCCTGTTGGCCCTGGGTACCGCTTTCGCGATGCCGATCGCGTTCGCACAGGACGCCGCAACGCAGGCGCCGGAGCCGCAGGATCCGACCGCGCAGCCCGCCCCGGCCGCCGAGAGCGCGACGCCGCAGCAGCTGACCTGGAATGACCTCGATACCGATGGCAACGGGACGTTGAGCAAGGACGAGGCCGCCCCGGTGCCGCAGCTGGTGCAGGTATTCGATGACGCCGACGCCGATGGCGATGGCCAGCTGACCTCCGACGAATACAAGGCGCATGTCGCGCAGGTCAACAATCCTGCCTCTTCCACCGATGGTGGCGACGACTGAGTCGGGCCGACCGCCAGGTCGGCGGCGATCAGGTCGACGGGCTGATTGAAAGCCCCAGGCTGGGTTGCTTGCCGAGGGCTTGAGTTTCCGAGCCCGGGCGCCACCGACCCCCGCCGGTGGCGCCTGGCAGGCGCCTCACGACAGCGACAGACAGCAAGTACATACGCGTCATCCATGCAAGGGCTGCCATCGGCAGCCCTTGTGGCTTGTGCTGGTCCATAATGGCGGCATGGCTGAGATCGGACTGGTCGGCTTCGATGCCGACGACACACTCTGGAAGAGCGAGGATTATTTCCACGCGGCCCAGCAGGAATTCGAGCGCATCATCGGCGGATACATCGATCTGGCCGATGCTCGCGTGCGCGAACGCCTGTATGCCGTCGAGAAGAGCAATATCGCGCTGTTCGGTTACGGCGTGAAAGGCATGACGCTGTCGATGATCGAGGCGGCGACCCAGATCAGCAACCAGCGCATCAGCGCCTCCGACGTGCATCGCATCGTGGAAATGGCCAAGGACATGCTGCGCCATCCGGTCGAGTTGCTGGCTGGCGTGCGTGAGGCCGTCGAGGCCATCGGCACACATTACCCGATCGTGCTAATCACCAAGGGCGACCTGTTCCACCAGGAGGCCAAGGTGCGCGACTCCGGCCTGGGCGAGCTGTTCGGCCGCATCGAGATCGTCAGCGAGAAGGATGCGCAGACCTATGCGCGGGTGCTCGGGGAATTCGAGCTGCCGCCATCGCGCTTCGTGATGATCGGCAATTCCCTGCGCTCCGATATCGCCCCCGTGCTGGAGTTGGGAGGCTGGGGCATCCACGTCCCCTATCACCTGACCTGGGAGCACGAAAGGGAGGCCAACGTGGACGCCGCGCATCCGCGGCTGCAACAGGTCGCGGACGCGGCCGGACTGGTGGCGGCGGTCGAGCGCATTGCCGCAAGCTGAAGGCGGGGCGGGCACCTGCCCCACGACGACGCGATCGACACCCGCCTTTGCTAGGCTTGGCGTCCAAGCCCCTCTGTGAGCCCTGCCATGCGCAAGTTCGCCTTCGCGTTGTTCCTCCTGATGATGGCGGCCGCCCCTGCGGCCATGGCGTCGGGCGCGCTGGAATGCCGCCTCAATTTCACGATGTCGGGCTGGTCGGCGTTCTACAAGACCTCGTCCGGCGATGGCACGGTCAGCTGCAACAACGGCGAGCGCCTGAACGTGCGCATCAGCGCCAAGGGCGGCGGCATCAGCTTCGGCAAGACCCAGATCGACGATGGCGTCGGCGTGTTCTCCGATGTCTACAATATCCGCGATGTCATCGGCGGCTACGCGACCGCCGAAGCGCACGCCGGCGCTGGTCGCTCGGTCAAGGCACAGGTGGTGACCAAGGGACCGATCTCGCTGGCCCTGACCGGCAGGGGACGGGGCTGGGACATCGGCATTGCCTTCGGAAGTTTCGTGATCTCGGAGCGCTGAGGCCGCGTCGATGGGCGGCACGACCATGCGCATGATCCGTGGAGCCAGGCGCCATTGCGTCGGCGCGGGCATCGCGTGGATGCTGATGACGTTGGCGCCGACCGCCTTCGCGCAGGGACAGAACCAGGCCGCACCGCAGACTGCCGCGCCTGGGACGAACAACGCACAGGCGCCGTCGCAGCCGGCGACGTCCGCGCCGGGCGCCTGGCGCGCCCGGACCGGCGACGAATGGCTCGACCAATGGCTGGTCGATGTCAATCGCTATGCCGCGCACCACCGCGCGGCCTTCATCGACGAGATCGTGCGCTATCTCGGCGCGCCCAGGTCGCTGGTCGAACCCCTGCTTGAAAGCGAAGGCATGTTGCCGGCGGATCTGTATTACGCCTGCGCGCTGGCGCATGTACAGGCGCGTCCCTGCCGGGAAGTCGTCGACCGCTTCACGCAGTCGCAGGACGCGGACTGGCAGGCGGTCGCGACCGCTCTTGGCGTCGAGCCCGGCGGTGCCGCCCAGCTCAGGATCAAGCGCGGGCTCGTCGCCAGTTATGCGCATTGGGCCCGGCCGATCACGCTCGATGCGCCATTGCGGCGCGCGGCTGCCGCCAAACGCTGATCGCATCGCGATCGCGGGTGTCGCGCTGGGGCTGTCGCGCGTCCCGCAATTACGTGGAACCTCCTATTTATTTGTGCGTGCGCCGACCCTAGCGTATCGGCTGGCCTGGGACGGTCGTTCGGGCCTGCGTGGCGCCGTCGCCGGCATGGCTTCGGACCGCACAGGGACCGCCGGGTATTGGCGTCGCTCGACGCGATGTCCGCTGCAGCCCGGTCCACATGCCTCCCTTTGCCGCAGGACGCTTGCAGGGACGCATGCCGTTCCCTGCCCACTGCCTTGCGATCGTGTTTTCGACTCCAGGAGACTGCTGCAATGATCCGCCTCGCGTTTCCCATCGTTGTCCTGTCATCGACCCTGCTGCTGGGGGCCTGTTCTCCGCAACCGTCCACGGACCCCGTGTCCACCACGGCGGCGCCCCAGGTCCAGGCCGGCGATGCGCAGAACGAGCAGGCGGCCGTGGATGCGGCATTCGCCGAGCACATCAAACCCGACGAGCCGGGCGCGACGGTCGGAGTCTATCGTGGCGGCAAGCTGGTCTATGCCAAAGCCTACGGCATGGCCGATGTCGACCTGGCCGTGCCGAATTCGGTCGACACTGTGTTCAACCTCGCCAGCGTTTCCAAGCAGTTCGCCGCGGTCGCGATCGCGCTGCTGGAAAAGGACGGCAAGTTGAAGCCGACCGACGACATCCGGCGCTACCTGCCCGGCATGCCCGTGCTGGAGACGCCGGTCACCGTCGGCGACCTGGTGCACCACACGTCGGGACTGCGCGATTACATGGCGCTGGGCGCACTGAGCGGCCACGACAACGAAAGCCTGATCCGCCAGCCGCATATCGTGCAGATCCTGGAACGGCAGCGCGGCATCGACTTCGTCGCCGGCACCGGTTACAGCTATTCCAACACCGGTTATGTGCTGCTGGCCGAGATCGTGACCGCCGTGTCCGGCGTGCCGTTCGAGGACTTCGTGCAGCAGCGCATCTTCGAACCGCTGGGCATGACGCACACCCGCGTACGCCATGAGCTGACCGATCTGCAGCCCGGCTACGCCACCGGTTACATCCCCATGAATGAGAATGAGGGCGGGGACGCCGACAAGGGCTGGCGGCGTGCGGTCTACAACCGCATCGCGCTGGGGCCGGGCAACGTGCTGTCGACCGTCGGCGACATGGCCAAGTGGGCCGGCAATTTCACCAAGCCGGTCGTTGGCGACGCCGCATTGATCGAGCATCTTTCCGCGCCGGCACAATTGCGCGACGGCACGCCCGTCAACTATGGCTATGGCCTGATCCGCGAGACGGTCGCCGGCCATGCCGCGGTGACCCATAGCGGCGGGATTTCCGGCTTCAACACCAACTTCGTCTATTTCCCCGAGCAGGATTTTGCGGTGGTCGTGCTGGCGAACCGTTCGTTCCCGGCCGAGGAACTGACTACCCGGGTCGCGGAGATCTACCTGACTTCCGGCAAGGCGACGGCACAGGCGACCGCCGCGCCGGCGTCGCAGCCGGCGCCTTCGACGCCGCTGCCTGGCCTCGAGGGCAGCTATGCATCGACGGGTGGGGAAGTGCTGACCCTGCGCGCGGCCAATGGCGGCTTCACCGTGCAGGCGCTGGGCGACGAGCCGGAGCCGCTGCGGTTCTGGGCCGACGGCAGCTTCGGCGCCGGGGAGCACGATGACCGGCGTTACCGCGCAGCGCTGGGCGCCGATGGTGCTGTGGTCGACCTGGAGCCGGTCAAGCCCGAAGGCTCCACCAACCCGCCCGCACCGCGCCTGTCGCGCGTGGCCACCGAGCCCAGTTCCGGTGCGGCGATTGCCGCGCTGGCCGGCGACTACCGCAGCGACGAGATCGACGCGACCTATCGGGTGACCGTGGACGGGGGCAAGGTCGCCTTGCATTCGCTATGGCTGGCCGGTGCGCAGCCGATGGTCGAGACCGCGAGCGGCCGCTTCGAGGCCGACGGCGGTCCGCTGCGCGGCCTGCGCTTCACCGTGGAACGCGGCGCCGACGGCAAGCCGGCCGCGCTGCTGTTCCATGTCTACCAGCTCGGCCCGCTGCGACTGGCGCGCGTGCAGGGCTGATCGTGGACCACCCGTTCCCGGTCGGTCGCATCGACCGGGAATCCGCTACCGGCGACGACAGCGCTCGAGCCGAGAATCGGTTGGCGGATGCGATTCAGTAGCGTATCTGGCACTGCTCGCAGAAGAAGGTTCTGCGATGGGTGACGCCCAGATAACGCTTGAGCAGAGGCGACCCGCATGTCGGGCAGCTGCGTCTGGTATGGACAAGCCAGTGTTCGCGCAGCACGTACTGCTGCTTCCATTCGAGGAAATCGAAACTGTACTGGCTTGCCTGGGCGATCAATTGCCCGAGCTTCCGCGGCGGCAGATCGCCCACGCGGGATTCGGGATGCAGCGCGATCCGGAACAGGACCTCGTTCTTGATGATGTTGCCGACGCCGGCAAAGATGTCCTGGTCCAGCAGCGCATCGCAGACCAGCATGTCGGGCTTCGCCTTCAGCTTGCGGCGGGCCAACGCCGGATCCCATGAGGAATCCATGACATCCGCACGCCAGTCGTAACTGTCTTCAAGCGCGCCTTCGACATACTTCAGCGAAGACGTGTAGACATTGAGTTCGCCGTTGTCGAACCGCAGTGACATCTGTGCCCGCGCAGGCTTGCGATCGTCGATACGATACGTGCCGAACATCAGCATGTGGACGCGCAGGCTGAAGCCACGGAACGCGAGGAGGAAATGTTTGCCCCAGCTCCTGACCGCGACGACACGCCGGCCTTCCATCCGTCCCAGGTCGAGCTTGCTGCTGCCGGAGACCGTGCGCACGGTCTTGCCGCGGAACTTTGCCGCCGCTTCGCGGAAGATGACGATGGAAGGGCCTTCAGGCATGCGCTAGTCCTGGTGCCGGCTTGCGGTGGGACGCGGATGCGAGCAGTGCCTGGAGACGTGCGGCGTTGGCCGTCGCGAATCCATGCGCGGTATTGTCGAAGATCACCCAGGGGGCGCTGCTGCCTGCTCCGACGCGTCTGACCTCGCTCGCAAGCGCGGCAAGTGCCGTGTCCGGGTAGTCGCTGTAGTAGATCCGTGGCGATCCGTGCCAGCGCCAGTAGGGCCATAGCGGGTCGGGCCCCGGATGGCCAGCCCCCGCGAAGCGCGCTGGATCTGCCGCGACGCGGGTCGCCGCGAAACGTGCGAACAAGGCGTCAGCCTCGGGTGTGAACCAGCTCGCATGGCGCGGTTCGCAGGCCAGCGCGGCATCGCTGCGATTGCGCAATGCCCGGAAGAATCCCGATGCCACGCGTGCGTCCAGTGCGAGGCTGGGCGGCAGTTGCAACAACAGGCCACCCAGCTTCCCGTCCAGCCCGGCGGCTTCGTCCAGGAACCGGTCGAGGACCGCGCCGGCACCGCGCAGGCCGAGCACATGCGAAATCTGCTGTGGCAGCTTGAGCGAGAAACGGAAATCGGCGGGAACCGTCCTGGCCCAGCGTTGATACGTCGATTGCTGATGATGCCGGTAGAAGGACGAGTTCACTTCGACGACGGAAAAGCGCGTTGCATAGCGTTCGAGCATGCTGTCGCCCGGCCCGAACAGCCGCCGATGCTGGCTCGAGATCGACCAGCCGGCACATCCAACCCTGACAAGGTGCGTCGCCATGCCGGCAGAGTGTCGAGGTGAGGCCGTGAGCTTGCGGAGAAGGGCAGGCGGGCAAGCAACGACCGGATCGAGCGCCGGTGTCAGCCCGGGCGCTGCGGGGTCATCGGCTTGGCCCGGCTTCAGCGTTACCTCTGGAGAATCGTGTGGGTAGCTGGCCTTTGTCCTTGCCCGCCCGTCCATGTCGCATGAAGCGCACCGCTGGCATACGATGTCGCGTTGCAGGCAGGGGATTCGCCGGCGATGCGATGCCGGCCTGCACCGTGCCGGCAGTCGCGGCATATTGGATAACAATTTGAATCGTAAAGAAAAAATACTGGCCGTCGCGCCGATGATGGACTGGACCGAGAGCCACTGCCGGGTCTTCCATCGGCTGCTGGCGCCGCATGCGCTGCTGTACACCGAGATGGTGCACGCCAATGCGGTGATCCACGGGCATCGCGAGCACCTGCTGGCGAAGGATCCGGTCGAGCACCCGGTCGCGCTGCAACTGGGTGGCAGCGATCCTGCGCTGCTGGCCGAGGCCGCGCGCATCGGCCAAGCGCATGGCTTCGACGAGATCAACCTCAATTGCGGCTGCCCGTCCGATCGCGTCCAGGCGGGCCGCTTCGGCGCCTGCCTGATGCGTGAGCCGGCGCTGGTCGCCGACGCGGTCGCGGCGATGGTGGCTGCGGTCGCGGAGTCCGGTGCGCCGTTGCCGATCACGGTCAAATGCCGGCTGGGCGTCGATGACGACGACGATTTCGAACGCTTCCTGGCCTTCGTCGACACCGTCGCGGCAGCCGGTTGCCAGACCTTCGTCGTGCACGCGCGCAACGCCTGGCTGAAGGGGCTGTCGCCGAAGGAGAACCGCGAGGTGCCGCCGCTGCGCTACGACTGGGGTTGGCGCCTGAAGCAACTGCGGCCGACGCTGGGGATCCTGATCAATGGCGGCATCGCGAGCATCGACGCCGCCGATGCCCAGTTGCCGCACGTCGATGGCGTGATGCTGGGGCGCGCGGCGTACCACGATCCGTATCTCCTGCATCTGTTGGACGTGGCCTGGTTCGGTGGTACCGTGCGGCCGCGCGACGCGCTGCTGCTGTCGATGCAGCCCTACGTCGAATCGCAGTTGCAGCGAGGTGTCGCGTTGAAGCACATCACCCGGCATCTGCTGGGCCTGTTCCATGGCCAGCCGGGCGGTCGCGCATTCCGCCAGATCCTCAGCGAGGGCGCCCACCGTCCAGGCGCGTCATGGTCGCTGGTCGCGCAGGCGATCGAGGTCACGCGGGAACAGGCGGCACGGGTGGCGGCATGAGCGCGACATGGGAGAGGACATTGGAGATGATTGGATGATGACGCGCGATCCCGCTGCATTTCTGGCCTTTGCGTCGCAGTGCGCGCCCGACTTCGGTCCGGCGACCGCCAAGGCCGCGATGCTGGTGTCGCCCGACGCCTTCGCGCGTGCCGAGGAGTCCGCACGCGACAACGTCTACATGGCCGATGCCGATGCATTCGATCGCGGCGCGGCGCTGGCCGAGCACCGGCAACTGCATCGCGCGCTGTCCGCCTGCCTGCCGACGATCTGCTTCCCGAGCGCTGCCGATACCCCGGACGCGCTGTTCCCCAACAATGTCTTCGCCAGCACCCCGGGCCAGCTGATCGTCGGCCGGATGTTCCACCCGGTGCGTCAACGCGAGGCCGAGCGGCCTGACATCCGCGGCTTCTTCCGCGACGTGCTGGGATGCAGCGAGATCGACCTGTCGAACCAGCCGCATGCCTGCGAGCTGACCGGCGCACTGGTGGTGGACCGTGCCCGTGGCCTTGGCTTCTGCGGCCTGTCGGATCGTTGCGATGCCGAGGGGGCGGCGCTGATGCATGAGGCCTTCGGCCTGCGTGCGACCTTTGTGTTCGACCTGGCGCCGGGCGAGTACCACACCAATGTGGTGCTGGCGGTGCTGGCCGGCCGGGCCGCGCTGGTCTGTCCGCAGGGCTTCGCCGATCCGGCGGCGGCCGAGGCGATCGCGCAGCTGTACGCGCCCTGCGGGGTCATGCTGTCGCCGGCCGAGCAGGCAGGGTTCGCCGGCAACGCGATCTCGGTGTCGGGCGATGCGGTCTGGATGAGCGCAGCAGCCGACGCGGCGCTGAGTGCCGGCAACCGACGGACGCTGGCCGACGCGGGGCTGGAAGTGCGCAGTGTGCCGTTGCCGGCGATCGAGGCGGCCGGGGGCTCCCTGCGCTGCTGCGTCGCCGAGATCTTCTGAGCCGAGCCTGGCGACCGGGCCGGCGGGCGCCGGGGCGCCTGGAACCGCGGCTTTCGGGATCTCCGGGGCACCGCTGTGGCGGCCACGCAAGACGTGGCTGAACATGGCCAACAACGTAAACGAAAAGTTAAGGACGGATTCACCCGCAGGTTTCGAGAATCACACGTCTGCCGGTTTCCTTCGGGTGCCTGCACGTGCTGTTTCCCGGCAAGGATTGCTGGCCTCCCCGGAATCGGAACGAAGATGTCCCTGACTGCGCCACGCCTGTTGTCTGCCGCCCTGCTTGCCATGCTGATGGCCGGCGGGGCGTTGCCCGTGCGCGCCTACGACGATCCGCCGCGCCCGCCGCAATCCGACCGCGGCACGCCGCGGATGCCGGAACCGCGCTCGCGCGGCCAGGAGGATCTCTCGGATTCCGTCCGTCGCTACGGCCGCGAGAACCGCGGGGGCCGGGTGCTGAGCGCCGAGCGCATGCAGTCCGATGGCCGCGACCTCAATCGCATCAAGATGGTCGACGATCGCGGCCGCGTCCGTGTCTATGTCGACGATCCGCGCGAGTCCGATCGCGGGCAGCGCCCGCCGCCGCCACGCCCCGGGGCCCGCGACGACGACTGAGCGGCGATCCGTTCAGCAAGTTCGTTCAGTTCAGGCATTCTGTTCAGGAAAGGCCGTCCACACTGGCCGCATCTGTTCATGCTGCTGATCGGAGTCGAAACATGCGCATCCTGCTCGTCGAAGATGAAGCCCCCCTGCGGGAAACCCTGGCCGCGCGCCTCAAGCGCGAAGGCTTCGCGGTGGACGCCGCCCAAGATGGCGAAGAAGGCCTCTACATGGGGCGTGAAGTCCCGTTCGATGTCGGCATCATCGACCTCGGCCTGCCAAAGATGTCGGGCATGGAGCTGGTCAAGGCATTGCGCGACGAGGGCAAGCAGTTCCCGGTGCTGATCCTGACCGCGCGGTCGAGCTGGCAGGACAAGGTCGATGGCCTGAAGCAGGGCGCCGACGATTACCTGGTCAAGCCTTTCCACGTCGAGGAACTGCTGGCGCGCATCAATGCGCTGGTGCGTCGCGCCGCCGGCTGGAGCAAGCCCACGCTGGAATGCGGTGCTGTGATCCTGGACTTGGCCGCGCAGACGGTAACCGTCAACGGCGCCAACGTCGACCTGACCAGCTACGAGTACAAAGTGCTCGAGTACCTGATGATGCACGCCGGGGAGCTGGTCTCGAAGGCCGACCTGACCGAGCACATCTACCAGCAGGACTTCGATCGCGATTCCAACGTGCTGGAGGTCTTCATCGGCCGCCTGCGCAAAAAGCTCGATCCCGATGGCGCGCTGAAGCCGATCGAGACCGTGCGTGGCCGCGGCTACCGCTTCGCGATCCCGCGCAACGGCGAAAGCTGAGGCCAGCTCACATCCGTATGCCGGAAGGCCGGAGGTCGCGCGTGATCCGCATGGCGTGCCTGCCGGTCTCCGTCGCCTGTCTTACGGCAAGCCGTCCGCACAGCCCCATGGCCGCACGTGCGCGGCCCCGAGCGGCCAGGCGGGCGACGACCTGATGCGCACCCCGACCCGATGAGCGAACGACCTCCCCGCGAACTGCCGTGGCGCCCGCGTTCGCTGCAGGCGCGACAGCTGCTTGCGGCCAGCCTTGGCCTGATCGCGTTCCTGGCCCTGGCCGGTTACGCCCTCGACCGCGCGTTTCTTGACGTCTCCAGTGATGGCCAGCGCGACCGCCTGAAGAACTATGTCTATTCCTACGCAGGCGACGTCGAGTTCCTGCGCAGCGGTGACGTCTACCTGCCGGAAATCCCGCCGGACGACCGCTTTGCGCGGCCCGGCAGCGGCCTCTATGCCGAGGTCGTGACCGCCAACGGCAACTGGACCTCGCGCTCGGCCTATGGCCCGCAGCTGCCGGAGGCGCCGATGCTGACCGCGGCCGAAGAGCGCTTCGAAGGCCCGCTGACGATGACACGCACCGATGGCTCGGTCGGCGAGGTGTACCGCTACGGCATCGGCTTCGTGGCTTCGGAAGGCGTCGCGCCGACCGGCGACGAAGTGCCATACACGATCTATGTCATGGAGGATGCCGGCACGGTGCCGCAGCAGGTGCGGGTGTTCCGCGCGGCGCTGTGGGTCAATCTGGGTATCGCCGGCGCGATCCTGTTGCTGCTGCAGATGCTGGTGCTGCGCTGGAGCCTGATGCCGCTGCGTCGCGTCATCGCCGAGCTCAAGCGCGTCCAGCGCGGGCAGGCCAATCGCATGGGCGAGCGCCATCCGCGCGAGCTTGAACCGCTGACCGACAGCATCAATGCGCTGATCGAAAGCGAGCGCGAGAACCTCGATCACCAGCGCAATACGATGTCGGACCTGGCGCACAGCCTCAAGACGCCGCTGGCGGTGCTGCGCGCGCGCCTGGACAGCGATATCGACGAAGCCTCGTTGCGCGACGATGTCGCCACGCAGTTGCAGCGCATGAACGACCTGGTGAGCTACCAGCTCGGGCGCGCGGCCTCGAGCGGCCACAAGTTGTTCTCGGCGCCGGTCGAGATCGAGCCCTATGCCGAACAACTGGTGCAGGGTCTGGAGAAGATCTACGCCGGCAAGCGCGTGATCTGCGAATTCGAGATCGATGGCGATGCGCGCTTCCACGGCGAGCCCGGCGACCTGCAGGAACTGCTCGGCAACCTGCTGGAGAACGCGTTCAAGTGGGCGGGTTCGCGCGTGCTGCTGACGGTCAAGGTCGGCAATACCGCACCCGACCGGCGCCCGGGCCTGATGCTGGCGGTCGACGACGATGGCCCGGGCATTCCCGAGGAGCGCATCAGCCTCGTGCTGCAGCGTGGCGTGCGCGGCGACGAGCGCGTGCAGGGCCATGGCATCGGCCTGTCGATCGTGCAGGACATCGTGCGCAGCTATCGCGGCACCCTGCAGGTCGGGCGTTCGGATGAGCTGGGTGGTGCGCGTTTCGAAGTGAGCCTGCCGCCGGGCCTTTGATCGTGGTGGCGTGTTGTCGCGGGCGTCTCGCGCGCAGTCGGCGCATGCACCTCCGGGCGTCGCTCACTCGGTGCGTGACGGGCGATCTCGCTCAGTTGGGCGTGAGACCCTAAGGCGCGCGATCCATGGGCGATGCGCCGTAGAAGCGCTGCAGGTGTGCGGCGACGGTGGGCAAGAACGCGCGCAGGCGGCCGGGATCGCTGAAGTGGTATTCGCTGCAGACGGCGAAGAACTCTTCCGGCGCCTCCGCGGCGTAGGGATCGATCGGCCCTTCGCGGTCGGCGTCGACCTCATCGACCAGGGCGTCGTAGGCGGCCTGGAAATCCTTCGCCCACGCGGCCTGCCAGTCGCGTGGCAATGGAGGCGTGCCGTCGAGCAGGCCGTCGAGCGCGTCGAGCTTGTGCGCCATCTCGTGCACGGCCACGCAATAGCCGGCGTCGGGTTCGTCCAGGTCGGCAAGGATGTCGGCCCACGACAGCACCAGCGGGCCGCTGTCCCAGGATTCACCGATCAGTTCGTCTTCCCATTCGTGCAGCACGCCGGCGGCATCGACATGGCTGCGATTGACGCGGAACGCGTCGGGATAGACCAGCAGCTGCGACCAGCCATGCAGTCCTTCGGCGCCGAATTCCAGCAGCGGCAGGCAGCACAGCGCCGCCAGCAGCATGCGGTCGTCATCGTCCAGTTGCAGGCCCGACAAGGCGGTGATGGTCTTGTGCTGCAGGAAGCGGGCGGTCAGATCCTGCAGGCGCGCATCGCGTCCATCGTCGAGCGACGAGATCCAGCGCGCACGTTGCCGCACACGCTGCCAGCGTGCGTCATCGATCGTGCGGGGTGTGGACCGGAACCACGGGCGGATCAGATCGACCAGAAGCAGGCCTGCCATGTCAGGCCCGGAATGCGTGCGTCATGCGATCGCCGTCAGCGCTTTCCCCGGCGTCATCGCGCAAGGATCAGCGGAACATGCCCGGCAGGAAACTGTGCCAGCGTGGCGGACGCACCTGCGGGTCGTCGGTACCACCACGACGTGCCGGCAGTTTGTCGGCGGCCTTCGGCGGCGTGGCTGCGGAGCGCTTGCCCGGCAGTTGCGAACCGACGACGTCGTCCTCGACGGCCTGGGCCGCAGGCGGGCAGGCGCCACCACCGCCATTGGCGCTGAGTTGGCGCACTTCGGCCGCAGTCGCGGGAAGGTGGAAGCAGACCAGCAGCAGCGGGAGCAGGCACTTCATGGCCATGGGAACAGTCCGTTGGAGGTCGCGGCGAGCGGAATGCAATGCCGCACTATAGCGTGGATGCAGCGAGGCTGCAGAAGGTTGCATGCTGCTTGGCAGCATGATCGGCGCCGTTCCCTGCAGGGGCGGGACACAGCGGTCGGACGCAGCGCCCCATGCCCCTGGCTGCAGAAGGTGGTGGCGGGCGTGGCGGCAGGCGGGTGGGCATTCCCGGTCGCATCGAGAATTCGCCGATAATCGCCGGATGCCGCTTTTCGCCCAACCCCAGTCACGCCCCCCCGTGCCCGTGTCGCCCGCTCCCGTGCCCTCGGCTCCCGCCAGGGGCGCGTGCCGATGAGTGCCGATCGCAGGTTGCTGCTGCGGCTGATCGATGGCCCGGTGTCGGGCGACGCCCTGGCCCGCGAGCTGGGGCTGACCCGCGCCGCCGTCTGGAAGCGGATCGAGGCGCTGCGCGAGGCCGGGGTCGGCATCCAGGCCCGGCCGGGCCTGGGGTATGCGCTGGCGCATCCGGTCGAATTGCTGGACCCAGCATCGATCCTGGCGCAGGTGCCAGGGCCGGCCCGCGACCACATCGCCGCGCTGGACGTGGCCTGGTCGCTGGACTCGACCAACAGCCAGCTGCTGTCCAGCCCGGTCCCGGCCGAGGGCTGTCAGGTGCTGTTCGCCGAGCGTCAGACCGGCGGCCGAGGCCGGCGCGGGCGCAAGTGGCAGTCGCCGCTGGCGGGCAGCCTGGCGATGTCGGTGCTGCGCGGGTTCGAGGGCGGGCTGGCCAGGCTGTCGGGCCTGAGCCTGGTCGCGGGCGTCGCCACGGTCGATGCCCTGCATGGCCTGGGCCTGCTGCAGGCGCGGCTGAAGTGGCCGAACGACATCGTCGTGCGCGACGGCGGGGTCCTGCACAAATTGGGCGGCATCCTGGTCGAGGGCGGCGGCGAACACGCCGGCCCGGTGCGCGGCGTCATCGGCATCGGACTGAACCTGCGGCTGCCGGCGGCGGATTCCGCGCAGATCGACCAGCCCTGGACCGAGCTGGCGATGCTCGAAGGCGGCCCCCGCCTGTCGCGCAACACCCTGGCAGCGGCCCTGCTGGCGCGCCTGCTGCCGGCGCTGCAGGTGTTCGATCGCGAGGGCATCGCACCCTTCGTGGCGCGCTACGCCGATGCCGACGCGCTCGATGCGCAGCCGGTCAACGTGCATGCCGGCGATGGCGTGCATCAGGGGATCGCCCAGGGCATCGCTGCCGATGGCGCGCTTCGGGTGTTGATCGATGGCGTCGAGCGCAGGTTCCACGCGGGCGAAGTCAGCCTGCGCGCACGCGCGACGACAGCGGAGACGACATGACCACGTGGTTGTTCGACCTGGGCAATTCACGCCTGAAGTTCGCGCCGTTGCTGCCCGATGGCAGCGTCGGCGAAGCCTATGCGCAGGCGCACGATGGGCTGGTGCTGGATCCGGCATGGACGCAGCGGCTGCCGGCGCATATCGAAGCGGCCGATGTCGCCAACGTCGCGCAGTCGCCGGTGCGCACCGCGCTGCTGGAAGCGCTGGCCCGGCGCGCGACGCGGATCTCGTTCGCGGCGACGCTGCGCCACTGCGCCGGCGTACGCATTGCGTACGCGCATCCGCGCAAGCTCGGTGTCGACCGTTTCCTGGCGATGCTGGGCGCGCATGCGCGGCAGGCACGTCCCTGGCTGGTGGTCGGGGTCGGCACCGCATTGACCATCGATCTGCTGGATGCGCAGGGCCAGCATCACGGTGGTCGCATCGGACCATCGCCGACGTTGATGCGGCAGGCACTGCACCAGCGTGCGGTGCAGTTGCCGCAGGCGGGCGGCCGTTACCTGCCGTTCGCGACTGATACCGAAGATGCACTGGCCTCCGGCTGTCTGGGGGCCGCGC
Organism: Luteimonas sp. RIT-PG2_3; assembly: GCF_054902115.1. Lineage (NCBI taxonomy): Bacteria > Pseudomonadati > Pseudomonadota > Gammaproteobacteria > Lysobacterales > Lysobacteraceae > Luteimonas > Luteimonas sp. RIT-PG2_3. The sequence continues at coordinate 149,706 of NZ_JBUBPF010000006.1, read as the reverse complement.
TGGGCCTGGTCGAGCACAGCCTGCGCGCCGCCGAGTCGGTCGTGCGCCAGCCCTTGCAGATCCTGTTGCATGGCGGTGGCGCGGAAGCGATGCGACCGTTGTTGCCCGACGCCGAACATGCGCCGTCGCTGGTGCTCGAAGGCCTCGCGCGCTGGTCGCATTTCGTCGACGGGACCGACGCCGCAGTTCCGTCCGGCGGCAGGCCCTAGAATCCGGGCATGTTCTCGCGTGCACTGATCGTCCTGCTGCTGGTCCTGAACCTTGGCGTTGCGCTGTGGTGGTGGACGCGCGTGCCAGCGCCGGTTGCAGCTGCGCCGGAGATGCCGGTGTCGGGCGCCAGCCTGGAATGGTTGCCGCTGGACGCCGCCGTACCGGATGTCGCACAGGTGCAGGTAAAAACACCGGAATCCGAGGTCGGTGATGTCGGTGATGTGGCGACCGTCGATGCGCAGCCACCCACGCCGAGCGACGCAGCGACCGCGTCTGATGCTGCGACCGTCATCGCGCAGCAGGTCCCGCCGCGCTGCCATGCCCTGGGCCCGTTCAGCGATCGCAGTACGGCCGATGCCGCGCTGGCGCAACTGCGTGCCCGGGTGCCGCGCGCAGATCTGCGTGCTGTCGAGGGCCGTCCGGATCGCTGGCGCGTGCTGACCCCGGTGTTGGCCGACAACGTTGCGGCGCGCGCGCTGGCCACCCGCCTGACGGCGGCCGGATTCAACGACCACTACCTGATGCCGGGCACGGCGGATGCAGGTGGCAGCCGTCTTGCGTTGGGTCGCTTCAGTTCCGCGCAGGCTGCGCGCAATCACCAGGCCGCACTGCGCGCGGCCGGCTTCCCCGATGTACTGGTCGAGGGCGAAGGCGAGGCCACGTCCCAGTACTGGGTCGACGTGATGATTGCCGCCGATACCGACGCTGCGGCTCTGCGGCGTGTAGTCGGCGCATCGCGCGCGAACGCGATCGATTGCGCGGTTTCCCGTTGAGGACGTGCGCCTGCAGGCACGTGCGACGGAACGTGGGGTCGCGCTAGAATGCGCCCGCCGGACCCCATCGGATCCGGATTGCCTGTGCCGGCATAGCTCAGTTGGTAGAGCAACCGCCTTGTAAGCGGTAGGTCGTCTGTTCGAGTCAGACTGTCGGCACCATCTCAGATACAGACCCGTCGGCGCGTCCTGTTGCGAGAAGCCCCGCCGAGGGTTTGCCCATTGCACCAGGAGCCTGTTATGCGTCGTCAGTATTTGCCGATCTCGATCTTTGGCGCGCCCACCGATATCGGTGCCGGTCGTCGCGGTGCTTCGATGGGGCCCGAAGGCCTGCGGGTCGCTGGCCTGATCGAGGCGCTGCGCGCGCGCGGCATCGATGTCGTCGATCGTGGCGACGTTCCGGGTCCGAAGAATCCGTGGACCGGCCCGGTCAACGGTTATCGCCACCTCGATGAAGTGGTGGCCTGGAACCAGGGCGTGCTGGCGGCGACCGCGGCCGAACTCGCGGCCGGCCGCATGCCGGTCATGCTGGGTGGCGACCATTGCGTTGCCGTGGGATCGATCGCCGCGGTTGCCAACCATTGCCGCCAGACCGGCAAGAAGCTGCGGGTGCTGTGGCTGGATGCGCATACCGACTTCAATACCCAGGAGATCACCCCGTCGGGAAACCTGCATGGCATGCCGGTGTCGTGCCTGTGCGGCATCGGCCCGGAGCAGTTGACCGGGCTGGGTGGCCACACCCCGGCGATCGTGCCGGCGCAGTTGCGGCAGATCGGCATCCGCTCGGTGGACGAGGACGAGAAGCGCCTGGTCCAGAAGCACGCGATCGACATCTACGACATGCGCTACATCGACGAAGTCGGCATGAAGACGGTCATGGAGCAGGCATTGCAGGGACTGGACGAGCAGACCCACCTGCATGTCAGCTTCGACGTCGACATCCTCGACCCGAGCATCGCACCGGGCACCGGCACGCCGATCCCGGGCGGCATCAACTATCGCGAAGCCCAGTTGATGATGGAGATGATCGCCGATACCGGTCGCATGGGGTCGCTGGACATTGTCGAGGTCAACACCGCGCTGGACAACGGCAATGCCACGGCCGAGCTGGCCGTGGACCTGGTCGAAAGCCTGTTCGGCAAATCGACGCTGATGCGCGACTGATCGTGGCGGTCGGAGAGGGCTGTCGACCCACGGGTCGCCGGCCCTGCCTCACGTCGACTGCGCAATGCTGAACGCGGGCCCGGTCGGGTGCGGCGCTATCCCGCGGCCCGGGCCGCAATCCACATGGATTTCACATCGCTCCGGGTCTGATGGCATCGACGGTCGCGGATGTCCGCGGATCGCATGACACGATCGAGGAGGCTTTATGAAGCGTTTGATGGCCCTGATGCTGCTTGCCATGTTCTCCATGGCCACGCTCTCTGCCTGCAACACCATGAAGGGTGTGGGCAAGGACGTCGAAAAGGCGGGCGAAAAGGTCCAGGAGAAGGCCGACAACACCGGTGGCACCAATCCTGCATGACGAGCTGCCCATCGTGAGATGACAGAAAAGCCGGCATTGCCGGCTTTTTTGTTGGCTGGAAGTTGATGTGCGAAAGCAGCGCGCCAGTGGTCTGCGCGGCATGTAGTGTGCGGATGTCATCGCCCGCGGTGTCGTCGTCGCCATGCCGCCGCGCATCTGGATCGAACGTGACGTGTCTGGCGTGATTTTCCTGATTTGATTTGATTTGGGTGGCGTGACGTGTGCGGCGTGAAGTTGCGCGAGGTACACACCGTGTACACCCTGCGCGCATGAATGCAGCGCTGCAGCGCAGTCAGCGATGTGAAACATCGCCAACGAAATCTTGACCGTGGATTGATGTGGTCAAGGGCAACATGGATCCATCGATCAGGACATGCAGCAGGCCTGCTCTCGATATCCCCAAGCGATCCCCCAAGAGAAGGAAGAGCGCAATGAACAAAGACATCATTGAAGGCAAGTGGACCCAGGTGAAGGGCAAAGCCCAGGCCAAGTGGGGCGAACTCACCGACGACGTGTTCGACGTTGCCAAGGGTGACAGCAAGTATCTGGCTGGCAAGCTGCAGGAAAAGTATGGCTGGCAGCGCGACCGCGCCGAAAAGGAAGTCAAAGACTTCGAGAAGACGCTCGACAGCTGATCGTGTTGATCGGCTCCTGATGATCAGGCGTTGATCACGTGTTGATCAGGTTGAGTCGCCCCGGTCTGGACGAGGAATCGGGGCGAGAGGAACGGGCCGGTCATCCGGCCCGTTTTTTTGATCCTGAGCATTGCAGATCTCGGCTCACTGGCTCCGGATGCGTAGCGGAGTGCCGGACTACGGTTGCTCTCCCTCGGTCAGGGCATCCAGCCCTGACTCGGGCGCACGCGATCCATGGCGTGCTGGGCGCAGCCTCCGCCCGGCCCACCGCTGCCGTGAGCATCAGGATTGTGGCGCCGGCAAGTCTATAGCGCATGCCATCGGCTGCGATCACGGCCTCTCAGCGATCGAAATAATCGTCCCGGCCGCGCGGGGGATCAGCGACGAAACGGTCTGGAAATGCCTGCGGTCCGTGCCGACGCGGCGGATGGGGCGCATACGCCCGGGGCAGGATGCCGCGCGCGGCAAGCGCCTCCGGGGCGTCGTAGCGCAGCTGCAGCAACTGCACCGGGCGCGTACCGGCACGATCGAAGGTGGTCTGGCCCACCGGCGCCCATTCGCGTTGGCCATGTCCGGTGCCGATCCGCTGAGCTGCGACCTGCTCCTGTTCCTGCATGGGACTGGCCGCGGCGGCCGCATCGGATGGGTGGGATGCACGCGATTTTTCGTAGCGTTGCTGGCCGCGGGCGATCGGTGGCGACGGTGCGACGACCATCGGCCGGCGCTCGCGGAAGACCGCGATGCCGATCGTGCCGACGTTGGCCGGTCGCCCGGTGCGCGCCGCATAGCTGTCGGGAAGGTCGGTGAAGACAAACTGGGCCACGTCCTGCATCGACTTCCGCCAGCCGCTGATCTCGGTGCTTTGCCAGGGCGCCAGCACGTAGCCGCTTTGCGCGGGATGAGCGGTGTCGCCTGTAATCGCGTTGATGCCGTCGATCGACAGCACGACCAGTAGGCGCTCTGCGGTGGTGTTGACCAGGCGCACGCCGTAGCGATGCCCGGGCTGGCCGGCGACCCACTGTTCGCCGTGATGCGTGTACTGCGGTAGCCACTGGCCGAGGTCGCGATCGACCAGATCGATGCGGACGGGTGCCCCGTCGCCGGAGACGCGTGATTGTGCATGCGCATGCAACGGAATGAGCGCGGCGATCACGCTCATCAGCAGCGTGAGCAGCACCATGGTCGCGCGGCGTACGGGTGGGGTGGCGACAGGTCTGCACCCGCGAGGGCCGGACACGGGGGGCTTACGGGAGAGGGACTTGGGCCAGCAGGACCTGGGCGAGCGTGACATGGCGGATCTCCGGGGCTGACGTGATGGGCGGACGTGACAGGTTTGGCGTGAGAGGTTGGGCGGACGTCGGGCAGGGGGAGGGCCTGTGATCGGCGTCCTGCTCGCGAGACCGGAAACGCGCCGCGATGGCCGATGGGGTTGCCGGCAGCGATGGGCGGGCACGAACGGTTAAACTGGCGTTCGGCTTCCTGTTGTTGACCGCAATGCCACAGCGTCCCGTCCGCATCCTGACCGGCATCACCACCTCCGGTACCCCGCACCTTGGCAACTACGTCGGCGCGGTGCGCCCGGCGATTGCCGCCAGCCGGGCCGACAATGCCGAGAGCTTCTACTTCCTGGCCGATCTGCACAGTCTGATCAAGGCGCAGCAGCCCGAGCGCACGCAGCGTTCGACGCTGGAGATCGCCGCGACGTGGCTGGCCGCCGGCCTGGATCCGCAGCAGGTATGGTTCTATCGCCAGAGCGACGTGCCGGAAATCACCGAGCTGACGTGGTTCCTGACCTGCGTGGCCGGTAAGGGCATCCTCAACCGCGCGCATGCTTACAAGGCCGCCGTCGACAAGAACCGCGCCGATGGCGAGGACGACGATGCCGCGGTGACCGCCGGCTTGTTCATGTACCCGGTGCTGATGGCCGCGGACATCCTGATCTTCAACGCCGACAAGGTGCCGGTGGGCCGCGACCAGGTGCAGCACATCGAGATGGCGCGCGACTTCGGCCAGCGCTTCAATCATGTCTATGGGCGCGACTATTTCGTGCTGCCCGAGGCCGTGGTCGACGAGAACGTGGCGACGCTGCCGGGCCTGGACGGCCGCAAGATGAGCAAGAGCTACCACAACACGATTCCGTTGTTCGCGCCGCGCGATCAGCTGAAGAAGCTGGTGTTCTCGATGCTGACCGATTCGCGAGCGCCCGGCGAAGCCAAGGACACCGAAGGCTCGGCACTGTTCCAGATCCATCAGGCCTTCGCCACGCCGGACGAATCGCACGCCTTCGCGCAGGCCTATGCCGACGGCATCGGCTGGGGCGATGCCAAGCAGCAGCTGTTCGATCTGCTCGATCGCGAGATCGCGCCGTTGCGCGAGCGTTATGAGGCATTGATCGCGCGGCCTGGCGATATCGAGGACGTGCTGCGCGATGGCGCGCGCCGCCTGCGCGAGCGCTACGCGACGCCGCTGCTGACCGAGCTGCGGCATGCCGTCGGCCTGCGCGACCTGTCGCGCCTGGGCGCGGTGGCGGTCGGGGCCGAGATCGATGCGGGCATCGAAACCCAGCGGCCGCCGTTGGCAGTGTTCAAGCAGTACCGCGAGCACGACGGCAAGTTCTATTTCAAGCTGGCCGATGGCGAGCGCGTGCTGGTACAGAGCCTGGCGTTCGATGCGCCCCGCGATGCGGGCCTGGTCATCGCGGGCCTCAAGCGCGGCGAGCTCGCGCTGGACGACGCGCGGATCGTGCTGGCCGACGGTGTCGATGCCGCCCTGGTGCAGGCCGCGCTGGACGCCATCGCGGTGGTCGACGCGGAAAAGGCAGGCAGCAAGGCATGAGCCCGGCGGTCGAGCTCAACCTGACCCTGCTGCTGTTCCTGCCGTGGTTCCTGATCCTGGGCGTGCTGTTCTGGTGTTTCCCGCGCAAGCCGCGGCATGCGGCGCGCGTGGTCTTCGATATCGTGGCCCTGCTGCTGGCATTGGGGGCGTTCCTGGCCAGCGTGCACTGGTCGTTCGCCAACGCCGACCCCAGCTTCGGCAAGATGTGGCAGCAGATCCTCGCCACGGCGCTGGGATATGCGGTGTTCCTCGGCGTGATCGCGGTCGCGTTCGTGCTGCGCTGGCGCTGGCTGCGGCGGCAACGCTGAGGTCGCTCGGTTGAGGCGGCCAGTCTGAAGGGCCCCAGGCAGGCGCGCACCGACGGACGTGTCATCGCAAGTCGTTGCATGCCGTCCACGCCGCGCCGCCGTTCGGGGCGACCAAAGCGGAATATCCATGCCCACGCGTGGGATCTAGACTGACGGCAGGCCATCAGGGAATCGCGACATGCAGGACCGACCCGACATCATCACCATTGATACCGGCTACATCCGTCCGGGACTGTGTGCGGCCTATCTGGTGGTCGAACAGGGACGTGCGGCGCTGATCGATTGCGGCACGAGCACCTGCGCGACGCGTGTGCTCGAAGCGATCGACGCCGCCGGCATCCCGCGCGAAGCGGTCGACTGGCTGATGGTGACGCATGTGCACCTGGACCACGCTGGAGCGGCCGGTCCCCTGATCCAGGCGCTGCCCCATGCGCGCCTGGTCGTGCATCCGCGCGGTGCCCAGCACATGATCGACCCGACCAAGCTGATTGCTGGCGCCCGCGCCGTCTATGGCGAGGCGATGTTCGAGCGCGACCACGGCGGCATGTTGCCGGTGCCAGAAGCGCGCGTCGTCGTGGCCGACGACGGCCATGTCGTCGATCTCGCCGGGCGCCCACTGTTGTGCATCGACACGCCCGGGCATGCGCGTCACCACTACAGCGTCTGGGATGCGCGCAGTCGCAGCTGGTTTGCCGGCGACACCTTCGGCATCTCCTATCGTGAGTTCGACGACATCGGCGCTGCGTTCATCTTGCCGACGACCTCGCCGGTGCAGTTCGATCCCGACGAGCTCAAGGCTTCGATCGCGACGTTGGTGGCACGGCAGCCCGAGGCGATCCACATCGCGCACTACGGCCGCGTCACCGACTGCGGCCGACTGGCCCAGGACCTGCAGGATCAGGTCGATGCGATGGTCGAGGCCGCGCGTGCAGCGGACGGACACCCCGATCGCCATGCCCGGCTGGTGCGCGCGCTGACCCAGCTCTACGTGCAGCGGGCACAGGCCCAGGGCATGCAGGATGCACCGCAGCGGGTGGAGGACATCCTCGGTGGGGACATCGAACTCAATGCGCAGGGACTGGCGATCTGGCTGGATCGCATCAAGCGGCAATAGGGCGCCGGGTACTGTAGGCCGTGGTACGGACCGCGCCGGATCGAGTGTGCGTCATCGGTGGGCGAGCGAGCAGGCGAGCGCTCCCAGGCAAGGCCACAGACCAGCCTGCGTCCAGGCGGGCTATTTCCAGCGGTTGAGATGCGGCCCGAGCGGCGTGCGCTGTGGCCGGACCACGCAGAAGCGGTGCCCGCTGGGCGCTTCCATGACCCACCAGGTGTGGACCTTCTCGATCTTGCGGGCGCCGAGCGCGACCAGCCGGTCGGCTTCGGCTTCGACATCGTCGGTCTCGATGTCGAGATGGATGCGCGATGCATGCTCGACCTTCTGCAGCAGCAACACCGGCTCGTCGCGCTCGGTGTCGAGCCGTGCGTACTTGCCATCGCCGTCCTCGTCGAGGCTGTCGACAGGTTTGCCGAGCGCCTGGCTCCAGAACTCGACCGAGGCGGCGAGGTCCTCGACCTGGCAATCGAGGACGAAGGTGGACAGGCGGCTGCGATGGGCCATGGCGGATGCCTCCAGCGTGGAATGTGGACGGACGGCAGCGGCCGTCCGCATGACGACTCAGCAGTCGGGCCGCCAGTCGGTCATGCGATCAAGCCGGGCTCGCAGACCGGCGTGCCGAACTGCAGCAGATAGCCGTTGTTGTCGTAGATGCCGAACTCGCGCATGCCATAACCGAAGGTTTCCGGTGGATAGCAGACCTTGCGCGTCGCGGGCAGTGACGCCCACAGGGCATCGACATCATCGACCTGGAAGTACAGCGAACCGGTGAATGCCGGCGTGACGTCGCCCGTCTGGGCGTTCGGGCTGGACACCATCAATGCGATGCCGTCGCGTGACAGCGCGGCCCAGCCAGGTGCCTGCGACGTCACCACGAAGTCGAGTGACTGGAGATAGAAGGCGAGCGTCCCGGGCAGGTCCCAGGTCCGCAGCATCGGTGTCAGGCGCTGGATGGCGGGCATGTCGCGATGCTCGCAGACGATGGGTGTCGCGCGCAAATGCCCCCGCGCTGCATCCGCAATGGTATGGCGCCTGGCTGCGGCGCATGCCATCGGCCATCGTGTGGCGGCTGTTGCCGCCCTCGGGACGGCCCGGGACCGTGGTCGACATGCGCGATGGATGCCGTTGAGAGGGGCGCGGGATGGCCGCGGGGGCCCGGGGATCCACACTGCGCAACACGGCGCCCCTGACGCGCGACAGGGGGGATGCGGTACCCTTTGCCGATGACGATCGACAACAACCAGCGCCCGCTCGAAGCCGGGATCCACACCGAGCTTTCCGGCCGCACCACCTACGCTGGCTACCTGCGGCTGGACCAGTTGCTCGCAGCGCAGCAGCCGCTGTCGAATCCTCCGCATCACGACGAGATGCTGTTCATCGTGCAGCACCAGGTGTCGGAACTCTGGTTGAAGCTGACGATGCACGAGCTGGCGGCGGCGATCACGCACCTGCAGCGCGACGAGGTCTGGCAATGCCGCAAGGTGCTGGCGCGTTGCAAGCAGGTGCTGCGCCAGTTGACCGAGCAGTGGGCCGTGCTGGAAACGCTGACGCCTGCGGAATACATGGAGTTCCGCGATGTGCTGGGCCCGTCGTCGGGCTTCCAGTCTCTGCAGTACCGCACCATCGAGTTCCTGCTGGGCAACAAGAACGCATCGATGCTGAAGGTGTTCGAGCACGATCCCGCAGGGCAGGCCCGGCTGCGCGAGGTGCTGGATGCGCCCAGCCTGTACGACGAATTTCTGCGCTACCTGTCGCGCTGGGGGCATCCGATTCCGGCCCAGCACCTGCAGCGCGACTGGCGCCTGCCGCATGTCCGTGACGATGTGTTGCTGCCGGTGTTCGCCGCGATCTACGAGGACACCGCCAGCTACTGGCGCGAGTATTCGTTGTGCGAGGACCTGGTCGACCTGGAGACGCAGTTCCAGCTGTGGCGGTTCCGCCACATGCGCACGGTGATGCGCATCATCGGTTTCAAGCGCGGGACCGGCGGTTCGTCGGGCGTGGGCTTCCTGAAGCAGGCGCTGGACCTGACGTTTTTCCCGGAACTGTTCGACGTGCGCACCCAGATCGGCGTCGACAGCGGCAACGCGGCGTACTGATCCCCGCGTTGCCTTCCGCCTGATCGCGCGACGGGATCGCGTCACGGGCGAGAGACGGGCTGCGGTCGGCCACGGCCGGCGGGCCTGCTAGGATGCGTCGATCGATCAATCCCGGACCCCGACTGCATGACCCAGCCCAGCCGCACGCCATCCGCCTCCCCGCAGGCACCGAACGGCCTCATGGGCCGCTTCCTCGATACCGTGGAACGGGTCGGCAACAAGCTGCCGGATCCGGCGATGTTGTTCCTGCTGCTGATGCTGATGGTCTGGGGACTGTCGTGGTGGTTGTCGGGCATGCAGTTCGAAGCGGTCGATCCGCGCAATGGCGAGCCGATCCGCATCGTCAACCTGCTGGCGGGCGATTCGCTGACCAGCTTCATGGCCAACATGGTCAAGGTCTTCCTCGGGTTCGCGCCGCTCGGCGTCGTGCTGGTCGCGATGCTGGGCCTGGGCGTGGCCGAGCACACCGGCTTCATCAATGCCGGCCTGCGCCGCGTGCTGTCGGTGACGCCCAGGCAGATCCTGACGCCGATGCTGGTGGCGGTCGCCGTGCTCAGCCACGTGGCGGTCGACGCCGGCTATGTGCTGGTGATTCCGCTCGGCGGCGTGATCTTCTATGCCGTCGGCCGGCACCCGCTGGCCGGTATCGCGGCCGCGTTCTGCGGCGTCTCGGGCGGGTTCTCCGCGACGCTGTTCATTCCCTCATCGCTGGACCCGCTGCTTGCCGGCTTCACCCAGGAAGCCGGACGCATTCTTGATCCGGCCCTGGTGATCAATCCGCTCAACAACTGGATCTTCACTACGGCCTCGACCTTCCTGATCGTCGCGATCGGCTGGTTCGTCACCGACCGGATCATCGAGCCGCGGCTGCAGCGCACCCGGGTCGATGCCGACCTGAAGGACCTGCCGAAGATGGACGCGCTGAGTGCGCGCGAGCGTCGCGGCCTGACCTGGGCGGTGCTGGCGATGCTGGTCACCGCGGCCTTGTTCGCGTTGACGCTGATGCCGGACACCTCGCCCTGGCGCGCGCCGGCCGAGGCGGTGCCGGAAGGCAGCCATCCGCTGCTGGTCGCTGCGGCACCGGTGATGCAGTCGATCGTCGCGCTGATCTTCGTGTTCTTCCTGGTGCCCGGCGCGGTGTACGGTTACATCGCCGGCACCGTCAAGAGCCATCGCGACATCATCGCGGCGATGACCAAGTCGATGAGCGGCATGGGCTACTACATCGTCATCGCGTTCTTCATCGCGCAGTTCCTGGCCGGCTTCAACGGCTCCGGACTGGGCACGCTGATCGCGGTCGAGGGTGCGGATTTTCTGAAGGCGCTGGGCCTGCCGATGTGGATGACGATCATCGGCCTGATCATCATGACCGGCATCGTCAACCTGTTCATCGGTTCGGCGTCGGCGAAGTGGGCGCTGCTGGCGCCGATCATGGTGCCGTTGATGATGCAGCTCGGCGTGTCGCCGGACATGACCCAGGCGGCGTACCGGGTCGGCGATTCGATGACCACGATCATCACGCCGCTGATGCCGTATTTCCCGCTGATCGTCGTGTTCTGCCAGCGCTACGTGACCTCGGCCGGCATCGGGACGCTGGTGTCGATCATGCTGCCGTACTCGATCGCGCTGTCGCTGCTGTGGACGCTGTTCCTGCTGGCGTTCTGGGGCTTCGGGATTCCGTTGGGCATCGGTTCGAGCTACGACTATCCGGCGGGCTGACCGGCTCGCGGAGCGATTGGGGGCCGGCTGGCTGCCGGGCCGACCGCGTGGTCGCGGCATCCGATGGTGGATGGGCATAGCAATGTTGTTGCGGCGCAGCATGAATGCGCAGGCGTGCGGCAGGGTTTGACGTTCCGGCCGGGGTCGGACATCCTGCCGCGTCCCGCGCACCCAGCGGGCATCCACAGCCACCAAGAACAACCCAAGGGGATGACCGCATGAGTGGAATCGCGAACGCCGCGCCTGGCCCGGGCGAGGTGCCCGAATTCAAACAGGTCCTCGGCCATCCAAAGCCGCTGTGGATGCTGTTCATGTCGGAGTTCTGGGAACGCTTTGCGTTCTACGGCATGCGTTGGGCTCTTGTGCTGTATATCGTGGCCCAGTTCCATAACGGTGCCGCCACCGGCGAGGCGCAGGCCAGTGAGCTTTATGGCGCCTACCTGGCGCTGGTCTACGCAGCGGCGATCTTCGGCGGCTACGTCGCCGACAAACTGATCGGCTATCAGCGTTCGATCCTCCTTGGCGCGGTGTTCATGGCCGCTGGCCTGTTTCTGATCATGTTGCCGAGTGAGCAGTGGCTCAAGCTCGGCCTGGCCACGGTGATCGTCGGCAACGGCATGTTCAAGCCGATCATCTCGACCATGGTCGGCAAGCTTTATGCGACCAGCGACGGGCGGCGTGATTCTGGCTTCACGATCTTCTACATGGGCATCAACATCGGCGGATTCATTGCCCCGTTGCTGACCGGCTGGCTTGCCGAGAATTTCCTCGGATCAGCGGAATTCCCGGCCTACAAAGTAGTATTCCTCGCATCTGGCGTGGGCATGGTGCTGAGCCTGATCTGGTTCTGGTTCGGGCGCAGTCAGCTCAAGGGGATCGGCGCCCCGGAGCCGCATGCCGCTGGCTTGGGTCGAGTGCTGGCGGTCGCCATCGGCGGGTTGATCGCGATCCCGGTGTATTACTTTCTGCTGACCATCGAGGCTAGCATCCTCAACTGGGTCTTGATCGCGCTGTTCATCGTTCCCGCAGTCATGTTGCTGGTCGAGGGCATGCGCGAGGGTTCCAGACAGCGCGACATGGTCATCGCCATGCTGATCATCTTCGGCTTCAACGTGCTGTTCTGGATGTTCTTCGAGCAGGCCGGCAGTTCGTTCAACTTCCTCGCCCAGAACATTGTCAACCGCGACTTCGGTGGCTGGATCTTCCCGGTCGGCTGGTTCCAGTCGGTCAATTCTATTGCGATCATCACCTTGGCCCCAGTGCTCGCCTGGCTGTGGGTCAAGATGGGTCGCAGCAATCCATCGATCCCGCGCAAGTTCGGTATCGGTCTGATCTTCAATGGCCTGGCCTTCCTGCTGCTGATGTTTGCGCTGTCCAGTCTGGTTGATCCGGAAACGCTGAAAATCCCGTTCTGGACCTTGTTCATGGTCTACGTGATCCAGTCCATCGGTGAGCTGTGCCTGTCGCCGATCGGCCTGTCGATGACGACCAAGCTGGCACCGGCACGGCTCGGTGGTCTGGCGATGGGCGGTTGGTTCCTGTCGATCGCAATCGGCAACAACCTGTCAGGCATCTTCGCCAGCAGCGTCAGCGGCGAGGGCGGCATGACCGTGGCGTCGGCGCAAACCGGTTACACGTTTGGTTTCTGGGCCTTGCTTGGCGCGGGCGTGCTGCTGTTCCTGATCGCGCCGTTGATCCAGAAGCTGATGCACGGCGTGAAGTGACCGCCGTCGTGGCGCCCGCGCCTGTGCGCGGTCGTCGCGGGTCCCGTGCAATGGTGTAGCGCAATGGCGGCCTTCGGGTCGCCATTGTCGTTCCGGGGCGCGCGACGGCGATCACCCGGCGGCCGGCGCGTGGCGCATGATGGCGATGTCCGCCGCCGCTGGCCGGTCGCGCGGCGGCGAACAGGAGCGCGGTGGGATGCGGATGAACTGGCGAGGACTGATGGTGTGCTCGCTTGCGGCCTTGCCGACGGCGCAGGTACACGCATCGGGGCAGGCGGGCGCACCGGAGGCTGGCGCGGCATTCGCGTGGATCGAGGGCCGCTGGTGTGCGCAACAAGGGGCCGACCAGGTCGACGAGTACTGGCTGCCGCCGGTCGCGGGTGCGGCGCAGGGGCTGTCGCGCACGGTCCGCAACGGCCGGGTCGTGGGCTTCGAGTTCATGCGCATCGAGACGCGCGACGGCGTGCCGACCTTCCTGGCGCAGCCGCAGGGGCGCGCCGAGACGGCGTTCGCACGCACGGCAGGAGGCGTCGACTGGGTGCGTTTCGAGAGTCCGGTCCACGACTTCCCTGACCGGATCGAATACCGCCGCGACGGCGACGCGCTGCAGGCTGCGATCGAAGGGCCAGGGCGGACGTCGGGCACGCGTGCACGGGTCACGTTCGAGTACCGTCGTTGCGGCGACCCCACTCCGCCGGAGATGCCGCCGGTGGGGTAATGCGCCAGCAGCAGGGCCTTGCCCGGCAGGACGCCTGGCAGGCCGGGATTACAGCCCGAAGCGGCTGCCGAGCTTCTGCATCAGCCGGTCGAGGATCTCGCGTTCGCCCGGCTCCAGCGGTGCCAGCAGCCGGCGCTCGTAGTCCAGCGCCAGCGGCACGACCTGGTCGTAGACGCCGTAGCCGGCAGGGCTGAGTTCCAGCACCGACCGCCGGCGGTCCTGCTCGTGCATGTCGCGCTGCAGGAAGCCGCGCTCCAGCAGCCGGGCGACCGCGCGGCTGACCGCGACCTTGTCCATGGCGGTGCGCTCGGCGACGCCATTGGCCGACAGTTGTGGATAGCGGCCCAGCACGGCGATGACCCGCCACTCGGTGACGCTGATGCCGAAACGCTCGGCATACAGGTCGGCCAGCGACTGGCTGATCCGGTTGGTCAGCACGCTGAGCCGGTAGGGAAGGAAGTGCTCGAGATCGAGCGTGGCATGATCGGCCTGCTGCTCGGCCGGATCGGGGGTCTGGGAGTCGGGTCCGGCCATGTTGCCTTGCGCCTTGCTTATGGTTGCAATTGAAACTATAAAGGATCCAGTCACGCTGTCGCGTTGCCGAACCCGAGGAGTATCCCATGACCGCCACATCCCCAACCGCCTCCGCCGACACCGGCATGCAGGTCACCACCTTCGACAACCCCATGGGCATCGACGGTTTTGAATTCGTGGAGTTCGCGGCGCCGGCCGACAAGGCTGCCCAGCTGCACGACTACTTCCGCAAGCTGGGCTTCATCCAGGTGGCGCGCCACAAGACGCGCCCGATCAGCACCTACCGGCAGGGTGACTGCACCTTCCTGATCAACGAGGATCCCGACTCCTTCGCGGCGGACTTCGCTGCCAAGCACGGCCCCAGTGCCTGCGGCTTCGCGATCCGCATCAACAAGCTGGCCGAGTGGGCGCGCGTGCAGGCGCTGAAGAACGGCGCCGAGCAGATCGGCGAGCGCGAGCTGACCAAGGCGGTCGCGGCCCCGGTGATCAAGGGCATCGGCGACTGCATGCTGTATCTGGTCGACCGTTATGACGAGACGGGTACGATCCACGACCCCGACTACGAGTGGCTGCCGGGTGTCGACAAGATGCCCAAGGGCTTCGGGTTGACCTTCATCGACCACCTGACCCACAACCTGTTCCACGGCAACATGGCCAAGTGGTCGGACTATTACGAGCGCCTGTTCAACTTCCGCGAGATCCGCTACTTCGACATCAAGGGTGCCAAGACCGGCCTGACCTCGAAGGCGATGACCGCGCCGGACGGCATGGTGCGCATTCCGCTCAACGAGTCCACCGATCCGAAATCGCAGATCAACGAGTACCTGGACGCGTATGACGGCGAAGGCATCCAGCACATCGCCTGCTTCACCGACGACATCTATGCCACTGTCGAGAAGATGCGCGAAGCCGGCGTCGACTTCCTGGATACGCCCGACACCTACTTCGAGGTCATCGACCAGCGCATCCCGAACCATGGCGAGGACGTCGAGCGCCTGGCCAGGAACAAGATCCTGATCGACGCCGATCCCGAGACCAAGCAGCGCAAGCTGCTGCAGATCTTCACCAAGAACGCGCTCGGGCCGATCTTCTTCGAGATCATCCAGCGCAAGGGCAACGAAGGCTTCGGCGAGGGTAACTTCCAGGCCTTGTTCGAGAGCATCGAACGCGATCAGATGCAGCGCGGCGTGCTCTAAGCGGCCATCCCGCCTGCGGTCGTGTCCTGTCGCCTGCGACAGGACGCGCCAACGGAGCGATGGCGGCAGATGGGCGACCAGCGCCCACCCTCGTTTCCACTCTGTCCCGGACGGTCTTCTGCTGGCCCGGGCAGGGTCCCAGGACCACACGCATGAACGCCTCCATCGACGACACCATCATCGCCCTGCCGCAGCGCGACCCCCAGGCCACGCAGGCTGCCGGCTACATGTCGGGTTTCGGCAATACCTTCGCCAGCGAAGCGATCCCCGGCACGTTGCCGATCGGCCGCAACTCGCCGCAGCAGGTGGCGTATGGCCTGTACGCCGAGCAGTTGTCGGGAAGCGCGTTCACCGCGCCACGTGCGGAGAACCGGCGCAGCTGGCTGTATCGGATCCGTCCGGCGGCGATGCATAGCGAGTTCTCGCTGCTGCCGCAGTCGCGCCTGCACAGCGATTTCGGCGATGCGCCGGTGTCGCCGGACCAGTTGCGCTGGGATCCGCTGCCGCTGCCCGAGCAGGCGGTCGATTTCGTCGATGGCCTGTACACGATGGGCGGCAACGGCTCGCCGGCCGCGCAGCAGGGCGTGGGCATCCACCTGTACGCGGCCAACCGTTCGATGCAGGGGCGCTTCTTCTACGATGCCGACGGCGAACTCCTGATCGTGCCGCAACAGGGGCGCCTGCGGATCGCCACCGAACTCGGCGTGCTGGACGTCGAACCGCAGCAGGTCGCGGTGATCCCGCGAGGCATCCGTTTCAGCGTGGAGCTGCCTGACGGTCCGTCGCGCGGGTATGTCTGCGAGAACTTCGGCGCGTTCCTGCGCCTGCCGGACCTGGGGCCGATCGGCGCCAACGGCCTGGCCAATCCGCGCGATTTCGAAACCCCGGTCGCGGCCTATGAGGACGTGCAGGGCGCGTTCGAGCTGGTCGCCAAGTTCCAGGGCCACCTGTGGCGTGCCGACATCGGGCATTCGCCGCTGGACGTGGTCGGTTGGCATGGCAACCACGCGCCTTACCGCTACGATCTGCGCCGTTTCAACGCGATCGGTTCGATCAGCTTCGACCATCCCGATCCGTCGATCTTCCTGGTGCTGACGTCGCCGACCGATACCCCCGGCGTGGGCAACGTGGACTTCGCGATCTTCCCGCCGCGCTGGCTGGTGGCGCAGGACACGTTCCGGCCGCCGTGGTTCCACCGCAACATCGCCAGCGAGTTCATGGGCCTGGTCCATGGCGTCTACGACGCCAAGGCCGACGGTTTCGCACCGGGCGGATGTTCGATCCACAACTGCATGACCGGGCATGGACCGGATGCGGCGACGTTCGCCAAGGCCTCCAGTGCCGACCTGTCGCATCCGGACGTCATCGCCGGCACGATGGCCTTCATGTTCGAGACCCGGGCGGTGATCCGCACGACCGCGCAGGCGATCGCGGCGGCGCACCGGCAGCGCGACTACCAGGCCTGCTGGGCCGGACTGCGCAGCCACTTCGTCGCCCCGGTCTGACCGCGGCGAGCGGACGCGGCAGGGCGAGAGAGGGGGCAGGGCGGAGCGGAACGGCCGGCGACTTTTCGCTGCGTTGACGGTTTCGGGCGCACAATCGGCGATCACTCGAGCCCGCTCCGGAGATCGCCGATGAAGCTTCACCTGCTCACCGCTGCCACGCTGGTGGTCGCACTGGCCGCCTGCGACGCATCGCGTACGCCCGATACCGCGTCGACGCCGACGCCCGCCGCGGATGCCCCGGCGCCTGCAGCACCTGCTGCCGATACCGCGACATCACCCGATGTCGCCGATGCCGCCCCTGCGCCGCCTGCCGCCACTGCGATGCCGGCGGAAGGCGCGATCTCGTTCTCGGGCTTCGGTCCGGCGGCATTCGGTGCGACCGAGGAAGAGGTCCGGATGTCCTGGGGCGCTGATCTGGGCAGTGCCGCGCCGTCCGAGCCGGGCGGTTGCTACTACCTGATCCCGCAGCCGCCGACCGGGGCCGGCTACCGGATCGCCTTCATGATCGAGGGCGATCGCTTCTCGCGTCTGGACGTGCGCGCGAGCGATATCGTGGCTCCCGGCGGCGGCCGCATTGGCATGAAGGCCGACGACATCGCCAAGCTGTATCCCGGCCGCGTCGAGACCCATCCCCACAAGTACGTCGAAGGCGCGAAGAACCTGCGCGTCAAGGCCGATGCCGGCGGCAATGGCGTGCTGGTTTTCGAGACCGGCGCCGATGGCGCGGTGACGCGCTGGCGCGTCGGCGTGCCGCCCCAGGTCGACTATGTCGAAGGGTGCTCCTGACCGGCTGACTGGCTGATGGACTGATGCGGGCCTTCGCTGTGGCGGAGGCCCGGTCGCGTCGCCGGAACGCAAATCGGGCATAGAATCCCGGGACGGCCATCGTGGGGGAGTGGGGATGCTGGAAGCACTGGGACTGCTGTTCGCCGGATTGCTGCTGCTGGCATTGGGCGGCGACTCCATCGTCAAGAGCGCCTCCGGGCTGGCGCAGCGCTTCGGCGCTTCCCCGTTCGTCGCGGGCCTGCTGCTGATCTCGTTCGCGACCTCGCTGCCGGAACTGGCGGTCAATGCGCGCGCGGTGTTCACCGGCGACATCCACCTGGCACTGGGCAATGCGGTCGGCAGCAACATCGCCAATCTTGGACTGACCCTGGGCGTGGCCGCGCTGGCCGCGCCGCTGTTGTTGCGCATGCGCCTGCTGTCGCCCCTGCTGGTGTTGCTGGCCGTGGCGACCCTGGCCCTGATCGTGTTCGGGCTGGATGGCAGCATCAGCCGGGTCGAAGGGGGCGTGCTGTTGCTGGGCTATGTCGCGATGCTGGTATTCGTGCTGGCACGCGGCCGCCGCGAGGCGTCCGAGGTCCAGCAGGCCATCGCGGACTACGCGACCACGCCGACAGGGCTGTGGCTGGGCGTCGCGCGTTTCGTCATCGCTGCTGCGTTGCTGTTCTTCGGCGCCAAGTACGTAGTGCAGTCGGCCGGCGCGCTCGGTGTGGCCTGGGGCTGGACGCCGCTGCTGGTCGGCCTGTTGCCGGTCGCGATCGGCACCGCGTTGCCGGAGGTCGCGGCCGCGATCGCCGCCGCCCGGCGCGGGCGTGGCGACATCGTCGCCGGGCATGTGATCGGCTCGAGCCTGTTCAACCTGCTGGTCGTCGTTGGCGGCATGGCCGCGTTCCGTCCGCTGTCGCTGCCGGAATCGTTCGTCCGCCTGGAGCTGCCTGCGGCGATCGCCTTCGTGTTGGTGCTGTATCCGTTGTTGCGCGGTGACCTGCGCATCAGCCGCATCGAGGGCGGCGTACTGGTCGCGGCGTTCGCCGGATGGGTCGCGCTGGAGCTGCTACTGATCTGACGGCGGGCGCGGATTCGCCGCCGCCTTGCCGGCGTCGTCGGACGAGGATGCGGTGGGCGACGGGCCTGCGCCGTCAGGGCCTGCGTCGCCGGCACCCGTGTCGCCAGCCTCCGTGTCACTGTTGCCTGCGCCGCGATTGCGCGCATCGTAATCGGCCGGTACATCGCTGTCGGGGATCTCACCCGGATGCAAGGGGCGTTTGTCCATCAGCGACAGCGCCGCGCGCGACATCAGGTGCGCACTGACCGGTGCGGTCAGGAACAGGAACACCGTGATCAGCAGTTCGCGCGGATGCAGGCCGCTGCCGTAGGCGGCGTGATACGCCACCGAGGCTGCCAGGATGCAGCCCACGCCCAGCGTGCTCGCCTTGGCTGGTCCATGGATGCGACGGAAGAAATCCGACAGTTTGACCAGCCCGATCGCGCCGAGCAGCGTGAAGAAGCAGCCGACCAGCAGCAGCAACGCGAGCAGGATTTCCCAGGCCAGGTTCATTCGACGATATCCCGGCGGATGACGTACTTGCTCATCACCACGGTCCCGACGAAACCGAGCATGGCGATGATCAGCGCGACTTCGAAGTAGATCGCGGTGTTGAGATGCATGCCGAACAGGATCAACTGGGCAACGGTGCTGACGTACAGCGTGTCCAGCGCGAGGATGCGGTCGGGCGCGCTGGGGCCGCGCAGCAGGCGCCACAGCGACAGCAGCATCGCCAGCCCGACGATGTGCAGCGAAACGACGATCGCGACGCCGATCATGGGAACACCTTGTGCAGCGGCGCTTCGTAGCGGGATTTGATCAGTGCCACCAGCGCCTCGGGATCATCGGAGCTGAGGTAGTGGATCAGCAGGTGGCTGCGGTCTTCCGACAGTTCGGCCGACACCGTGCCCGGCGTCAGCGTGATCACGCTGGCCAGGGCCGAGATGCCGTGGATGTTGGTCATCGCCAGCGGCATCCAGATAAAGCCCGATTGCAGCTTGCGTTCCGGTCCCAGCACCTGCAGGGCTACGGTGACGTTGGCGACGACGATGTCGTACAGCACCAGGCCAATGAACGGCAGCAGGATCGACAGCTGGCCCAGGCGCGCGAACTCGCGTTCCAGGCGCGCCGCCAGCAGCGGCATCAGGAACGCCAGCAACGTGGCCATGACCAGGTTGGCCGCGCCGGCGTCCTCGGCCATCAGCAGCCAGAACAGGAAGACCGTCAGGCTCTGCGGGATCGATGGCAACAGGCGGTTCTTCATGGCGAAGGCCTCCTCAGTTGTGGCGTCGTCCCGAGCACCTGCTCGATGTAGGCGGCAGGCGCGAGCAGTTGCTCGGCCGTCGCACGGGTGTAGGCCAGGATCGGATTGGCGGCCAGCGTCATCGCGATGCCATAGCCCAGCAGCACCACGATCGCGGCGATCTCGATGCGGCGCACGGTCGGCGTGTCGAGGTCCTTCGGCGCCGGTTCGACCCGCCAGAACAGCTGCGTGCCCGCGCGCGACATGCCGATCAGCACCATCAGGCTGCTGGCCAGGATCACCGTCCAGACCAGGGCGATCCGGTCCTGCGGCGTGGCCGACAACAGCATCAGCTTGCCGACAAAGCCCGACAGCGGCGGCAGGCCGATCACCGAGACCGCGGCCACCATGTACAGGAATGCCGGCAGGGTCTTGTCGGCCATCGCCGAGATCGGCATCAGGTAGTCGCCGCTGTGCACGCGATGGCGCTGGACCAGGTCGGCGATCAGAAACAGCGCGGCGGTGACGAATGCGCTGTGCGGCAGGTAGTACAGGCCCGCGGAAATCGTGCCGGACGTGGCGATCGCGAAGGCGACGAACAGCGTGCCCGCCGACAGCAGCACCAGGTAGGCGATACCGATGCGCAGCCGCGGCGCGCCGACCACGCCGAGCGCGGCCAGCACCAGCGTCGCCGCGCCGGCCGGCAGCAGCCAGCCCGAGGCAAAGCCGGCCAGGGCGCCGGCATCGGGCCCCAGCATCAGGCTGCTGATGCGCAGCACCGCGTACAGGCCGACCTTGGTCATGATGGTGAACAGCGCGGCGACCGCGACAGGCGCGCGCGCGTAGGCCTCGGGCAGCCACAGGTACAGCGGCAGCAGCGCGGCCTTGGCGCAGAACACCACCAGCAGCAGGCCGAGCCCGGCGCGCAGCATGCCGGCATCCTGCGCGCTGGCATTGGCGATCCGCAGTGCCATCTCGGCCATGTTCAAGGTGCCGAGCATGCCGTACAGCAGGCCGAGGGCGATCAGGAACAGCGTCGATGCGGCGATGTTGAAGACCGCGTAGTGCATGCCGGCGCGGATGCGCGGTCCGCGCGCGCCGCTGAGCAGCAGGCCGTACGACGAGATCAGCATGACCTCGAAGAACACGAACAGGTTGAAGACGTCGCCGGTCAGGAACGCGCCGTTGAGGCCCATCAGCTGCAGCTGGAACAGGGTGTGGAAATGCAGCGCACGCTGGTCCCAGCCGGCGCAGGCGTGCATCAGGCACGGAATCGCCAGCAGCGTGGTGGTCAGCACCATCATCACGCTCAAGCGGTCGACCATCAGCGCGATGCCCAGGCGTGCCGGCCAGTCGCCCAGCAGGTACACGACCATGCCCTGCTCGTGGACCTGCAGCAGCAGCGCGATCGCCGATGCCAGCAGCGCCGCCATGCCGATCCAGGCGCCGACCCGCAGCACGCGCATGCGGTGGTGCCGCTCGAGCAGCAGCAGGAGCGCGCCGGTCAGCAGCGGGATCAGGATCGGCAGCATCGCCAGGTGCTTCATCGCATGCCTCCGTCGCGCGCGGCAGGCGCTTCGGTGCGGCGCTCTTCGGCTTCGGGCTCATGGCCGTCGACGTGGTCGCTGCGCAGGTCGGCGTGTTCGCGCATCGCGATGACTACCATGATCGCGGTCATCGCGAAGGCGATGACGATCGCGGTCAGCACCAGTGCCTGCGGCAGCGGATCGACATGATTGGCCAGGGTCGCGGCGACGCCCTCGCGCAGCACCGGCGGCTTGCCGACGACCAGGCGCCCGGAGGAGAAGATCAGCAGGTTGGTGGCATACGACAGCAGAGTCAGCCCGAGGATCACGTCGAACGTGCGTGCGCGCAGCAGCAGGTAGACGCCACCCGACACCAGGACGCCGATCGCGGTGGCCATTGCCAGTTCCATCAGGCGCCTCCTCTGGCGGGTGCAGCGGCCATGTCTGCGTCGGCGGCGTCGCTCGCGGCATCGTCGCGGCGCTGCCGCACCGTGCCCATCGTCGACAGCATCAGCAGCGTGCCGGCGAACACCACGACATACACGCCGATGTCGAACACCATCGCACTGGCCAGCGCGAGCTTGCCGATCACCGGCAGTTCCAGGTCGACATGCCCGCTGGTCAGGAAGGGATAGCCGAACCACCATGAGCCCACGCCGCCGACGATCGCGAACAGCCAGCCGATCGCGATGCCGCGCAGGTAGTCGAAACCGAACGTCGCCTCGACCGAGCGCGCGCCCTGCAGCACGTATTTCATCAACACCGGCACCGCGATCACCAGGCCGGCGATGAAGCCACCGCCCGGCGCGTTGTGGCCGCGCAGGAACAGGTAGATCGACACTGTCAGCGCCAGCGGGAACAACAGTTGCGTCAGGTCGGCCGGGATCGGCAACTGCACCGGTGGCCCGGGCATCACTTCATCGGGTTTCAGGCGGACCCACTTGAGCATCGCGTGGACGACCAGCGCGGCGATGCCGAACACGGTGATCTCGCCGAAGGTATCGAAGCCGCGGAAGTCGACCAGGATCACGTTGACGACGTTGCGGCCATAGGCCTCGGGCAGCGCACGCGCCAGCAGTTCCGTGGACACCGAGTCCAGCGGCCGCATCATCATCGCGTAGGCCAGGCCGGCGACGCCCACGCCCGCGAACAGCGCGATGATGACGTCGCGCCATTTGCGGTACTTGGTGCGGGCATTGTGCTTGGACTGCTTGGGCAGGTAGTTGAGCGCCATCATCATCAGCGCGATCGTCACCATCTCGACCAGCAGCTGGGTGAGTGCGAGATCGGGCGCCGACAGGTAGACGAACAGCAGGCTGACCATCAGGCCGACCGAGCCGATGACGATCAGCGCGGTCAGGCGCTTGCCGTGCACCAGTACGGTGCCAATCGCACCCGAGACCAGCACCGTCCACAGCAGCCAGCCCAGCAGCGGCATCGATTGCGGCGCCGGCAGGTGGGCGATCTCCAGCGACAGTCGCCCCACGAACGGCAATGCCGCCGCGACCATCGACACGACGATCAGCCAGAACAGGCTGCGCTGCAAGCTGCCGTTGGCCACGGCCTCGTTGAAGCGCGTGGCCAGGCGGAACAGCGTCTCGATGTTCAGGTGGAACAGGCGGCGGCCGGCCGAATGTCGCATCACCGCATGCAGGTCGAACAGCCGGCGCAGGCCCAGGTACAGCAGCACGCCACCGATCATGCCGCCGATGCTCATCATCAGCGGCAGGTTGAAGCCGTGCCAGATCGCCAGGCTGAAATCGGGCGTCGCATCGCCCAGCGTGCCGATGGCGGCGGTCTTGAGTGCCGCGCCGACGGTCCAGGCCGGGAACACGCCCACCGCCAGGCACAGCGCGACCAGGATGCCGACCGGGATGCGCATCCAGCGCGGCGGCTCATGCGGCTCGGTATCGAGCGCGCGCGGGCCTTCGCCGAAGAACGTGTCGTGCACGAAGCGCAGGCTGTAGGCGATGCCGAACACGCCGGCCAGCGCGGCGACCACGCTGATCGCGGTCCGCATATGCGCGTGCTGCTGGATGTCCAGCGCCTCGGCGAAGAACATCTCCTTGGACAGGAAGCCATTGAGCAGCGGGATGCCGGCCATCGCCATCGATGCGATCACTGCCAGCGCACTGGTCACCGGCAGCAGCTTGCGCAGGTTGCCGAGCCGGCGCATGTCGCGGGTGCCGGTCTCGTGGTCGATGATGCCCGCGGCCATGAACAGCGAGGCCTTGAACGCAGCATGGTTGATGATGTGGAACAGCCCGGCCACCACCGCCATCGGCGTCGACAGGCCGAACAGCAGGGTGATCAGGCCCAGGTGCGAGATCGTCGAGTACGCCAGCAGGCCCTTGATGTCGTGCTGGAAGATCGCGTTCCAGGCGCCGAACAGCAGGGTCGCCGCGCCGACACCGCTGACCGTGTAGAAGAACAGGTCGGTGCCGGCCAGCGCCGGGTGCAGGCGCGCCAGCAGGAACACGCCGGCCTTCACCATCGTCGCCGAATGCAGGTAGGCCGACACCGGCGTCGGCGCCGCCATCGCATGCGGCAACCAGAAGTGCAGCGGGAACTGCGCGCTCTTACTGAAGATGCCCAGCAGCACCAGCGCCAGCGCGAACGGATACAGCGCGCTGTCGCGGATCAGGTCGCCGGACGCAAGCACGATGTCGAGGTCGTAGCTGCCGACGATGCGTCCGATCACCAGCACGCCACCCAGCAGCGCCAGCCCGCCCATGCCGGTGATCGTCAGCGCCATCCGTGCGCCCTCGCGGGCGTCCTGGCGATGCGACCAGAAGCCGATCAGCAGGAACGAACTGATGCTGGTCAGCTCCCAGAACACCACCAGCAGCAGCAGGTTGCCGGCCAGCACCATGCCGAGCATCGCGCCCATGAACAGCAGGAGGTAGCAGAAGAAGCGCCGCGCGCTGTCCCGGCTCGACAGGTAGTAGTGCGCGTACAGCACCACCAGGGCGCCGATGCCGAGGATCAGCAGCACGAACATCCAGGCCAGGCCATCGAGCCTGAGCGTGAAGTCGAGGCCGGCTTCCGGGATCCAGGCGTGACCGCCGCGCAGGATGCCGCCGTTGATGACCTCCGGCGTCAGCCAGGCCAGGATCCCCAGCCCCAGCAGCGGTGCCGCTGCCGCCATCCATGCGATCGTGCCTCTGGACGTGTCTCGGGGGACCGCCATGACGGCAGCCGCGAGCAGGAAGGGCAGCGAGAGCAGGAGGTAGAGCGGTGAGGGCATGCAGGGAATGCGCGATTCGCGAGCAAGGCGTTCGATTCTAGCAGTACGCCGCCGTCCCGTTAACAGAAAATATGCGCGGGAACATGACGATCAGCC
The DNA here is from genome assembly GCF_054902115.1 of Luteimonas sp. RIT-PG2_3. Lineage (NCBI taxonomy): Bacteria > Pseudomonadati > Pseudomonadota > Gammaproteobacteria > Lysobacterales > Lysobacteraceae > Luteimonas > Luteimonas sp. RIT-PG2_3. The sequence continues at coordinate 124,871 of NZ_JBUBPF010000006.1, read as the reverse complement.
TCTTTTCGACGAAATAGGTCGCCGTTGGCGCCCGTCCGCCCGGCCCTGCGTAGCGGCCCCGGAGGGGGGCCGCGTCCGTCCCTTGCCGGCCCGGCGTCATGCAGGTCCATCGCCTATCCTTGCTGCATGATCCCTGCCGCGATGATGTGGTCTCCCGTCTTTCCACGCCCTGCCGAGGGTGTCGGGAGCCATCGGCCATGACCGCCGCGGGCGCGCCCCGGCGTCCGTTGGCCCTGGTGTTCGGCGCCAGTGGCCAGATCGGCATGCCCCTCCAGGCGCGGCTGCGCGCGCTGGGCTGGGACGTGGTCGGGGTCACGCGCAGCCTGCGTGCGGATGCCCCGGGACTGACCTGGCGGCAGGGGAGCTTCGCGGATGTGGACGGATTGCCGGCGGCAGCCGATGCGATCTTCAGCTGTGGCCCCCTGGATGCGTTTGCGCAGTGGTACGCGCTGGCGCAGGTGATCGCGCCGCGGGTCGTGGCCTTCGGCTCCACCAGCATTGGCGTCAAGGCCGACTCTGCAGACGCGCATGAGCGCGACATCGTGCAGCGGCTGGAGCATGCCGAGGCCTCCCTGATGGCGGCCGCCGCCCAGCGCGGCGCCGCCATGACGATCCTGCGGCCGACGCTGGTCTATGGCAGCGGGCGCGACGTCAACCTGAGCCGGATCGCTGCGATTGCCCGCCGGCTGCGTTGCTTCGTGCTGCCCCGCGATGCGACCGGGTTGCGCCAGCCGGTGCATGTCGAGGATCTGGCCGAGGCCGCCGTCGCTGCGCAGGCGGCCGATGCGAGCCATGGCCGGATCTATGCGCTCGCGGGAGGCGAGGTCTTGCCGTATCGCGAGATGGTGCGCCGCGTGCTGCAGTCGCTGGAACCACCGCGTCCGCTGTGGGTCCTCCCTTCGCCGCTGTTCCGGACCGTGCTGTGGGCGGCACGCAGGATCGGCATCGCCGCCGGTTTCGGTGACGCCGCGTTCGCGCGGCTGCGCGATGACCTGGCCTTCGACAACGGCCCGGCCCAGCGGGATTTCGGCTACGCGCCGCGGGCGTTTCGGCCGATCCCCGGCATGTTCATCGCGGCGGACGCCGAGCGGAACACGCGTCCGTCGTAGCAGCGCCTGGGCGCGCGCGCCGGCGTCCTGCACTCAAGGGGGATCGGCAGCAGGCGGCAACGGCGCAGGCCGCTTCCGTAACCGACGGCCGTCGCGACCAAAGGGCCGTTACCAGCGCAGCCCCAGCTTGCGATACAGCTTCGACAGCACCCACGCCGGTCCGATCAGCAGGTAGACCAGGTCGGTCAGGAAGCTCGGCTTCTTGCCTTCGATCTTGTGGCCGACGAACTGCGCGATCCAGGCCACGACGAAGACCGCCAGCGCAAGCCCGAGCAGGAATGGGGTGCCCAGTCCGTCATGCAGCCAGCGCGTCAGCCACGACATCGCGACAAAGATCGCCAGCATGCCGGTACCGAGGACGCGCGATGAGCGGAAATAGAACATCCAGGCCGCGAACATCGCCAGCGCCGCCCACAGCCCGGGGCCGAACCAGGTGCCGGGCACCGGGATGCACCACAGCAGGGCGATGACGCTCCACAGGATCGCCGGGACGGCGAAGACATGGATCGCCTGGTTGGTGTCGTCGCGGTGGTCGCTGCTGTAGCTGGCGAACCAGCGATCGATCGGGCGCTGCGGCGCGGTGGCATCGTGGTCTGCACTGGCGTTCATGGCACCCCTCCCAGGGTCAATGCGCGGCAGTGGACGAGAATAGCTGCAAAACCATGACCCCGCCGATGATCAGGCTGATGCCGACGATCGCCGCCAGGTCGAGGGGCTGCCGGTAAACCAGCCAGCCGATCAGGGCGATCAGGCTGACACCGACCCCGGACCAGATGGCATAGGCGATGCCGATCGGGATGGTCTTCATGACCAGCGACAGGCAATAGAAGGCGACGCCGTAGCCGGCGACCACCAGCAAGGACGGGCCCAGCCGGGTGAATCCCTCGGAGGCCTTCAATGCGCTGGTGGCGATGACTTCGGCGACGATAGCGATGCCGAGCAAGAGGTAGGCAGGCGACATGGCAGTGACTCCAGACGGCTTGAAGGGGCGCGGAGTCTAAGGGATCGTGCAGTGAACCCAGCCTGTCCCCGCGTGCTTGACCCTGCGCCGGTCTTCGTCGCACGCCGGCCGTGCTCAACGGGCGCAGCCTTGATCCGGAGGCCCCATGCGCGTGTCATCGCCCGGCAGTCTCCCGGAGGCATGCCGGACATACGGCGGGCCAGCGTTGCCATGCGCGGCTGATGATGTCGCGCGGATGCGCCGTCAGTCGACCGAGATGCCTGCCAGCTTCTGGAGGGCTTCGGCATAGCGGGCACGGGTGCGCGCGATGACTTCGGGCGGCAGGCGCGGACCCGGTGCGGTCTTGCCCCAGCCGGTGGTTTCCAGATGGTCGCGGACGATCTGCTTGTCGTAGCTCGGTGGACTGGTGCCGATCTCGTACTCGTCGGCCGGCCAATAGCGCGAGGAGTCGGGCGTCAACATTTCGTCCATGACATACAGGCGGCCGTCGGCATCGGTCCCGAACTCGAACTTGGTGTCGGCCAGCAGGATGCCGCGCTGTGCCGCGTACTCGGCGGCGTGGCGGTACAGGCGCAGCGTGGCGTCGCGGACCTGCTCGGCAAGATCGGCGCCGACCAGCTTGACCGCGGTATCGAAGTCGATGTTCTCGTCGTGGTCGCCGACGGCGGCCTTGGTCGACGGCGTGAAGATCGGCTCGGCGAGTTTCTCGGCCTGGCGCAGGCCGTCGGGCAGGGCGATGCCGCTGATGCGGCCGGTCCGCTGGTAATCCTTCCAGCCGCTGCCGATGACATAGCCGCGGGCGATGGCTTCGACCGGGACCGGGCGCAGCTTGCGGGTCACGACCGCGCGTTGTGCGTACAGGCTGGCGTCGACACCAGCGGGCAACACGCTGGCGACGTCGATGCCGGTCAGGTGGTTGGGCATCAACGCCGACGTGCGCGCGAACCAGAAATTGCTGATCTGGCACAGCATCTCGCCCTTGCCCGGGATCGGGTCGGGCAGGACCACATCGAACGCGCTGAGGCGATCGGTGGCGACGATCAGCAGTTTCTCGTCGCCAAGGTCGAAAACATCGCGCACCTTGCCGCGGTGGCGCAGGGTCAGTCCGGGAAGATCGGACGAGAGCAGCGTGGTTGCCAAGGGCGGTTCCCAGCGGGCGGGCCGACCAGTTTAGTGCGATTTCATGGCCGGATGCAGCGTTCCGGACGGCCGGGCGACGGCCAGGGACGCCGGGAGGGGGCAGCTGGCCGCCGGATGGCCTTGTTTTCAGGCCCTTTGCGCCTGATCGCCTCCGCCGGGAACCCAAACGCTGCCGAGACGTGGCGCCCCGGACGCCATAGACTGTGCGCATGAAACGCTGGTACGGAAAACTCTTCGGCTTCATCGCCGGCATGTTGCTGATGCGCGGACATCCTGCGGGCGGGCTGATCGGCCTGCTGATCGGGCACGCGTTCGATGCCGACTGGATCACGCCCAACCGCGATGCGCCCTATCGCGCGCTGGGGCTGACCAGCGACGCCAGCGATGCCGAGATCGACCAGGCCTATCGCCGGTTGATGTCGCAATACCATCCCGACAAGGTCGCGGGTGCCGCGCCGGAACTGCGCGAGCAGGCCGAACAGAAGGCACGCGAGATCAACGCCGCTTACGACAAGCTGCAGACCCGGCGTCGCCGCAAGGGCTGACCGCGGCGGCGGGACAGCGGAGAAGGCAGCACGCGACAGGACGCGCCGCATGCTGTCGGTGTCCGCAAGCCCGTCAGGGCCGCGGCCGCAGATGGCCTAAACTAGGCGCCGGGCGCAGCGACGCGCCCGCTTCCGCCCTACGCCCAGGACCGCCATGCAAGCCCCCGTGATCGCCCCGTCCATCCTGTCCGCAAACTTCGCCCGCCTTGGCGAGGAGGTCGACAACGTGCTCGCCGCCGGTGCTCATTGGGTGCACTTCGACGTCATGGACAACCACTACGTGCCCAACCTGACGATCGGCCCGCTGGTCTGCGAAGCCTTGCGCAAGCACGGCGTGACCGCGCCGATCGATGTGCACCTGATGGTCTCGCCGGTCGACCGCATCGTGCCGGAGTTCGCGCAGGCCGGCGCCAGTCTGATCAGCTTCCATCCCGAAGCCAGCACCCACGTGCATCGCACGATCCAGTTGATCAAGTCCGCAGGCTGCCAGGCCGGCTTGGTGCTGAACCCGGCGACGCCACTGGAGGTGCTGGACTACGTGCTTGAAGACCTCGACCTGGTGCTGCTGATGTCGGTCAATCCCGGCTTTGGCGGGCAGGCCTTCATTCCGTCGACGCTGGACAAGCTGCGCAAGGTGCGCGCGCGCATCGACGCACTCGGCAAACCGATCCGGCTGGAGATCGATGGCGGCGTCAAACCCGACAACATCCGCGAGATCGCCGCTGCCGGCGCCGATACCTTCGTTGCCGGTTCGGCGATCTTCGGCAAGCCCGATTACGCGGCGGTCATTACGCAGATGCAGGCCGAGATCGCGCAGGCGCGCGCCGCCGGGACCAGCGCATGAAGACCTGCGACCTGTGCGACCAGTTCGAAGCGGACGTCCGGGTCCTGGACCTGACGTTGGGTGACTTCGGTGGACGGGTCGCGTTTGCCGGCATCGTCAGCACGGTCAAGGCGCTCGAAGACAACTCGCGTGTCCGCGAAGCCGTCGCCGAACCCGGTCACGGACGCGTGCTGGTGATCGATGGCGGCGGTTCCGGCCGCCGCGCGATGCTCGGCGACATGCTGGCGGAAAAGGCGGTCGCCAATGGTTGGGCTGGCGTGCTGGTGCATGGCGCGATCCGCGACAGCGAGGCGATCAGCCTGCTGGACCTGGGCGTCAAGGCGCTGGGCACCTGCCCGATGAAGACCGACAAGCGCGGCGAAGGCTTGCGGGATGTGCCGGTCGAATTCGGTGGCGTGCTGATCCGCCCCGGCGACTGGCTGGCTGCAGACGAGGATGGCGTCGTCCTGGCCGATCGCGTGCTGGTGGCCTGAGAACGCCGGGGAAGGTCCGTGCTGGCCGTGCGTTTGCCGCGCGGGCGCTGCTCCACGATGGCCGATGGATTGTCAGGGGGCCTGGGCATCCGCTGGTTCGGCCTGATGCCCAAGGACCCCGCCGCAGGGAGGCATCCTGCCTCCGCCCGTCGTCCCTGCTATGGCCTGCCATGCTCCGGTTTGCCGATGCCGGATGATGACAGCCGTCGATGCGTACTGGAGCATCGACGCAGCATGCATCGCCGGCGCAGGTATCGCGGGAGCGTGCGGCGTGCCGGCGCAAGCCTCCCGCCCGCAGTGTGCGTATTCACTGCGGCTTAGCGCGTCTGCCCGTAGCGTCGCCGCTGCGCAATCCGCCACCAACCAGGTCGCCGCTCCATGACATCTCCCCGCTGGCGTCTGATCCTCAATGGCAAGTCCGCGGGCGATGACGACCTGCGCGACGCGGTGACGCAGATGCGCACGCGGGGCATCGCGCTGGACGTGCGGGTGACCTGGGAATCCGGGGATGCCGAGCGCTACGTCGCCGAGGCCATCGCCGATGGCGTTGACACGATCGTCGCCGCCGGTGGCGACGGTTCGCTCAGCGAGGTCGCGACGACGCTGGCCCATCGCGACGAGGAGGCCGGGGCATTGCCGACCCTGGGGTTGATCCCGCTGGGAACCGCCAATGACTTTGCGGCCGCCGCGCTGATTCCGGATGCGCCGCTGGCCGCCCTCGAACTCATTGCCAGCCGTCCGGCGCAGCCGATCGACCTGTTGCGGATCGACGCCGACGATGGCGTGCACTGGTGCGCCAACCTGGCCAGCGGCGGCTTCGGCACCCGCATCACCGTCGAGACCAACGAGGGCCTGAAGAAGATGCTCGGCGGGCTGGCCTATCTGCTGACCGGCCTGTCGAAGCTGGGCCGGATCGATCCGATCCAGGCGCGCATCCATGGCCCCGGCTTTGCATGGGAAGGCGGTTTCATCGCGCTCGGGGTCGGCAATGGCCGGCAGGCGGGCGGCGGGCAGGCGCTGTGCCCGGATGCACTGGTCGACGACGGCCTGCTCGAACTGACCGTGGTGCCGGGACTGGAAGGTGAGGTGGCGGCAACGCTCGGCACCGTGGTCGCCGATGGCAAGGCCGCGGCGCTAGAGCGCGTCGCCGAACGTGCCCGCCTGCCCTGGGTCGAGATCCAGGCACCGGAACCGCTGACGCTCAATCTGGATGGCGAGCCGGTCGAGGCGCGCAGCTTCCGCATCACTTGCGTGCCGGCACGCGTGCGCATGCACCTGCCGGAGGCGAGCCCGCTGCTGTCGTCGTAGCCGGCATGCCCGATGGGCGCGTCTGACGGGGATGCCCGGCGCAGGAGGGTCGCAGAGGGCCTGTGCCGGCATGCCCTTGCGTTTGGCCGGCATGACATCGGCTCATGACGACAGGCCCCCGGACCGGTTACAGTAGCGCCATGAGCGTCCCTGCAATCCCGCAACTCCTTGCCGCCGACCTGGGTTGGCGATGGTGGCTTCCTGCTGTCGTCGCTCCTGCCCATTCGTCGTTGAAGGATTTGTCGCGTGATTTCGCAACAGCAGTTCCTGCAGTACGCCGCCGCTGACGGCCAGGCCTCCGGGCCCTCCTACAATCTTGTCCCCGTGGTGCGTGAGGTCCTGTCGGATCTCGATACGCCGCTGTCGGTGTACCTGAAGCTGGCCGATGGCCCGTATACCTACCTGTTCGAATCGGTCGAGGGTGGCGAGCGTTTCGGTCGCTATTCGATCATCGGCCTGCCGGCGTCGCGGGTGTTCGCATTCCATGGCCACACGCTGACCGTCAGCGAGCATGGCGAAGTCGTCGAAACCCGAGAAGTGGCCGACCCCTTCGCCGAGGTCGAGCGCCTGCGCAAGGCGCACTCGGTGCCCAAGCTCGACGACCTGCCGGGCTTCACCGGCGGTCTGGTGGGCTGGTTCGGGTTCGAATGCATCGAATACATCGAGAAGCGGCTGGCCGGCAACGGCAACCGGGACGAGCTGGAAACGCCCGACATCCTGCTGATGCTCAGCGAGGAGGTCGCCGTGTTCGACAGCCTCAAGGGCCGCCTGTACCTGATCGTGCACGCCGACCCGCGCGAGCCGCAGGCCTGGGCGAAGGCGAACCGCCGCCTCGATGGCCTGGCCCACCGCCTGCGCCATGGCGGTGCCGGCTATCCCGAGACCCTGGTGCCGGCGGCGCTCGACGAAGCCGATTTCGTGTCCGGCTTCACCCGCGAAGGCTTCATCGAGGCCGTGCAGAAGAGCAAGGCCTACATCGCCTCGGGCGACGCGTTCCAGGTCGTGCTGTCGCAACGCATGTCGGTGCCGTTCCATGCGCGCCCGGTCGACGTCTACCGCGCGCTGCGCGCGCTGAATCCGTCGCCATACATGTATTTCCTCGATGTCGGCGGCACCCAGGTGGTCGGCTCCTCGCCCGAGATCCTGGTGCGCCTGCAGCATACCGAGGATGGCGTCGGGCAGGTCACCGTCCGGCCGATCGCCGGGACCCGTCCGCGCGGCAAGACCCGCGACGAGGACCTGGCGCTCGAGGCCGAGTTGCTGGCCGACCCCAAGGAGCGCGCCGAGCACCTGATGCTGATCGACCTCGGCCGTAACGATGTCGGCCATGTCTCGGCGGCGGGGACGGTCGAGCTGGGCGAGCGCTTCGTCATCGAGCGCTACAGCCACGTCATGCATATCGTCAGCGAAGTCACCGGCCACCTGAAGCCGGGCCTGACCTATGCCGACGTGCTGCGCGCGACCTTCCCGGCAGGCACCGTCAGCGGCGCGCCGAAGATCCGTGCGCTGGAAATCATCCGCGAACTCGAACCCATCAAGCGCAACGTCTATTCCGGCGCGGTCGGCTACATCGGCTGGCACGGCGATGCCGACACCGCGATCGCGATCCGCACCGCGGTGATCCAGGACGGACGGCTGCACGTGCAGGCCGGCGCCGGCATCGTCTACGACTCCGATCCCGAGAAGGAATGGGACGAGACGATGAACAAGGGGCGGGCATTGTTCCGTGCGGTGGCCGAAGCGGCACGGGGGCTGTGATGCAGGACGATGCCACGCCGTCGCGGCTGGTCTTCCGCAACGACTACAGCGAGGGCGCGCACCCGCGCATCCTCGAAGCCCTGGTCCGCGCCAGCAACGAGCAGAACGCCGGCTATGGGTGCGACCGCCACAGTGTGCGTGCCGCCGAACTGATCCGTGCCCTGGCAGGACAGCCGTCCGCGGCCGTGCACCTGCTGTCCAGCGGCACCCAGACCAACCTGGTCGCGTTGTCGGCGTTCCTGCGCCCGCACCAGGCGGTGATCGCCGCCGACAGCGGCCACATCGCCACCCACGAGACCGGCGCCATCGAGGCCACCGGGCACAAGGTGCTGGTGGCGCCGTCGACGGACGGCAAGCTCGCGCCTGTCGACGTCGAAGCGCTGCTCGACGCGCACGGCAACGAGCACATGGTGCAGCCGCGGCTGGTCTACGTGTCCAACAGCACCGAGTCGGGCACCGTCTACTCGCGCAGCGAACTGGTCGCGCTTTCGGCCCTGTGCCGCGCGCGCGGGCTGCTGCTGTTCGTCGATGGCGCGCGCCTGGGCGCCGCGCTGACCGCGGACGCCAACGACATGACGCTGGCCGACATCGCCGCGCTGGTCGATGCGTTCTACATCGGTGGGACCAAGAACGGCGCCCTGCTCGGCGAGGCGCTGGTCGTGGTCCATCCCGGCCTGCAGCAGGACTTGCGCTACCTGATCAAGCAACGCGGCGCGTTGCTGGCCAAGGGCATGGTGCTCGGCGTGCAGTTCGAGACCCTGTTCGAGGACGGCCTGTATTTCGAACTGGCCCGGCATGCCAACCGCATGGCCGCGCGCCTGCATGCCGGATTGCTCGGCAACGGTGCGGAGTTCGCCGCACCGCTGGCCACGAACCAGTTGCTGCTGCTCGTGACCGATGACGAGGCCTCCGCATTGGCGGCCATCTGCGAGTTCCAGCCCTGGCAGTCGCTCGGCGGAGGGCGCCAGGTGGTGCGGCTGGCGACATCCTGGGCGACGCGCGAGGACGCGGTGGATGCACTGGTCCACGCGCATGCCGCCCTGATGCGCGCGCATGCGTCCGCAGCGCGCGCGACGTCCGATCGGGCGGTCGCGTCGTGATCCTGTCGTCTGGTGGGCGACCTGATGTGCCGTCTGGCGCCGCCCGCTGGCGATGCACGGCACAGGCAATCATCGCGAACGCATCGCCGTCGGCAGGATCCACATCATCCACATCGCCGAACACCTCTACGCCATCTTCCTGCTCGCGGATTGAATCATGTTGTTGATGCTCGACAATTACGACAGCTTCACCTGGAACCTCGTGCAGTACCTGCAGGCCCTGGGGGCCGAGGTCAAGGTGGTGCGCAACGATGAGCTGAGCGTTGCGCAGATCGCCGCGCTGGCGCCGGAGCGCATCGTGATCTCGCCAGGGCCGTGCACGCCCAACGAAGCCGGCGTGTCGCTGGAACTGATCGAGACCCTGGGCGCGACCACGCCGATCCTGGGGGTCTGCCTGGGCCACCAGGGCATCGGCCAGGCCTATGGCGGCAACGTCATCCGGGCCGGCCGCATCATGCACGGCAAGACCTCGGCGATCCGGCACGAAGGGCGGGGCGTGTTCGCCGGCCTGCCGGATGGTTATGAGGCCACCCGCTACCATTCGCTGGTGGTCGAGCGTTCGTCGCTGCCCGCGAGCCTGGAGATCACCGCATGGACCGAGAACGAGGATGGCTCGTTCGAGGAAATCATGGGGCTGCGCCATCGCGAACATCCCGTGCAGGGCGTGCAGTTCCATCCCGAGTCGATCCTGACCGAGCATGGCCACGCGCTGCTGAAGAACTTCCTGGATCATCCGCGCGGCTGACCGCGCTGACCGCGCTGGCCGACGCGGCCGTATGCGCGCCCCGCCAGGGAATCATCGCGGCCCAGGCCGCCACCACAGGTTTGCCGTCATGCCGATCACGATCCAAGAAGCCCTGCAACGCACTATCGAACACCGCGAAATCTTCCACGACGAGATGGTGGAGCTGTTCCGCCAGATCATGCGTGGCGAAGTCTCGCCGGTGATGACGGCGGCGTTCCTGACCGGCTTGCGGGTCAAGAAGGAAACCGTCGACGAGATCGCCGCGGCCGCCACGGTGATGCGCGAGTTCTCGCGCTCGGTGGACGTGGCCGACCGCTCGCACCTGGTCGACATCGTCGGCACCGGTGGCGACGGCTCGCACACGTTCAACATCTCGACTGCCAGCATGTTCGTCGCCGCGGCCGCCGGTGCGCGCGTTGCCAAGCACGGCAACCGCAGCGTGTCGTCCAAGTCCGGTAGCGCGGACGTACTCGAGGCCTTGGGAGCGAGCATCGAGCTGCAGCCCGAGCAGGTCGCCCGCAGCATCGCCGCCTGCGGCATCGGCTTCATGTACGCGCCGGTGCACCATCCGGCGATGAAGGCGGTCGCCCCGGTGCGGCGCGAGATGGGCGTGCGCACGATCTTCAACATCCTCGGGCCGCTGACCAATCCCGCCAATGCGCCCAGCATTCTGATGGGCGTGTTCCATCCCGACCTGGTCGGCATCCAGGTGCGCGTGCTGCAGGCACTGGGCGCCGAGCGAGCGCTGGTGGTCTGGGGGCGCGACGGCATGGACGAGATTTCGCTGGGCGCGGCGACGCTGGTCGGCGAACTGCGCGACGGCAAGGTGCGCGAGTACGAGATCCATCCCGAGGACTTCGGCATCGCGATGGCGGCCAGCCGCAACCTCAAGGTCGACAATGCCGAACAGTCGCGCGAGATCCTGCTGGCGGCGCTGGGCAACACGCCGGGACTGCCGCTGGAAATCGTCGCGCTGAATGCGGGCGCCGCTCTGTACGTGGCCGGCGTCGCCGACTCGATCGCCGACGGCATTGCGCGCGCGCGCGCCGCGGTCGCGTCCGGGGCCGCATTGGCCAAGCTGCACAGTTACGTCGACACCACGCGCCAGCTGTCGGCCTGACAGCAAGGCAGGTCCGTTCCGGGGCCGATGCTGACGCGGGCGTCATGGCGCTGGCGCGATCATCCGCGCTCGCCCATCCAGCGATTTCAGCGACCTGGCCGGTGCGGCCGCATCCGGGGGCGACAGCTCCCTCCGGCGCTGCCGCGCAGCAGGACGGCGGTGCTTGCGGTGCGGCTTCCGCCCCGTGGTACTTTTGTGATCGTCGTCCCACGGCCAAGGAGCCGATGAATGCCTAGCAAAACCCCCGACGGAGAAGCGCGGGGCTGGATCATCCCGATTGGCGGCGCAGAGGACAAGCAGACCAATCCCAAGGTGCTCAAGCGGTTCGTCGAATTGTGTGGTGGCGCGGATGCCGAGATCGTCGTGATCCCGACCGCCAGCCGCCTGATCGAGACGGGCACCCAGTATGCGGAACTGTTCCCGGGCCTCGGCGCCGGCAAGGTCACCGTGCTGGATTTCGACACCCGTCGCGATTGCAGCGAGCAGAACCGCCTCGACGTCATCGAGCGTGCGACCGGCGTGTTCTTCACCGGTGGCAACCAGTTGCGCCTGTCGACGCTGCTGGGCGGCACACCGGTGGCCAAGCTGGTGCGCCAGCTCAACGCGCGCGGCGTGGTCGTGGGCGGCACCAGTGCCGGTGCCAGCATCCTCAGCGAGCACATGATCGCGTTCGGCCACGAGGGGTCCTCGCCACGGGCCGGCAGCGTGCGGCTTGCGCCCGGGCTGGGCCTGACCAACCGCTTCATCATCGACCAGCATTTCCGCCAGCGCGATCGCCTCGGCCGCCTGGTGGCGGCACTGGCCTACAACCCGTTCGCGATCGGCATCGGCCTCGATGAGGACACCGCGGCCTTCATCGGTCCCGACGACACGCTGGAAGTCGAGGGCAGCGGCTCGGTGACGATCGTCGATGCCAGCGAACTGACGTTCTCGTCGATGGACCGTGCCGGCGAGGACGATCCGGTGTGCCTGCTCGGATTGCGCATGCACATCCTGGTCGCCGGTGCCACGTTCAATCTGCATACCCGCCGCGCCGCCGCCGGCCGCCTGGCGACGACCAAGACCTGATCAGGGAGATCACGATGCGCATACTGGAACGTTCCGTCTATGTAGGTCCTTCGCAGTACGCGCACTTCCCGGTCATCCGGCTGGTGCTGGATCTGGAGGCGCTCGAAGCCTGGCCCACGGGCCGGCTCGGGTTCGCCTTCGTCGATGGCCTGGTGGCGGCATTGCCGGGCCTGGCCACGCATGGCTGCTCGTATCGCGAACCCGGCGGATTCATCCGCCGCATGCGCGAAGGCGAGGGCACGTGGCTGGGCCATGTCATGGAGCATGTCGCGATCGAGCTGCAGAACATCGCCGGCGAAGACGTGACGTTCGGGCGCACCCGCAGCATCGGCGAGGACCGACCCGGCGTGTACTCGGTGGTCTACGAGTACGTGCAGCGCGAGGAAGGCATCGCCGCCGGCGAACTCGCGATCCGGCTGCTGTGTTCGCTGCTGCCGGCCGACATCCAGCCTGCCGGCAGCGTGCCCGCGGACTGGGAATGGGACTCGGCGCGCGACGACTTCATCCGCTATGCGCAAAAGCGTGCACTGGGGCCGTCGACCGCCTCGCTGGTGCGTGCAGGCGTCGAGCGCGGCATCCCGTGGCTGCGCCTGAACCAGCAGTCGCTGATCCAGTTCGGGCATGGCAAGTACCAGCAGCGCATCCAGGCCACGATCACCGGCAAGACGCCCTACATCGCGGTCGAGCTGGCCAGCGACAAGGAGGAGACCAACAAGATCCTCGCGTCGCTCGGCCTGCCGGTGCCGCGCCAGCAACTGGTCACCAGCCAGGTCGATGCCCTGAAGGCCGCGCGCCGGTTGGCTGGCCCGGTCGTGCTCAAACCCTACAACGGCAACCACGGCCGTGGCATCACCATCAACATCACCGGCGACGACGAGATCCGCGAGGCCTTCGTCGCCGCGCAGGCGCATTCGCGCTCGGTCATCGTCGAGACCTTCCAGCCCGGCGACGACCACCGCCTGCTGGTCGTCAATGGCGAGCTGATCGCCGCGACCCGGCGCACGCCGGGGCATGTCGTCGGTGATGGCGCCAGCTCGATCGCGCAACTGGTCGAGGTCGTCAACCAGGATCCGCGTCGCGGCGTCGGCCATGAGAAAGTGCTGACTCGGCTCGAGCTCGATGCCCAGGCCGGTCTGATGATGGAGCGCGTGGGCTACCGCGCCGAGTCGGTCCCGGCCCAAGGCGAGGTGGTGTTCCTGCGTTCGACGGCCAACCTGTCGACCGGCGGCACCGCGACCGATGTCACCGACATCATCCATCCCGACAACCGCGATATGGCGGTGCGCGCGGTGCGCGCGATCGGCCTGGACGTCGGCGGCGTCGATTTCATCACGCCCAACATCGCCGAGAGCTACAAGGCGATCGGCGGCGCGATCTGCGAGGTCAACGCCGCACCGGGCTTCCGCATGCACGTCGCGCCCAGCGAAGGCACGCCGCGCGACGCTGCCGGCCCGGTCATCGACATGCTGTTCCCACCGGGCACGCCGTCGCGCGTGCCGATCGCCGCGATCACCGGCACCAACGGCAAGACCACCACCGCGCGCATGCTGGCGCACGTCAGCAAGATGGCCGGCTACACGCCGGGCCTGACCACGACCGATGGCGTCTACATCGACGGCCAGCGCACCGTCGAGGGCGACATGACCGGACCGGTCTCGGCCCGGATGGTGCTGTCGGATCCGCATATCGACATGGCCGTGCTGGAAACCGCACGCGGTGGACTGCTGCGCGCGGGCATGGGCGTTCCCGAAGTGGATGTGGGCGCGGTGTTGAACGTCGCCGCCGACCACCTGGGCCTGAAAGGGATCGACACGCTGGAGCAACTGGCCGAGATCAAGCGCATCGTCGTCGAGGTCGCGCGCGATTGCGCCGTGCTCAATGCCGACGATGCCAACGTGCTGAAGATGTCCGGCTACACCGATGCCAAGACTATCTGCTACGTGACGATGAATCCGTCGCATGCCCTGGTGCGCGAGCATATCCGTGCCGGCGGTCGCGCCTGCGCGCTGGAGGCCGGCGTCAATGGCCACATGATCACGCTGTACGACAAGGGCAGCCATATCCCGTTGATGTGGACGCACTTGATCCCGGCGACGATGGAGGGCCGCGCGCTGCACAACGTGCAGAACGCGATGTTCGCCGCGGCCATGGCGTTCTCGCTGGGGATCCGGCTCGACGCCATCCGCCAGGGCCTGCGCACGTTCGACACCACGTTCTTCCAGGCGCCCGGGCGCATGAACGTGTTCGACGAGCATCCGTTCAAGGTGCTGATGGACTACGCACACAACGCGCATGCCGTGGGCGTCATGGCCGACCTGGCCCAGCGCCTGGATGTCGTCGGCCGTCGCATCGTGGTCGTGGCCGGCCCGGGCGATCGCCGCGACGAGGACCTGCATGCGATCGCCGCCGCGGTGGCGGGGCGTTTCGACCACTACATCGTCCGCCGCGACGACGCGCTGCGCGGCCGCGATGGCGACGAAGTACCACGCATCATCGCGCGCGCCCTGCAGCAGCGTGGCGTCGATGCGTCGGCGATCGACATCATCGCCGACGAGCAGCAGGCGATCGAAGCCGGCCTGCGGATGGGACGCAGCGGCGACCTGTTGCTGGTGTTCGCCGATGCGCTGGCGCGCTCCTGGAAGCAGATCATCAAGTTCACGCCGGAAGGCGTGACCCCGCGCGCCGCGCGCAAGCTCGAACCGCCGTCGCTGGATGCCGCGCTGAGCGCCGACGAAGCCGCGGTCGCCGCGATGGAAGGCGTCATCCGCGACGAGCGCGGCCTGGTGTTCGAACGCGAAGACAACGATTGAGGTGCCGATGCCTTCTTCATCGCAACCGCCGCCGGCCGAGCCGTTCGAGGAATCGCGCCGGCTGACCGGATTCAACGTGTATTTTTCCGGCACCGGTGCGGCGCTGGAAACCGCCGGGGGCTTGCTGGTCGAGAACGCCGCGCTCGCGCGCTGGCGGGTCAACATCGAAACCGCGCGCGCGCGGCTGGACTGGCCCGATGGCCCGATCGTCGCGCGCGTGCATCGCAGCGGCGCGTCGCTGGCCTTCCAGGCACCCCAGGACCAGTTGTACACGGCGACCGAGGTCAACGAGTGGGCCTGGTACGACGCGCTCGGCCTGATCGCGACCGCCGAGGCGGTCGGCGACACCGCTGACGACCCGCCACCCCGCCAGCACGCCGCGGCATGGCCGCGCGAGCAGGCGCTGCAGCAGTTGCAGGCGCTGGCGGCGGACGAGGCCAATCCTGCGCTATCGGCCCTGCAGCGGGCCGCCGACCAGCACGGCGTCGTGCTGCTGGCCGATGACGACATGGTCTCGCTGGGCATGGGCGTGCACAGCCAGGCTTGGCCGGTCGATGCCTTGCCGGCGGTCGACGACGTGCCGTGGGCGACGCTGCGCGCGATCCCGGCCGCGCTGGTCACCGGCTCCAACGGCAAGACCACGACGGTGAGGCTGCTGGCGGCGATGACGCGGGCGCAGGGCTGGGCGACGTCGCACAGCTGTACCGACGGCGTGTTCTTCGACGGCCAGGCGCTGGAGGCCGGAGACTTTTCCGGCCCGACCGGCGCGCGCACCGCATTGCGGCAGCCGCTGGCCGAGGCCGCGATCCTCGAGACCGCCCGCGGCGGCATGCTGCGTCGCGGTCTGGCGCTCGGGCGTGCCGACGCTGCCGTCGTCACCAATATCAGCGTCGATCATTTCGGCGAGTACGGTATCCACGATCTCGACGATCTTGCCGGCGTCAAACTGACGGTCGCGCGCGCCGTCGCGGATGCGGGCCTGCTGGTGCTCAATGCCGACGATCCGGTGCTGCAGCGGCAGGCGCCGGCGTTCGCGGGGCAGCGGCTGGCCTGGTTCGCGCTCGATGGCGCGCATCCGCGCCTGCAGGCGCACCGCGCCGAGGGCGGCACCACCGCCGGCGTCGATGATGGCCACCTGTGGCTGCATGTCGAAGGCGTCGCTCACGATCTTGGCGCCGTCGCCGACATGCCGCTGACGCTGGGCGGCCAGGCCGGCTACAACATCGCCAATGCCGCCGCCGCCGCGGCCACCGCGAGTGGACTGGGCGTCACGCCTCCGGTCATTGCCAGCGTGTTGCGCCGGTTCGGTGACGCGCGGCAGGACAATCCCGGCCGGCTGCAGCGCTGGCGCTTCGCTGCGATGGAGGTCGTCGTCGACTACGCCCACAACCCCGATGGCCTGCGCGGCCTGCTGCAGGCCGTGGGCGCGGATCGTCGCGACGGCAGGCTGGGCATCGTGGTCGGCCATGCCGGCAACCGCGAAGAGGCCGACCTGCGTGCGGTCGCCGCGACGGCCGCCACGTTCGCGCCGGAGCGGGTGCTGCTGAAGGATGTCGAGAGCTACCTGCGTGGCCGCGAGGTGGGTGAAGTCGCGCGGATCATGCACGACGAGCTGTTGCAGCGAGGGCTCGCTGCCGGGGCCATCGGCCATTGCCCAGACGAGGTCGATGCCTCGCGCAGCCTGCTGGCATGGGGCCGCGACGGCGACCTGCTGGTGTTGCCGACCTTCGACCAGGCCGCACGCGCACGCGTCGAGTGGATGCTCGAGCGCATGCTGGGCGACAATTGGCGGCCCGGCGATCCATTGCCGGACCTTCCGCCCCCCGATGGAGCTGTTCCCGATGAGTGATGTCCTGCGCACGATCCTGCAGCGCAAAGAGCAGGAAGTCGCCGAGCGTCGCCAGGCCGTACCGCTGGATGAGCTGGTCGCGCGTGCGCGCAATGCAGGCCCGACGCGCGGGTTCGCCGCTTCCATCGAGCGCCGGATTGCCGCCGGCGATGCCGCGGTGATCGCCGAGGTCAAGAAGGCCAGTCCGTCCAAGGGCGTGATCCGTCCGGATTTCCATCCCGCCCACATCGCGCGCAGCTACGAGGCCGGTGGCGCGGCCTGCCTGTCGGTGCTGACCGACGTCGATTTCTTCCAGGGCGCCGACGCCTATCTGCAGCAGGCGCGCGCCGCATGCTCGCTGCCGGTGCTGCGCAAGGATTTCACGATCGACCCCTACCAGGTCTACGAGGCGCGCGTACTGGGTGCCGACTGCATCCTGCTGATCGTGGCCGCGCTCGAAGACCGCGCGCTAGCCGAACTGTCGGAGCTGGCGCTGCGGATCGGGCTGGACGTGCTGGTGGAAGTGCACGACATCGACGAGCTCGAGCGCGCGATCCAGGTGCCGGCGCCGTTGCTGGGCATCAACAACCGCAGCCTGCGCACGTTCGAGGTGTCGCTCGACAATACGCTGGGCCTGCGCAACGCGGTGCCGCGCGATCGCCGGCTGGTGACCGAGAGTGGCATCCATACCGCAGCCGATGTCGCGCTGATGCGCGCCGCCGGCATCGACGCCTTCCTGGTCGGTGAAGCCTTCATGCGCGAGTCCGATCCGGGCGCGGCCCTGAAGCGGATGTTCTCGGCACCGCCCGTCCAGGCGGCCGAGGTGGACGCGGCATCGGCAGCGGAGTCCGGGGCAGCGGTGGTGTCGCTGGTGGCGCCTGCGGCCGCCCTGATCTCACCGACCCTGATCTCGCCGACCCTGGTCGCGCCATCGTCGACCGGGTCTGCCGCAATCGAGCCTGCCGCAGTCGAGTCGGCTGCCGGCGAGCGATCATCCGTCGCGCCTGATCCGCTGCAGGCGGCGCAGGGCGCTGCCCCTGGTGCCAGGACCGTGGTCTTCGATTTCGATCACACCCTGTACGACGGCGACTCGGGGACGCACCTGTTCACCTGGCTGATCCGCCGCAGCTGGTGGCGCACCGCGCTGGCGGTGCTGGTGGCGCCGCTGTTCGGGCTGATGATCGCGTTTCTGCCGACGCGTCGTCGTGGCATCTCGGCCTTTGTCTGGATCGGCACCGTGGGCCTGCACAGCCGCGGCTCGCTGGACGCACTGATCGACCGCTACGTGTCCACGCATGCCGAACAGATCCGGCCACGCCTGCTGCCGACGGCGTTGGAGGTCCTGCACCAGCACCGCGAGGCCGGCGACCGCGTCGTCGTGGCCACCGGCGCGCCACCGGAACTGGCCCGCGAGATCCTCGCGTTCGTGGCGCACGAGAGCGTCCCCGTCATCGGCACCGCCGTCGGACCCAAGTTCGGCGCGGTCGGGGCGACCCGGCACTGTCATGCTGAAGAGAAGATGCGGATGCTGCGCGAGCGCGGTTACGGCGAGATCGACATCGCCTATTCCGACTCGTCGGCCGACCTGCCGTTGCTGAAGGCCGCGAAGGCGCCGGTCGTCGTCAATCCCAAGGCCTCCAATGTCGACCTGTTTCGGCGCCTGCTGCCGCCCGGGACACCGATCCTCAACTGGGGCTGCCGCGACCGCGGCGGCGCACCAGTCTAGGCACCAGCCAAGCCGGCCCCCCAACCCCTCGGCCGGGTCAGAAGCGCGCGCTGACCTTGCGGTCCTTCAGCCAGTCGCCGAAGTCGTACTCGGCGAAGTCGCGGAACTCGCCGGCATCGTAGAAGCGGCCGTAGCAGTACTTGCAGCTCTCGTACCAGATATGCGGCTGGCGGGCGTCGACCATGCGCACCAGGTCGCGGGCGCCCACGCAGACCGGGCACTGGATGCGGTCGACCTGGTTGCAGCGCTCACCCTGGGACGCATCGCCGGTATCGATGGTCTCGGCGGCATCCTTCAGGTGCTCGGCTTCCCCCATCGCGAACCACATGCCCTGGCATTGCTGGCAGCGATGGGCCTGGAAGCCCTGGTGGACCACCATGTCCATGGTTCCGTGGCATTTGGGACATTGCATCGACAGGGACTCCGCAGGCAGGGCAGGGCAGGGCGAGGACGGGCCGCGCGTGGGCGGCGGCGAAGGGACGTACAGCGTAGGTGGGACCGATGACGCTGGCGCGTGCGAAACAGGCGTGCTCAGGCCTCGCCGAGGCGCTTGATGAAGCGCACGGTGCCGTCGCTGTAGCCGCAGGCCTTGTAGAACGCATGCGCATCCGAGCGCTGCGAGCCGCTGGTCAGCTCCAGCCGGGCGGCGCCGGCGACGCGTGCGCGGCGCTCGGCTTCGCGCAGCAGTTGCCGGCCCAGGCCCTGGCCCTGCGACTGCGCGGTCACGACCAGCGCCGTGATGCGACAGGTGATGGTGTCCAGCGGCAGGTAGTACATGAAATCCAGTGCAACCAGGCCGCAGACGCGGCCTTCGCTGCGTGCCACCACCAGTGCCTGGCGGTCGTTGTCGATGATGCTGCGGATACGGTTGGCGGCATCGAAGACATCGCAGGGGTAGCCCAGTTGCGACAGCAGTGCCGCGACGTCGTCGGCGTCCATCGGTGTCGCGCTGCGCAGGTCGGCGTCGGGCAGATCGCCGCGCGGAGCGAAATGCGCGACGCTCATCGGGTGCCGTACAGCACGATGGTCTTGCCGCGGGCGTGCAGCTTGCCGTCGATCTGCAGCTTCTTCAGCACGCGCCCGGCCATCTCGCGCGAGCAGCCGACCAGTCGCGCCAGCTCCTGTCGGGAGACCCGCAGCTGGGTGCCCTGCGGGTGGCTCATGGCCTCCGGCTCGCGGGTCAGGTCGTGCAGTGTCCGGGTGATGCGGTCGGTAACGTCCAGGAAGGCCAGCCGGCCGGCCTTGCGGCTGGTGTCGAGCAGGCGTCGCGACAGCTGGGCGCCGATCGCGTACATGATCGAGGTGGCGTCGTTGGTCAGCGAGCCCTCGAACAGCTGGTACAGGCGCTCATAGCTGATCTCGGCCAGTTCGCACTGGGTCCGGGTGCGCAGGATGACCTCGCGCACGTCAGACTCGATGAACAGGCCCATCTCGCCGACGAACTCCCCGGAACCGAAGTAACCCAGGATCAGTTCGCGGCCGTCCTCTTCCTCGGTGATGATGCTGACCGAGCCGCCGATGACGTAATAGAGGGTGCCTGCCGGGTCGCCCGGCCGGAAGACCTCGGTCCTGGGTGGGTAGCGGCGGCGGTGGCAGTGGGCCAGGAAGCGCTCGATAGTCGCCGGGGAAGGCGCCATCGGGTGCGCGGGACGACGAAAATTGCTGATCAGGGCCACGGGCGTCTGGTTCATGAAGAGTATGAACGGGGGAAGCGCCGAGATTAGGACGTTGTGGCACCGGTAGCAAATCCCCTGTCACCGTTCTGCAGTGGTTTGCCGCATAATTTGTCACTTCGCCCGCCGGATCTGGATCCACCATCGTGGTCAAACCGCTGCCTCGCCTGAAGCTACAGGGCTTCAACAACCTCACCAAGGCTCTGTCCTTCAATATCTACGATGTCTGCTATGCCGTCTCGGAAGAGGAGCGACAGCGCTACATCGCCTATATCGACGAGGAGTACAACGCCGATCGCCTGACCCAGATCCTGACGGATGTGGCCGAGATCATCGGTGCCAACATCCTCAACATCGCGCGCCAGGATTACGATCCGCAGGGTGCCTCGGTGACGATCCTGATCTCCGAAGAGCCGGTGATCGACAAGAAGGCGGCCGGCAAGGAAGTCATCTCCGACGCCGTGGTCGCGCACTTGGACAAGTCGCACATCACCGTCCATACCTATCCGGAGACGCATCCGGACAACGGTATCGCGACCTTCCGCGCCGACATCGACGTCGCGACCTGCGGCGTGATCTCGCCGCTGAAGGCGCTGAACTACCTGATCGAGAGCTTCGAGTCCGACATCGTCGTGGCCGATTACCGCGTGCGCGGCTTTACCCGCGACATCAAGGGCAAGAAGCACTACATCGACCACAAGATCAACTCGATCCAGGACTACCTGGCCAAGAACATCCAGTCGCGTTACGAGATGCTGGACGTCAACGTCTACCAGGAAAACATCTTCCACACGAAGATGCACCTGAAGGACTTCGACCTCGACCAGTACCTGTTCGAGGAAAAGGCCCGCAACCTGTCGTTCAAGGAGCGCATGAAGATCGAGGCGCGCCTGCGCCGCGAGATCGAAGAGCTCTACCACGGGCGCAACCTGGTCGATTGACGGAGGGCCGGGAATCGGGAATCGGAAAAGCGATCCTTGCATCCCCACCATCGCTTCAAACAGAAACGGCCTCGCATCGTGCGGGGCCGTTTCCGTATCGGAGAGCCGCTTTTGCGATTCCCGATTCCCGGCTTTAGAGCCGGTACGCGACCGCTTTCATCAGTTTGGAGGCCGTCGCCATCAGCGACGGGATCGGCTGCGGCAGGATCCGGGCCCCGGCCTGTTCGGCATGGTCGGCATGGCGGGCCTCGTCTTCCTTCATCTTGCGCAGGATGTCGCGGCTGCGCTGGTCGGCTTCCGGCAGGGTCTGCAGGTGTTCGTCGAGATGGGCTTCGACCTGGCGCTCGGTCTCGACCACGAAACCCAGGTTCCAGCCGTCGCCGCGCAGCCCGGCCAGCGTGCCCAAGGCATAACTACCGGCATACCACAACGGGTTGAACAGGCTGGGCCGGCTGTCGAGCTCGCGCAGTCGTTCGGCGCACCAGGCCAGGTGGTCGGTTTCTTCCTGCGCCGCCTCCAGCAGGTGGGCGCGCGTTTCAGGCTCGCGGGCGACCGCGGCCTGCCCGAAGTACAGCCCCTGCGCGCAGATTTCGCCGACATGGTTGATCCGCATCAGTCCGGCGGCGTGGCGGCGCTCGGTGGCATTGAGTTCGACGTCCGGGGTGTCGCGGGCCGGGTTGGGGCGCGTGGCCGGCGGGTTGCCGAACACGGTTTCCAGCGCGCGCTGGGTCTCCAGCAGGACATGGTCGAGCGGGTGGTACTGGCGTGGGGTCGCCATCGGGCAGGAACTCCTTGGGACGGCTGCGGAGCGGGGCAGGCCCGACGGATCGCAGCGGATGGGGCATGGTCGCGCCAAAGCGCCGGCGATGCCAGCCCGGCGCCGGCGGGGCTGGCCCGGACTTGCGGCACTGCGGAAGGACCTGTATAGTTCCGCGTCTTTCGTCCCGCACCTACATCGCGAGGCAACCTTCCGACGGCACCGCCGGCCGGAACCAGCCCGACCTACTCACGAGTACCAGAGTTTCGTCATGAAGACTTTCACCGCCAAGAACGAGACCGTCCAGCGCGACTGGTACCTCGTCGACGCCACCGGCAAGACGCTGGGTCGTCTGAGCTCCGAGCTCGCCCTCCGCCTCCGCGGCAAGCACAAGCCCGTTTTCACCCCTCACATCGACACCGGCGATTACATCGTCGTGATCAATGCCGAGAAGATCGTGGTGACCGGCAAGAAGCTGACCGACAAGAAGTATCACCGCTTCACCGGTCACATCGGCAACCTGAAGACCGAGACCCTGGGCCAGGCGCTTGAGCGCCATCCCGAGCGCGTCATCGAGATCGCCGTCAAGGGCATGCTGCCGAAGAACACGCTGGGCCGCGCAATGTACCGCAAGCTCAAGGTCTACAAGGGCGCCGAGCATCCGCACGCCGCACAGCAGCCGCAAGTCCTGGATATCTGATCATGGCCATTTCCCAGAATTACGGCACCGGCCGTCGCAAGTCCTCCACCGCCCGCGTGTTCCTGCGCAAGGGCACCGGCAACATCACCGTCAACGACCGTCCGCTGGACGAGTTCTTTGGCCGTGAGACCGCGCGCATGATCGTGCGCCAGCCGCTGGAGCTGACCAAGAACACCGAGAGCTTCGACATCCTCGTCACCGCTTCCGGCGGCGGCACCACCGGCCAGGCCGGTGCGATCCGCCTGGGCATCGCCCGCGCGCTGGTCGAGTACGACGAAACGTTGAAGACCGAACTGCGCAAGGCCGGGTTCATGACCCGCGACGCGCGTGAAGTCGAGCGCAAGAAGGTCGGCCTGCACAAGGCACGTCGCGCGACGCAGTTCTCGAAGCGCTGATTTTTCTTGCAGGTTTTACCGGAGGCATCGCTGCCTCCGGGTTACAATTGCTCCATAGCCCCGTCGCCAAGCGGTAAGGCACCTGACTCTGACTCAGGCATTCGGAGGTTCGAATCCTTCCGGGGCTGCCATACAGGCGTCCGGTTGCCAGATTGGCGGCCCGACGACGCGAAACCCGCCAATGGCGGGTTTTTTGCGTTTGCGGGAGCGGTCCAGTCACAGCCAGATCGGTGCCTGCCCACCATCGACATCTGTCATGTGACCAGAGGGCGCCCGCATCATGAGCCTGCCGCAAACGATTCCCGAACTTCCTTCCGATCCCGCGCTGGCCGAGTCGGTCCTGCGCGATGTGCGCGCCCGCGGTTACGCGATTGTCGCGCCGCAGACCCTGGCCGCGTTGTGCGGCGTCGAGCTGGACGCCTTCGAGCGCTTCCGCAACGACTGGGACGACCTTCCGCTCGATACCTATCTGCGCGATGGCGGCCGCTATCGCAGCCGGCGGCATTCTTGTTTCATCGCCGCGCCCGATGGTGTGCAGCAGGTGCCGCATCGCGCGCATTGGCAGTCGCAGGACTACAACGCCCTGCATGGCGGCATGCAGCGCATGTTCGAGCCGATTCGGCCGGACACGGTGTCGCAGCCCGCATGGACGGCGCTGCTGCAGGTGCTGGGCGGCCTGTGCACCGCGCTGAGCCGCGCCCAACCTTGGTATGTCGAGGCCCACCAGTTCCGGATCGACACCAGCGATGGCATCGGTCGGCCGACGCCGGAAGGCGCGCATCGCGATGGCGTCGATTTCGTGGCGGTGATCCTCATCGGGCGCGAACGCATCAAGGGCGGGGAGACGCGGGTCTTCCAGGCTGACGGTCCCGACGGCCAGCGGTTCACCCTGACCGAGCCGTGGTCGTTGCTGTTCCTCGACGACGCCCGCGTGATCCATGAGTCCACGCCGATCCAGCCGGTCGACGAGGCTGGCCATCGCGATACCCTGGTGGTCACATACCGGAGCGGCGGTTTCCAGAGCGAAGGCTGATGGCGACGGCGGCTGGCTGATTTGGTTACACTTGCAACTGTATGCCCGCAGGGGCGATCCGGAGTGGCAGATGAAGCTGGGTTCGCTGAAAGAAGGGGGGCGCGACGGCACCCTGATCGTGGTTTCCCGTGACCTGACCCGTGCCGTGCGTGCCGACGGCATCGCGCCGACGTTGCAGCGCGCGCTGGAGGACTGGTCCAACCTCGCGCCACGCCTGAATGCCTTGTCCGATGCGCTCAATGCCGGCGAGGCCGACGGCGCGTTCGCACTGGTCTTTTCCGACCTCGCCTCACCGCTACCGCGCGCCTATGAGTTCGTCGATGGCAGCGCCTACCTCCCGCATGTCGAGCGCGTCCGCCGCGCCCGTGGCGCCGAGGTGCCCGACAGCTTCTACACCGATCCGCTGATGTACCAGGCCACCAGCGCCGGCTTCCATGGGCCGCGCGATCCGGTGCGCGTGGTCAGCGAGGACTACGGCATCGACCTGGAAGCCGAAATCGTCGTCGTCACCGATGACGTACCGATGGCGGTGACGCCCGCGCAGGCGGCCGCGCATATCCAGCTCGTCGGCCTGGTCAACGACGTCTCGCTGCGCAACCTGATCCCGGGTGAGCTGGCGAAAGGCTTCGGCTTCCTGCAATCGAAGCCGCGGTCTGCCTTGAGTCCCGTGTTCGTGACGCCCGATGAGCTGGGCGATGCGTGGCGCGACAGCAAGCTGCACCTGCCGCTGCTGACCCATATCAATGGCGCATGGTTCGGCGCCCCGGAAGCGGGGGTCGACATGCAGTTCAACTTCGCGCAACTGGTGGCGCATGCCGCAAAGACGCGGCCGCTCGGCGCGGGCGCGATCGTCGGCTCCGGCACCATCGCCAATGAAGACACCAGCAAGGGCGCATCGTGTTTTGCCGAGCGCAGGACCGTCGAAACGCTCGAGCACGGCAAGGCGCTGACGCCGTTCATGTCCTTCGGCGATACCGTGCGGATCGAGATGCTCGACAGCGATGGACAGTCGATCTTTGGCGCCATCGAGCAGCGGATCGAGCAGCAAGCGACCCCTTGATGGCTGGACGTCGTGCTGGCGGTGACCAGCGGTGTGCCGTGTCCCTGCGGATCGGGCTATCGTGTTCACGTGCGCGCGGCTGCTATCGCCGCCGCTGCCGCACAGCCGCAAAGCCGCTCAGGGGGAGCGCACCGTGACCGAGTCGTTGAGCCTGTATTCCTATTGGCGTTCCAGCGCCGCCTATCGCGTGCGCATCGGGCTCAACCTGAAGGGGCTCGCGTACGACATCGTTCCCGTCCACCTGGTGCGCGATGGCGGCGAGCAGCACACGCCTGCGTACGCCACCACCAATCCGCAGAAACTCGTGCCGGTGCTGCAGCATCGCGGGCAGTCGTTGCGCCAGTCGCTGGCGATCCTGGAATACATCGACGAGCAGTGGCCGACGCCGGCATTGCTGCCCGGGGATGCGGTCGCCCGGCAGCGCGTGCGCGCGATGGCGCAACTCGTTGCCTGCGACGTGCACCCGTTGAACAACCTGCGCGTGCTGCAATTCCTCGAGCGCGACTGGAACGTCCCGCAGCCCGAGCGCGACGTCTGGGTCAGGCATTGGGTCGTGGAGGGCTTCAATGCGCTCGAAGCGCTGCTGCAACACGGGCAGGCAGGCGACTTCTGTATCGGGTCGTCACCCACGTTGGCCGACTGCTGCGTGGTGCCGCAGGTCTACAACGCCCGCAGGTTCGGCGTGGACATGGCGGTCTATCCGGCGATCGCGCGGATCGAGCGGGCCTGTCTGGCCTTGCCTGCATTCGATGCGGCGCGTCCGGAACGCCAGCCCGACGCCGCGGCCTGATCCCGCTCGCGGGCTTCGTATCGCCGCTTGCGCCGGTCGCGCGTCAGCAGGCTCGAGCGTCCGTGCGATGAGGCCGGGCTGTCAGGAAAACACCTCGGCATAGGGATCGTGCTCGCCGCTGCCGCCTTCGGACAGCCGGAACTTCAGGTCCAGGCCATCGCGTGAGTCGGCGGCGCGCAGCGCGGTCTCGCGCTCGATGCGGCCTTCCTTGTACAGGCGGAACAGGCACTGGTCGAAGGTTTCCATGCCACCTTCCAGCGACTCCTCCATCGCCTGCTTCATTTCGTGCACCTGGCCGCGGCGCAGCAGGTCGCGGATCATCGGCGTATTGAGCAGGACTTCGGTCGCCGGCATCCGGCGGTTGTCCATGCCGACCACGAGGCGCTGCGACACCACCGCGCGGAGGTTCAGCGCCAGGTTCATCAGCACGTTCTTGTGCGCGGCCTCGGGGAAGAAATTGAGGATGCGCTCGATCGTCTGGTCGGCATTGTTGGAGTGCAGTGTCGCCAGGCACAGGTGACCGGTCTCGGCGAAGGCGATCGCTGCCTCCATCGTCGTCGCATCGAGGATTTCGCCGATCAGGATGACGTCCGGCGCCTCGCGCATCGCGTTCTTCAGCGCATTGTGGAAGGCATGGGTGTCGAGCCCGACCTCGCGCTGGTTGACGATGGATTTCTTGTGCCGGTGCAGGTACTCGATCGGATCCTCGATGGTGAGGATGTGCCCGGGCGTGTTGCTGTTGCGGTGGTCGATCATCGATGCCAGCGTGGTCGACTTGCCCGATCCGGTGGAGCCCACGATCAGCACCAGCCCACGCGGGGCCATGATGATCTCCTTGAGCACCTGCGGCAGCTGCAGTTCCTCGATGGTCGGGATGGCGCTGCGGATCGCGCGGATCACCATGCCCACTTCGCCGCGCTGCCTGAACACGTTGACGCGGAAGCGGCCGGAGTCCTGCAGCGACAGCGCCATGTTGAGTTCCAGGTCGCGCTCGAACTGCGAGACCTGGCCTTCGTCCATCAACGAATAGGCGATCTTCTTGACCATGCCGGGGGGGAGCCCGGTGTTGCCCAGCGGATACAGCTTGCCCTCGACCTTGATATAGACCGGCGCACCCGTGGTGAGGAACATGTCGGACGCATTCTTTTCCGTCATCAGCTTCAGGAAATAGCCGATGTCCATGTACAAACCCCCAATGACGGCGCGCGATCATTGCGATCCGGGCCGCGGCTGATGACAATGTCCGGGCAACCCACAACCCGCACGGACCCCCAATGAGAGCAAGCTTCGCACAATTTGGTTCGCTGCTGCAGGCATCGGTGTTCGGATGCGTGCTGGCGCTCACGGCTTGCGCGACGCTGCCGCCGCCGACCTCGGAATTGAACGCCGCGCAGCAGTCGCTAGCGCGTGCGGTCGATGCCGACGCCGACCAGTACGCCGGTGACGAACTCAGCCGCGCACAGGCGCTGTTGTCGCAGGCACAGTCGGCAATGGCGGCTGGGAAGCAGGAGGAGGCACGGGGGCTGGCCAATCGCGCCGCCGCCGCCGCCGACCTTGCCAATGCGCGCAGCCGCGACGCGGCCGCCAATACCGAGCTTGCGCAGCGCCGCAACGAGATCAACGATCTGCGCCGCCGCCTCCAGGGAGACGCTTCGCCATGACCACCCGTTCGAGATTTCCCCGCCTGATCGTCCCGCGTGCCGTGGCCTCGGGCCTGCTGGCCGCCCTGGTTTTGGCCGGCGCGCCGATGGCCTCTGCGGCCGATGCCCCCAACCCCGACGCGGCCCGCCTGTCGCAGCGGCTTCAGGTCATCGAGGCCGACGCCAGCCTGAATGCCCTGGCCTCCTATGAGCGGCTGCAGGCGCGGCAGGCCATCGATGCCCTGGTGCAGGCGCGCAGCAAGGCGCGCCCCGATGCGCTGCAGGTCGCCGAATGGCGGGTCGAAGCGGCCGAAATCGCCGTCCAGACCCAGGTCACCCGGCGCGAAATCGACCGACTCGATCGCGAACGCAGCGAGCTGCTGGTCGAAGCCAGTCGTCGTGAAGCTTCGCGCGCGCGCCAGGAAGCCGAGCGCCTGCGCGTCCAGGCGCAGATCCAGGCTGAGGAGGCCCAGCGTCTGCGCCAGGCAGCCGAAGAGGAAGCCGCCGCCCGTCAGGAGGCCGAGACCGTGCTGCAGGGCGTGGCCGGCGACCAGGCCGCCAAGCTGCGCGCTGCCCGCCAACGGGCGGCCGAACTCAAGCGCCAGGAAGAGGCCTTGATGAAGAGCCTGGAGAACGACAGCGGCAACAAGCGCTGAGCGATCGCCGGACGCACGGCTGGCCATCGTCGAGCGTCAGCGCTGTTATTAAAATTTAATTAATTCAATGCGTTGCGCACGTTTTTTCGTGCCTGGCCAAGCATCGATCTGCGCAATCCAGATCCTGAATACGTCAAGCTGAATCCCTCCATCGGCGTCAGATCAGGACTTTGCGGGATGCCCTTGCCGGCCGTGATCGGGAAGAGTAGGGTCGGTTATCCAGGCGGCAGACATTCTTTCGCAAGCCGTCCTGGAGACCAGAGCCAGACCCATGACAGAAACTTCTGACCTGCCAAGCCGGACCGCCTACGGATCACAGATCCGGGCGGATCGGGTGGGTGAAGGGTCGGGTGTTCGCGGTCTGGTGTCACACGAAAAGCGCCCCGTGCCGTAAATGGCCGGGGCGTTCGCATTTCAGCCAGGAGGAATCCATGTTTGAAGGGCAATCACAGGCGGAACTGGACGTGCTGATCAAGGGCAACAGCGAATTCAAGCAGCTGTACCAACGGCACAAGGAACTCAACAAGAAGGTGATGGATGCGGACCTGGGCGTCCTGCCCATCGACGACGTCACCCTGACCCAGATGAAGCGTGAAAAGCTTGCGGCCAAGGATCGCCTGACCCGGCTTTACGACACCCTCCAGCACTGACCGCTGCAGGGCTGCCGGCGGCCCTGTGAGCGGGCGGCCGGCGGGACTCCACTCCCCCTTATCTCCGACAATTCCCGTTTCTGTTCCAACGAGTTCTGTTCCAAACTGCTTCTGTTCCAGGCTGCTACGGCACCCGCCGGGCAGTGCAGTTCAACCCGTCTTGTTTCGACAAGCGACAGCGTCAGTGAACGCCATCGGCGCCTCACTGAACGAAGCGAGCCTTTCCAGTACTCCTGCCGGAGCCGCTGATCAGGTGTTCTAGTCGCTGGCGGCGGTGGCCATCCTCGTCGGTCACCGCCGCCAGCGTGCTGTTTCGGGGGCGTATGTGCCGGTGCATGTCCCGTCAGCGTGGCAATGCGATAATCGCGCCACTTTCCAAGCCCGCGACTGCCAGCATGCCCATCCGCAACTCCGTCCTCGAACTCGTGGCCGATACGCCCATCGTCAAGGCCCAGCGCCTCGATGCCGGCGTTTGCGAGCTGTACTTCAAGCTGGAAAGCCAGAATCCCGGCGGCTCCATCAAGGACCGCATCGGCCTGAGCATGATCGAAGCCGCCGAGCGGCGCGGCGACATCCAACCCGGCGCGACCCTGGTCGAAGGCACGGCCGGCAACACCGGTATCGGCCTGGCGCTGGTGGCGCAGCAGAAGGGCTACAAGCTGGTCCTTGTCGTACCTGACAAGATGAGCCGCGAAAAGATCTTCAACCTCAAGGCCATGGGGGCCGAGGTCGTGTTGACCCGCTCCGACGTCGCCAAGGGGCATCCCGAGTACTACCAGGACCTGGCCGAGCGTATCGCCAGCGAGACCCCTGGCGCCTATTTCATCAACCAGTTCGGCAACCCGGACAACCCGGCCGCGCACGAGTTCGGCACCGGCCCCGAGATCCTGCGGCAGATGGCCGAGGTCGGGGGGCTGGACGCGATCGTCTTCGGCTGTGGCAGCTCGGGCACGATGACCGGCCTGTCGCGCTGCTTCGCCGAGCATGCCCCCGGCATCGAGATGGTGCTGGCCGATCCGGTTGGCTCGATCCTGGCCGAATACATCAACGAAGGCACGCTCAGCGAGAAGTCCGGCAGCTGGCTGGTCGAGGGCATCGGCGAGGATTTCCTGCCGTCGATCTCCGACTTCAGCCGCGTCAAGCAGGCCTACGCCATCAGCGACCAGGAGAGCTTCCTCGCAGCGCGCGAACTGCTGCGTGCCGAAGGCATTTTCGGCGGCTCCTCGACCGGCACCTTGTTGGCCGCTGCACTGAAATACTGCCACGCGCAGACCACGCCGAAGAAGGTGCTGGTCTTCGTCTGCGACACCGGCAACAAGTACCTCAGTAAGCTCTACAACGATTACTGGATGCTCGACAACGGCTTCATCGAGCGCGAGCAGCATGGCGACCTGCGTGACCTGATCCTGCGACCGTATTCCCAGCGCGATACCGTGGTGCTGGCGCCGACCGACCTGCTGGTCACCGCCTACCAGCGCATGAAGCTTTACGAGATCTCCCAGCTGCCAGTGATGGAGGGCGACCAGATCGTCGGCATCCTCGACGAGAGCGACGTGCTGTTGCACGTCTATGGCGATGAAACCCTGTTCCGCGACCCGGTCGCAACCGCGATGGTCCGCAAACTCGACATCCTCGATGTCAAATCCCCGGTGGAGTCCCTGCTGCCGGTCTTCGATCGCGGCCATGTCGCGATCATCGTCGACGGTCCGCGCTTCCTCGGTCTGATTACCCGGATCGACCTGCTGAATTGGCTGCGCCGCAGGGTCCAGTGAAGATCCTGTGATGTGGGCCGCATAACGGATGCGCTGGCGACAATTATTCAGGCGGCAGATAGTTGCCGCCCGGGCCGTGGCCAGCCGCCGCTGAACAGTCGGCCTGCGGGTCGTCGGAAGCGGCGGGGCGACGTTGGCCCGGTGCTAGAATCCATGCCCTGTTTGAATGGATTTCTAACCCATGACCGACGACCGTAACGCGGCCGACACGGCGCAGTGGGGGCTCGGGACCAAGGCCATCCACGCCGGCCAATCTCCCGACCCGAGCACGGGCGCGGTGATGCCACCGATCTACGCGACCTCGACGTATGCCCAGGCCAGCCCTGGCGTGCACCAGGGCTTCGAGTATTCGCGCACGCACAACCCCACGCGCTTCGCCTACGAGCGATGCGTGGCCGGACTCGAGGGCGGATCCCGCGGCTTCGCTTTCGCTTCCGGCATGGCCGCGACGTCGACCCTGCTGGAACTGCTCGACAGCGGCGATCACGTCGTCGCAATGGACGACATCTACGGCGGCAGCTACCGGTTGTTCGAACGCGTACGCCGGCGCAGTGCTGGTCTCCACTTCAGCTTCGTCGATCTGACCGACCTGGCTGCGTTCGAAGCCTCGTTCACGTCGAAGACCAAGCTGGTCTGGATCGAGACCCCGACGAACCCGATGCTGAAGATCGTCGACATCCGCGCCGTCGCCGACATCGCGCACAAGCGCGGATTGCTCGTCGTCGTCGACAACACCTTCGCCTCGCCAATCGTGCAGCGGCCGCTGGAGCATGGTGCCGACGTCGTCATGCACTCGGCGACCAAGTACCTCAACGGCCACTCCGACATGGTCGGCGGCATGCTGGTGGTCGGCGACAACAGCGAGCTCGGTGAGCAGTTGGCCTTCCTGCAGAACTCGATCGGCGCGGTCCAGGGGCCGTTTGACAGCTTCCTCGCACTCCGCGGCCTGAAGACGCTGCACCTGCGCATGAAAGCGCACTGCGAAAACGCCCAGGCGCTGGCCGAATTCCTGCAGACGCACCCCGCGATCGAAGACGTCATCTATCCCGGGCTGCCCACACACCCGCACCACGCGCTGGCCAAGCGCCAGATGGACGGCTTCGGCGGCATCATCTCGATCCGCATCAAGGGCGGGTTCGAAGCGGCCAAGCGCTTCTGCGAACGCACCGAACTGTTCACCCTGGCCGAATCACTCGGTGGTGTCGAAAGCCTGGTCAATCATCCTGCAGTGATGACGCATGCATCGATCCCGATTGAGCGACGGGAGGTGTTGGGGATTTCCGACAACCTGGTGCGGTTGAGCGTGGGGGTGGAGGATTTGGGGGATCTGCTGGTCGATATCAAGAAGTCGCTTGCCAAGGAATAATGACTTGAGTCTGCTATCGGCCTTCGGAATGCATCGATCACTTGCATTCGAACTAACGCGTCGTGAGGTTTTGGGGCGCTATCGTGGTGCAAGTTTCGGGCTGTTGTGGTCCCTGATCAGTCCGTTCCTGATGCTGTTGGTCTATACCCTGGCATTTGGCTTCATCATGAAGAGTCGCTGGCCAGGGACGTCAGGATCGACGACTGCTTTCGCCCTCGTGCTTTTTGCAGGATTGACGACGCACGGCTTCTTCGCGGAGTGCCTGACGCGGGCTCCCCAGCTGATCGTGGGCAATGCGTCATACGTCAAACGCGTGGTCTTTCCCCTGGATGTGCTGGGTTGGAGCATGGTGTTTTCCGCAGCCTTTCATCTCTGCATGAACATCGTGGTGTTGTTGTTGATGCAATGGTTCTGGGGCGGTGGGTTGCATGCGACATCATTCCTGTTGCCGATCGTCCTGCTGCCGTTGCTGATCCTCAACGTAGGGATCGTCTGGATCCTCTCAGCGCTGGGTGTTTTCTTGCGCGACATCGGTCAGATCGCTGGCGTAGTCGCGGCCGCCGCGTTGTTCCTGTCTTCCGCCATCATCCCCGTCGAGGCCGTTCCCGAGAGTTATCGGATCGTTTTCGAGCTCAATCCGCTTACCTTGATCATCAACCAGGTGCGCGAAGTGGTCATCTGGGGGCGAATGCCCGACTGGTCGGCGCTTGGAGTGTATAGCCTGATAGCGGTCGCCGTGGCGATTGCGGGGCACGCGCTCTTCCAGAAGCTCCGCAAGGGGTTTGCCGATGTGCTCTGATTCTTCGCCGATGGAGGCCGACGTCGTGATCTCGGTCGCGGGTTGCGGAAAGTCTTACCACATGTACGAGCGTCCATCGCATCGGTTATGGCAGTCGCTGATGGGCAAGAGGAAGTCGTTCTACCGCGATTTCTGGGCACTTCGTGATGTCTCGTTGGATGTCCGGCGTGGCGAGACGGTCGGCATCATTGGCCGGAATGGCTCCGGCAAGTCGACGCTGTTGCAAATGATTGCCGGAACATTGACGCCAACGACTGGAACCGTTGGCGTCAAAGGGCGCGTGGCAGCCTTGCTTGAGCTCGGGAGCGGTTTCAATCCCGAGTTCACCGGCAGGGAGAACGTGTACCTGAATGCCGCGATCCTGGGCATGCGGCGAGACCAGATAGAAGCAAGGATGGAGAGCATCCTGGCGTTTGCCGAGATCGGGGAATTCATCGATCAGCCCGTGCGCAGCTACTCAAGCGGGATGGCAGTCCGGCTTGCATTCGCCGTGATGGCGCACGTGGATGCGGAAATCCTGATCATCGACGAAGCGCTGGCCGTTGGCGACGCCTTTTTCTCCCAGAAGTGCATGCGCTTCCTGAGGAAATTCAAGGAAACAGGAACCCTGTTGTTCGTGAGCCATGATGCCGCTGCCGTGGTGAATTTGTGCGAGCGAGCGGTGTGGCTGGAGAATGGCGTGCTTCGCTTGCAGGGAGCCTCGCAGGATGTCATGGAGGCCTACATGACGGAGCAGCACGTCGTGTCCAGGCAAGATGCCGGCGGGCGCGTCGAAGTGAAAGCGGGCCAACGTGCCGTCCGGGCGGACGCGCCGGATTTTCGTGCCGACGACTTCAAGGAGGCGGGCGTGCTCAATCGCATGGCGATTTTCGAGTTCGACGCCGAGATGCTGGGGATGGAGTTCGGTGCACGAGGGGCCCGTATCGAGCACGTCCAGCTGTGTGACCAGGCTGGGCAGCGAATCTCGGTTCTCGAAGGTGGTGAAGTCGTCAGGCTGTCCGTCGATGTTCGATTGATCGAGGACCTCCAGGATCTCATCGTCGGGTTCTACGTGAAAGATCGTTTGGGGCAGCGCTTGTTCGGCGACAACACATTTTTTGCCTACAGGAAATCGCCTCTCTCGGGAAAGGCGGGCGCGCGATTGCGGGCGGCATTTACATTCCGCATGCCGATCATGCCTTCAGGGTCTTATATGGTAGATGTCGCAGTGGCATCAGGCGATCAGGCCGAACATACACAGCAGCACTGGATTCACGATGCGCTTGAATTCAGGGCAATGGATGAAACGATGCGACACGGGCTGGTCGGACTTCCCATGCTCGCCATCGAGGCAGGGGTTGTCGAGTCATGATGGAATTCACCGGTGAAAGGTTCGTGCCAACGGAGCATGGCGAGATCAGGCAAGAGCACCTGCATCGTTATGCGTGGTGTCTTCCCGCTGTCGCAGGCTTGGATGTGCTGGACATTGCCAGCGGGGAAGGGTACGGAAGCTCGATGTTGGCCGAAACCGCGAGATCTGTCCTCGGCGTGGACATCAGTGGCGAGGCTGTCGCGCATGCCTTGGAAAAGTACGGCGGAAGGGGGAATTTGAGTTTTGTTAGAGGGTCTGCTGCTGAAATTCCAGCTGCAGCGGGGAGTTTCGATGTGGTGGTCTCTTTCGAGACGATTGAGCATCTGATCGAGCAGGAGCAAATGCTCGATGAAATCAAGCGAGTGCTGAGGCCCGACGGATTTCTTGTTATTTCCTCGCCTAACAAAGAAGTATATTCGGAACAGTCGGGGCATCACAATGAGTTTCATCTAAAAGAGCTTGAGTTGGAAGAGCTAACAGCTCTTCTCGTGAAAAGGTTTCCTGCTGTAAAGATGTTCGGGCACCGTTTGGCAGTCGCTTCGACTATCTCAGGCGCTGACCTTGGTATTCAGTACGAAACGATGCGTCCATTATCGGATACTGGGATCTCCGTCGAGAAGCGCTCGCCGAGGCTTGTTGATCCTGTGTATTACATTGCGCTTGCCTCGAGCGAGGAAGTATTTCTACCGAAGATGGAGCCTTCCGTGCTTCACTCCGAGTGTGAAGACCTCTATCAGCGGCATCGCGAAGTTGCTCGCTGGGCCCAGTCTCTTGACAGGGAGATTAATCGTTTGGGCGAAGTTGTCCATAAAGAACAGCTCCACGCTCAGGAGTGCGTTAACTGGGCTCTTTCCGCTGAAAAACAGTTCGAAGAGATTCGAGACCGCCATGAAGTCTTGCGACAAGAGCGGCAATCAATTGTTGAATGGGGGCAAGCATTGGATGCTGAGCTGGCGGCTGTCCGTCATCGATATGATGAGCTTTCCAAGCAGCATGAAGAGAGAGGGGTATGGGCGATCGATTTGAATGAACAGCTAGCGACTGTCCGTCATCGATACGGCGAGCTTTCCAAGCAGCATGAAGAGAGAGGGGTATGGGCGATCGATTTGAATGAACAGCTGGCGACTGTCCGTCATCGATACGGCGAGCTTTCCAAGCAACATGAAGAAAGAGGGGTGTGGGCGGCCAGCTTGAATGAAGAACTGGCAGCGCTTGGAAAGAGCTATTCAGAGCAGCAGCTTGTTCTTGAAGCTAGGAATGGCTTGGCAGAAGAGCTGTCGAGCCAGCTAGCGTCGCTGCATGAAAGTGTGGTTGCCCTTCAGAGGGAAAGTGAAGAGGAGCGCTTCCTGGGAAGGAGGCGCATGGCTGCTCTAGAAGAGGCGGCGGCTCTCGAGACCGATTCTCTGAAATCAAGATTGTCTGGGTACGAGTCGGAGATTCTCGAGAAAAGACAGGATTTAAAAAGGGCTCAGCAGGTCAATCGCGATCTTGAGCGAACGCTGGTCGAGATTCTTAAGTCGCGTTCTTGGTTGTGGACACGCCCCTTGCGTTTTATGGGAAGAATGGCTCGCGGAGAGTGGGGGGCGGTCGTTGCTTCTCTTCGAAACTCCGCCTGGTCCCGGTTATCGATATCAAGGGCTCTTCGGGTGCCGGTGAAGAACTGGTTGATGCGAAAGTCCAGAGGGGATGTTCTTCCTGTGGAGAATCTCTCGCTTGTGGCGGTTGAGGCCGATGGCGATCGGGCGCTCTCGGAGGTGTCGTTTGATATCGTGAAAGATCCTGTTGTTTCCATAATTATTCCGACTTACGGGAATTTAAATTACAGCCTCGCGTGCGTGAGATCCGTTTCCAAGTGGGGGGCTGAGGCGAGTTTTGAGGTGATAGTCGTCGAGGATGCGTCCGGCGATACCGGTATTGACCTTTTGGCGCGAGTTCCCGGGCTGAGATTTCACAAGAACGCGAAGAACTTGGGGTTCCTGTTGTCGTGCAACAGCGCCCTTCAGTTGGCGCGTGGTGAATTCGTTTGCTATCTAAATAACGATACCGAAGTTACTGAAGGATGGCTTGATGCATTGGTTGATGTGTTTCGTGCCAATGATGATGCTGGCCTAGTGGGTTCCAAGTTGATCTATCCAGACGGAAGGTTGCAGGAGGCCGGGGGTATTGTCTGGTCGGACGCGAGCGCTTGGAACTTTGGTAGGTTGGGAGATCCTTCGGAGTCGCGATACAACTATCTGCATGAGGTTGACTACGTATCCGGTGCAGCCATCATGGTTCCGCGTGCTTTACTAGAGGATATGGGAGGCTTTGATACGCACTTCCTTCCTGCTTATTGCGAAGACACCGACCTGGCATTCCGTATTCGTCAACGGGGGGGCAAGGTTTATCTTCAGCCCCGCTCCGTCGTCGTTCATCATGAGGGCGTGTCACACGGCACAGATACCGGGAGTGGAGTAAAAGCGCATCAGGTGACCAATCAGGCGAAGTTCCTCGAGCGCTGGCGGTCCGTTCTTGAGCGAGAACAATTCGTTAATGCAGAGCTTCCTTTTCTTGCTCGGGATAGGTCACAACTCAAGAAAACTATTTTGGTGATTGATCACTACGTTCCGCAAGGTGATCGTGATGCGGGCTCTAGGACGATGTGTCAGTTCATGTCGCTCTTCCAGAAGATGGGGATGTCAGTCAAGTTGTGGCCAGAAAATCTTTGGTTCGATCCTGTGTACACGCCCCGTTTGCAGGAAGCGGGAGTCGAGGTCATGTATGGTCCCGAGTACGGCGGCAATTTCGATAAATGGATTCGAGAAAACGGTGCTTGCATCGACTATGTCTTGCTGAGTCGACCGCATATTTCCGTGCAGTTTGTCGATTCTCTGAGGCGATTCACGGACGCCCCCCTGATTTATTACGGGCATGACATCCATCATGCTCGATTGTCTGCACAGATTGATGTGAATGGGTGGGATGAAGGTCTTCATCTGGAGATGAAGAAAATGAAAGCCCTAGAGGAAAAGGTGTGGAGTTTGGTGGATACCATCTACTACCCTTCAGATCTCGAGGTTCGCTTTGTTGAGGATTGGTTGCGTTCCAAGGAGTTGACGTCGACCAAGACGTTCACGATTCCCGTCTATGCGTTCGACAGTTTTCCCGAAGAGCCGGAAGGAAACTTGGCTGATCGGTCGGATCTTCTCTTTGTGGCAGGCTTCAGTCATGGGCCCAATG
This sequence comes from Luteimonas sp. RIT-PG2_3, assembly GCF_054902115.1. NCBI lineage: Bacteria > Pseudomonadati > Pseudomonadota > Gammaproteobacteria > Lysobacterales > Lysobacteraceae > Luteimonas > Luteimonas sp. RIT-PG2_3. The sequence continues at coordinate 87,534 of NZ_JBUBPF010000006.1, read as the reverse complement.
GCGATGCAGCGGTCTGGTTTGTCCACGAGGTTCTGCCGATCATTCTTGCTGCGGAGCCGAACCTAAGGCTGCATTTGGTCGGTTCTAATCCGACGGAGGCCGTTCGTGAGCTGGCTGGCCCGGCGGTTCGTGTTGCTGGCTTCGTGAGCGACGAAGAGCTTGCAAATTTCTACATGAGTAGTCGAGTAGTGGTGGCGCCTCTGCGCTATGGCGGTGGCATGAAGGGAAAGGTTGTGGAGGCGATGCGCTTCGGTGTCCCGATTGTGACATCGGGTGCTGGCGCGCAAGGCCTGGATACTGCATTGCATTTCCTTGCGGTGAGTGATTCGCCAAAAGGCTTCGCTGACGAAGTGTTGAAGTTGCTGCGGGATGATGTCGAGTGGTCGCGTGTTTCGGCTGCTGCGCAGGAATTTGCCAGGGCTAGATTTTCGGAAAAGGCCCTCTGGAATGTTGTGTCGATTGACGTGGATCCGAGCGAGTACGCCGATGTCCACTCCAGGCGCGTGAAAATAGAGCGGTTCAAGGAAAGGATCTGAGGGCAAGAAAATGAAAGTACTCGTTCTAGGTGCCACTGGTTTTGTAGGAAGTTACTTGACGGAGCGCGCCATCTCGGCGGGGCATGATGTGTTGGGGACGAGTTACAACCCTACGATCGATGCCAGGGATTGGGCTTCATTTCAAGATCGCTTGGTTCGCGTCGATATAAGGTACCGTGAGCAGACGGATTCCGTGATTGCGGGATTTCGTCCTGATGTGATCTATCTTCTTTCTGCTCAGAGTTATCCTGCCCTGTCGTGGGCGTCCCCGTTGGAGACCCTCGATACCAATGTGCTGGGAACCGCCAACGTATTCGAATCAGTTCGCGCTGCCGGGATCGATCCAGTTGTCGTCGTGGCTTGCTCCAGCGCACAGTACGGAGAGGTGGCCGCGACCGATATTCCGGTAAGAGAGGAGCACCCCTTGCGCCCTCTGCATCCATACGGGATCAGCAAAGTTGCCACCGAGATGCTGGCGCTTCAATATTGGTCAAACTGGAGAATACGAAGCGTTTGTGCGCGCATATTCAACACCACGGGGGCGCGTAAATCAGGAGATGTTTGTGCGGATCTCACTCAGCGAGTGGCTAGGATCGAGGCAGGACAGATTCCTGCGATTTTGAAAGTTGGCAATCAGGAGACTTGGCGCGCGATTACTGATGTGCGTGACTTGGCTGCTGCATTGGAATTGCTTGCCATGAATGGCGAGGCGGGCGGTGTCTACAATGTCAGTGGATCGAAAACGTATCAGATTCGGGAGTTGGTGGAGCGGGTGGTTTCAATGGCTCGCGTTCCTATTACCGTTGAAACGGATTCGGCTCTTCTTCGGCCCAGCGATGAGAAGGTGATTTTTGGGGACTCCTCTCGCCTAGTTTCCTGTACTGGATGGACGCAAAAAATAGATATTGGAGTTACGCTCAGCGACATGATTGCGTACTGGCGTCGAATTCTTGATGTTGAGGTGTTACGACATGATCGTACGGTCTAGGGCACCATTGAGGCTGGGACTCGCAGGGGGTGGATCGGATGTCTCGCCATTCTGTGACCGGTATGGCGGCTTTGTAATGAATGTCACTATCAATAAGTACGCATACGCGACGATCGACGCTTCGCCAGATGGATTCGTTCTATTTCATTCGCTTGATGCGGATATCTCGCAGAGTATGAGGCCAGAGAGCTCTGATCTAGCTCCTGGTCCTTTGCAACTCATGAAAGGAGTTTATCGCCGAATCGTTTCCCAGCACCTAGGGGGGCGTTCACCGGCCATTAGGATTCGTACGAGTTCTGACGCGCCGCCTGGTTCTGGGTTGGGCTCATCGTCAACAATGGTTGTGGCTCTAGTAGCGGCCTTTGCTGAGTACTTTGACCTGCCGATGGGCGAGTATGAAATAGCGCATCTTGCATATGACATCGAGCGCAAGGATCTTGGTTTGTCCGGAGGCAAGCAGGATCAGTATGCCGCGGCCTTTGGTGGCTTTAATTTCATGGAGTTTTACTCTGACGACAGGGTTATTGTGAACCCTCTTCGCATAAAAGACTGGGTGTGGGCGGAATTGGAATCAAGTCTAGTCCTATATTTTACAGGGGTGTCACGTTCTTCGGCGCAGATTATCGATGAGCAATCGAGGAATATCCAGGAGGGCCGCAGTGACTCCCTGGATGCGATGCATCGACTGAAAGAAGAGGCAACGCGAATGAAAGAGGCTGTGTTGAGAGGTGATCTGCGACGCTTTGGCGAGGTGATGCAGGCTGGATGGTTGGCTAAGAAACAGAGTGCGGCCAGCATAAGTAATGCGATGATTGATAGCATTGAAGAAGTCGCCAAGCGAAATGGTGCGGTCGCGACAAAGGTATCGGGTGCAGGCGGCGGGGGGTTTATGATGTTCCTTTGCGAGCCTTGTGATCGAGTAAAGCTTGTTCGCGCGCTTGAATCTATGGATGGCGCGGTCTACGACGCCAGCTTTACTCAGAATGGTGCGAGTTCTTGGAAGATTATATGAAAGACTTCATTTCTCGTGAGTTTGATAAGCTGCTCGCGAACTTCAATGCTATGGCAGTTGATGCGGAGTTGTCCGCAGATATAGTCAATGCCGTGAACCTATGTGTTGACGCTCTGCGCTCCGGAGGAAAGATCTTGTTCGCCGGAAACGGCGGCAGTGCTGCAGATGCCCAGCATTGGGCTGGCGAGCTCGTGAGCAGGTTCTACTATGACCGCCCGGGTTTGCCCGCGATCGCTCTGACCACCGATACATCGATCATCACGGCGATCGGCAATGACTACGGGTATGACTACACGTTCGCCCGTCAGGTCGAAGCGCTTGGCCAGGAAGGCGATGTCCTGGTTGCAATTTCAACGTCAGGCAGGTCCAAGAACATCCTGCGAGCGATTGATGCCGCGGAAGCCAAAGGCGTCAAGGTGATCGGCTTCACCGGGATCGGTGGCGGCGATATGCAGTCGCGTTGCGACATATGCTTCCGCGTCCCTTCGGACGAGACGCCTCGTATCCAGGAGGGGCACGAGTTCATCGGGCACCTGCTCTGCGGATTGATCGAGAGCGAGATGTTTCCGCGATGATCGCGACCGACGTCATCGTCCTGGTTGGGGGGCTGGGGACGCGGTTGCGGGCGACAGTGCCAAACGTGCCCAAGCCTTTGGCGCCCGTCGCCGGGCGTCCATTCCTGGGTTATCTCCTGGATGGCTATGCGCGGGCAGGCATGCGCAGGATCATCCTGGCCACGGGGCATGGTGGCGCGCAGGTGCATGAGGCGATTGGCGATAGCTGGGCTGGCATGGAGGTGGTGTACTCCGACGAGCCCGCTCCGCTGGGTACGGGCGGGGCGATCCGGCGAGCGACCTCGCTGGCCGGGGGGCACGGTGTCCACCTGGCCAATGGCGATACTTACCTGGTCTACCAGCCTGGCCGGCTGGAGTTGGCGACAGCGGCGAAAGATGCACTGCTTGGCATGGCGCTTGCCCATGTCGACGATGTCGCGCGCTACGGCGCCGTCGAAGTGGAGGATGGCCTGGTGACCGGTTTCGTCGAGAAGGGCGTTGGCGGGGATGGTTGGATCAATGCGGGCAGCTACTTCCTCACCGGGGCAGGCATCGCGGCGCTGCCCGGCGAGCTGGCATTCTCTTTCGAAGATCGAGTGCTGAGGCCCTGGGCTCGCGATGGGCGCGTATCCGGCGATGGCCTGACCAGTGATTTCATCGATATTGGCGTCCCCGAGGACTACTTGCGGGCGCAGGGACTTTTCGCCCGGGTCGGTGCATGAATACGCTTGTTCGGCCTGCCATCCTGGGCACGGGCGTTCGGTTGGATGCCCAGGGGGGAGGTGCGGAGCAGGTTCGGCGACGCGCGCTCTTCCTGGATCGAGATGGCATCATCAACATCAATCTCGGCTATGTGCATACACCAGGGCAGACGCGCTGGGTGCCGGGGATTTTTGAGCTGGCGCGTACGGCGCACGATGCCGGCTATCTCTTGATCGTAGTGACGAACCAGGCTGGCATCGTCCGGGGCTATTACAGCGAGGAAGATTTCGTCGCCTATACCAATTGGCTGCATCGTGAGTTCGAACAGAGGGCGTGCCCGTTGTCTGCCACGTACTACTGCCCCCATCATCCGAGTGCCGGCATGGGATCTCTGCGGGTCGAGTGCTCTTGCCGGAAGCCGGGTGTCGGCATGCTGAAACAGGCGGAAATGGACTGGTGCCTGGACATGTCGGCTTCGGTGCTTGTCGGTGACAGCCTGACCGACCTGCAGGCCGCAGCGGGCGCGGGGATTCCCTTGGGGTTGTTCTGCCCTGGAGGAGACTTGCGGCCCGTGCTCGAGTTTTTCTCTCGGGTCATGCCGCCTGAGGACATAGCCTGCGAAGATGGATGATGCCCCGGGGGCCGCAGGCCTTTCCGCGTCTGGTTTGCGCCCTTGAACGTTAGCGGGTGGCGACAAGGGTCCACAGGCCATAGAAATAGCCGCGTTGGTGTCCCCAGGGCATGATCATCTCGACCCGGCTGAAGCCCGCCTCCCGGAAGCGGTCCAGGATGTCCCAGCCAAAGTGGTAGTAACAAAGGACGCCTCCACTGATGGGGTCGCCGTGGTACTCGGGCTCCAGAAGGTGCTCGATCTCGCCTGAAGAGGTCATTCTTGCGCGAGTGATGGTGTCCGGACCGTCCGTGAAAGGGAATGTCGCAACGCAAGTCCTTCCTGGCTTGAGGACGCGTGCGAACTCCTTGATCGCAGCGAGATAATCGGGGACGTGTTCGAGCACGTCGAATGTCACGATCGCATCCAGCGAGGCCGTTCCCAGGCTCAGTTGCGTGACGTCCTGGTAGTGGACGGTGCCCTTTCCCCCGAGTTGCTTGAGCTTCATCGCAAGCTTTCTTCTGCGCCACCAGCTTGGTTCGAATTCGCTTCCCAGAATCGATGCCGCCAGATTGTTCTGCAGCCATGCGTAAGTTGGGGTCACCTGTTCGGTGATGTAAACGCGTGTTTGAGCGGTGCCCGTATCAGTCGCGGTACGCAGTAGCTCGAGTCCTGCCCTGATGCGCGAGCACTGTCGGCATTGGGCGCAGATGAGGTTCTCGCGAGGGTCGGCATTGCTGCTTTCGACGCCATCCGGAAAGGAGAATCTGGTGGCTTCACCGCACAGGCCGCAAGTGCCATCCAATCTGAAACCATCGGGGTGCTGCGATTGCTCATTGGATGCGATCCAGGCGTCGCGTAGAGATTCGCTGCCTTCCCTGTCTTTCCATGCTTCGAACCTGAAATCGGTCATGACCATTTCCAGCTCTTGGGGGTAAGGGGCATCATAAGTGGAATCAAAACCTGTGAGAAGTTGGTTTTCTTCGAGTCTGTTCGGTCCGTTCCGGTCTGGTTTTCCGTGGAGGTCGCCTTGGGTCGGGTGGGGCGCTCTCCGCACTTGTGGCAAAGTGGCGCTCCGCCAGCACCGGGCGACCCAAGTTGGGGGGGCGCCGTAATCGAATGGTCATCAAGCCCGGTTTCGATTGTGGGAGACACGAGACGGGGCGACTTGAGGGTATACCCCTTGCGCCAGGAAGGTGGCGGGCAACTGTTTGCTAAATCTATCGCTCCGATCTCGGCAGCGGGGGCCGTATTCATGGCCAAGGCGGGGTTTTGTTCGGGCCGGGCAGTTGACTCTGACGGTGCTGACCCGATACTGCGCTAGTGGCCGCGCATGGCCATTGCGTTGGCAATAGTGCCATCGTTGTGATACGGAGGGTCAGCTTTTTGCGGGGCGTTCCGCACTTCGAGAGCTGACCTTTGTGTTCAGGCTCCTGTCATGCTGGCGAAGCCGATCTGGCGTCCATCGTGTTCGCTTTTTGCTTGCGCCCGCAGGGGTGTTAGTATCTTGGCGCGTCTGGCGTGCCTGGTCCCGCAGTCTCGATGGTCGTGCCGCATCAGTTCGACGGGTACGCCCGTTCCTGCTCTCGTAAGGCCAACATGAGCGAATCGCCAGACTCAGCCAGCCCTTCCGGAGTGTCGCAGAAGCGCAGGACACTTTTTTTTCGTTGCGCCTATTTGCTGGTGTGCGTGTCCTGTTGGATCGGCTACATCCTGGGTGCATGGTGGGTGGACCGATGGTCGATCACCGTGGAGCCATGGGCGTACTGGGGGTTGCATTCCCTGTTGAGGAACAGCTTGCTTGGCTTGGTCGTGGCTACGGCCTTGACTGCTGTGACCCGGCGCGCGCTCTTCTCGATTCTCGTCGTGGCGGCGCTTCATGCGCTGGCCTGCATCGCTTCACGGCTCAAGATGGCGATCCTGGGAGATCCCGTCGCATTGCAGGATCTCTACTTCCTGACCAGCATGGATCGTGCGTCGATCGAGCTGTTCTCGCTTTACATTCCCAAGCTTGGCACAACGATCCTTGCCTTGCTGGGTGGCATTTCCTTGTTCGTTGTCCTGTTTGTCCTCGAGAGGAGATGGGTAGGCCCAACTTCCAGAGTGGGGCTTGTACTCAGGGGGCTTGGGGGTGTTGTGTCGATCCTGTTGCTGTTGGCACTGTATGCCGCGATACAGCCATGGACGTCGATATACAGCGAGCGCAATATTCGTCCTTCGCCGTTGAACCTGACGACGGCAGTACTTCGAAGTGGTCTGACCGGAAGCATCATCTACAGCCATTTGAAGACGTCGAATATGACATTTGACGTTGACGCCGCTGCATTGCGACGTGGCATCGAGCTGCTGCCCGCCGAAAGTGCAGCGGTTGTTGGCAATGCAGGGGACGAGCTGTTGCCTCACGTCGTGGTGGTATTGAGCGAATCCTTCATGGATCCCATTGGGATGTCTGGCATGGCGGGGGTCAGTGACAGCATTCCCCATGTCAGGCGCCTGATGGGAGAGGGCGGCGGGGGGATGATGGCGGTTCCCACTTACGGTGGTGGCACTGTCAGGACGGAGTTCGAAGTGTTGACCGGCATGCCCGTGTCGGCTTTCCCCGGTGCCTACTACCCTTACGTCAGCCTGAGTCGGAAATCGATTCCAGGGTTGCCCGCTGTCTTGCGTGCGAATGGGTACGGGACGGTGGCCATCCACGGCAATGCGGGCTCGTTCTGGAATCGAACCAACACGTACAAGGCGATGGGGATCGACAAGTTCATCACTTCGAGGCAGTTTCGTGGGCGCGCGAAGCGTGATGGAAACTGGTACTCCGATCATTCGATGACCGATTTCATCCTGGAAGAGATCGAATCGAGCAGCGAGCCGAGGTTCGTCGTTGCTATCAGCATCGAGAACCATGGGCCTTACACGGCCGACCCCGAACAGTCTGGCATAGCGGATCCTGAAGCCTGGAAGGCGATTGACTTGCCGGCCGGATTGGATGGCAGTGCGGAACTAGAGCTTCGTAACTACCTGTACCACCTGCGCAATGCGGATGCGGAAATGGCGCGGCTTGTGGGCAGGTTGGAGCAGAATAAAAGACCTTTCGTCCTGCTTTTCTTTGGAGACCATCTGCCAGCCTTGTCGCATGCCTATGGCGCGCTCGGGTTTGCCAATCAGGAGAGCGCGGAACGCCAGCAGGTGCCTTGGGTGATTGTTCGGGATCGTCGCTTGCCGCCTGTGGAATTGCGTCCCGTCAGCGAGTCATGGCAGTTGCCGGCAGAGCTGGTGTTTCGCGCTGGCTTGGACGGCGGAAAATATTTCAGGTTTTCCAGTTCCGTCGCCGAGGCGATACGTCGCGACGGTGCGCATGCAGCGGAGTTGCGCGCTGGGCTGGATGCCGCCGCCAATGCCAACTTGACCCAGCGACTGGGGGAGTATGTCCATTAACTTGCGTGCCAGTCACTCTGTTGGCCTGCTCGTTTTCGTCGCGTTCCTGCTGGGGGCTGTGTCGTGTGCGCGCGTGGATGACGTCGAGTTGAGCATGACCCCTTCCACGGTCAGTGCTTGCGAGCTGCCCGTTGCCGTGGATGTCCATTGGGACGCTTCTAGGCTGGGGCTCAAGCGGGTGGTGTTGGAAGTTCACAATGTTGCGACCAAGCCGAGGCTTTGGCTCTCTGGCGAGAGCCGTGGAAGCCAGAAGACGGGTGCGTGGGCGCATGATGGCTTCACGGTCACGCTGAAAGCCATGAACGGGGTGGTGTTGGGGCGAAAAACACTGACCACGGAGCGATGTCCGGGCAAAGACTGGCTTTAGAGAGGTTGGGGCGCTTCGCCCAAGCGTCCCTAGGGCACTCGTCATTCCGTCCAGAATGCCTGAAGATCCCTGTCCCGACCTGCTACGCTCGCACCCATCCCTACTCTAGGAAAGCCACTCATGATTGCTCGCGTGTTCTTGCTTGTCTCCGCCGTGCTTGTTGTCGCGGCTTGCGGCCCCGCCCCCAGCGACGATGCGGGGACTCAGCCGGAATCTAGCACCGAAACAGCAGCAAAGGTGTCCCCCCCGGTGACGTCCACACTGCTTTCCAGCGATCGGGAGACGTTGGCCACGTGTTCTCCCGAAGTTGCAAAAATTTCGTGGGACGTGAGTCAGCAGCATCCGAACGTAACGAATGTCCAGATCTTTGCAGGCCCCGATAGTGAACCCGTGCTGTTCAGTTCCGGAGGCGCAACAGGCAGCGTGGAAACCGGAGCCTGGACCAAGCCGGGCACTATCTTTCGGCTGCGCGACGGGGCTTCTGGCGAAGAATTGTCGCGCATCGTGATCGGTGGGCCTGCATGCGGTTGAGTTACTGCGCCGCGCCATCTGCGCGCCACTGGGCACTGTCGATCGGCTGAGCGTATGCGCGTCGCTGGGACGTGGCGGAAATGAGGATGTTCCATGAGATTGCATAACCTCGACGCGGCCAAGTTCGTGCTGGTCCTGCTGGTTGTCATCGGCCATCTGCTAGAGCAGGTCCGGCATGTCTCGGACGTGCTCAAGGCGGCGTACTACTTCCTCTATCTGTTCCACATCCCCGCGCTCGCCCTTGTTTCGGGTGCGGTCGCTTCGCCAGTGTTCGATCGTGCCCAGGCGCGGAAGTGGCTGGGTGCGCTCCTGCTCCCCTACATCCTGTTCCAGGCCATCTACCTGTACACGGAGGCGAAGTGGCAGGGCCAGGCATTCAGTTTTCGGCTGACCACGCCTTACTGGCTGTTGTGGTACTTGTTCAGCCTGGCTTGCTGGCGCGTCATGTTGCCGGTCCTGCTCGCGACCCGATGGCCGCTTGCGATCTCCTGCCTTGTCGCGCTTCTTGCGGGAATGGTGTCCGACATCGCGTATCCGTTTTCGTTCAGTCGAACGCTGGTCTTCCTGCCGTTCTTCGTTTGCGGGCACCTGTACGGCGTGAGACTTTCGACGGGCGGCTCGAGATGGCTGGCGATGGCTGCCTTGCTGTCCGTGGCGGTAGTCGCTTGGTACGTGAAGTCATTGTCGCCCATGTGGCTCTACGGAAGCGTTGGATACCAGGAGTTGAAGGTTGCCGCTGGGTCGGGCATTGCTCTCAGGGGCGGCCTGTTGATGACAGGCATGGTCGGTGCTTGGGCATTGTTGCGCCTGATGCCAGTCCATAACCGGTGGATGGTATGGCTGGGGCAGTCGAGCATCGGTGCTTATCTGCTGCACGGATTCGTCGTGCGCGCGGGCATTCACCAGGGATGGTTCAATCCGATCGGGCAATGGTCGACGTCATCGACATTGCTGCTGCTTGCCTTGGGTGGGTTGGTGTTGACGTTGGCCGCGTGCGCGCTCTCGCACTGGCTCAAGCCATTGTTCAACTTCGACTGGCTTTGGAAGTTGACTCGCTGACAGGAGCGCGCGGATCTGACGCGCTTTGGCGCTCAGCTGCCCAGACGGCGGTTTCGGTCGATATCACATCTGTCAGCAATATGACGGCGCCGATGTGGCGGTCGCCGCCATGCACGAGCCTGTTCGGCTTCAACCCAGCGCTGCTTCCAGCTCCGGCAACAACTTGAACAGATCCCCCACCAGCCCGATGTCGGCGATCTCGAAGATCGGCGCTTCCGCGTCCTTGTTGATCGCGACGATGGTGCCGGCATCCTTGATGCCGGTCAGGTGCTGGATCGCGCCGCTGATACCGATGGCGACGTACAGGTCCGGGGCAATGATCTTGCCGGTCTGGCCGACCTGCAGTTCGTTGGGCACGTAACCGGCGTCGACCGCGGCGCGCGAGGCGCCCACGGCAGCGCCCAGGCGGTCGGCGAACTTGTAGATGATCTCGAAGTTCTCCTGCGAGCCCACGCCGCGCCCGCCCGAGACCACCTTCTTGGCGCTCTGCAGGTCGGGGCGGTCGGACTTGCCGGCGGCCAGGCCGATGTGGCGGGTATGGGTGGGCAGGGCGACGTCGGCCGACGCGGCTTCGATCGCGGCGCTGCCGCCCTTTGCTGCTTCAGGCCACGAGGCCGTGCGCACGGTGGCGACGACGATCTTGTCGGCCGCGACCTCGACGTCGATGATCGCGTTGCCCGCATAGATCGGGCGCTTGAACGCATGGCTGCCATCGACGGCCATGACGTCGGACACCTGGCCGACGCCCAGCAGCGCGGCAACGCAGGGGGCCAGGTCCTTGCCGAACGTGGTCGATGGCGCGAACACATGGCTGTAGCCGTCGGCCAGCTTGGCGATCTGCGGCGCCAGCACCTGCGCGATGGCGGCGGCGTTGGCCGGGTTGGCGACGGTCAGGACTTTGGCGACGCCGGCGATCTGGGCGGCCTCGGCGGCGACGCTGGCCGGGTCGTCAGCCAGCACGACGATGTCGATGGAGGCCGGATTCAGGGCCTGGGCGGCGCTGACGGTCTTGGCGGTGGCGGCATTGAGCTTGCCGTTGAGGTGTTCGGCGATGACGAGGACTTTTGACATGTCGGGTGACTCCAGTCGTGTCGCAAGCATGAGGGTGGGCGGGGGGGGCAGCCGGGTGGGCGCGCAAGAACCTGACCCTCCCGCGCAGGCGGGAGAAGGGGGTTAGAGCAGGCCTTTGGCCTTGAGCGCGGCGACCAGCTCGGCAGCATCCTTGACCATGACGCCCTTGCTGCGCTTGGCCGGCGCGGCGTAGTGCGTAGTCTTCAGCGTGTCGCTGCTCTCGACGCCCAGATCGGCGAACGCGATGGTGTCGAGCGGCTTGCTCTTGGCCTTCATGATGTCGGGCAGCTTGATGAAGCGCGGCTCGTTCAGGCGCAGGTCGCTGGTGACCACGGCCGGAAGGTCGACTTCAAGCGTTTCCAGGCCAGCATCGACTTCGCGCACGACGGTGGCCTTGCCGTCGGCAATGTCGAGCTTGGACGCGAACGTGGCCTGCGGACGGCCCCAGAGCGTCGCCAGCATCTGGCCGGTCTGGCTGGCGTCGTCGTCGATCGCCTGCTTGCCCAGGATCACGAGGTCGGGCTGTTCCTTCTCGATCAGCTTCAACAGCGTGCGGGCGGCGGTCAGGGGCTGGATGGGCGCATCGACCACGACGTGGATGGCGCGGTTTGCACCCATCGCCAGGCCATTGCGCAGGTGGGCCTGGGCATCGGCAGGCGCGATGGTGGCGACGACGACCTCGGTCGCGATGCCCCTGTCGCGCAGGCGCAGGGCTTCTTCGAGCGCGATTTCATCGAAGGGATTGGGCGAGAGCTTGACGCCATCGGTGACCACGCCGGAACCATCCGGCTTGACCTGGATGCGGACATTGAAGTCCACCACGCGCTTGTAGGCGACGAGGATCTTCATCGTGCTGGGAATCCTTGCTGACTTGTGGGAAGACCGGCCGCGGCGGCTGGCTCGGAACCCGTCGATTCTAACGGGCCGCGCCGGGGGGCGCGAGTGACGGTTCCGACGCATCTAAGATTACGAACCGCCGATTGGGATTGGCTGAAGGTACATGTCGGCCGTCGGCGCGCACAGGTAGAATCCAGGGTTGGCATTGATGCGAGGCGATCATGGCGGCTTCCAAGTTGTACCCCGATGCGACCGCGGCCCTGGCCGACCTGGTGGCCGATGGCCAGACGCTGGCGGTCGGTGGCTTTGGCCTGTGCGGCATCCCCGAGGCACTGATCGCGGCGTTGCGCGACTCCGGCGCGAAACACCTGACCGCCATTTCCAACAACGCCGGCGTCGATGGCTTCGGCCTCGGCCAGCTGCTGGAGACGCGCCAGATCAAGAAGATGATTTCGTCGTACGTTGGCGAGAACAAGGAGTTCGAGCGCCAGTACCTGGGCGGCGAGCTTGAGCTGGAGTTCAATCCGCAGGGCACCCTGGCCGAGCGCCTGCGTGCCGGCGGGGCAGGCATCCCGGCTTTCTTCACGGCGACCGGCTACGGCACGATCGTCGCCGAGGGCAAGGAGACCCGCGAGTTCGACGGCAAGCACTATGTGCTCGAGACCGCGCTGGTGGCCGATGTCTCGCTGGTCAAGGCCTGGAAGGCCGACAAGGCCGGCAACCTGGTGTTCCGCAAGACCGCTCGCAACTTTAATCCTGCCTGCGCGATGGCCGGTAAGGTCTGCGTCGCAGAGGTTGAAGAGATTGTCGAGGTCGGCGCCATCGACCCGGACCAGGTCCACCTGCCCGGCATCTATGTGGACCGAATCGTCCTGAACGCCTCCCCCGAAAAACGCATCGAGCAGCGCACCGTGCGCGCAGGAGCCAAGTAATGGCCTGGACCCGTGACGAAATGGCCGCCCGCGCCGCCCGCGAGCTGACCGACGGCGCCTACGTGAACTTGGGGATCGGCCTGCCGACCCTGGTCGCCAACCATATCCCCGACGGCGTGGATGTCTGGCTGCAGTCCGAGAACGGGCTGCTCGGGATCGGCCCGTTCCCGACCGAGGACGAGGTCGACGCCGACCTGATCAACGCCGGCAAGCAGACCGTGACCGCCCGCCAGGGCGCCAGTTACTTCGGCAGCCACGATTCCTTCGCGATGATCCGCGGCGGGCATATCGACCTGGCGATCCTGGGCGCGATGCAGGTCACCGCCAAGGGCGACCTCGCCAACTGGATGGTGCCCGGCAAGATGGTCAAGGGCATGGGCGGGGCGATGGACTTGGTGGCCGGCGTCAAGCGGGTCGTGGTGCTGATGGAGCACACGGCCAAGGACGGGAGTCACAAGATCCTGCCTGAATGCACCCTGCCGCTGACCGGTGTCGGGGTCGTCGACAGGATCATCACCGAACTGGCGGTATTGGATGTTACCGCGGACGGGCTGGTCCTGCTGGAAGCGGCGCCGGGCGTCACGGTCGAGGAACTCCGGGAAAAAACTGGCGTGGCGTTCACAGCGCCGGTGTGATTCTTGCCATGGCCTGAATCGCCGGTTTATGTTGTGGCAATGCAGGCGTGCACGGATGCTGCCAGAATCCCCCGTCGGATCCTGGGGGAGGATCTCCCCCAACCTGTCTTCATTCGAGATCGCCACATGCGCAAGTACTTGCTCGGGACCGCCCTTGTCGCCGCCTTGGCCGGCTGCACCGCCGATTGGGACCCGGGTCGTCCATCTTCTGGCGCAGGATCTTCCGAGGCCGTGCCATTGCCCGTGGCATCGTTCCATCTGCCACGTGATCCGGCTCAGAGTTTTGCGTCGCTGCCCGACCAAGGTGTGCTGATTGCGTATGACCGCGGCCGTAAGGCAACTACCGCAGGAGCCTATACATCCCATCCAGTTAAGATTAGTGAAGCGCATGCCTTCAATGCGATCGCCAAGGGTGAGATGGTGCTGCAAGGGCCCAATGGGGAGCCGATCCGATTGGGGTATTCCAGTCATGAGGAGCATGCGGACGGTAGTTGGACATGGTTGGGGCAGGATGAGGGCGGGAACCCGTCGGTTCTGACGTTTGGCCAGGATGCCGTATTCGGTCGGGTTGGTGCCGGTGATGAGGTCTACCGCATCAATACCGATCGCAGCGGTGCGTGGCTGGTGCAGACGGATTCGAGCAAGCTCTCTGGCCGGAGTGGGGCGCCGGTTGGTGGGGAAACCGATTTTCTGACACCGCCGAGTGGCGTCACGCTTGCTCAGGTGGGATCGGATTCATCCAGAACCTTGGCTTCCGCCGAAGCCACCATTACACCCAAAGCGGCCACGATCGTGGTCGATCTTGTCGCGGGTTACACCAGTGGTCTTCTTTCGCCGACGACCCAGATCAATCAGATGGTTGCGGAAGCGAACGCTGCTTATCAACGGAGTGGAATCAACTACCGCGTTCGGTTGGTCCACGCGCTGCTGGTCAACTATGGCGAGGTTTCGACCAATCAGGAAACGTTGCGCAATCTGACCGGTTACAACGAAGTCACGAAGCAGGCTATTCCCGTAGATGCCGCATTTAATGCGCTGCGTGCGGCTCGTGAAGAGTACGGTGGTGATCTGGTTACCCTGATCCGCCCGCACCGCTCACCCGAGCAGAAGGGCTGTGGTATTGCGTGGCTTTTGGGTTCCAAAGGCGCGGCGATCACGACGGCGAAGGATGCGGCCTTTGGTTATTCGGTCGTCGGCGTCGGTATCGATAGGGATGAAAACGACGGAAACAATTACGAATGCGCCAACGATACGCTGGCGCATGAGCTTGGCCACAACATGGGGCAAGTCCACAACAGTGGCGATGCCGAGACTGCTGGCATGCATCCCTATTCTTATGGATACCGGGAAGCCTCAACCACCGGTTTTTACACGATCATGGCCTATCCGCTGGACAATAGCGCTCAGAAGCCGGCTTCTTATTTCGCCAATCCGGCCGTGTTCTATTCCGGGCGCACGACCGGAGTTGCCAATTCTGCAGACAATGCCCGCAGCATGAATATCACAATGCCATTGGTCGCCGCATTCCGAGCTACCAAGGTCGCGTTGAAGCACGACATCAAGAACGATTTCGATGGCGACGGCAAAGCGGATGTATTCTGGCGGAACAGCAGTACCGGAGCAGCGATGATATGGCCCTCCGCAAACTACAGCCTCCGTTACGACGAGGGTACGATCGCCTCTTCCGCGTGGCAGCCGGTAGCGTCGGGCGATTTCGATGGAGATGGCAAGTCCGATATCTTTTGGCGCAATTCGGCGACTGGCGACAATATCGTGTGGCCGTCGGGAAAATATGCGCTACGCAAGGCGATGGAGCCCGTCAGGAATCTTGATTGGCAGGTGGTCGGTGCCGGCGATTTCAATGGTGACGGCAAGGTTGATATTTTCTGGCGCAATTCCAGTACCGGGGCGAACATTATCTGGTGGGCTGGAGTGTATGCGGGCAATAGCGCGGCGACTGCTGTCGGGACTGCGTGGAAGGTGGTTGGAGTAGGCGACTTCAACGGCGACGGACAGGCTGATATCTTCTGGCGTAACTCGGTGACGGGGGCCAATATCATCTGGTGGTCGGGTACGTACTCCAGCAGTGGGAACAAGGTGGAAGCGACGGTTCCCAATCAGGCTTGGACTGTCGCCGCAGTCGGTGATTTCAATGGCGACAAGAAGGCGGATATCTTCTGGCGCAATACCAGCACCGGGGAGCACATCGTATGGCCTTCGGGGAGCTTCACCGGAAACTATACGGAGCCGGCGGTTTCGACCCAATGGAAGCTGGTGGCGGTTGGTGACTACAATGGTGATGCCTTCGACGACCTGTTCTGGCGCAATTCGGTCACTGGCGAGAACATTGTGTGGTGGTCCGGCAAGTACGCCAACCGTGCCAGCTTGACGACGGTCGTAACTGCGGCCTGGACTGTGAAGCACTGAGGTCTAATACCCTGCATCGCAAATCGCGGCCGGGATTGCGCCGGCCGCAAGCTTGATGGCCGTGCTGCACCGCTGCGAGTTCCGTCGTGTGTCGTGCTGTTCTTCCCTTGCCCTGGGAGTTTTGCGGACGCATTCGGCCTGACCGTTTAAGCAATTGAGCAGAAGTCAGGCCCTGGCGCCAATTGGACAAAAACTCCATTCCGCGATTCAGGCCTCTGCGCTTGAAATGAACAGGTCTTTGAGTGGTCTAGCCCATCGCGTCAGGGATTGCCGGGCGTGTGGCGAGGAGCCATTGAGCGATCTGGATGGTGGTCGTTGTGAGGGCCCTGGAGAACGCATCGGACAGTGCAACAGCAGACATGTCGGCTGCGGATTCGGTCTGGTCGAACGTCCGCGACGCAACTACTGTCTGGTCTGCGTTGTAAACGAGTTTTGCGGTGAACTCGATCTGCGCAGTGGCCGCTCCCTGTGCCGTGTAATCCGCCTCGAACCTCCGGATATCGATCAATAGCTTGTACTCGGCCTTGATCCCTGAGCCCTGCCTGGCGACTGCCTTGATCTTTCCCGAGTCCTCGAGGGCACGCAGGATCGTGTCCTGCAGCATGTCGGGCGGCGTCTTGGCCCAGTTGGCACCCTTGTAGACCTGGAGTTCGTCGGCGTTTGGGCGGACCAGGATGCGGAAGCTGTCGATCATCCTGGGCGCGGTCGGCGTGGCGATGCTCAGTTGCCAGTCGACGCTGGGCCATGCGGGATCGGGCGTGACGCGCGGGTCTAGGGCGAAGATCGTCGAGCGCTCGCGTTCGTCTCCGCCGCCCAGCAGGGAGGCGCAGCCCGAGAGGGCGCCGGCCAGCAGCAGCGGGAGCAGGCACAACTGCAGTCGTGAGGTTGCGCGCCGTTGGGCGCCGCGGAGGGTCGCGGCCTGGATGGCCCGCCTCGTGGGGTGTTCCGGGGGCTGGGGCGTCATGTTCATTCCGGTTCAAACTCCTTGGGCGCGTCGCGTCCGAGCAGGTAGCGCGCGGGGTTGGAATCGAAGCGGTCGCTGATGCGGCGGACGTCGCGGACCAGCGAGCGCAGTTCTCCCAATGTCGGGCCGAGCTGGGCGAGGCCATCGTTGGCGAAGCTGTTGATGGCGGCGCGGTTCTCGTTGAGGATGCTGTCGGCGCCGCTGGCGGCCGAGTCCAGTCGCGCCAATGTGCTTTCGAGGCGTTCGACCAGGCCGGGCAGCTTCTGCACCAGGGCGCGGTCGAATTCGGACATCGCGCGGTTGGTCGTGGTCAGCGTGGCCTCGAGTTGCGCGCTGGCGTCGCGGGCGTTGGCGATCATCGCGCCGATGTCTTCGCGCTGGGCGGCAACCGTGCCGGTCATCTGCTCGATGTGCTCGAGCGTATTGGCGATGCGCCCGACGTTCTGTTCGCTGAGGACGCGATCCATCCGTTCGACCAGCCGGTTGGCGGTGTCGGCGATGTTCTGCAGTGCCGAGGCTTCGGTCCTGATGATCGGGATCTCGCCATCGTCGCGGGCAACCAGGGCGGGAGCGTCGGGGCTGCCGCCGGTGAGCTGGATGATCGGCGGGCCGGTCAGGCTGGTCATCGACAGCTTGGCGCGGGTGTCGGTCTTGATCGGCGCCGTGGCCTGCAGCTTGAGGCGTGCGACCACCGCACGGGGATCATCGGGTGCGAGCATCAGGTGGTCGACGGTGCCGATGCCGATACCGTTGTACTGCACGCTGCTGCCTTCGGTGAGGCCGGTCACAGGCTCGTGGAACACCACGTCGTATTCATGCCAGCTGCGGTCCGACGAATACTTGGCCGCCCAGAGGGCGAACAGCAACAGGAACAGTGTGGTGGCGATCGTGAACGCGCCGATCAGCACGTAATTGGCCTTGGTTTCCATGCTCAGGAATCCTCAGTGAAGCTGGTTTTGCCGGCGCGGGCCGCGCGACCACGCGGGCCGTGGAAGTAGTCCTGCACCCAGGGGTGGTCGAGCTGTTCGATCTCCGCCAGCGGCGCCACCGCGATGACCTTGCGATCGGCCAGCACCGCGACGCGGTCGCAGATAGCGTACAGGGTGTCGAGGTCGTGCGTGATCAGGAATACCGTCAGGCCCAGTGCCTGCTGCAGGGTCCGGGTCAGGTGGTCGAACGCGGCTGCACCGATCGGATCGAGGCCGGCCGTGGGCTCGTCGAGGAACAGCAACGGCGGATCCAGTGCCAGCGCACGCGCCAGGCCTGCGCGCTTGCGCATACCGCCCGACAACTGCGACGGCAGTTTGTTGATCGCGTCGGCAGGCAATCCGGCCAGCTTGACCTTCAGCAGCGCCAGTTCGTACTGCAGCGACGTGGACAGGTCGCGATGATGTTCCTTCAGCGGTACCTGGACGTTCTCGCCGACGGTCAAGGACGAGAACAGTGCGCCGTCCTGGAACAGCACGCCGGTGTTGCGTTCGATATGCAGGCGGTCTTCGTTGTCATCGGAGGCGGCATCGACGCCCAGCACCTCGATGCTGCCGGCATCCGGGCGGCGCAGCCCTAGGATCGAGCGCATCAGCACCGACTTGCCGGTACCGGAGCCGCCCACCACCCCCAGGATCTCGCCGCGCCTGACATCCAGGTCCAGGCCGTCGTGCACGACCTGGCTGCCGAAACGGTTGACCAGGCCTCGCACGCGGATCATCGGGGCATCCGCCGGGGCGTCTTCGCAAGCCTGTGCCGGGCTGGGCGCGCGATCGGCCGTCACCAGCCCATCTCCATGAACCAGATGGCGGCGAAGGCATCGATGATGATGACCAGCGAGATCGTCTGCACCACGCTCGATGTCGTGCGTTCGCCGACCGATTGCGCGGTGCCCTTGACCTGCAGGCCTTCCAGGCAGCCGATCAGGGCGATGACCATCGCGAAGATCGGCGCCTTCGACATGCCGATCAGGAAATGCCGCAGTTCCATTTCTTCATGCATGCGCGCCAGATAGGCCTGTGGCGGGATGTCGAGGCTGTAGGCGCCGACCGTCAGGCCGCCGAGCAGGCCGGCCAGCATTGCGATGAAGGTCAGCAGCGGCAACATCACCAGCATTGCCAGCACGCGCGGAATCACCAGCAGGTCGATCGGGTCCAGGCCCAGCGTGCGGATCGCGTCGACTTCCTCGCGGCTGACCATCGCGCCGATCTGGGCCGTGAACGCGCTCGCGGTACGACCGGCGAGCAGGATCGCGGTCAGCAGCACGCCGAACTCGCGCAGGAACGCGATGCTGACCAGTTCGACGACGAAGATCGTCGCGCCGAAGTCCGCGAGGATCGTCGAGCCCAGGAAGGCGATCACCGCGCCCACCAGGAAGCACAGCACGGCCACCAGCGGGACGGCGTCAAGGCCGACCTGCTCCATATGGTGGATCGTCGACGTCAGCCGCAGGCGTCGTGGCTCCTTGATCGTGCGCAGCAGCTTCACCAGGGTCTCGCCGAAGAAGCTCGCCAGCGCGACAACCTCCTTCCAGTTGTCGTGGACCGCATAGCCCAGTCGCGCCAGCGCGGCCGCAAAACCATATTCGCGCTTGGCCTTGGGCCGGTCGTCGGCGACATCCTCGATCGCCGCCACCAGTGCGTGGTGCTGCTCATTGAAACGGAACGCCGCGTAGTCGAGCTTCAGGCGGTCTGCGTAGCGCAGCAGTTGCAGCACGCCGACGGTGTCCAGCCGGTCGACGCCATCGGCATCGACCAGGGTGATGTCGGCGGGTGCCTTGCGCAGCAGGGCCTCGATCGCCCCTGCATGTTGCAGGGTCCAGCGTCCACGCAGCACGAGTCGAGAGCCATCCTGGGGGTCGGCGTCGGCGGTCGGGGCCTGGCTTGCGGGAACTGTCATGCCGTCGCGGAAGGGCCTGTCATCGGGTGCTGCGAGGATACAGGCAACCGCTGCATGCAGTACGTCGACGGGGCCCGGATGGGGCGCCTGACTGTCGGTCGCGGCGTCCGCATGCGATCCTGTCGGCATGGCTTCCAGCATGCCCGTGACCACCAGCTATGCCGCCCGGATCGCGTTCGTCGTCGAGCTGGCCGAGCACCTGCACGCCTACGGTACGACCGCGCAACGGCTGGAAGGGGCGATCATTTCGGTCGCGGGGAGGCTGGGGATCGACTGCGAGCCCTGGTGCAATCCCACGGGCATGATTCTGACCTTCAGCGACCCAGAGCGTCCGCCGGGCGACAGCGACACCACGCGGGTCATCCGCGTACCGCCGGGCGATACCGACCTGCACAAGCTGTGCGCGGCCGACCGGATCGCCGAGGACGTGGTGGCGGGAACGCTGGGACTGTCCGATGGCTATGCCGCATTGCGGGCTCTGGAGCGCAAGCCGCGCTGGCGCGGCAAGTTGCAGCAGGTGCTGGCGTTCGGGCTGGCGGGCGCCAGCGTCGCCGGCCTGCTGCGCCTGCCCTGGCTGGAGATCGCGACGGCCGGGGTGATCGGCCTGCTGGTCGGCGTGCTCGACCTGTTTGCCCAGCGTCGCCCGCGGCTGAAGGAGGCCGGCGAGGCGATTGCCGCGGCGATGGCGGCGACGGTGACCGTGGCGGTCGCGGCCTTCGTGGCGCCGTTGAACCTCAATACCGTGATCATCGCGTCGCTGATCGTGCTGATGCCCGGCATGGCGCTGACCAACGCGTTCAGCGAGATCACCAGCCAGCACCTGGTCTCCGGGACGGCACGCATTTCGGGCGCGATGAGTACGCTGTTGAAGCTGACCGTGGGTGTGATGATTGCGCTGACGCTGGCGCAACTGCTTGGCGTCGAACCGCAGGTGCGCGCATCGCGCCCGCAGCCGGACTGGGTGGAATGGCTGGCGATGGTCAGCGCGGCCTATGCGTTCGCGGTGCTGTTCCGCGCCGATCGCCGCGACTACCTGCTGGTGATGCTGGCGGCGATGACCGGTTATTCGGTGGCGCGCGTGGCCGGCGAGCAATGGGGCAGCGTGGTCGGCGTGTTCATGTCGGCGCTGATCACGACGGTCGCCGGCAATGGTTATGCGCGCTGGTTCAACCGGCCCGGCGCGGTGATCCGCGTGCCCGGCATTATCATGCTGGTCCCGGGCAGCACCAGCATGCGCAGCCTGCTCAGTTCGATCCAACAACAGGACATGCAGGCGGGGCAGGAGGCGGCGATCGCGGTGATGAATATCCTGCTGGCCCTGATCGCCGGCCTGCTGATCGGCAACCTGCTGCTGCCGGCGCGGCGCAATCTCTGACCGCACCCGCGGCGGAATGTCCGTAGGCACCGGAGACCAGAACGCCGGCACGAGGCCGGCGTTCTGAAGAGATTGCAGCGGGTCATCTTGAAGCAGGCCGTCCTGCAGGAACCCTGTAGCAGCAACCCGATTGCAGCAGCTTGGCGACAACGGTCGCGGGTGCTGCTGCTCGGCCCGCTCCTGATCAGGCCTTCTTGATCAGGAACTCTTCGACTTTCTTGCCCTTCTTGACCAGCGCAGCCAGCCACAGCGGCTGCTTGCCACGACCGCTCCAGGTTTCGGTGGGCTTGCCGGGGTTGCGGTACTTCGGCGGCACCTTGCCGAGCTTGCGACCCTTGCTCGCGGTCTTCTTGGTTGCTGCCTTGCGCGGCGCACCCGCACTCCTGGTCGGACCGGCGCCGAACAGTTCGGCGATCGAATAACCTTCGGCCGTCGCCAGGCTGAGGATCTTGTTGCGGACGGTTGCGATCGGCTTGCGCTTCTTCAGCGTGGTCTTGCGGCGCTTGGCCTGGTCGATCAGGGCATCGAGTTCTTTTGCCGACAACGCGTTCACATCAATGGCCATTCAGTACTCCAAGGTTTCGATTTTGAGGGATGACCGATCCTTGTCAGGCGCCGATCATAATCCGGAAATGCCAGAAGATTCAAATGGATGACTAGATTGTCGACTTATCCCGGCAAAATCGAGCGCCGATTATCGACCCCGACGCGGGTTGCGGATCGGGGCGATTCACGCCGATTTAACGGCAGGCGATTCAGGCCTTCAACGTGGACATCAAGCCCGCGTGATCCAGGTTTTCGGACGCCTCCGCCCTGCGCGCGCGATACTCGAACGTGCCTGCCGCCAGGCCGCGTTCCGAGACCACGACGCGATGGGGGATGCCGATCAATTCGATGTCGGCAAACATCGAGCCAGGGCGGAGGCCGCGGTCGTCGAGCACGGTTTCGATGCCGGCGGCATTGAGCGCCTGGTACAGCGCTTCGGCCGCTGCCGACACGTCGACGCTGTTCTTCGGATTGATCACGCAGACCGCGACGCGCCACGGCGCCATCGTCTCGGGCCAGATAATCCCCGAGCCATCGTGATTCTGTTCGATCGCCGAAGCGACGATGCGGGACACGCCGATGCCATAGCAGCCCATGAACGGAACGACGGTCTTGCCATTCTCGTCCAGGACCTTGCAGTCCATGGCTTCGGCGTACTTGCGGCCGAGCTGGAAGACATGGCCGACCTCGATGCCGCGGACGAGCCGGATCTGGCCACCGTCGTCCGCAGCGTCGCCTTCCACGACATTGCGGATGTCGGCTACCACGTCGGGCTCGGGCAGGTCGCGGCCCCAGTTGACGCCGGCCAGATGGAAGCCGGCTTCATTGGCGCCGACGACGATGTCGGCCATGGCGGCCACGTCGCGATCGGCAACGACGCGGATCGGGCGCGCAGGCGACAACGGGCCGAGAAAGCCCGGTTCGCTGCCGAGGAACGCGAGAATCTCGGCTTCGCTCGCCATGCGGTAATCGGCCAGGCCTTCGACCTTGGCCAGCTTGATCTCGTTGACCGAATGGTCGCCACGGACCAGCGCCAACACGAACTGCTCGCCGGCCATGATCGCGATGGATTTCGCGGTGCGCTGCAGCGCGATGCCGAGCAGGGCGGCGACATCCTCGCAGGTCTTCTGCGTCGGTGTGTCGACCTTGCGCAACGCTTCCTGCGCAGCCGGACGCGGCGCAGGCGCGGCCGAGCGCGCGGCTTCGACGTTGGCGGCGTAATCGGAACCGGTGGAGAACGCGATCGCGTCCTCGCCCGAGTCGGCCAGCACATGGAACTCCTGCGAAGCATCGCCGCCGATCGCGCCGGAATCGGCCTGCACCGCGCGGAACGTCAAGCCCAGGCGGGTGAAGATGCGCGTGTAGGCGGCATGCATGTTCTGGTACGACGCGGCCATGCCGGCTTCATCGATGTCGAACGAATAGGCGTCCTTCATCAGGAACTCGCGCGCGCGCATCACGCCGAAACGCGGGCGGATCTCGTCGCGGAACTTGGTCTGGATCTGGTAGAAGTTCACCGGCAGCTGCTTGTAGCTCGCCAGTTCGCTGCGCGCGAAATCGGTGATCACTTCCTCGTGCGTGGGGCCGTAGCAGTACCACGCATCCTTGCGGTCCTTGATCTTCAGCAGCTGTCCGCCGAACTTTTCCCAGCGGCCGGTTTCTTCCCACAGCTCCCTGGGCTGTACGGAAGGCATCAGCAGCTCGATCGCGCCCGCGGCATTCATTTCCTCGCGCACGATGGTCTCGACCTTGCGCAGCACGCGCAGGCCCAGTGGCGACCAGGTGTACAGGCCCGCGGCCAGTTTGCGCAGCATGCCGGCCTTGAGCATCAGCTTGTGGCTGATGACTTCGGCTTCTGCCGGGGTTTCCTTTTCGGTGCGGAGGTGGAACTGGGACAGACGCATCGTCGCGGCTTCATTGGGGTGGAGCGGCCATTGTGCCATGCAGCAACCAGCGGACAGGGGCCGTGGTGACTGTCGGGTCTTGTCGCGCACCTGCGCGTGGGAGCATCGCCGGAAACCGGAGGGCCGGAAACCGGGGGCGTGCTCGTGGACCTGCGGAAGCGCTGTGGCGCTCCCGATGCTCAGTTGGCGGCGGAGGTGCAGTACGCCTTGACCGCGGCCTGGGCCAGTTCGAGCTGGCTGGCACGCTGCGCGTCGGACAGGACCTCGCCCGGCGTACCGTCTGCGTCGGTCCCGCGGACCGGGTTGCTCGACGACAGCGCCACGATATTGCTGCGCGCCGACTTGCACTGCGCCGATTCCTGCCCCGGGGATGCCGGTGTCCCGCTGCCGTTGGCCGGGCTGGCACCCTGGCTCGCCTGTTGCTGGATGGGACTGCTCTGCGGGTTGTTGATCTGCCGTTGCTGGTAGCGCTCGCCCTTGTCGGGTGGCGTCTGCGAGTAGTGGGTCACGCCCTGGGCGTCCTTCCACTGGTAGAGCTCGGCCGACTGCGGGGACCAGGCCAGCGCGGTGCTCGACAGCATCAGCACCGCGACGGCGGTCGCGGACATAACGATGGTCAGGGGACGCGACATGGCGGATCCGGGGATCGATGGGAGCACGATTGCAGCACCGGGCGTCGCGGGACGCAAGCGTGGGCGCCGGGAAACGTGACTTGCCGCTGAAGTGGCGGCCGGTTCGGCCCGGGCGGGCAGGCGTGACGCGGCGGATGCGCCGGAGATGAACGCAGGCGCCGTGCTCGCGCTACACTCGTTTCATGAGCAATGACGTCAACACGCCACCGGCCCGCGGCCGGGGCATCTACCTGCTGCCCAACCTGTTCACCACGGGCGGATTGTTCGCCGGTTTCTTCGCGATCATCGCGGCGTCGCAGGGGCGGTTCACGGCCGCCTGCATCGCGATCTTCGTCGCCGGCATCCTCGACGGCATCGATGGACGGGTCGCCCGGCTGACCAATACCCAGACCGAGTTCGGCGTGCAGTACGACTCGCTGGCCGACCTGATCAGCTTCGGCATGGCGCCGGCCCTGGTGATGTACCACTGGGCGCTGATGTCGATGAAGCTCGACGGCAACACGCTGGGCAAGATCGGCTGGCTGGCGGCGTTCCTGTATGCCGCCTGCGCGGCGCTGCGGCTGGCACGCTTCAACAGCCAGGTCGGGCAGGTCGACAAGCGCTGGTTCATCGGCCTCGCCAGTCCGGCGGCAGCCGGCTTGATGTCGAGCTTCGTCTGGACCAGCCACGAGCTGGGATGGAGCGGCGAGGAACTGCGCTACCTGGCGCTGGGCGTCACCGTGCTGGCGGGCCTGTTGATGGTCAGTCGGGTGCGCTACACCAGCTTCAAGGGCAGCGGCACGGGACCGAAAGCCGATCGCGTGCCTTTCGTGGCGCTGCTGATCGCGCTGGCCATCCTGATCGCGATGTGGGTGGATCCCCCCAAGACGCTGCTGGTGGCCGCACTGCTGTACGCCGCGTCCGGACCGGTCCAGTGGTTCTGGCGCCGCAAGGATGCCAGGACGGGTGCCGCGTCGTGAGCTGGGATCCATTGCAGCGCGAGGTCATCGCGGCATTGGGCTACACGCTTTATCAGGCGCAGGGATCTGCCCCCGCGATGGCCGTCGACGCGCAGCCGTTAGAGACTGCGCAGGATGAACCCCGGCATGGCGACAGCGGACGTGGCGACGCCGGGCGCGGCGAGGCCCGGCAGGTCCGCGCGCAACCTGCAGGCGGCCGCGCTGGCGCCAGCGAGTCTGCCCTGCTGCGTGCCTTGCTGAAGGCGGCCGGCACCGATGCGTCCGCATCTGAGGCCGTGGCCCTGTGCCAAGGCTGGATCTCTTCGACATCGCCACTGGCCGACGCGGCGGCGCGGCGCGCGCTGTGGCCCCGGTTGCGCAGCCTGAGGGGGCGGCGGCTGTCGTGAGCGCGCTGGCCGTGGATGCGGGCACCCGGCCTGCGGAACTGCGTCCGATGCGTGAGGCCGATCTCGATGAGATCATGCAGATCGAGCTGCGCGCCTATCCCTTCCCGTGGACGCATGGCATCTTCAGCGACTGCCTGAAAGCCGAGTATCCGGCCTGGGTGCTGATCGATCGCGATCGCATCATCGGCTACGGCATCCTCAGCATTGCTGCCGACGAGGCCCACGTGCTCAACGTCTGCGTCGAACCGCAGGCGCAGGGGCGCGGTCATGGCCGGCATCTGTTGCGGACCCTGGTCCGGGTCGCGCGCGGCCATCGTGCGCAGCGCGTCTTCCTCGAAGTGAGGCCATCCAATCCGTATGCGATCACGCTGTATCACGATGAAGGCTTCAACGAAATCGGTCGCAGGCCACGTTATTACCCGGCCCACGAGGGGCGCGAAGACGCCATCGTGATGGCGATGGAACTGATCGACGACGATGTCGTCACGATGCCTCCGCTCTGAATCCTGTCACTGGAGAGGACCGATGCGCCTGCGCCCTTCAACATCCTGCTCTCCAGCATCAAGCGCTCCAGGATCAGGCCTGCCAGAGCCACGCTCGCGGACATCGGGTGCCCTGAAGCGGGGGGTGCTGTCGCTGGTCTTGCTGGCGGGGCTCGGCAGTGGTGTCGCGGCGCTCGCCGACGAGACGGCCGTCGATCCGATCGCGGCATTCACGCCCGAGCAGCTCCGCGACGTGATCCGGCAGCACGACGAGGCCTTGTTCGCCGCGGTGTTCGAGACCTGCGACCTGGCTGCCTTGCGTGCGCTGGTCACCGATGACCTCGAGTTCTATCACGACAAGGGCGGCTTCACCGCGCGCTCGGGGCAGGCCTTCGTCCACAGCGTGGCGGAGGGTTGCCGATCGCGTGCGCAACCCGACAGCTGGCGCTCGCGTCGCGAACTGGTCGTGGACTCCCTGCGCGTCTATCCGGTCCCGGGGTACGGTGCGATCGAGGTCGGCACGCACCGCTTCCATGAGCGTCAGGGCGATGGCCCCGAAGCGCTGGCAGGCAGTGCCGATTTCAGCCATGTCTGGCGCTATGCCGATGGCCGCTGGCAGGTGTCGCGGGTGCTGAGTTACGCGCACCGCTGACGCGCCGGCGCGTTTGCCGTTGCGTGGCCGGCCATGTCTGGCCGGCGTGCCGCGGACTGGAACGCTGCCAGCGTGGTGGCCGGCAGCCAGATCGTTGCGGGATGGCAGGCGTTGCGCCTGCGGCAGGCCTTACAGGCGCTTGCGTTGCGCGGCCAGCGCGTCGCGCTGCGCCGTCCAGTCGAGCAGGCGCTGGCGTTCCTGTTCGACCACGGCGGCCGGTGCGTTCTGCACGAAGGTCTCGCTGGCCAGCTTGCCGTTGCACTTGGCCAGTTCACCCTCCACGCGCTTGAGTTCCTTGTCCAGGCGCGTGCGTTCGGCATCCAGGTCGACCAGGCCTTCCAGCGGGACGAACAGCTTGAGGTCGCCGACCAGTCCGGCCGCGGCGGGCGGCGGATCGCTGTCGACGACATCGATGCGCTCGAGCCGGTTGAGGAACCGCAACTGCGACGAGAACCGCGCCAGGCGCGCCTGGTCGTCGACGTTGCCGCCCTGCACCAGCAGAGCGATCTGCTTGCCCGGAGACACACCCAGTTCGCTGCGGATGCGGCGCACCACCGTGACCATCTGCTTCAACCATTCGACGTCGGCGCCGGCCTGCACATGGGCTTCGGCCGCGATCTCGGCGGTCGTCGGGTAGGGCCGCAGCGAGATGCTGGTGGTGGAGATGCCGAGGCGAGGCGCAACCTGCTGCCAGAGCGCCTCGGTCACGAACGGCACCAGCGGGTGCAGCAGGCGCAGCAGCGATTCCAGCACGTACAGCAGGGTGTGCCGGGTGCTGTCTGCCGCCGCCGCTTCGTCGCCGGTGAGTGCGGGTTTGGCCAGTTCGACGAACCAGTCGCAGAACTCGTTCCATGCGAACTCGTACAGGGTTTGCGCCAACAGGTCGAAGCGGTAGCTGGTGAAATGCGCGCGGGCTTCTTCCGCGGTCCGGGCCAGGCGCAGCAGGATCCACTTCTCGGCGTCGGTCTTCGGTTCCGGGGCGCCCTGGGCGCTGAAGCCTTCGGTGTTCATCAGCACGAAGCGGCTGGCGTTCCACAGCTTGTTGCAGAAGTTCTTGTAGCCCTCGGCACGGCCGAGATCGAACTTGATGTCGCGGCCCGGGCCGGCCAGCGCGGCCATCGTGAAGCGCAGCGGATCCGCGCCGTGGGCGATGATGCCGTCGGGGAATTCCTTGCGCGTTGCCTTTTCGATCTTCGGCGCATCCTTGGGCTTCATCAGTCCGGAGGTGCGCTTGGCGACCAGGTCCTCGATCGAGATGCCGTCGATGATGTCGAGGGGATCGAGCACGTTGCCCTTGGACTTGGACATCTTCTGGCCGTCCTTGTCGCGGACGAGACCGGTCATGTAGACGTCGCGGAACGGGATCTGCCCGGTCAGGTGGTCGGTCAGCATGATCATGCGGGCGACCCAGAAGAAGATGATGTCGAAGCCGGTCACCAGCACGTCGGACGGCACGAACGGGTCGAAGCCGCGCTCGCGCATCTGCGCCTCGTCCGGCCAGCCCATCGTGTTGATCGGCCACAGGCCCGACGAGAACCAGGTCTCCAGCACGTCGCTGTCCTGGGTCAAAGGCAAGTCAGCGCTGACTGAGTATTTGGCGCGAACTTCAGCCTCGCTACGCCCAACGTAGGTTTTTCCGTCGACGTCGTACCAGGCCGGGATACGGTGGCCCCACCAGAGCTGGCGGCTGATGCACCAGTCCTGGATGTTCTCCATCCAGTGGCGATAGGTACTGGTCCAGTTCGGCGGCACGAACTTCACCTCACCGCTTTCCACCAGGGCCATGCCGCGTTTGGCGAAACCTTCCATGGCGACGAACCACTGGTCGGTGAGGTAAGGCTCGATGACCTGGCCGGTGCGGTCGCCGCGCGGCACCTGCAGCTTGTGCGGTCTGGTCTCGACCAGGAAGCCGCCGGCCTCGAGGTCCTCGAGCACGGCCTTGCGCGCATCGAAACGATCGAGCCCGCGATACTTCTCGGGTGCGTTGTCGTTGATCGCGGCTTCCGGCGTGAACAGGTTGATCGTCGGCAGGCCATGGCGCTGGCCGACCGCGTAGTCGTTGAAGTCGTGCGCGGGGGTGACCTTGACCACGCCGGTGCCGAATGCGCGATCGACATAGGCATCGGCGATCACCGGGATCTCGCGATCGCACAGCGGCAGTCGCACGCTGCGACCGACCAGGTGCGCGTAACGCGCGTCGTCGGGATGCACCATCGCCGCGGTGTCGCCGAGCATGGTTTCCGGGCGCGTGGTCGCCACGACAAGATAATCGCGGGTCTCGCGCAGCGTCTCGTTGCCGTCGGCATCGACTTCGACGTGCTCATAGCTGGCGCCGTCGGACAGCGGATAGCGGATCGACCACAGCGAGCCGTCTTCCTCCTCGCTGACCACTTCCAGGTCGGAGATCGCGGTCTTCAGCACCGGGTCCCAGTTGACCAGCCGCTGGCCGCGGTAGATCAGGCCTTCCTCGTGCAGGCGCACGAAGGCCTCGACGACTGCCTGCGAAGGCAGCGGGTCCATGGTGAAGGTCTTGCGCGACCAGTCGCCGGACGCGCCCAGCCGGCGCATCTGGCGCTCGATGATGTCGCCCGACTGTCCCTTCCACTCCCAGACCTTTTCGATGAAGCCATCGCGCCCCAGCGAATCGCGGGTCTCGCCCTTGCCTTCGAGGGAGAGGTTGCGCGAGACCACCATCTCGGTCGCGATGCCGGCATGGTCGGTGCCCATCTGCCACAGCGTGCGACGGCCGAGCATGCGGTGGTAGCGAATCAGCGCATCCATCAGGGTGTGCTGGAACGCATGGCCCATGTGCAGCGTGCCGGTGACGTTGGGCGGCGGCAGCAGGATCGAATACGCCAGACCATCGCCCTGCGGCTTGAAGACGCCGTCCTGCTCCCACTGGGCGTACAGGCGGGATTCGAAGGTGCCGGGATCGTAGCTGGGGGCGAGAGTCATGGAGGCAGGGAATCTGGAATGGAGAGTGGGGAGAGCAAGGGTGGGAAGCGGTAGAACGGGAAGCGGATAGAGCAGGGCGCGCGGCTACATGTCGTACTTGTTGACGTCCAGGCCCTGCGCCTTGTAGTGCTTCCAGCGCTCGCGCAGCGGGCCGCGCGCGGATTCGTCGGCAGGCACCACTTCGAGCACGCGCTCGAAACCGGCCGGCACCGGCGCATCGCGCAGGTTGATGACCAGCGGACGCAGCGCGATATCCATCTGCGGTTCGCCGATCAGCACCGGCGTCAGCTCGTCCTCATCGTCGCGCCCGGCGATCTGGTGCGGGATGTAGACGTCTTCGCCCATGTCCCACAGCCAATCGTCGAGCTGCTCGGCCTGCGCGGTGTCGCGCGCCAGCACCAGCGTGAACAGGTTCGCGTCGTAGGCTTTGCGCGCGAGTTCGCAGACCAGCCGCAGCGGTTCGTTGAGGAAACGCGGCTTGGCAATCAGGTAGAAGTCGGCGCGGGGCATGGGTGGGTGGGGCCTGTAGGAGCGCGCGTGCGCGCGGATCGATGCGTGGCGGTGATCGGTGCGGCAGGCGCTGCGAAGGCGGGATCCAGGATGACGCGCGATAGGGCGGTGCGCGCCGTGAAGGCGGAGCGGAGCGCCCGAAGGCGCTCCGGACGGGTCAGGCCTTCGCCTGGTCGAGCAGCCACTGGCTCAGCAGGCCGACCGGACGGCCGGTCGCGTACGCCAGCTTGCCTTCGCCGCTGGCGGTGCCGGCAACGTCCAGGTGCGCCCAGCGCTGGCCTTCGGTGAAGCGCGACAGGAAGCAGCCGGCGGTGATCGCGCCGCCCCAGCGGCCGCCGATGTTGTAGACGTCGGCGAAGTTGGAATCCAGCATCGGCTGGTACTCGTCCCACAGCGGGAGGCGCCAGGCGCGGTCGAACACGCTTTCGCCAGCCGCCAGCAGCTCGCTGGCGAGGTCGTCGTGCTTGCTCATCAGGCCCGAGGCGTGACGGCCCAGCGCGACCATGCAGGCGCCGGTCAGCGTCGCGACGTCGACGAGCGCCTGCGGCTGGAAGCGTTCGGCATAGGTCAGCGCGTCGCACAGGATCAGGCGGCCTTCGGCGTCTGTGTTGCCGACTTCGATGGTCTTGCCGGACATGCTAGTGATGACGTCGGACGGACGGTAGCTGTTGCCGTCGATCGCGTTCTCGACCGCCGGCACGATGACGACCAGGTTGATCGGCAACTGCAGTCCCACGGTGGCCACGAACGTGCCCAGCACGCTGGCGGCGCCGCACATGTCGTACTTCATGTCCTCGATGCCGCCCTGGGTCTTCAGGTTGACGCCGCCGGTATCGAAAGTGATGCCCTTGCCGACCAGCACGTAGGGCTTGGCGTCGCCTCCGTTGCTCCACTTCAGCACGATGAGCTTGGGCGCATTGACCGAGCCGCGGGCGACCGCCAGCAGCGAGCCCATGCCGAGCGCTTCCATCTGCTGCTGGTCCAGCACCTCGCAGGAGGCGTTGTCGAAGCGGGCGGCGAAGGTCTGCGCCTGTTCGGCCAGGTAGGCCGGGTTGCAGATGTTGGGCGGCAGGTTGCCCAGTTCGCGGGTGAACTGCACGCCGGCGGCGATCGCCTTGCCCTGGCCCACGGCGGCTTCGTCGCTGGCGCTGATCGACAGCGCCTTCAGGCCGGTTTCGTTGCGCTTCTTGTTCTTCGGGCCCAAGGTGGCGGTGTAACGGTAGGCGGCATGGTCGGCGGTGATGATGGCCTGGCGGACCGTCCAGGCGGCATCGCGGCCGGGGACCGTGAGCTCGGACAGGGTCAGCAGCGCGGAACCGACCGGACCGGTCTTCAGCGCGCGCACGGCGTCGGCAACCGCTTTGAGGTACTGCGGCACCGCGAACTTGGCCTTGTCGCCCAGGCCGACCACCAGCACGCGCGGCGCGGTCACGCCGGGCAGGTCGTACAGCAGGGAGGTCTTGCCGGTGCGCCCGCTGGCGTCGCCGCGGCTCGCCAGGGCGCTCAGCTGGCCGCCCGAGGCGGTGTCGATGGCTTGGGCAGCAGGCGTCAGGCTGTTGTCGGCAAACAGGCCGACGACCACGCAATCGGTGGCGGCGTAGGCGGGAAGATCGCGGTTCAGGGTGAATTCGAGGGACATCGACCAGATTCCATAGGGTGATCAGTACAATCTCGGGTCCAGCACGGCCCGGCTTCCCTTCGGGAGCCGGCCTTCACATGTCTTGTAGGACGCCGTCGCGGCGCCGCTGGACGAAACCCCAAGTTTAAGGCAACCCCGCCGGATGCAGAAACTCGACCGCTACCTGTTCCGCGAATTCGCCCAGGCGACCTTCGCTGCCCTGGTCGTGCTGATGATCGTCAGCCTGGGGGGCGTGTTCGCCGACGTGCTGCGCAATATCGCCAGCGGACGGGTGCCGGCGGGCCTGATGCTGTCCCAGTTGGGGCTGCAGGTGCTGAACTACCTGCCGCTGATCCTGCCGCTGGGCCTGATGCTCGGCCTGTTACTGGGGGTGGGGCGCCTGTATCGGGATTCCGAGATGCCGGTACTGACCTCGATCGGCATCGGACCGCGCCGCCTGTTGCGCCCGGTGCTGATGCTGGTGCTGCCGATCGTGGGTTTCATCGGGCTGTGCTCGTTGTGGCTGGGGCCGTGGGCCCGCGATTACTCCTATCGCCTGATCCAGGAAGGCAGCCGCAGTCTGCTGGTCGCAGGCCTCGAGGCCGGCCGCTTCGTGGAACTGCCGGGCGGCGGGGGCGTGGTCTACGTCAATGCGCTGTCCGGCGACGGCGAGCGCATGGGGCGGGTGTTCGTCTATCGCCAGGATGAAGGGCGCATGGACATCACCACCGCGCAGACCGGCGCGCTGGCGGTCGAAGGCGCGGAACGCTACCTGAGCCTGGACGACGGTTTCCGCGTCGAGGGGCCGATGGATGGCGGGCGCGATTTCCGCCTGATGCGCTACGTGAACAACGAACTGCGCCTGCCCAATGCCGAGGACAAGCAGGACGACGAGTCCGCCGAGCGGCTGTCGACGCTGGCTCTGCTGGGCGACGATCGCGTGGAAGCGCGCGCGCAGCTGCATTCGCGGATCTCGCCGCCGCTGATCGCGCTGGCGTTCGCGCTGATGGCGGTGCCACTGGCGCGCAGCCCGCCGCGGCAGGCGCGCTACGGACGCATCGTCATCGGCTTCCTGGCCTATATCGTCGGCATGAACCTGATGCTGCTGGGCACCGACTGGATCGTCAGCGGCAAGATCCCGGTGCTGCTCGGCATGTGGTGGCTGACGCTGCCGCTGCTGGCGTTCGGTGCGTGGCTGTATTTCAGTGATGGGCGCATGAAGCGACCGCCGCTGCGCGTCCGCATCGGGAACCGCAACGCATGATGCCGTTCCCGAAAATCCACGACCTCTACATCGCCCGCGTCGTGCTGGTGACGGTGATGCTGGCCTGGGCGGTGCTGGTCGGACTGGATGCGGTGATGGCCGGCGTCGACGAGATCGGCATCATCGGCCAGGGCGACTATGGCTTCGTCGGCGTGCTGAACTACATCGCGCACAGCCTGCCGCGCCGCGCCTACACGATGTTCCCCACGGCGGCGGTCATCGGCGCGTTGATGGGCCTGGGCCAGATCGCGGCCAGCTCCGAGTTGACGGTGATGCGCGCGCTGGGCCTGTCGCGTCGCCGCCTGAGCATGTCGGTGGCCGCGCCGCTGGTGCTGCTGACCGGGCTGATGATCATCAATGGCGAGACCTTGGCACCTTGGGCGCAGCGCAGCGCAGATACGATGCGGTCGATGGCGCGCTCCAAGGACATGATCGTCGCGCAGTATTCCGGCCTGTGGGCGCGCGAGGGCGACACCTTCCTCAACGCGCAGAACGGGCAGGAGCGCCACGAAGGCGACAAGCACTGGCTGGAACTCAACGATGTGCGGCTGTTCGAGTTCTCCGCCGAGGGACGGCTGGAATCGATCGCGCATGCCGCGATCGCCGAACATCGCGCCGGCACCGGCTGGATGCTGCGCAACGTCAAGCGCACCTGGTTCGAAGAACGCTCGGTGACCCAGACCGAAGTCATGGAAGAGCAGTGGGCCTCGCAGCTCGATGCGGCCGCGCTGGCGGCGAACGCCAGGAACGTCTGGCGACCGCGCTACATGTCGGCCAAGGACCTGCGCAGCGGCATCGAATACCGCGAACGCAACCAGCTTGATGCCAGCGAATTCCAGGAGCATTACTGGGCCCGTTGGTTCTACCCGTTGAACGTGCTGGCGCTCTGCCTGGCAGCGATCCCCTTCGCATTCGGCAGCCTGCGCAGCGGCACGCTGGGCAAGCGCCTGTTCATCGGCATCGTGTTCGCACTGGGCTTCTGGCTGGTGCAGAACCAGGTGGTCAAGCTCGCCGCGGTCTACAAGTTCGATTACCGGCTGGCGTACCTGATTCCGCCGACGTTGATGCTGATCGTCTCCTGGTCCCTCTTCCGCAAGCGGAGTGGGTGAGCAGGCGGCGCTCGCGAGCCATTGGCTCGCGCCGCCTGCGAACGCCCGGCGTGCTTCGCCGGGCCGGACGGGCGGGTTATCGAATCGTCCCAATCAACCCATCGACCGACCGCGCGACGGCATCGCGCGGCATGCCGCGCAGGTGAGGCGAACGCCCGGCGTGCTACGCCGGGCCGGACAAGCGCAGTAGCCAATTGCCGATAGCGCATCGATCGCAGTTCGCGCTGCCTGCGAACGCCCGATCCAGATGCCCTACGAAAGCTCGCCGCGCTTCGGCGTCCTGATCACCCGCGTGCCGCTGGCACGGTCGTGCCAGGTCAGGCGATCGCGGTCGAACCAGGCCCACCAGAAGCCCGCGCCACCGGCAAGCACGGACAAGGTGCCGACCGCGTAACGCAGCCACAGGGCGCGCCAGCCCGGCGTTGCCCCGGGATCGACGGCGATGACGCGGATCCGCCAGGGACGCATGCCCAAGGTCTGGCCGCCGCCGCGCCAGCTCAGCGTGGCGTAGAGCCCGGCAATCACCCAGCACCCCAGCCACAGCAGCCATTGCAGGCCACTGAACGGGGCGATGTTCTCGCGCGGGTCGTGGTGTCCCAAGTAGGTATAGGTCACTGCGAACACGGCCGACAGCAGGAACCACATGGCCAGCACCGGCCACAGGTCGTAGAACAGGGCCAGCCATCGCCAACCGATCCACGGTCGGGGCGATGTGTGGGTCTCGGTGTCGGGTGATGGCGTCATGCGCGCAAGGATAACTGCTGCGCGTGGCTCGGATAAGCTGTGGCCATGAGCCAGACCCCCGCCGATC
Organism: Luteimonas sp. RIT-PG2_3; assembly: GCF_054902115.1. Classification (NCBI taxonomy): domain Bacteria; kingdom Pseudomonadati; phylum Pseudomonadota; class Gammaproteobacteria; order Lysobacterales; family Lysobacteraceae; genus Luteimonas; species Luteimonas sp. RIT-PG2_3. Next base: position 52,788 of record NZ_JBUBPF010000006.1, on the reverse strand, counting down.
GCAGGATGCGCAGCATGCGCCTGCCGCACCTGCGCGATGCCGATGCCGACGTGATCCATCGCTTCCTGGACGCGACGTGGGCGGAATCCGGACTGGCCCGGCAGACGCTGGATGCCTATCGCCGCGACCTCGAAGGTCTCGCGCGCTGGCGCGAGGGGGCCGGCGGCGGTCTCGCGGGTGCCGATCGCGCGGCTCTGTTCGATTACTTCGCCTGGCGCACCCATGGCGGCTATTCGCCGCGCAGCAATGCCCGCCTGCTGTCGGCGCTGCGCGCGTTCTATGCGTGGTTGCGCCGGCACGGCCAGCGTGCCGACGATCCCAGTGCTCTGCTGGAGCCGCCCAGCCGGCCGCAATCGTTGCCCAAGGCGCTGGCCGAGCGCGAGATCGACGCGCTGCTGTCGGCGCCCGACCTGGAGACGCCGCTCGGCATCCGCGACCGCGCGATGCTGGAGCTGATGTATGCCTGCGGCCTGCGCGTCAGCGAACTGGTCGAGCTGCCGGCCACGGCCTTGAACCTGCGTCAGGGCGTGTTGCGCGTCACCGGCAAGGGCAGCAAGGAGCGTCTGGTTCCGCTGGGCGAAGAGGCGCAGCACTGGCTCGAACGCTATCTGACGCAGTCGCGGCCGCTGCTGGTCGGCAAGCGCGCGCTGTCGGCGCTGTTCGTCACGGCGGGTGCGGATGCGCCGACTCGCCAGCAGTTCTGGGGCCTGGTCAAACGTTATGCCGCCGTGGCCGGCATCGACCCCGCACGCGTCAGCCCCCACGGGTTGCGCCACAGCTTTGCCACCCATCTGCTGAACCACGGCGCCGACCTGCGCGCGCTGCAGATGCTGCTGGGCCATGCCTCGTTGTCGACGACCCAGATCTACACGCTGGTCGCCCGCGAAAAGCTCAAGCAGCTCCACGCAACCCATCATCCCAGGGGGTGAGCGCAGCCCGTTTGCGCGGCATGCCGCGCGGGCTGCGCGAACGCCCGGCGTGCTACGCCGGGCCGGGCATGCGCAGGAATGAATGATCCCAGACCATCCGCCATTCGACCGCGCGGTGTCCAGGGCGCGGCATGCCGCGCGGGCTGTGCGAACGCCCGGCGTGCTACGCCGGGGTGGGTGACTCGGCCTGTTGGCGAACCACAGGTTCGCAGGCCGGGTCACGTCCTGACATGGATGGCGGGGCAGGGCTATCCGGAGTCAGAAGTCTTGCGCCAGGGACGGCCGCGGCAATCCCGATCGCAGCGGTATCGGTCTCCGTCGTCCCTGGCCATCACATACGTCGCGCGCGCCCGTCACCCAAACACCAAAAACGGCAAGACGCGCCCAGCCCCCAACCCACGCCACACCACCACCCCTTAAGCCAGTTCCCACGCCCTGAACCCCAAGCGCACCCGCTTCGTCCCCGCAAAGGCGGCCCAGTTGCGCTATGCGACAATGCGGCGTTCCCGCCCATGCCGGCCGCAAGCCGGGCTCGACCCAGGATTGTTCCCATGCGATACGCCCTTGCGCTGCTTGGCGCAATCAGTCTCAGTGCCTGCGCGCAGCCCGCGGAGACCAAGGTCGCCGACAGTGCGGATGCCGCGCAGCCGTCCACTGCGATCTCCGAGGTCAGCACCGCGCCAGGCACACCCGAAGACCGCGCCCGCAAGGCCATCCTGTCGATCAGCCCGAACGTGGTCATCGACCGGATCGCGAAGGCACCGCTGCCGGGCTTCCAGGAAGTGATCGTCGCCGGGCAGGTGCTGTATGTCAGCGACGACGGCAAGTACCTGCTGCAGGGCAGCCTGTTTGACGTGGCCGCGCGCACGGACCTTGGCCAGGATGGATTGGCCGAAGTGCGGCGCAAGCTGCTGGCGACGGTGCCGCGCGAGGACCGGATCGTGTTCGCGCCGGCCAACCCCAAGTACACCGTGACGGTGTTCACCGATGTCGAGTGCGGTTACTGCCGTCGCCTGCATTCGGAGATCGCCGAGTACAACAAGCGCGGCATCGCGATCGAATACCTGGCCTTCCCGCGCATGGGCCTGGACAGCGACGACTACCGGCAGATGGTGGCGGTGTGGTGCGCGTCCGACCGCAAGCAGGCGTTGACCGATGCGAAGAACGGCAAGGCGCTGCCCAGCCGTACCTGCGACAACCCGGTCGCGACCCAGTACGCGCTGGGGCAGCGGGTCGGGCTGGCCGGGACACCGATGATCGTCACCGAGTCGGGCGTGCAGATGCCGGGTTACATGCCGCCGGCCGCGCTCGAGGATGCGCTCCGCGGGCTGGCCGAACAGGCCCCCGCCTCGGACTCGGCGGCAGGCAGCCGCTGAGAACCTGGTCGCGATCTTGCTGCGCTTGCCATCTGGCGCGCGTGCGGTGCTCGGTTGCTCATGTGCCAGCACGTACATTGCGCTTTCTGCCTGCTCTTCACTGGCATGCACGCCACGCGCCACCTGACTGCGCTCGCGACAGATCGTGAACAGGTTCTGAGGTTTCGACGACCTGCCGGCCGGTCCCCGGAGGCAGGTCACGACAGGCGGGTCATTGGGCGGGGCATTGGGTACAATGGCGTCCCCCGAAAACCGGTTCCGCTCGGACATGATCGTCCTCGAGGGCATGCCTGCCCTGTCACCGTTCCGCCGCGAACGGTTGCAAGCCCGTCTGCAATCCCTCTCACCTGCGGTCCGCGTGGTCGGTGCCTGGCACGTCTACTGGATCGAGCCCGCACCTGGCGTCGAGCCGGACACCACGGTGCTGCAGCGTACGCTGCAGGCCGGTGCCGCTGCGCCCGCCCGGGCTGACGACGCGGTCTCGCGCTACGTCGCGCCACGGCTGGGCACCATCTCGCCGTGGGCCAGCAAGACCACCGAACTGCTGCGCGGCGCCGGGATCGGCGTGCGCCGTGTCGAACGCGGCACCCGGCTCGACCTGGCTGGCTGGCCGGACGACGCGCAGGCGCAGGCCGCGCTGACCCGGGCGCTGCACGACCCGATGACGCAGTCGCTGCTGGCCTCGCATGACGAGGCGTCGGCCTTGTTCGTCCCGCCGGTGCGTGGCGCGCTCGAGCGCATTGCGCTGGCCGACCTGGCCGCGGCCAATACGCGGCTGGGACTGGCGCTGGCCGAAGACGAGATCGACTACCTGCGGGCGCGCTATGCCGAACTCGGGCGCGATCCGGCGGACGTCGAACTGATGATGTTCGCGCAGGCCAATTCCGAGCACTGCCGGCACAAGATCTTCAATGCCTCGTGGACCATCGATGGCGAATCCCAGCAGCACTCGCTGTTCGGGATGATCCGCAATACCCACGCGCACACGCCAGAGCACACGTTGTCGGCCTACAGCGACAACGCCGCGGTCGTAGAAGGCTACGTGACCCGGCGTTTCCGTCCCGATCCGGTGTCCGGCCAGTATCGCGCCGAAACCGAGCTCGACGGCGCGTTCTGCATCAAGGTCGAGACGCACAACCATCCGACCGCGATCTCTCCGTTCGCAGGCGCCAGTACCGGCGCCGGTGGCGAGATCCGCGACGAAGGCGCGACCGGTCGCGGCGGCAAGCCCAAGGCCGGCCTGTGCGGTTTCAGCGTCTCGCACCTGCGCATCCCGACCCTGCCGCAACCATGGGAAGACGCCAGCGGCAACGCCCGGCCGCTGAATCCGCGGATGGCGCCGGCGCTCGACATCATGCTCGACGGCCCGCTGGGCGCCGCAGCGTTCAACAACGAGTTCGGCCGTCCCAACCTGCTGGGTTATTTTCGCAGTTTCGAGCTCGATGAGGGCACGGCCGCCGATGGTGGTCGCCTGACCCGCGCCTACGACAAGCCGATCATGCTGGCCGGCGGCCTCGGTGCGATGGACCGGACGATGGTCGCCAAGCGCAGGCTGTCGCCCGGCGATGCGGTCATCGTGCTCGGTGGCCCGGCGATGCTGATCGGGCTGGGCGGTGGTGCCGCCAGTTCGGTCGCGTCCGGCGATGTCGCCGAGGATCTGGATTTCGCGTCCGTACAGCGCGACAACCCTGAGATGGAGCGCCGCTGCCAGGAAGTCATCGACGCCTGCGTCGCATTGGCCGAGCGCAATCCGATCCAGTCGATCCACGACGTTGGCGCGGGTGGCCTGTCGAACGCGATCCCCGAACTGCTGCACGACTCCGACGTCGGCGGCATCATCGATCTCGACGCCGTGCCCAGCGACGATCCATCGCTGTCGCCGATGCAGCTGTGGTGCAACGAATCCCAGGAGCGTTACGTCCTGGGCGTCTCGCAGGACCGGGTCGCCGAATTCTCCGCACTGTGCGCGCGCGAACGCTGCCCGTTCGCGGTGGTCGGCACCGCCACGGCCGAGGAGCACCTGGTCGTCGGCTATGGCGCCACGGTGGAGCGCATCGCCCGGCAGCCCTCGCCGGTCGAGCGCGATTTCGCGATCGACCTGCCGATGGACGTGCTGTTCGGCAAGGCGCCCAAGATGCATCGCGACACCTCGCGTCCGGCGCCGTCGCGCTGGCGTGGTCTCGACAGCAGTGCGATCGACCTGCGCGAAGCCGGCCTGCGCGTGCTCGCGCATCCGACCGTGGCGGCGAAGAACTTCCTGGTCACGATCGGCGACCGCACCGTCGGCGGCCTGACCGCGCGCGACCAGATGGTCGGCCCCTGGCAGCTGCCGGTGGCGGACTGCGCGATCACCCTGTCGGGCTTCGAAGGGTACACCGGCGAAGTGATGGCCATGGGCGAGCGCACGCCGCTGGCGCTGATCGATTCCGCCGCGGCTGCCCGCATGGCGGTCGGCGAGGCGATCACCAACCTGTGCGCCGCGCCGGTCGAGACCCTGCACCGGGTCAAGCTGTCGGCCAACTGGATGGCGGCCGCCGGCCACAACGGTGAGGACGCCAAGCTGTTCGACGCGGTTCGCGCGGTCGGCATGGCGCTGTGCCCACAGCTCGACCTGAGCATCCCGGTCGGCAAGGATTCGCTGTCGATGCAGGCGCAATGGCAGGCCGACGGCGCGACCCAGAAGTCGGTGTCGCCGGTGTCGCTGATCATCACCGCGTTCGCGCCGGTGGTCGACGTGCGCCAGCAGCTGACGCCGCAGATTTCGCGCGACCCCGACACCGAGCTGTGGCTGATCGGCCTGGGCGCCGGCAAGCAGCGCCTTGGGGGATCGATCCTGGCGCAGTGTTTCGACGCCTTCGGCGGCGCCTGCCCGGATCTCGACGACCCCGCAAGGCTCAAGGCATTCTTCGAACTGATCGCCGATGCGCGCGAGGCCGGCCTGTTGCTGGCCTATCACGACCGTTCCGATGGTGGCGCGTTCGCGGCGCTGTGCGAAATGGCGTTCTGCGCGCATAGCGGCCTGGACATCCTGCTCGACGGCTGGGGCGAGGACCGCACCGACGACGTGTTCCGCGCGTTGTTCTCGGAAGAACTCGGCGCCGTGGTCCAGATCGCGGTCGAGGATCGTGCCGAGTTCGCGGACCTGGTCTCGCGGCATGGGTTGATCGAATGCGCGCAGCGCATCGCGCGCCCGACCTCGGCGCCGGCCATCCGCGTGCTCGACGGCGACGACACCCTGGTCGACTGGCGCTGGGAAGAATTGTTCGGCGCGTGGTGGTCGGTGACGCATGCGATGCAGGCGTTGCGCGACAACCCCGAATGCGCCGACGAAGAGCGTGAGCAGGCCAGCCGTTTCGATGCGCCCGGCCTGCGTCCCAGGCTCAGCTTCGATCCCGCCGAGGACATCGCCGCCCCGTACATCCATACCGGCGTGCGTCCGAAGGTCGCGATCCTGCGCGAGCAGGGCGTCAACAGCCAGACCGAGACTGCGGCCGCGTTCGACCAGGCCGGGTTCGAGGCCTACGACGTGCACATGAGCGACCTGATTGCCGGCCGCGTGCGCCTGGACGCGTTCAAGGGCTTCGTCGCCTGCGGCGGCTTCAGCTATGGCGACGTGCTCGGCGCCGGCCGTGGCTGGGCGACCTCGATCCTCGAACGCGAGGCATTGCGGACCGACTTCGCCGCGTTCTTCGCGCGCGACGACAGCTTCGCGCTGGGCGTCTGCAATGGTTGTCAGATGCTGTCGCAGCTCAAGGAACTGATTCCCGGCGCCGCGCACTGGCCGCAGTTCCTGCGCAACCGCAGCGAGCAGTACGAAGCGCGACTGGGCTTCCTGGAAGTCGTGGAATCGCCATCGGTGCTGCTGCGTGGGCTGGCGGGGTCGCGGATTCCAGTCGCGGTGGCGCATGGCGAGGGCCGTGCCGCGTTCAACAACGACGCCGATCGCGCCGCGGTGCATGCCGCCGTGCGCTACATCGATGGCGACGGCCAGGCCACCCAGCACTATCCGGCCAATCCGAACGGTTCGACCGATGCCATCGCCGGCGTCTGCAGCGACGATGGCCGCGTCACGATCCTCATGCCGCATCCCGAACGTACCCTGCGCGCGGCCAACTTCAGTTGGGCGCCGAAGGACTGGAGCGGCGAATCGCCGTGGCTGCGCATGTTCCGCAGCGCCCGCACCTGGGTCGGCTGAGCCGCGCATTGCCTGTGCACGCGTCATGGCATCGCCATGGCGCGTGAAGGGCGGCCTGATCGCCGCTGCTTGAGGCCGGCGGCCGCGTCCGCCGTGCATCGCGAGGGATCCCGTACGGGGCCCGTCGCCGCTCGCGGTCGATCGCATGCGATGCCCGCAACATGAATGGCGCATGCCACAGACGTGCGCACGGATGCTGCGGCCACCCTGGTCGCGGGAGAATGCGGGCGGCGGGCTGCCGGAGGGACCCTCCCTGTGCGCTCCGTGCAAGCTGCTAAAGTCGTCCTTCCTCCAGGGAATCCAGGCTGTGAACGCCAGCGCCGACACCCTCGCCAATGCGACCACGCCCGCGCCCGGCACGCCTGAAGATCGCGTTGTGGCCGCGCTGGTGGCCAAGGGCCAGCTGAAGGACGTCGACCTCGCGCGTGCGCGCCGGTTGCAGGACGATACCGGCGGCAGCCTGCTGGGCCTGTTGTCGCGGTTGGGCCTGGTCTCCGAACGCGACCATGCCGAGGCCTGCGCGCAGACGCTGGGCCTGCCGCTGGTGTCGGTCAAGGACCTGCCGACGGCGCCACCGGAATCGCAGCCCGATGCGCAGGCGCTGAGCGTGCGCTTCCTCAAGCAGTTCCATGTCTGCGTGCTCGGCGAGCAGGGCGGCCTGATCCAGTTGTGGATGGCCGATCCCTACGATGCCTATGCGCTCGACGCGGTCCGGCTCGCGACCGGTCGTGGCGTGCAGCCGCTGGTCGGCGTGCGCTCGGAGATCGGCGACGTCATCGAGCGCTGGCACGGGCAGGGACGCAGCGCGATGGGCGCGATCATCGAGACCGCCGATGGTGACACCAGCGGCGATCTCGACGATGTCGAACACCTGCGCGACCTCGCCTCCGAAGCGCCGGTGATCCGGTTGGTGAACCTGGTGATCCAGCGCGCGGTCGAGCTGCGCGCGTCCGACATCCATATCGAACCCTTCGAGAATCGACTGAAGGTGCGCTATCGCATCGATGGCGTGCTCGAGGATGGCGAGAGCCCGCCGTCGAACCTGACGGCCGCCGTGATCAGCCGCGTCAAGATCATGGCCAAGCTCAACATCGCCGAGCGCCGCCTGCCGCAAGACGGACGCATCATGCTGCGCGTGCAGGGCAAGGAGCTCGACCTGCGCGTCAGTACCGTGCCTACCGCGCATGGTGAAAGCGTGGTGATGCGCCTGCTCGATCGCGAGACCGTGGTCTTCGATTTCAAGCGGCTGGGCTTCACCGACCAGTTCCTGCCCCAGTTCCAGCGCGTGCTCGAGCAGCCGCACGGCATCCTGCTGGTGACCGGCCCCACTGGCTCGGGCAAGACCACGACGCTCTACACCGCGCTCAGCAAGCTCAACACCAGCAACGTCAAGATCATTACCGTCGAGGATCCGGTCGAGTACCAGATCGAGGGCATCAACCAGATCCAGGCCAAGCCGCAGATCGGGCTGGACTTCGCCAACGCGCTGCGCAGCATCGTCCGCCAGGACCCGGACATCATCATGATCGGCGAAATGCGCGACCTGGAAACCGCGCGCATCGCGATCCAGTCGGCGCTGACCGGCCACCTGGTGCTGAGCACGCTGCATACCAACAATGCCGCGGGCGGCATCACCCGTATGCTCGACATGGGCGTCGAGGATTACCTGCTGACCTCAACCGTCAACGGCATCCTCGCCCAGCGCCTGGTGCGCAAGCTCGAGCCCACGCATGCCGAGCGCTATCCGGCGTCGCCGGAGGAAATCGAGAAGTTCGGCCTGCGCCGCTTCCAGCCCGAGGGCGAGATCTCGCTGTTCCGGCCACGGCCGTCGGCCATCGCGCCGACCGGCTACCTGGGACGCACGACCATCGTCGAGTTCCTGGTCATGAGCGATACCCTGCGCCGGGCGGTGATGCGCCATGCCGGCATGGGCGAGCTCGAACAGCTCGCGCGCGAAGGCGGCATGCGCACGATGTACGAGGACGGCATCGCCAAGGCCTTGCAGGGCGTCACCACGATCGAGGAAGTGCTGCGTGTGACGGAGGATGCGTGACGCGGCCCATCGCTGAACCGGCGACGGGCGAGGGGCGTGCGTCCGGTCTGTCCGTACGCTGCCGATGGACGCGTTCCGCCTGCCGCGCGGCAGGTCCCGATGCCACGACCGGTTCCAGGCATCTGCACGACGGGACGTTGCTGCGCTGATGCCGCTGTTCCGCTACAAGGCACTCAATACCCGCGGCGAATCGCTGGAAGGCCAGATGGAGGCCGCCAGCGAGGCCGAAGTCGTGTCGCGCCTGCAGGAGCAGGGGCACCTGCCGGTCGAGGCGCGGCCTGCAGGCGATGCCGGCGGTGAATCGACCTGGCGGCAACTGTTCAAGCCCAAGCCTTTTTCCGGCCAGCGGCTGGTGCAGTTCACCCAGCAGCTGGCGACCTTGCTCGGGGCTGGCCAGCCCCTCGATCGCGCACTGACGATCCTGCTCGAACTGCCCGAGGATGCCGCGGCCAAGCGCACGGTCACCGAGATCCGCGACGCGGTGCGCAGCGGCATTTCCTTGTCGACGGCGCTCGAACGCCAGCACGGCACGTTCTCGCGGCTCTACATCAACATGGTGCGGGCCGGTGAGGCCGGCGGCAGTCTCGAAGAGACCCTGCAGCGGCTCGGCGAATACCTCGAACGCAGCCGGCTGCTGCGCGGACGCGTGGTCAATGCGCTGATCTACCCCGCGATCCTGCTGCTGGTGGTCGGCGGCGCGCTGATGTTCCTGATGGGCTACGTCGTCCCGGAGTTCGCGTCGATGTACGACAGCTTCGACGCCGAGCTGTCCTGGTTCACCCGGCTGGTGCTGGGCGTGGGCCTGTTCGTGCGCGACTGGTGGATCGTGATCCTGGCCGTGCCGGTGCTGGCGCTGTGGTGGCTGGAGCGGCGGCTGCGCCAGCCGGGGTTCCGCGCCCGTTTCGATGCCTGGATCCTGCAGCGCAAGCTGGTCGGGCCGCTGGTCGCGCGCCTGGAGACCGCGCGGCTCGCGCGCACGCTGGGCACCCTGCTGCGCAACGGCGTGCCGTTGATGACCGCGCTGGGCATCGGCAGGACCGTCATCGGCAACCGCGCGCTGTCGGCCGACGTCGAAGCCGCGGCCGACGACGTCAAGAACGGCGTCGGGCTGTCGACGGCGCTGGGCAAGGGCAAGCGCTTTCCCCGGCTGGCCTTGCAGATGGTGCAGGTGGGCGAGGAGTCAGGTGCGCTCGATACAATGCTGCTCAAGACCGCGGACACCTTCGAGCAGGAAACCGGGCAGGCGCTGGACCGCATGCTGGCCGCGCTGGTGCCGGTGATCACCGTCGTGCTGGCGGCCATCGTCGGCGTGGTGATCCTCGCGGTGCTGATCCCGATCTATGGTTTGACCAACTCCCTGTAGGTGATCCGATGGCCATCCTTCGTGCTTCCTCGTCGCGCCCGGTGCGCACGCCTTCCCGCCCGACCGTGGCCCGTCCGACCGTGGCCATCCCGCATCGCGCGGTCCGCCAGCGCCTGGTCTCGGGTTCGCGGCGTGCGCTGCAGTCGGGTTTCAGCCTGATGGAAATCATCATCGTCACCATCCTGATCGGCGGCATCGTGACGTTCGCGGCGCGCCAGATCCTCGGCGGCAGCGACAAGGCCAAGTACAACCTCGCCTCGGCGCAGATCGAGACGCTGGCGCAGAAGGTGCACCAGTACGAAATGGACACCGGCACGCTGCCGGCGACGCTCGACGACCTGGTGCGCCAGCCGGGCAGCATCAGCGGCTGGCTGGGGCCGTACGCGAAGGCCGACGACATCGTCGACCCCTGGAAGACGCCGATCGAGTACCGCGCACCCGGCGAGAGCCAGCGCTTCGACCTGATCAGCCTGGGCGCGGACCGCAAGGCCGGCGGCAGCAGCGTCGATGGCGATATCCGCTACGAGTAACGGAGCGATCCGTTCCGCAGCCCGCATGCATCGCGTCGGCTGCCTGGATGACGTGCAAGGCCTGGAGGTTTCAGGCCGCGCGCGCGTGCGCGGCTGCGCCCAGCGTGGATTCTCGCTGCTCGAGATCATGCTGGTGATGGCCCTGATCGCCATCATCGGCGTGCTTGCCGGCACCGCGATGACCGGCGGCATCGAGCGCATGCAGCTGCGGTCGTCGGCCAAGGAGATCGCCTCCGCGTTGCGGCATGCGCGCGCGCGCGCGATCGCGACCGGTCAACCGCAGGGCTTCGCGATCGATCCCGTCGCCGGGGCCTGGACGACCACCACCGACGACAAGGGTGGCGTCCCGTCGCGGATCGACGTGGTGTTCACCGGTGCCCGGGAAGTGCAGCCCGCGTCCGGCACCGGCGCGATCATGTTCTTCAGCGATGGCGCCTCGACCGGCGGGCGCGTGCAGCTGCGCTACCGCGATGCCGCCTGGAACATCGAGGTGGGCTGGTTGATCGGCGATGTCAGCGTGCGCAACGCGGACCCGCGGACATGACGCGCGTGCGTCGCGTCGCGCCATCGCCTGCATCACCGCCAGGCGTACGCCAGCGCGGCTACACGCTGATCGAGGTCATCGTCGCGTTCGCGGTGCTGGCGTTGGCGTTGACGCTGCTGCTGGGTACCCTGTCGGGCGGTGTGCGCCAGGTGCGGCAGTCCGCCGATGGCGGGCGCGCGGCCCTGCATGCGCAGTCGTTGCTGGCCGATATCGGCGTCTCCGAAGTGTTGCAGCCCGGGCATCGCGAAGGCGAGCTCGATGGCGGCGTCTACCGCTGGCAATTGGACGTCCAGCCGTTCGTCGACAACCAGCGCCCGCCGGAGATCGTGGAGGGGGGCGGTGCGCCGCGCCTGCTGGAACTGCAGCTGACGCTGCAATGGGGCGAGGGCGGGCCTGCGCAACGGCTGCAGGTGCGCACGCTGCGCTTGGTCCAGCCCGACGCCGGGGGCATGTCGCTGTGAATCGCATGGCGACGCGCTTGCGTTCTTCCCCCATGTCGTTGGTGCGATCTCCGTCGTTGTCGCGCGCGCAGCGTGGCTTCACGTTGATCGAAGTGCTGCTGGCGACCGCAGTGCTGGCGGCCGGCCTCGCGCTTGCGTTCGCGACGCTGCGTGCCGCGACCGTCAGCGCGCAGCGCGCGGAAGACATCGCACAACGCAGTGAGCGCATGCGCGCGGTCGAGGGCTTCCTGCGTCGCCGGTTGTCGTCGGCGCTGCCGATCACCTTCGCCAAGGATCCCGAGACCGGTCGCAGCCTGCGTTTCGTCGGCGAGCCCGATCGCATCCGTTTCGTCGCCGACCTGCCGAACTATCTCGGTCGTGGTGGCCCAAGCCTGCACGACATCGGCGTGCAGGCCGTCGACGGGCAGTCGCGGCTGGTGGTCTCGTTCTCGACCGTGCTCGCGGGCATGGTGGTCGCGGAAGCCGCGCCGCGTCCGCCGGAGCCGCTGGTGCGCGACCTGCTGGAATTGCGCATCCGTTATCGCGGCCTGGACCCGCAGAACGCGATCGGCGAATGGAGCGATCGCTGGGAAGCCGTCGATACCTTGCCGCTGCAGGTGTCGATCGAGATCATCAGTGCGTCGGGTGGCCGCTGGCCACCGATGCTGGTGAACCTGCCGCAGCGCGGGCCGGCGACGGTCCTGTGATGCGCGCGCGCGGACAGCGTCGTGGTGGGCACACGGGGTCTGCGCGGCAGCGCTGCCGTGGCGCCGCGCTGATGCTGGTGCTGTGGCTGATCGCGTTGCTGGCGGCGCTGATTGGTGCGTTCGCGGTGTCGGCACGCATCGAATACATGCAGGCGCGCGTGTTGAGCCAGGGCGTGGTCGCCGAGCAGGCGGCCCGCGCCGGCCTGGAATATGCGATGACGCGCGTGTCCGACGATGATCCGGCCGTGCGCTGGCTGGCCGATGGTCGCCCTTATTCATGGCGCTATGCCGACGCCGATGTCAGCGTGAAGATCTTCGACGAATCCGGGAAGATCGACCTCAATGGCGCCGACATCCCGCTGCTGACCGCCTTGCTGCGTGCCGCCGGCGCCGAGCAGGCGCAGGCTGATGCGTTGGCGGCCGCGATCGCCGACTGGCGCGACAGCGATGACGCCGGACAGATCCAGGGCGGCGCCGAGGATCCGCAGTATGCGGCGGCTGGCCTGCCGTACGGCGCCAAGGATGCGCCTTTCGAGTCGGTGGCCGAGCTGGAGCTGGTGCTGGGCATGACCCCGGAACTGTACGAGCGCCTGCGACCGGACCTGACCGTGCATACCGGGCTTGCGATTCCCGACCTGCGTTTTGCCACCGCGGGCGTGCTGACCGCGATGGGCGTCGATGCCGCGCAGGTCCTGTCGACACGTGAACGTCCTCCGCAGCCGGACGAGTTCGCCCAGTTGGGGGCCGGCAGCGGCACGTATAGTATTGAGTGCCTGGCGCGCCTGCCCGATGGTCGGGAAGGTCGTTTGCGGGCGGTGGTCCGCAATGGCGCCAGTGGAGTGCCAGGATCGGCATTCACGGTACTCAGATGGGAGGAAGGCGCGTCGCCGCGATGAACGCCTCGGTCGAACAATCACCCGCAGAGTCCGGCGCCGCATCGCAGGCGGCGTCGCGCCGGCTGCGCCTGATCGAACGCTCGCTGCGTCCCCGCATGGGCGAGTTCTGGCGCTGGTGGACTGGCGCGCTGGCCAGTTGGCTGCCTGATGCCACCCGCGATGCCTTCGGCCTGCTGCCGCAGCGCCTGTTGCTGCAGTCCGGCAACGAGGCCCTGCAACTGGCGCTGGTGCGCGGCCAGGTGCGCACGGGACTCGGCCAGGTCCGCATCGAAGATCCGGCCATCGCCAAGGACCTGCTGGCGGCGCAGTTGCCGCCACGGCTTGCCGACGTGCCGCGCTGGCTGGTGCTGCCCACGCAGGCAGGATTGCGCCGCCGGCTGACGCTGCCGCAGGCGGCGGTCGAACGCCTGCGCGATGTGCTCGCATTCGAGATCGACCGGCAGACACCCTTCTCCGCAGCCGACGTCGCGCACGATGCGCGCGTGCTGGCGCGACGCAGCGATGGCCAGGTCGATGTCGAACTGGTGGTGGTGCCGAAGACGACGCTGGAAGCGGCGCTGGCCGGGATCGGTCCGCTGGCCGCGACGCTGGCGGGCATCGATGTCGCAGGCGATGACGGCCTGCCCCTGGGCATCAACCTGTTGCCGGTGGCGCGCCAGCGACGCCGCGACGATCCGGCGCGGCGCAAACATCTGGTGCTGCTGCTGGTCGCCGTGCTCGCGCTGGCCGCGGGCATGTGGCAGATGCTCGCCAATCGCAACGCGGCGGCGGATCTGTTCGAACGACAGGTCGCGGCCGAGGTCGACAAGGCACGGGTGGTCGCCGGCGAGGAGCGCAAGGTCATCGACCTCGTCGAAGGCACCACCTTCCTGCAGTCGGTACGGGCGGCGCGTCCGACCGTGGTCGAGGTCATGGACGAGATCACCCGGCGCCTGCCCGATTCGACCTACCTGGAAAAATTCTCGATCGAAGGCGATCGCATCCTGATGATCGGACTCAGTTCGGAAGCCTCGTCGCTGGTGAGCCGCCTGGAAGGCTCGCCGTTGTGGCGTTCGCCGGCATTGGCCGGCGCGCTGCAGCCCGATCCGATGACGCGGATGGACCGCTTCACGCTGGTGGCCGAACTGGCCGTCGCGCAACCGCCTGCCGCGCAGGCCGCTCCCCAGGAGGCCGCCAATGCAGTCCGCCGGCCGTGACCTGCGGCGCGACCGCTGGCTGGCGCTGGCGATCCTTGCCGGCGTGCTGGCGCTGGCCTACCTGGTGCTGGTGCATCCGTGGTGGACCGCGCCGATGCTGGAGGTGAACGCGCGCATCGATGGCCTGCAGCAACGCGATCTGCGCGCACGCATGCAACTGCAGCAGGCCCCCGAGGTCGCCAAGCGTCTTGAAGCCGCGCGTGCGGCCACCGCCGACGTGCCCGGCTTCATGATCGAATCGAACGTGCAGCTGGCGACCGCCGCGCTGGTGCAGCGGCTGGAGACCGCGGTGCTGGAGGCCAGCCCCGGCAATCGCAGTTGTGCGATCACCAACCGCTCGCCGTTGACCGATCCGCGGCCCGAGCGTTTTCCGCGCGCGGCGGTGCAAGTGCGCCTGAATTGCGGAAACCCTGAGCTCGCCGCGGTCCTGCATTCGCTGGAGAGCGGGCGTCCGCGCCTGTTCGTCGACAACCTCAACATCCTCGCGCAGCGCTATACCAGCATGAACGCCGGCAGCAGCGGTGGCGGGCTGGATGCGAGCTTCGACCTCTATGGTTACCTGCAGGCCGGGCCCGTGCCGGCGTCTGCTGCTGCGCCCAATGCCGCGCCTGCGCCCGCAGGGCCGGGAGCCGCCAATGCGCGTTGATGCGTCCGCCGCCAAGACCTGGCTGTACGCGGCCATCGCCGGTTGGGCGGTATTGGTCTGGGCGCTGTCGCTGTTCGGCATGGGCGGGCGCATCAACCGCCTGCAGGACGATCCCTCGCAGCGCCAGTCGCTGCCGGCCATGCCGGCCGCCGCGACCGAGCGCCTGGGGCCACTGCAGCAGTACGCCGAGATCGGCGCCCGCCCGATGTTCACCAACGACCGGCGCCCGCAGCCCTTCCTGATCAATGCCGACGCGGCGATGGAGCAGGGCGGTGGATTCGATTTCGTGTTGACCAGCGTGTTGAAGACGCCGGGCCTGGACATGGTGATCCTGACCCCCGCCGACGGCAGCCTGCCGGCGCGGGTCAAGGTCGGCGGTGCGCCGGATTCGGCTCCGGGCTGGGTGCTGGACTCGGTGTCGGCGCGCAGCGCGGTGTTCAACGGCCCCGACGGTCCGCGCACGCTCGAGTTGCGCAACTTCGACGGCACCGGAGGGCAGGCGCCCACCGCGATCAGCCGTCCGGCACCGATGGCGGGGATGCCGCCCGGCCAGGGCGGCCCGGCCCCGTCGGTCGCAACGCCGATGCCCGTACAGGCGATGCCGCCGCCGTCGGCCACCGATGGCGGACCGCCCGCCGCGGTCGTGCCGGCACCGGGACAGGACGCCGAGGCCGCGATGTCGGTCGATCCGGCGCGCAGCACCGAAGAGCAGGTCGAAGCCATCCGCAAGCGCATCGAAGCACGCCGGGCGAAGCTGCGCCAGGACGCTTCGGCCAATCCGCAGAACAAGACACCGTAGACTCCGTGCCCATGACCTATCGACAGTTCGCGCAATCCGCCGTGCCGGCCCTGCTGGCCATCCTGCTGGCAGGCTGCGCCTCGGCCCCCGTGCCGCAGCTGCATCGCGGCAGCCAGGCACCGGTCAGGACGGACGCCTCCTCGAATGCGGCGGGCGCCGATGGCGTGAAGACGGAAACGCTGGAGACCGACGAAGGCCCGCGCGTGCAGATCCGGCGCGGCACCGGCAACATGATCAATCGCGAGGCCGCCGCCGCGCCGCCGTCGAACATCGGCGGCACCAGTGGCGAGGCGACGTTCAATTTCGAAGGCGAGTCGGTGCATGCCGTGGTCAAGGCGATCCTCGGCGACATGCTGGGGCAGAACTATGTCATCGCACCGGAAGTACAGGGCACCGTCACCTACGTGACCTCGCGTCCGGTGACTCCGGCGCAGGCACTGAGCGTGCTGGAGATGGTGCTGGGCTGGAACAACGCACGGCTGATCTACTCCGACGGCCGCTACAGCGTGGTGCCGGCCGAAACCGCGCTGGCGACCGGCACCATCGCGCCGCGCACGGGGTCTGCCAGCAATGCGCGCGGGTTCGAGTCGCGCGTGGTGCCGCTGCAGTACATCGCCGCCGCCGAAATGGAAAAGCTGCTGAAACCGTACGCGCGGCCGGGCGCGATCGTCAGCGTCGATGGCGGCCGCAATGTCATCACGGTTTCGGGAACGCGCGCCGAGCTGGAAAACTACCTGCGCACGATCCAGATCTTCGACGTCGACTGGCTGTCGGGCATGTCGGTCGGCGTGTTCCCGCTGGAATCGGGCAAGGCCACCAAGGTCGTCGCGGACCTGGAAAAGGTGTTCGGCGAGCGCAGCAATTCACCGGTCGCCGGCATGTTCCGCTTCATGCCGCTGGAAGGGGCGAACGCCGTGCTGGTCATCACCTCGCAGCCGGCCTATCTCGACGACATCCAGGACTGGCTGGAGCGTATCGACAGGGCCGGCCAGGACGCGCGCCTGTATTCGTACGAGCTCAAGTACATCAAGGCCAAGGAGCTCGCGCAGCGCCTGGCCGAAGTCTTCGGTAGCGCCAGCCGCAGCGGCGGCGGCAATGACGGCAGCAATACGCTGATGCCGGGGCTGACCTCGAACACATTGGGCGGCGACGGCAGCCGTTCGGACGGTGCGAGCTCCGACACCGGCATGAGCGGCACCGGCAATACCGGTGGTCTCGGCAGCGGCTCGCTGTCGCTGAACCCGGTGCAGGGCGGATCCGGTGCGGTCAGCCTTGAAGTCGGCGGCGACCGTGTCGGCGTCTCCGCGGTCGACGAGACCAATACCCTGCTGGTGCGCACGACCTCGTCGGCGTGGAAGTCGATCCGCGAGGTCGTCGAGCGGCTGGACGTGATGCCGCTGCAGGTGCATATCGAAGCGCAGGTCGCGCAGGTGCAGCTCAACGGCGACCTGGAATACGGCGTCAACTGGTTCCTCGAGCGCGCGATGAACGACAACGGCCTGGGGCCGTTCCCGTCGCCTGGCGATGGTGGTCCGAGCCGCTGGAGTTCGCTGGCCGGCAGCATCGGTGGCGTGTCCGGCCCGGGCCTGGCCTGGACCCTGGTCAAGAACGATGCCGCCGCGATCATCAGCGCGCTCGACCGTGTGACCGACGTGCGCCTGCTGCAGACGCCGTCGGTGTTCGTGCGCAACAACGCCGAGGCCACGTTCAACGTCGGCGACCGCATCCCGGTGTCGTCGACCAGCGTTAATCCCATCCTCGGCAGCGATACCAGCCTGACCCAGGTGCAATACCTGGAAACCGGCACGATCCTGAAGGTGCGGCCGCGCGTGACCCGCGACGGCGTGGTGTTCCTGGACATCGTTCAGGAGATCAGCTCGCCGACCGGCACCGCCGACAGCAACGGCAACTTCCGCATCAGCACGCGCAAGCTCAAGACCGAGGCCGCGACCCAGGATGGCGACACCATCATGCTCGCGGGCTTGATCGACGACAGCGTCGAGCGTGGCTCGTCCGGCATTCCGGGCCTCTCCCGGATCCCGATTCTCGGCAGCCTGTTCGGCTCGCAGTTGTCCAAGACCGGACGTCGCGAAACCATCGTGCTGATCACCGCGACGATCGTCCGCAATGCCGACGAGGCCAGCAACCTGACCAACGAATATGGCCGTCGTTTCCGTGCCCTCGAGCCGTTGCAACAGAAGCCCCATTGACTTGACCGCGTTGATCGCAGGGGCGACCGATGTCTGAGCTGCCCGTGGTGCTGCTTCCGGTCGGGGTCGACGACGACGCCCTCGACGCCTGCCTGGCCGCGCTCGACGGCAGCCTGCCCGCGCGTGCACGGGTCTGGCTGGCCGACGACGCGCAGGCCGGGCCGCGCGCGCTGGCGATCATCGAGCGCTGGCTGGCGCGGACCGAAGTGCAGGCCGATTACACACGCCGGCAGCGCAGGATTGGCGAAGTGGCGCATCTCGACGAAATGTTGACCGCCTGCGGCGATGCCGACGTCATCGTGCTGGCGCCCGATGCGATTCCCGCGCCGGGCTGGGCCATGCAGCTGTCGGCGTGCTTCTCGCGCGATGCGGCGATCGCCACCGCGACCACGTGGTGCAATGCCGGTGAAGCAGTGGCCTGGCCGAGGATCGGCGAAGTCAACGACATGCCTGCCGACCTGGATGCCCTGGGGCGCGCCTGTGCGCTGATGCCGCCGCGCCATCCGGAACTGCCGTCGGCGGTGGCCCATGCGGTGATGCTGCGCGGCAATGCCCGGCGCAAGGCGGGCGGGCTGGATGCGTCGAGCTATGCGTCCTGGTACGCCGCGCTGATCGACCTCTCGCTGCGGATGGCGGGGCTGGGCTGGCGCAACGTGCTGTGCGAGACCGCGTTCGTCGCGCGCTGTGGCGAAGGCGGGCCGTTCGATGGAGACATGGATGCGCTGGCGGTGCGCTGGCCGACCTGGCATGCCCGGCTGGCGACGTTCCTGATGCAGGATCCGCTGCAGAACCCACGCACGCTGCTGACGTCGATGCTGGCCGATATCGATGCGCCGCATCGCCAGCGCGAATTGTTCCAGCAGGCCGACGCTGCGGCAGCAGACACCGACGCGGCAGGCGGGCATGACGCCAGGGCGCAGGATGCTGCGCAGGCGGACACGGACACCGATGGAGACAGCACGGATGGCATGCACGACACGACCGGCAGCGATGACAGGCCTGCCTGAGTCCACGACGGTGGGCGTCGCGGTGGTCGTGGTCAGCTACCAGAGCGTCTCCACGATCGACGACTGCCTGCAATGCCTGCGCGCCAGCGAGGCCGTGGTGCAGATCCGGGTGGTCGACAACGGGTCCGACGACGGCACGTTGGCGATCGTGCAGCGGCACGCGGTCGCCGATCCGCGCGTGCGCTTCATCGGCAATCCCGACAACCCCGGCTTCGCGGTCGCCTGCAACCAGGGCGCGCGCGACAGTAATGCCGACTGGCTCGCGTTCGTCAATCCCGATTGCATGCCCGCGCCGGATGCACTGGCGCGGTTGCGGGCGCATGCCCAGGCCGTTGGCGGCGAGATCCTGCTGGGGACCGACCTGGTCGACGAGCACGGGGTCCACGATCCGGCGGCGCGCCGGCGCGATCCGGACTTCGCGCGGATGCTGCGCTCGCCGCAGGCACGCGACCTGTCGATCCCCGTCGACACCGCGCAGGCCCTGCAGCCGGTGCAGGCGATCTCGGGCGCCGTGATGCTGATGCAACGGACGTTGTTCGAGCGCATCGGCGGCTTCGACGAGGGCTACCGCCTGCATGCCGAGGACCTGGACCTGTGCCGCCGCGCGCGCGGTGCCGGTGCGCGGATCGCGGTGGCCAACGACATCAGCGTGCTGCACCTGCGCGGCGTATCGAGCCGGTCGCGACCGTTGTTCGTCGAATGGCACAAGCACCGTGGCCTGTGGCGTTATTTCAGTCGCTTCGAGGCGCCGGGGCGGGGATGGATGACCATCGTCGGCGTCTGGCTGGCGATCTGGCTGCGTTTCCCGCTGGCGGTATTGCGCCAGTGCATGAAAACCTGAGGATTGTGATGCCATGCCGGTGATCGAGTCGCTGCTGGATACCGACCTGTACAAGTTCACGATGATGCAGGCCGTGCTGCACCAGCATCCGGCCGCGCATGCGCAGTACCGGTTCCGCTGCCGGTCTCCGGGCATCGACCTGGCGCGCCATATCGATGCGATCTCGGCCGAGATCGATCATCTGTGCACGCTGCGGATGACCCCCGGTGAGCTGGATTACATGCGCGGCCTGCGCTTCATCAAGCCCGATTTCGTCGAGTTCCTGTCGCTGTTCCAGTTCCAGCGCAAGCATGTGACGCTGCGCGCGTCGGCGCAGGTGCCCGGCGAGATCGAGCTGGAGCTGTCCGGTCCCTGGCTGCACACGATCCTGTTCGAAGTGCCGTTGCTGGCGATCGTCAACGAGGTCTATTTCCGCGAGACCCAGGGGCTGGCCGACAGCGCCGAGGGCCTGCGCCGGCTGCGCGAAAAGGCCGCGCTGCTGCGCGATGCGGTGGGGTTCGAGGATTGCATCATCACCGACTTCGGCACCCGGCGGCGCTACTCGCGGGCCTGGCACGACGAACTGATCCCGCATCTGCGCGACGAACTGGGCGACAAGTTCTTCGGCACCAGCAATGTGCATTTCGCACGCAAGTACGGCCTGGTGCCACAGGGCACGATGGCGCACGAATGGTTGCAGGCCTTCCAGGCACTCGGCCCGCGCCTGCGCGACTCCCAGGTCGCGGCCTTCGACAGCTGGGCGCAGGAGTATCGCGGCGACCTCGGCGTCGCACTGACCGACGTCATCGGGCTCGACGCCTTCCTGCGCGACTTCGACCTGTACTTCTGCAAGCTGTTCGACGGCATGCGCCACGACTCCGGTGATCCGGTGGAGTGGGGCGAGAAGCTGATCGCGCACCTGACCGCCCATCGTGTCGATCCACGCAGCAAGAACTTCGTCTTCAGCGATGGCCTCGACATCGGCAAGGTCATGCAGCTCTATGCGCACTTCAAGGGCCGCTGCCGGATGTCGTTCGGCGTCGGCACACACCTGACCAATGACCTCGGGCCCGAGCCTCTGCAGATCGTGCTGAAGATGGTCCGCTGCAACGGCCAGCCGGTCGCCAAGCTCAGCGATTCGCCGGGCAAGACCATGTGCGACGATCCCGGTTACCTGAGCTATCTGCGCCAGGTCTTCGAGGTCGAAGCGCCCTGAGGATTGCGTCGCGCGTGTTGTGGCGCGACCGACTCGCAATCTTGGTCGTGAGCGCGGTCAGCAGGTGGCGCGTGTCAGCGCGCAGAACGCACAGTGCAGGGACATGGGGATTCCGAGCAGCGCACGCGCGCCACAGGGCACGCAGGTCCTAGCGCCAGCGGTTGATGCTGTCGCGCAGGTCGCGTGCGGCCGCGGCGGCCGCTTCGGCGTAGTCGTCGCCCTGCGAGGCATAGAGGATCGCGCGCGACGAACTGACGACTAGGCCGGTGCCGTCCGCGGTCCGCGCCTGCGTCACCACCGCTTCGACATCGCCGCCCTGCGCACCGACACCGGGGACCAGGAACGGCATGTCGCCGACGATCGCGCGGACTTCGCGCAGTTGCCGGGGCCAGGTCGCGCCGACCACCAGCGCGCAGTTGCCGTGCGCGTTCCAGTCGCGCGCGATGGTCTCGGCGACGTGCTGGTACAGCGGGCGCGTGCCGGTCGCATGCGCGACCTCGAGGTCCTGCAGATCGCTGGCGCCGGGGTTCGAGGTCCGGCACAGGATCACCACGCCCTTGTCGGCATGGTCGAGGAAGGGCTGCACCGAATCGCGCCCCATGTACGGGTTGACCGTCACCGCGTCGGCGGCATAACGCTGGAAGGCTTCGCTGGCGTAATGCTGGGCGGTGCTGCCGATGTCGCCGCGCTTGCTGTCCAGGATCACCGGGAGGCCGGGATGACGGGCATGCAGGTGCGCGATCAGCCGGCGCAGCGCGTCCTCGGCGCCGAGTGCGGCGAAATGCGCGATCTGCGGCTTGAACGCGCAGGCGTAGTCGGCGGTGGCATCGGCGATGTCGCGGCAGAACGCGAACACCGCGTCGGGGCTCTCCCGGAACCTGGCCGGGAACTTCGCCGGCTCGGGATCCAGGCCGACGCATACCAGTGAATCCGCGCGTTGCCAGCGCTCGCGCAGGGCCTGAATGAACGTCATCGCAAAGGCTCCCAGGGCTCAGGTCAGGATGATCGGCGCGTCGCGGGTGACGACGATCGTGTGTTCGAACTGCGCGGCCATGCCCTTGCGGCAATATAGCGACCAGCCGTCGTCGCCTTCCTCGGCACGGTTGCAATGGGTCGCCAGGAACGGCTCGACTGTGATGACCATGCCCTCGTGCAGCGTCCGCAGGTCGCGCGCATCGAAGTGGCCGGGGATATGCTCGGGCGCTTCGTGCAGGGCGCGGCCGACGCCATGGCTGCCCAGGTTGCGGATGACCCGCAGGCTGCGCCGGGCGGCGACGCGTTCGATGGTGCGGCCGATCTGGTTCAATCGTCCGCCTGCGCGCAGGCCGGCGATGGCGCTGTCGCGGGCCTCGCGGGTCGCGTCGAGCAGGGCCTTCTGTGCCGGTGTCGGCGCGCCGATGACGAAGCTGGCGCCGGTGTCGGCGAAGTAGCCGTCGAGTTCGGCCGAGACATCGACATTGATCAGGTCGCCGCGGCGCAGCAACCGGCCATCGGGAATACCGTGCGCGACCACATTGTTGACGCTGATGCAGGTCGTGCCCGGGAAGCCGTAGGTCAGCGCCGGCGCGGGGCGTGCGCCGGCATCGCGCAGCAGTTCGGCGCCGATCGCATCGAGCTCGCGCAGGGTCATGCCATCGGCGGCACAGCCCTGCATCGTGCCCAGCACCCGGGCGACCAGTGCGCCTGCCCGGCGCAGGCCATCCAGGTCCTGGGCGTGCTCGATCGTCATTACTTCAGGGCCTTGAAGCGCAGGCGCTTGGGCGCGGCGTCCTCGCCCATGCGGCGACGCTTGTCTTCCTCGTACTCGCGGTAGTTGCCCTGGAAGAACTCGACGTGGCTGTCGCCTTCGAACGCCAGGATGTGGGTCGCGATGCGATCCAGGAACCAGCGGTCATGCGAGATCACGAAGGTGTTGCCGGGGAACTCCAGCAGCGCGTCTTCGAGTGCACGCAGGGTCTCGATGTCGAGGTCGTTCGACGGTTCGTCGAGCAGCAGCACGTTGCCGCCCTGCAACAGCGTCTTGGCCAGATGCAGGCGGCCGCGTTCACCGCCCGACAGCGAGCCGACCATCTTCTGCTGGTCCTGGCCCTTGAAGTTGAAGCGGCCGATGTAGGCGCGCGACTGGATCTCGGTTCCGTTGATGTTGAGGATGTCGGCGCCGCCGGACACTTCCTGGAACACGTTGTGGTTGCCTTCGAGCTTGTCGCGGCTCTGGTCGACGTAGGCGATGTTGACCGTCGGCCCCATCTCGATCTCGCCCGAGTCCGGCTTCTCGTGGCCGGTGATCATCTTGAACAGCGTCGACTTGCCGGCGCCGTTGGGACCGATGATGCCGACGATCGCGCCATTGGGCACGACGAAGCTGAGGTCGTCGATCAGCAGGCGGTCGCCGAACTTCTTGGAGACGTTCTTGAACTCCATGACGCGCGCACCCAGGCGCTCGCCCGGCGGGATGAAGATCTCGTTGGTTTCCTGGCGCTTCTGGTAATCGACCGCCTGCAGTTCTTCCATGCGCGCCAGTCGGGCCTTGCCCTTCGAGCGGCCGCCCTTGGCGTTCTGCCGCGACCATTCCAGTTCCTTCTGGATCGCCTTCTGGCGGGCCTTTTCCTGATTGTCTTCCTGCTTGAGGCGGGCGTCCTTCTGGATCAGCCACTCGGTGTAGTTGCCCTTCCACGGAATGCCGCGGCCGCGATCGAGCTCGAGGATCCACTCGGCGGCGTTGTCGAGGAAGTAGCGGTCATGGGTGACCGCGACGACGGTGCCGGTGTAGCGCGCGAGGAACTGCTCCAGCCACTCCACCGACTCGGCGTCCAGGTGGTTGGTGGGCTCGTCGAGCAGCAGCATGTCGGGCTTCTGCAGCAGCAGGCGGCACAGCGCGACGCGGCGCTTCTCGCCGCCCGACAGCTTGCCGATCACCGCGTCCCACGGCGGCAGGCGCAGCGCGTCGGCGGCGACGTCGAGCTGGTGTTCCAGCGTATGCGCGTCACCCGAGGCCAGGATCGCCTCCAAGCGCTGCTGCTCGGCGGCCAGCTTGTCGAAATCGGCGCCTTCCTCGGCATAGGCCTCATAGACCTTGTCGAGCGCGGCCTGCGCCTGCAGGACCTCGCCGACGCCTTCCTCGACGGCCTCGCGCACGGTTTTTTCGGGGTCGAGCTGCGGCTCCTGTGCGAGGTAGCCGACCTTGGTGCCGGGCTGCGCGCGGGCCTCGCCGACGTAATCGGTGTCCACGCCGGCCATGATCTTCAGGACCGTCGACTTGCCGGCGCCATTCAAGCCCAGCAGGCCGATCTTGGCGCCGGGGAAGAACGAGATCGAGATATCCTTGATGATCTGGCGCTTCGGCGGCACGACCTTGCTGACGCCGTTCATGGTGTAGATGTATTGCGAGGACATGGGGGCTCCGGTAAGCGCTGCCGTGCCCGTGCAAGGCTGCACGGGCGATCTGGGTGTCGGGATGAAGGCGATTATAGCCTGTCGCCTCGCCGGGCGCGGTGCCCGGGAGGGCGCGGAGGCCCGCAGGCTGAGTGCGGTCTTAACGCGTTTTGTACACGCCGTCCGCAGGGCGTTTTCGTTCAGCCGGGCAGAGGGATATTGCTCCCACGGAAGCTGGTTCCGCAGCCCGAACGCCGGAGGATCACATGAGACACGCCATCAACCTGGGAACCGTTGTCGTACTGGCCGTCGCCACCCTGGCCGGGCCGGCGTTCGCCGACAATGATCGACGCGGCGATCGCGACCGCAATGGCTACAGCCACCGCGGCAACGAGGGCCGAGGCCACGACCGCCGCGACGATCGTCGCGACGACCGCAGGCATGACCGCCGCGATGACCGTCGTGACGAGCGCCGCTACAGCCAGCACCGTTACGAGCAGCGCGACCGGCATGATCGTTACGGCCGTTACGACCGCCACTACGCACCGCCGGTCCGGGTCGTGCATGTGCCGCCGCGGGTCGTTTACCGCGACTACGGTCCGCGCTATGCCGCGCCGCCGCCGCGTTGGGCACGCGGGGGCTACGTGCACCGGGGCCATCGCCCGGTCTACGTGGTCAACGACTACAACCACTACGGCCTGCGCCACCCGCCACGCGGGTATCGTTGGATGCGCGACGACGTCGGCGACTACCTGCTGGTGGCGATCGCGACTGGCATCATCGCGGACATCATCTTCCGCTGATGCGAGCGTGATCCGGGCGCCGGTACGGCGGGGGCGAACCATGCCCCCGGCCGGGGGCGGGGCGCCGCGGAAATGGTCGGGAAGGCGCGCGCAGGCGCGCCTTCCTGCTGTCTGCGCCACGTCGGCATCGACACCTGCCGGACAGGCCCTAGGGCCAGGGCGCTGAACGGGTACAATCTGCATCCCACAGCCCAACTGGAGTCCCCCATGTTCTCGCTTGAAGCGCGTATCGCTGGTTATGACCCTGAACTGGCCGCCGCGATTGCGTCGGAGAAACAACGCCAGGAGGATCATGTCGAGCTGATCGCCAGTGAGAACTATGCCAGCGCGCTGGTCATGGAAGCCCAGGGCAGCCAGCTGACCAACAAGTACGCCGAGGGCTATCCGGGCAAGCGTTATTACGGCGGTTGCGAGTACGTGGACGTCGCCGAGCAACTGGCCATCGACCGCCTGAAGACACTGTTCGGCGCCGACTACGCCAACGTGCAGCCGCATTCGGGTTCGCAGGCCAACCAGGCCGTCTACTTCGCGCTGCTGCAGCCGGGCGACACGATCCTGGGCATGTCGCTGGCGCATGGCGGCCACCTGACCCACGGCGCCAAGGTCAATGCCTCGGGCAAGCTGTTCAATGCGGTCCAGTATGGTGTGGACGACCAGGGCCTGATCGACTATGACGAGGTCGAGCGCCTGGCCATCGAGCACAAGCCGAAGATGGTTGTCGCCGGCTTCTCGGCCTATTCGCAGAAGATCGACTGGGCGCGCTTCCGCGCGATTGCCGACAAGGTCGGTGCCTACCTGTTCGTGGACATGGCGCACGTGGCCGGCCTGATCGCCGCCGGCGTCTATCCGAGCCCGGTGCCGCATGCGCACGTGGTGACCTCGACGACGCACAAGACGCTGCGCGGGCCGCGTGGCGGCATCATCGTGCTCAACCGCGCCGCTGCCGGCGACGAGGCCGCGGAGATCGAGAAGAAGCTGCAGAGCATCGTGTTCCCGGGCATCCAGGGGGGGCCGCTGATGCACGTGATCGCGGCCAAGGCGGTGGCGTTCAAGGAAGCACTTGAGCCCGAGTTCAAGCGCTACCAGCAGCAGGTCGTCAAGAACGCGCAGGCGATGGCGAAGACGATCATCGCGCGCGGCTACAAGATCGTATCCGGCGGCACCGAGAACCACCTGATGCTGGTCGACATGATCGGCAAGGGCGTAACCGGCAAGGCCGCCGAGGAAGCCCTCGGCAAGGCGCATATCACCGTCAACAAGAACGCGGTGCCCAACGATCCGCAGAAGCCCTTCGTGACGTCGGGCCTGCGCATCGGTACACCGGCAGTGACCACGCGCGGCTACGGCGAGCAGGACTGCGTGGACCTGGCCAACTGGATCTGCGACGTGCTCGACGCGCCGGCCGACGAGGCCGTGCTGGCGACCGTGCGCGACAAGGTCACCGCGCAGTGCCGCAAGTACCCGGTCTATGGCTGAGACGGGCATCCAGCGTCGGGCAGCGGGGATCGTCGGCAGCGACGGTTCCGCGCTCCCGTTCGTGCGATTCCCGGTGTCATTCCCGGCTTCCGGCCGTCGGAAGCCGGACGGCTGCAAGTCCCGCCTGCAGGCGCTCTGATGCATTGCCCCTTCTGCCAGCACGTGGATACCAAGGTCATCGATTCGCGCGCGTCGGAAGACGGCGCGACGATCCGTCGTCGCCGCGAGTGCGAGGCCTGCGGCGAGCGTTTCAGCACGCTCGAGACCATCGAGCTCAAGCTGCCGGTCATCATCAAGGGCGATGGCCGGCGCGAGCCGTTCGACGCCAAGAAGCTGCGCGTCAGCCTGGACCGGGCGCTGCACAAGCGACCGGTCGCAGAAGAACAGATCGAGACCGCGGTGCGCGCGGTCGTGCACAACCTGCGGATGACCGCCGAGCGCGAAATCTCGTCGCGCCGGGTCGGCGAGTTCGTCATTACCGAATTGCGCAAGCTCGACCACGTCGGCTTCGTGCGTTTCGCCTCGGTGTACCGCTCGTTCGAGGACGTCGCCGATTTCCGCGATGAGCTCGATCGCCTGGAGCGCGACCTGCCCGGCGTGGGCGAAGGCCAGTTGCCCCTGCTGTCGGGCGAGGTCGTGCCGTTCGGCAAGCCGTCCGAGAAGGGCAAGAAGCGTTGACGTCGACGCATCGCGTCTATCGTTTCGACAGGAAGGCGGTCCGGGCCAGGTGGTACTTCGGCCCGTGGATCGCGTTGTTCCAGGCCGGCTCGGCCGTGGCACTGGTCTGGTTGATGGGCGTGCAGCACAGCCCGCTGGCCTGGACCGTTTGCGCGGCGTGGCTCGCCTGGCTGGCCTGGAGCTGGTGGCGAGAGCGGGGCGTCGAACGCGAGCTCTGGGCGTTCAGGCAGCCCATCCGGGTCTGGTTCGCGGACGGACGGCTGCATGTGGACGATGGCCACGGGCAGTCCGTTGAACAGTCCTTCGACCAGGTCGCAGCGGTCGAAGCGATCGAGGCCAAGGGGCGCGTCGTGCGCCTGCTGGTGGATCGCAAGGACGGCGCGCGCGATGTGTACGCCGGCTACGACGACATGGACGCGTTCGCCTCGGAGTTCCGCAGCCAGGTCCGCAACGTGCCGTTCAAGCGCATGCGTGGCAGCTTTTCCGGTGGACTGAAGGAAGTGGAATCATGACGGACAATTTCACCGCGAACGATCACCTGATGATGTCGCGTGCGCTCGCGCTGGCCGAGCGCGGCGCGTACACCACGCGCCCCAATCCGATGGTCGGCTGCGTGCTGGCCGTCGACGGCGAGGTCGTCGGCGAGGGCTTCCACCAGCGCAAGGGCGGGCCGCATGCGGAAGTGTTCGCATTGCAGGCGGCGGGCGAACGCGCGCGGGGCGCGACGGCCTACGTGACGCTGGAGCCCTGCGCGCACACTGGCGCCACCGGACCCTGCGCGGATGCGCTGGTCGCGGCCGGTGTGTCGCGGGTCGTGGCGGCGATGCGCGATCCGTTCCCGCAGGTCGATGGCGCCGGCTTCGAGCGTCTGCGTGCCGCTGGCGTCACGGTCGAGCATGGCTTGATGGAAGCGCAGTCGCGCGCCTTGAACGCGGGCTTCCTGTCGCGGATCGAACGTGGCCGGCCGTGGGTCCGGATCAAGCTGGCCTGCAGCCTGGATGGCCGCACCGCGATGGCCAACGGCGAATCGAAATGGATCAGTGGCGCCGCTTCGCGCGCGGACGTGATGCGCTGGCGTGCGCGCAGCGGCGCGCTGTTGACCGGCTCGGGCACGGTGCTGGCCGACGATCCATCGTTGACGGTGCGTTTCGAGGCCGCCGAAGGCGAGGCTGTGCCGGCGTTCGTGCCGCCGTTGCGGGTGGTGCTGGATCCCGGCCTGGCGACAGTCGCACGCGGTCGCGTGCGCGAAGGCGATGCGCCGACGTTGTACGTGCATGCCAGCGATGCCAAACCACCGCGCGAGTTCACGCTCGATCGCGCGCCGATCGCGATGCGCGATGGCGAGCTGGACCTGCAGGCGACGTTGTCGCTGTTGGCCGCGCGTGGCATCAATGATATCCAGGTGGAAGCGGGCGCGACGCTGGCCGGTGCCTTCGTGCGCGCGGGCCTGGCCGACGAGATTCTGCTCTACGTCGCCCCAGTTCTGCTCGGTGAGCGCGCGCGGCCGTTGTTCGCGGGCCTGGGCATCGACCACATGCTGCAGCGCTTGCAGATGCGGGTGGTCGACAGCGTGCGCATCGGCGACGACACCCGGCTGCGCCTGCAGCCGGCGCCGCCGGTCGCGGGCTGATCGCGGCGGTCGCGCATGTCCGGCCAGAACTTTCCCGATCATTTTTCCTCGGTGGCCGCGGCCTACGCGGAATCGCGCCCCGAGTACCCGCCCTCGTTGTTTGCGTGGATCGGCAGCCGCCTGCAGCATCGCCACCTTGCCTGGGAGGCCGGCTGCGGTAGCGGGCAGGCCTCGCGCGGGCTGGCCGTGCATGTCGATCGGGTGCATGCCAGCGATCCCAGTGCGGCGCAGATCGCGCAGGCGCATGCACCCGACAACGTGCATTTCATAGTTGAAACCGCGGAAGCCTGCAGCCTGGGCGATGCCAGCGCGGACCTGGTCTTCGTTGCCCAGGCGCTGCACTGGTTCGACCGCGACGCCTTCTTTGGCGAATGCGAACGCGTGCTCAGGCCCGGCGGACTGCTGGTCGCCTGCGGCTACCAGGACCTGGTGCCGCCGGACGTGATCGACGCACCGTTCGACGCCTTCCGTGCGCAGATCGCGCCGTACTGGCCGGAGCAGCGGGCCTGGATCGATGCCGCCTATGCCGGATTCGACTGGCCGTTCGCGGCGGTCGCGGTGCCGCAGTTCACGATGCGCGCGCAGTGGCCGCTCGCACGACTGCTCGGGTATCTGTCCAGTTTTTCTGCCAGCCAGCGCTGTCGCGAGATCACCGGCGTCGACGCGGTCGCGGCCCATGCCGAGGCGATTGCCGCCGCCTGGGGACCGGCGGAGACCGTTCGCGAGCTCCACTGGCCGTTGTTCGTGCATGCGCGCAGCAAACCCGGCGGCGCATCGTCGCCGTGACGCGGCCGCGTCATTCGCGTCATTTTGTTGTCGGATGCGTTTGCTACAGTGCCGGCGGATGGGGCCGGAAGCTGCGGGGATGCGTTGCCGATGACTGAACACACGATCCGCTGGGGCATCATCGGCTGCGGCAACGTCACCGAGGTCAAGAGCGGGCCTGCGTTCCGGAAGGTCCCGGGTTCGGCGCTGGTGGCGGTGATGCGGCGCGACGCCGCCAAGGCCGAGGACTATGCGCGCCGGCATGGCGTGCCGCGCTGGCATGCCGACGCGCAGGCGCTGGTCGACGATCCGGAGGTCGACGCGGTCTATGTCGCCACGCCGCCGGCATCGCATGCCGATTACGCGCTGATGGCGCTGCGCGCAGGCAAGCCGGTCTACGTCGAAAAGCCGATGGCGCGCGACACGGCGGAATGCGAGGCGATGCTGCGTGGCAGTCGCGAAGCCGGCGTGCCGCTGTTCGTGGCGTATTACCGACGCGCATTGCCGCGTTTCCTGAAAGTGCAGTCGTTGCTGCACGGCGAGCGCGCGATCGGCACGCCGCGGCTGGTCGACGTGGTGTTGCACTACACGTTGCAGGCGGCCTACCAGGACCCGGCCGCGCTGCCGTGGCGGGTACGGCCGGAGCTGTCGGGCGGTGGCCTGTTCGTCGATGTCGGCAGCCATACGCTGGACCTGCTCGATTTCCTGTTCGGCGAGATCGCCGAGGTCTCCGGTCATGCCGGATCGCAGTCGCGCGCCTATCCCGCCGAGGACACGGTGACGATGTCGATGCGCTTCGCCAACGGCCTGCAGGGCACGGGGGCCTGGAATTTCTGCAGCTACGGCCATCGCGACAGCGTCGAGATCGTCGGCGACCGTGGCCGCCTGCGGTTCTCGACGTTCGGCGATGGCCCGATCACCGTTGAGACCGCCGAGGGCGTGCAGGAGTACCTGATCGAGAATCCGCCGCATATCCAGCAGCCCTTGATCGCGACGATCGTCGCCGAACTGCAGGGGCGCGGACGCTGCCCGTCGACCGGCGACAGCGCGTTGCGCACGTCGCGGGTCATCGACCAGGTGCTGGCACGCTACCGCCAGGGAGCGCCGGGCTGACAGCGATCGGCTTGAAGGCCGCTGATCTGGTGGGGCTGACTGGGTGAGCCCGATTTGGCAGGCCTGATGTGGCTGACCTGATTCTGGGGTGCCCGGCGCCATGCTGGAACGCTGTGTCCGCGTGCCTTGCGGGGACGTTGCCCGCCCGGATCCCGGCAGGGGTGTAAACTGGCGCGGTCGGCCGTCCGGCCGGCATCACCACCATTCAAGAACGTCTTCGGGGCGGGGTGCGATTCCCCACCGGCGGTAGATGCGCGCCAGGGCTGCAAGCCCGCTGGCCGCATGAGCCCGCGAGCGCTTCCCGGCCCCGTGCCAGGAAGGTCAGCAGATCCGGTCCAATGCCGGAGCCGACGGTCATAGTCCGGATGAAAGAAGACGACGCCGCGTGCCGCGAGGCGCGTGCCGTCCTGCGCCCTGCGGGCGTTTTTCGCGTTCAAGGCGGGAAACGTTGCATGCATATCCAATGGAATCCACGGCGCGTCACCTCCGTGCAGGAGGGGCACTGACATGTTCACTGGTCTGATTGAGGGCGTCGGCGCCCTGGTGTCGCGACAGTCCGTTGGCGGCGACGTGCGCCTGCACATCGGCGTGGGCAGCCTGCCGTTCGCCGATGTGGCGCTGGGCGAGAGCATCGCGATCAACGGCGTCTGCCTGACCGTGGTCGCGTTCGACGATGCGCATTTCGAAGCCGACGCCTCCAACGAGACGCTGTCGCTGACCACGCTCGGGCAACTGCGCGAGGGCCAGGCGTTGAACCTGGAGCGCGCGATGCGCCCAAGCGATCGCCTCGGTGGCCACCTGGTCAGCGGGCACGTCGACGGCATGGGGCGCGTGCTCGATGTCCAGCCCGATGCGCGCGCGCAGCGCTGGCGCTTCGAGGCGCCGGCGGCGCTGCTCAAATACATCGCACAGAAGGGATCGATCTGCGTCGATGGCGTCAGCCTGACCGTCAATGCCGTGCACGCCGATGGCTTCGAGGTCGCGCTGATCCCGCACACCGTCGCGCACACCGCGTTCGCACAGACCGGCATTGACGATGCCGTGAACCTGGAGATCGACCTCGTCGCCCGTTACGTAGAGCGCCTGCTGGGCGCAGGAGCCGCCGCATGAATTTCGCACCCGTCCCCGAGCTGCTCGAGGAAATCCGCGCCGGTCGCATGGTCGTTATCGTCGACGACGAGGACCGCGAGAACGAGGGCGACCTGATCATGGCCGCCGAGCTGGTCACGCCGAAGGACATCAATTTCATGGTCACGCATGCGCGTGGCCTGGTCTGCCTGCCGTTGACGCGCGAGCGCTGCGGGCAGTTGGGACTGGCACCGATGGTCCGCGACAACACCGCCCAGTACCAGACCGCGTTCACGGTCTCGATCGAGGCCGCGGAAGGCGTCACCACGGGGATTTCCGCATACGACCGCGCGCATACGATCCGCACCGCGGTGCGCCCGGACGCCAAGCCGTCCGATCTCGCGCAGCCTGGCCACATCTTCCCGCTGCTGGCGCACCCCGGCGGCGTGCTGAGCCGGGCCGGACACACCGAAGCAGGTGTCGACCTGGCGATGCTGGCCGGACTGGAACCGGCCGGCGTGCTGGTCGAGATCCTGAATCCGGACGGCTCGATGGCACGGCGCCCCGAACTGGAAGTGTTCGCGCGCGAGCACGGCCTGAAGATGGGCTCGATCGAAGACCTGATCGCTTGGCGGCTGGCCAATGAGCACACCGTCGAGCGCGTCGACGAACGCGATATCGAGACCGAGTTCGGCCCGTTCCAGTTGATCACCTACCGCGACCGCATCGCCCACGACCTGCATTTCGCACTGGTGCGCGGCACGCCGGATGCCTCGACGCCGACCCTGGTCAGGGTCCATGTCGAGAATCCGCTGGCCGACCTGCTGCACTGCCGGCGCGAGGACTTCGGCGTTGCCAGCACCGATGCGCTGCGGCTGATCGCCGAAGCCGGCGAGGGCGTGCTGGTCGTGCTGTCGATGCCGCGCGATGGCGAGGCCCTGCTGGAGCGCCTGCGCGCCGGCCCCGGTACCGCATCGGCTGCCGGCAAGGGCAAGGATGCGGGGCAATGGCGTCGCAATGGCGCCGGGGCACAGATCCTGTCGGATCTGGGCCTGGGCCAGCTGCGGGTCATCGGCACCCCGCGCAAGCAGATCGGGCTGGCCGGGTTCGGGCTGCAGGTCGTCGAGTACGTCCACGCCTAGGCGTCCGCGCCGGCCCTGGCAGACCGGGGCGGACCCGGGCAGGGGCCGTGCGCGGTAAACTGACCGACCCCTACCGGTATCGACCGCCCCCATGAGCCATTACGAAGGCGACCTGCGCGCCCCCGCAGGTGCGCGCTACGCCATCCTCGTCAGCCGCTGGAACCCGAAGATCACCGATGCGCTGGCCGCGGCCGCGCGCAAGGCGTTCATCGACCACGGCGTCGCCGAGGACGCGCTGGACCTGGTGCGGGTCCCCGGCGCCTGGGAACTGCCGGTGGTGGCGGCGCGGCTGGCCGCGGCCGGTGCGCACCAGGGCATCGTCGCGCTGGGCTGCGTGGTGCGTGGCGATACCCGCCACTACGAGCAGGTCGCCGATGGCTGCAGCGAAGGGCTGATGCGGGTATCGCTGGATCATGGGCTGCCGGTCGCGAATGGCGTGCTGGCGGTGGAGGACTACGTCGACGCCGAGAAGCGTGCCGGCGGCAGTCATGGCAACAAGGGTGAGGAGTGCGCGCTGGTGGTGATCGAACTGTCCAACCTGCTGGAGAAACTGGCATGAGCGCCGGCCATCCGCGTGGCCCGCAGCGCAAGGACGGCCTGGATCCGGTCGGCCGGTCGCGCGCGCGCCGTCGCGCGCTGCAAGCCGTCTACGCGATGCAGATGTCGGGCGTCGACGCGAAGAATGCAATCGCGCAGTTCGCGCATGAGCAGGCGCATGAAGTCGCCGACCTCGCCTATTTCGAGGACCTCGTCCACGGCGTCGGCAAGCGTTCCGGCGAACTCGATGCCGCACTGCAGCCGTTCCTGGACCGTGGCATCGACGAAGTCGACCAGATCGAGCGCGCGATGCTGCGCATCGCCACCTACGAACTGCTGCACCGGATCGACGTGCCGTACCGCGTGATCATCGACGAGGCGCTGAAGACCGTGAAGCGGTTCGGCTCGGAACATGGCCACACCTACGTCAACGGCGTGCTGGACCGCGCCGCGGTCGAGTGGCGCGGGATCGAAGTACAGGCAGGCCGGGGCTAACGGCGCGCCGGCGCGCCGCGGCCTGCGGCGTCGTCATCGACGAGGAGGCGGGGACATGGAATTCGACCTGATCGCCCGTATCCGCGCCCGTGCCGCCACGCGCGGCGACGTACTGTTCGGCATCGGCGACGATGCCGCGATCCTGCAGGTGCCGGAAGGCCAGCAGTTGATCGTCACGATGGACGCCCTCAACAGCGGCGTGCACTTCCCGGCCGACACCGCGCCTGCCGACATCGGCTGGAAGGCGCTGGCGGTCAATCTGTCCGACCTGGCCGCGATGGCCGCCACGCCGGCGTGGTGCACCCTGTCGCTGTCGTTGCCCGAGCCCGATGCGGTCTGGCTGGAGGGCTTCCTCGACGGCTTCCTCGGTCTGGCGGCCCTGCATGGCGTCGCCCTGGTCGGTGGTGACACCACGCGCGGTCCGCTGTCGATCAGCGTGGCCGCGCATGGCCTGGTCGACCGCGGTCAGGCGCTGCGCCGTGACGGTGCCCAGGTCGGCGACGACATCTGGGTCACCGGTACGCTCGGCGATGCTGCCGCGGCCCTGTGGCAATGGCGCGCCTCTGCCATCGCGGATCCATGGCTGCGCGCGCGGCTGGATCGCCCGATGCCACGCATCGGCGCAGGGCTTGCCTTGCGCGGCAAGGCGCATGCAGCGATCGATGTGTCGGACGGGCTGCTGGCAGACCTGGCCCACGTCTGCCGGGCGAGCGGCGTCGGTGCCGACATCGATGCCGCGGCTTTGCCCGCCTCCGGACCATTGATTGCCGCGTATCCGGATGCGGCCGCGCGCCATCTCCTGCAGGCCAGCGGCGGCGACGATTACGAACTGTGCTTCACCGCGCCAGCGCAGCGCGGCGCCGACATCGCGGCCGCCTCGGCATCGGCCGGAGTCGCCGCGACCTGCATCGGCCGCGTGGTCGCCGGCAGCGAAGTGCGCTTGCTCGATGCCGACGGTCGCGTCCTGCGGCTTCCGGGCAAAGGCTTCGAGCATTTCACCTCGCCGGTGGGCTGAGTGGCACGCGAGGCCGGCGGCCCGCAGAATTTGCGCAGGCTTGATATCCTGGCTTATGGTGCCTCCCCAATGACGCACGTGGCGTTGGGCACAGCATGAATCGCATTGCAGGTGACGACTGGCCTGACCCGATCGGTTCGCCGGAAGACACGGCGGGCATTGTCGCGCGCTATGAGCCGGCGATCCGGCGCTACTTCGCCAGGCGGTTGCCGACGAGCGCGGATGTCGACGACTTCACCCAGGAATTGTTCACGCGCCTGCTCCGGCGCGAGGAGCACGCCGCAATCGGCAATGGCGAAGGCTATCTGTTCCGGATTGCCGCGAACATGATGCTGGAACACGCGCGCCGCGAGGCACGCCACCGGACTGACGCCCGCGATCCCTCCGATCACGCGTTCGAACACGGTCGTGACGAACGCTCGCCGGAACGGGTGGCGCTGGGCGAGGAGGCATTCGCACGCGCGATCCAGGCGCTGCAGGCACTGCCCGAGCGCTCGCGCACGGTGTTCCTGCTGAACCGCTACGAAGGACTGTCCGGAACCGAGATCGCCCGACGCCTGGGGATCTCGGTGAGTGCGGTCGAGAAACACATGATGCGTGCGATCACCCAATTGCAGGCAAGTGCGACATGAGCCTGCGCGACGTCTGGCCTGGCCCCCGTGCCGATCCGCCCGGCGGCATCGATGATGCTGCCGCATGCTGGGTGGCACGTCGCCGCCTGGGCACGCTGGACGCGAAGGATCAGCGCGACTTGGCGCGCTGGCTCGAACAGCCCGCGCACCGGGCCGCGTTCTCGGCTGCCGAGGGTGTTGTCGAGGGCATGGGCCGGGTCGCTGGCACTGCCGAGATCCGAAGCATGCGCGACAGCGCGCTGGCGGCGTACCCATTGCGTCCGCGTTGGCGCAGCGCCGGTTGGGCGTTGGTGGCCATGGTCGCCCTGCTGGCGATCGGGGCATGGATCGGGCGCCTGCCCGGCGACCGATCCGGCTTACCGTCGCTGGCGCAGACGCCTTCTGCGGCCGGCAGTGCGGTGTCGCAATCGCGCCATGCCACCGGTATCGGCGAGCAGCGTGAGATCGGACTCGACGATGGTTCGGTGGTTGCCTTGAACACCGACAGTGCCATCGTCGTGGATTTCAGCGCAGCGCAACGCAGCGTCCGCCTGCTGCGCGGCCAGGCCTTGTTCGAAGTCGCGGCCGATGCCGCGCGGCCGTTCGTGGTCACTGCCGGTGATCGACGCATCACCGCAGTGGGGACCGCATTCGATGTCCGCGTCGACGCCGCCGGCCTGCACCTTGTGATGGTCGAAGGCAGGGTCGATGTCGACTCCGTGCGCCGGATTGGCCTCGATCGCCTGCTGGCTAGGAAGCCGCGGATATCGCTGGGCGCCGGCGAGCAGTTGCATGCCGATGCCGTCAATGGCATCAGGGTGTCGCAGGCGGATGTCGATCGCGCCATCAGCTGGCGCGAGGGCAGGTTGATCTTCCGCAACGACCCGCTGGAAAGCGCCGTAGCCGAGGTCAACCGCTATTCGCGTCGGCAACTGGTCATCGAGGATCCTCGCCTGGCCGGTCTGCGCATCAGCGGTGTGTTCAGTACCGCGCGTCCCGACAACTTCGTACTCGCCCTGTCGACCTATCATCCGGTCGTGGCGCGGCCACTGGCGGATGGGACGCTGGCCCTGGTCCGCAGCGATCCACCGGAGGATGCCTCCAACCGCAAGCAGGCACGCGCGCCGGAGTAGGTGTTTCCACTGGATTTCATGCCCGCGGGTGAGGAGTGCGTGCCGAGCGTCATCTTGTTCTGCAACTGCCCATGATCGGGCGGGTCGGCCGGAGAGGTGGGAGCGATGGCAGTGGGCAAGACTTCAAAGGTGCATGTCTCGGCGCTGGCTCTCGTGGCGGCTGTCGCGGTCGCCGCCATGCCGGCAATGCCTGCCTCCGCGCAATCGCAGGAGCAGCCGCAGGCGCGCGCGTTCGATATCGCCCGGCAGGACCTGGCGGCGGCGCTGGAGGCATTCGGGCGACAGAGCGGCAAGGAAATCCTTTACGACTTCGCCACTGCGTCGATGTTGATCTCGCCCGACGTGCGCTGCGAATGCTCGCCGGCCGATGCACTCGCGCGGCTGCTGCACGGGAGCGGCCTGCGCTTCCGACAGGTCGGTGCGGATGTCTACGTGGTCGAGCGCGACGCGGTGCAGGAGGGCGAAGACGATCGTCGTTCCTCCGTTGATGAGATGGGCGTCGTCACGACCGAGCGGGTCAGCGTCACAGGGTCTCGGATCCGTCGTGCCGACGTCGAGTCCAATCACCCGCTGGCGGTCATCGACAAGCGGCAGATCGATTCACTGTCGACCACGCATGTGGTCGATGTGCTCAACCGGCAACCCCAGCTGAGCCTGGGCGGCGACCTGCAGGTCTCCACCGTTTCCGCGGGGTTCAAGAACTCCGGGGTGTCGACCGCCAACCTGCGGGGGCTGGGTGACAACCGCACGCTGGTGCTGATCAATGGGCGGCGGCAGGTGGCCGGTACGTCGGGCACCAGCGCGGTCGATCTCAACACCGTGTCCAAGACGTCGCTCGAACGCGTGGACATCGTCACCGGCGGCTCGTCCGCGGTCTATGGTGCGGACGCGATTGCCGGCGTGGTCAACCTGATCACGCGCCAGGGGTTCGACGGCTTTCTCGGCGAGGCGCAAGTGGGCAGCACGTCACACGGTGGCGGCGCGACCCGCAGCCTGGCAATGACGCTCGGTCGCAGCTTCGCCGACGATCGCGGTAATGTGATGCTGTCGCTGAGCCATGATCGCGAGCGTCCGGTGTATTGGGCGCAGCGAAAGTGGGGCTGGGAGCCGGGCGGGAAGCGCGGCACATTGAGCTATGTCGCCAATCCGCTGCGGACGCCAGGCGATACATCAGAACCGCGTTTCGTGTCGATGTACGGCATCAGCGGCATTACCTATCGCGAGTACGGGCACCCAGTGCTCACCACGCCACTCGCCGGCATGCCCGCCTACAGCCTGAGCTTCGACGATGCCGGCCAACTGATTCCCTACGATGTGGGTACGCGGCTGACGGATGGAAGCGGGCGCCTGCAGAACGTCGCGCTCGATTGCCCGGACTGTTACCTGGGCAACCAGCTCGGCACCGCGCGCAATGGCCTGGAGCGGACCGGTGCGGAACTGCAGTTGACGTTCTCGTTCCTGCGCGACGGGCAGGGCGTGTTGCGGGAACTCGAGGGCTTTCTGGAGGCCAAGCGTTACGGCATCGACAGCAGCAGCCAGTTCGGCTTCGCGAACTACGCAGGTGCTGGCCCTTCGAGCGTGCGCGCTGGAGGTTACGCGCTGCGCATCGACAATCCGTTCGTATCCGACGCGCTGGTGGCGCTGATGCAGTCCAACGGCATCGACCACGTCGACGTCACCCGCATCAACAACGACCTGGCGCAGGACGTCGACGCGATGCGCGCGGCCTATGCGGCCGGGCAACCTTTTCGCTCGCCCGGTGCGCTGCTGGATCTGAGTTCGGAGTTCCGCATGCAGCGCGCTGTTGCCGGCGTGCGCGGGGTCTTCGTCAACGACTGGAATTTCGAGGTCTATGGCAACTATGGGCGCACGCGCTCAAGGTTCAGTAACAGCGATTTCATGGATTCGCTGTTCCGGCAGCAGGTGGATGCGGTGCGCGATCCGCTCAGCGGCGGGATCGTCTGCCGTTCGACCCTTGTCGATCCGGGTAATGGTTGCGTGCCGATCAACATCCTGCAGGTAGGCACGACCAGTTTCGAGGCGCTGGCCTACTCCTACCGGCGACCGTTGCAGCGCGATGTCATTACGCAGGCCAATGCCGTGGCGACCGTGGATGGAACGCTCTTCAGCTGGGATTCGCCGGGATCCGGAGCAGAACTGCCGGTCGCATTTGCCGCCGGGCTGGAGTATCGACGCGAATCGAGCCAAGCACTTCCGGACGCGGATGGCATGTCGGGCGATCTGTTCCATCTTGGACCGAAGGTCGCCACGATCGGGCACTATTCGAGTTGGGAGGCTTTCGCGGAGCTCAACCTGCCGCTGTTGCGGGATGTACGCTTCGCCCGGTCGCTCGAAGTCACCGCGTCGTACCGGTTCCAGGACTATACGACCACGGGCACCGATGGCAGTTACGGCCTGTCGGCGAGCTGGATGCCGGTGGACGACATCAAGTTCCGCGGTGCCTATGCGCGCGCCGTACGCGCGCCAAATGTCAGCGAGCTGTTCTCGGGCACCAACGTATCGAACCAGAGCATCGCCGATCCCTGCGACGTCTCGCGGGTGGCGACCGGCCCAGCCCCGGGCAATCGCCAGGCCAACTGCGGGAGGTTGCTGGGCACCGCAGCTGCCGACTTCGTGCAGACGCCTAGCGGAAAATTCGTGGTGCTGCAGGGCAATCCTAACCTGGCGGCGGAAACGGCCGACACCGTGACTGCCGGGATCGTGCTGGCGCCGCGCTGGATCCCGGGGCTCGTGTTGACCGGGGACTACTACGCCAATGAGATCGACGGGGTCATCACCAGTCTGAGTGCTCCGCAGATCGCCGAGAACTGCGTTGACTCGCCGAATCTGGACAACGACTTCTGCCGCAGCATCACCCGCGACGTCAGCGGCAACCTCGACGTGGTCGTTGCCCAGGTGTTCAACCTGGCGCGCTACCGCGCCCGGGGTTGGGACTTCGGGGCTTCATACCGGTTCGATCTTCCCGCGAACCTGGGGCGGCTTGCCCTGCAGGCCCATGCCACGCACCTGCGCGAGCTGGTCTACGACCCGGTCCCGCTCAATCCCGCGTTGCGCACGCGGCTGGACAGGATCGCGCCCAATCCGACCTGGCGTTCCAACGTCAACGCGCGCTACGAACGCGGCAACGTCAACGTTGACTGGAACGTGCGCTACCTCGGGGGCGTCATCCGCAACTGGAACGATGTCGTCGGCGACTACTCGATGGCCGAGGCGCATCCGGACAGTGGAAGCTTCATCCAGCATGACGTGCGCGTTGGGCTGCGTTTCGATGGTTACCAGGTCTATGCCGGCGTCGACAACCTGTTCGATGCGCATGCACCGATGACGCCGTTCACCTATACCCACCCGATGTATCCGCGCATCGGGCGCAATCTCTATGCGGGCGTCCGGATCAGCTTCTGATCCCGGTCCTCCGCGGCGCCGCCCCTGTCCATCAGACCCGTCCGGCCAGTTCGCTTCCGCCCTTACGCTACCGAGGTATTTCGATGTCCATCAAGTTGCTGGGTCCCGGTCTGGTTGTGCTGCTGCTGTGGCCGGTTGTCGCGGGCGCGCAGCGCGCAGATGCGCCGCGCGAACACTGGCCTCGCGATGGCTGGATACAGCCTGCGATGGAAGTCTCCGACGATCCGCGACGGGTGCCGGTAGCGCCTGGCCCCAAGGGGCCGGAGGGATCGATCGTGCTGCGTGGTGGCCGCGTCTTCGACAGCACGGGCCAGCCGGCACGCGACGCCACGGTGGTCATCGAGCGCAACCGGATCGTCGCGATACTGCCGCCGGGGTCCAGTGCCTGGCCGGAGGGCGCGCGCGTGATCGACGTGTCCGGCCGCACGGTGATGCCAGGGCTGATCGACCTGCATACCCATCTGACGTATGCCGAGCCGAGCACGCCGCGCATCGAGGCCGATGAAGAAGGGGCGGCGGCGTTGCGCGGGGTGGAGCGGTTGCGCTACTACGCCGCGTCGGGCATCACCAGTGTCCGCGATGTCGCTTCGGCGGGGACGGTGCCGTTCCGGCTCAAGCGCTGGGTGGCCGACAACCGCATCGTCGGCCCGCGCGTATTCGCCGCCGGGCAACTGATCACCGCCACCGGCGGGCATGGCGCCGAGAAGCCCCTGCACACCAACTGCAGGCACGCGTCGCTCGG
Organism: Luteimonas sp. RIT-PG2_3; assembly: GCF_054902115.1. Taxonomy (NCBI): domain Bacteria; kingdom Pseudomonadati; phylum Pseudomonadota; class Gammaproteobacteria; order Lysobacterales; family Lysobacteraceae; genus Luteimonas; species Luteimonas sp. RIT-PG2_3. The sequence continues at coordinate 11,858 of NZ_JBUBPF010000006.1, read as the reverse complement.
CGCGATCCGCGAGGCGTCCGGACCGGACGACTGGCGCGAGGCGGTGCGCGAGCAGTTCAAGCGCGGCGCCGACCTGATCAAGCTGGCCAGCCACTATTCGCGGGACGAAGTGCGTGCCGCGGTCGACGAGGCGCATACGCTCGGGCTGAAGGTGACGGTGGATGCCGAGACGTTCTACATCCAATGGGCGGTCGAAGCGGGCGCCGATACCATCGAGCATCCGTTGCCGCGCAGCGACGGGACGATCCGGTTGATGGCACGTAATGGCACGGCTTCGGTGCCGACGCTGGTGCCCTACATCTACATCTTTGATCTGTCGGGAGGATACTTCGACTCGACGTCGCGACGTTTCAGTTTCTCCAAGCAGGAGAACCTGCAGATGCTGCGCCGGCTCAAGCACGCAGGCGTCGAGCTCGGTGTCGGCACCGACCTGGTCAGCGACTGGTTCCGCTACCTGCCTCAGGCCTACATCACCGAACTGGAGCAGTTCGTGGCGGTGGGCTTCAGTGTCCCGCAAGCGCTCGAAGCCGCCACCAGGACCAATGCGCGGATTCTTGGCATGGCCGACAAACTGGGCACGCTGGAGGTCGGGAAACTCGCGGACGTCATCGTGCTGGATGGCCAGCCCGATCGCGACCTGAAAGACCTGGCCAAGGTAGAGCTGGTGATCCGGGACGGCCACGTGATCGTCGAGCACGGCAGCATCCACATGCCTGCGCACGTGCCCACGCCCGAGCCGGAAACCGATGCGAAGACCGGTTTGCGCTGGTAGGCCGCTGGCATGCTCCTCCATGACGTGTTTATCCATGGCAATCGGACCCGCGGCATGATCCCCAGTGCACGACAACGCAATGTCCTGCTGGCCTTGATCCTGGTGGCGGGCGCGTGGATGACGCCCGTATGCGCTCAGCACCCGCCAACCGCGACGCTGGAAGACTACCGGCGCGCGGCGCTGCTGCAGAATGCGCGCACGTTGGTGTCGCGAACGCGCCTGCAGCCGAACTGGATCGCGCAAGGGGATCGCTTCTGGTATGTGGACGAGCACGGGCACAAAGGCGACGGGCGTGACGAGGACAAAAATCGCTCCTTTGTGCTTGTCGATCCGGAACGCAACCTGCAGCAGCCGGCATTCGACCACGGTAGATTGGCGTCCGGACTGTCTGCCGTTGCCGGCAAGGCCTATCTGGGCAATGCGCTGCCGTTCACATGGTTTGCCTACGCCGAGGGCGAGGCGGGCATTCGCGTCCGTGTCGACGCCGCCGACTGGCGTTGTGATCTGCAGGACTACCGTTGCGTCGCCGATGCGACGACCGCCGGCGCGCGCGATGGCGAAGTGCTGTCACCGGATGGTCGCTGGGCGGTTTCGATCGTCGGGTACAACCTGTGGCTGCGCGATACCAGCAGCGGACAGTCGCGCGCGCTGACATCCGATGGCGATGCCCTCAGGGGATATGGCGGCGCGGAGACGCTCGGTTCGGTGACCCAACGCCTGCTGCGCGCTGCGCCGGCGCCGGAGCCCGAAGTCGAATTCTCGCCGGACTCGCGCTTCCTGCTGGGATATCGCACGGATGTCCGCAGATTGCAGGAGCTGTCGGTGGTCCAGACGGTGCAGGGGCGGGCGCCGCTGACCCACCGCTATCGCTACCCTGTTGCCGGGGATCCCGGGATTCCGCAGGCCGAGATCGTGTTGTTCGACCTGCAGGCAGGCACGATGCTGCGCCCCGATGTTCCTGCCTTCGGCCTGGCAGCGCCTTACGACATGACGACGTGCTGGAGCGAAGACAGTTCGCGCGCCTGCTTCAGCGTTGACGAACGTGGCTACAAGTCGATCACGCTGCATGTCGTCGACGCGATCACCGGCGAGGTACGTACGCCAGTCGTCGAGCGCAGTGAGACCTATGTCAATCGCGGCAGCCAGGCGCGCATCGTCGGCGATGTCCTGCTGTGGTCGTCGGAGCGCGATGGCTGGAACCACCTGTATCGGATGGATGCGCGAAACGGCGATGCGGTCCGTCAGTTGACACGCGGTGACTGGGCCGTGCGCGGCATCGTCCATGTCGATACTGCGCAACGCCAGGTCTACTTCGTTGCCGGCGGCCGTGAGCATGGCCAGGACCCGTATGCCCGGCATCTGTATCGCATCGGGCTGGATGGTCGCGGCCTGCGGCATCTGAGCCCAGAACCGGCGGACCATCAGGTCGCGTTCTCGCCGAGCGGCAGGTATTTCGTCGACACCTACTCGCGACTGGATCTGCCTCCGGTCAGCAACCTGCGGCGCGCCGATGGCACGCTGGTCCGCGAGCTGCGGCGTGCCGACGTCGCCTCCCTGCGCGCCATCGGCTGGCAGCCGGCGCAGCCGTTCACCGTCAAGGCCGGCGATGGCGTCACCGATCTGTATGGTGCGATGTTCCTGCCATCGAATTTCGACCCGCACAAGCGCTATCCGGCGCTGGATTCGATCTATCCCGGGCCGCAGAAGATCAAGACGCCGAAGTCGTTCGACGTCAGCATGTTCGAAGATGAGATGGCGCTTGCCGAACTCGGCTTCGTAGTGGTGACCATCGATGGCCGTGGAACGCCGTTGCGTTCGAAGGCATTCCGTGATTTGTCCTATCGCAACATGGGCGCGGCCGGAGGCCTCGACGACCACATCGCCGGGCTGCGCCAACTGGCGGAGCGGCACGCATTCCTCGACCTGGAACGGGTCGGGATCTTCGGCCACTCCGGCGGCGGTTATGCCTCCGCGCGCGCCATGCTGAAGTATCCGGCGTTCTTCAAGGTGGCGGTGTCCTCCGCGGGAAACCACGACCAGCGCAGCTACTGGGCCGAATGGGGCGAGCGGTTCCATGCATGGCCGGTCGACGATACGGGCTATGCCGAACAGGCCAATGCTCCATTGGCGGGCAATCTGCGGGGCAAGCTGTTGCTGGCCCATGGCGACATGGACGACAACGTCCATCCCGCCAATACCATGCAACTGGTGGACGCCTTGATCGCAGCCAACAAGGACTTCGACTTGCTGATCCTGCCCAATCGCGACCATGGCTTCGTCGATGCCGGCAAGGGCAAGGATGCCTTGAAGCGGGTCGATCCCTACTTCCTGCGCAGGCGGTGGGACTACTTCGTCGAGCATCTGCAGGGTGGACAGCCGCCGGCCGAGTTCGTGCTGGAACTGGCGCGTTGACCATGGCGGCCACGCATGCGATGGGCGCGCCGGGCCTGTCGGGATGCCGGGCCGGCGGCGGCGAACCGCGCATCTCGGACCGCGAGGAGGCCCCTGCGACCATTCCGAGCATGGTCCTGCCCTCGCGATCTCCCGGCGGGGCGGAGGGAGCGGCATTGTCTCCGACCCGCCGACGTCCCCGGACCGCAGCCGCGGTTCGGCGGTGGACGCCACCCTGATACGAAAGTGCAGTCCCCGGCCGCATCCAGCGCCGGGTCGATCAGGTAAAGTCAGCGGCAACCACCGGGACGCGCGGCACGGGGATCCATGCCGCCGCCGTCCATCGCCAGGCAAGCCCCGAAGGAGCTCCCAGCATGCTGACACTGACCATCAATGGCCGCGAACACGCGTTCGACGGCAATCCCGACATGCCCCTGCTGTGGTACCTGCGCGACGTGCTGGGCATGACCGGCAGCAAGTTCGGCTGCGGCATGGCGATGTGCGGTGCCTGCACGGTGCATGTCGACGACGTCGCCACCCGCTCCTGCGTGCTGCCGGTGGCGGCGCTGGCCGGGCGCAGCATCACCACCATCGAGGGGCTGTCGGCCGACGGCACGCATCCGGTGCAGCAGGCCTGGCAGGCGCTCAACGTCGCGCAATGCGGTTACTGCCAGGGCGGACAGATCATGCAGGCGGCCTCGTTGCTGCGCGAGAACCCGACGCCCAGCGATGACGACATCGATGCGGCGATGTCCGGCAACCTGTGTCGCTGTGGCACCTATCCGCGCATCCGTGCGGCGATCCACCTGGCCGCCGGCCAGTCGGGAGCCGAGTCGTGAGCGGCGGCGATGGCGGCGGACGCCGCGCGCCTGGCGACCTGCCGATCTTCAACGTCAGCCGGCGCGGCTTCCTGGTCGGTGCGGCCGCGGGGGCGCTGACGCTGGCCGTCGGCGGTGTGCCGCGCGCGATGGCGCAGGACGCGCGCAAGTACGGCGGCGACGGCATGCCCGGGGGGCTCAAGGACACGCCGCAGGTCTTCCTCAGCATCGCGCCCGACGGCACGGTGACGATCACCAACCATCGCGCCGAAATGGGCCAGGGCGTGCGCACCAGCGTGCCGATGATCATCGCCGACGAGCTGGACGCCGACTGGGCGCGCGTGCGCGTGGAGCAGGCCGACGGCGACCACGCGCGTTACGGCAACCAGAACACCGACGGCTCGCGTTCGATCCGCCATGGCTATGCGCCGTTGCGGCGCGCCGGCGCGGCCGCCCGGCAGATGCTGGTGGCGGCGGCAGCGGCCGCCTGGGCGGTGCCCGTGTCCGAGGTCCGCGCCGAGCTGCACACGCTGTCGCATCCGGCGTCCGGTCGTTCCGCCGGTTACGGGGATTTCGCGGCGGCGGCGGCGCGGTTGCCGGTGCCGGATCCGGCGACGCTGGTCCTGAAATCGCCGGCGCAGTTCCGCTACATCGGCAAGGACAGCATCGGCCTGGTCGACAACCACGACATCGTGACCGGTCGTGCCGGCTACGGCATCGACGTGGTGCTCGACGGCACGGTGCATGCGGTCGTCGCGCGCCCGCCGGTCTATGGCGGCAAGCTGCGCAGTGTCGACGATCGCGCTGCGCGCGCGTTCGGTGGCGTCCTCGACGTGCGCACGCTGGACAGCACCGCGGTGCCGTCGGCCTTCCTGCCGCTGGGCGGCGTGGCGGTGATCGCCGACTCCACCTGGGCGGCGAACGAAGGACGCAAGCGCCTGGTGCTGGACTGGGACGATGGCGGCAACGGCAGTTACGACTCCGATACCTATCGCGCCCAGCTCGAGACCGCGGTGCGCGCACCCGGCAAGCTGATCCACGAAACCGGCAACGTCATGCAGGCGCTGCAGCGAGCGCCGACGCGGATCGCGGTGGAGTACGCATTGCCGCACATCGCGCACGCGACCATGGAGCCGCCGGTGGCGACGGTGCGCATTGTCGACGGCCGCGTCGAGGCCTGGGCCTGCACGCAGGATCCGCAGACCGCACGCGACCTGCTGGCGCAGGCGCTGGAGGTTCCGGCCGAACAGGTGACCGTGCATCAGACCCTGCTCGGCGGTGGTTTTGGCCGCAAGTCCAAGCCCGACTTCATCGTCGAGGCCGGCCTGCTGTCGAAGGCGCTGGGCGGAAAGCCGGTCAAGGTGACCTGGACGCGCGAGGACGACATCGCCCACGATTATTTCCATACCGTGGCCGTGCAGCGTATCGAGGCCGCGGCCGACGGCGACGGCAAGCCGCTGGCCTGGCTGCATCGCAGCGCCGCGCCCAGCATCGGCAGCCTGTTCGCGCCCGACAGCGGCTATCAGGGCGCGTTCGAGCTCGCGATGGGTTTGACCGATCTCGGTACCGCGTTGCCGAACTACCGCGTCGAGAACGTGCAGGCGATGGCGCATACGCGGATCGGCTGGTTCCGCTCGGTGTTCAACATCCCGCATGCGTTCGCGACCCAGTGCGCCGTCGCCGAACTCGCGCACGCGGCCGGGCGCGATCCGAAGGACTTCCTGCTCGACTTCATCGGTCCGCCGGCCAAGATCGATCCGGTCTCCCGCCAGGCGGCCAACTATGGCGAAGACCCGGCGCGTTATCCGATCAACACCGGGCGCCTGCGCCGCGTGGTCGAGACGGTCGCCGCCGGCGCCGGCTGGGGACGCGCGTTGCCGTCCGGGCATGGCCTCGGCGTGGCCGGGCACGGCAGCTTTGCCAGCTATACCGCTGCGGTCGTCGAAGTGGTGATGGGCAGCGATGGCCAGTTGCGCATCCCGGCCGTCGACATCGCGATCGACTGCGGTGCGCAGATCAATCCGGAGCGCATCCGCGCGCAACTGGAAGGCTCGGTGATCCAGGGCCTGAGCATCGCGCTGTCGAGCGAGATCACGTTCCGCGCCGGGCGTGTCGAGCAGTCCAACTTCCATGACTACCTGTTCCTGCGCATCAACGAGGCGCCGCCGAAGATCCGCGTGCACCTGGTTGGCGCCGATGACGCCGATTCGCCGATCGGTGGCGTCGGCGAACCCGGCGTGCCACCAGTGGCGCCGGCGCTGCTCAATGCGATCTTTGCCGCGACCGGCAAGCGCATCCGCCGATTGCCGGTGGGCGATCAGCTGGCGAAGGCATGACGCCAGCGCAGGGCGTCGTGTCGGCACTGCCGCCGGGCGGAGCGCGCGCGGTGTTCGATGCCCTGCGCCGGGCGACGCCAGCGCAACGCGATGGGGCGGTGCTCGGGATCGTCATGGGCACCGAGGGCTCGACCTATGCCAAGGCCGGCGCGCTGCTCGGTTTCGGTCCCGGCGAACTGCGCCAGGGCTGGATCAGCGGCGGCTGCCTGGAACCGGTGCTTGAGCAGGAGGCGGCCGAGGTCGCGGCGACGCGACGGGCCCGGATCGTCGCGCTCGATACCCGCGATGACGGTGACCTGATGTTCGGTTCGCGCGTCGGCTGTCGTGGCCTGCTGCATGTGGCGTTGCTACCGGTGGCGACGATGCCGGCGCTGGAGACATTGTTGTCGGCATGGCGCGCGCAGGCCGGGGCATTGGAGGTCGCGATCGAGGCAGACGGCGCGCGCATGCGTTGCGGCGAACATGCGCATGCCTGGCCGTTGGCGTGGGCGTCGTCGGCGACGGCGGATGTGGACGGGATGACCGGGCCTGCGGGCCAGCCGTCCCGCGGATGGGCACTTTCGATTCCGCCCGCGCGTTGGGCCAGGATCTACGGCGCCGGTCCGGAATCGCCATGGCTGCTGCCGGGCCTGCGGTCCCTGGGCGCCCATGTCGCGCTGGTCGAGCGCCGTCCGCGCTGGAAGGACGCCGGGGTGTTCGCCGATGCCTGGCATGAGGTCACGCCGGCAACCGTCGCCTGGCCCGCCATCGATGCGTCCGTGCTGGCCGCTGGCACGATCGCGATCGTCCAGCACCATGATTTCGAACTCGATCGCGAGGCGCTGCTGGCGCTTGCCGCGACGCCCGTGCCGTGGATCGGCCTGTTGGGACCGATGCGTCGTCGCGACGAACTGCTGCGTCTGTTGCCCGAGCCGGTGCAAGCCTCGCTGCTGCCGCGCGTGCATGGCCCGGTGGGCCTGGATCTCGGCGGGCAGGGGCCGGAAGTGATCGCGCTGTCGATCTGCGCGCAGTTGCAACAGTACTGGTCGCGGCGTTGACGGTGGCGTCGACGCTTGTGTCCACGCCTACGGCTGCGCATGTCGGCATCGTGCTTGCGGCAGGAGGAAGCCATCGTCTCGGCGAACCCAAGCAACTGTTGCGCATCGGCGGCGAGAGCCTGCTGCGGCGTGCGGTCCGGCAGTTGCTGGAGACCGCGCCGCACGCGCTGATCGTCGTGCTGGGGGCGCAGGCCGAGCGCATGCGCGCTGAACTGGCGCAGGTGCCGGTGCGGATCGTCGTCAATGCCGACTGGCAGCAAGGCATGGCCTCGTCGTTGCGGCTGGCGGCCGCGGCGACGGAGGCATGGCCGCATGCGGACAGAGTGCTGGTCGGCATCGACCAGCCAGCGCTGGACCGCATGCACCTGCAGCGCCTGCTGCAGCGGGCGGCCCTGCATCCCGGCGTCGATGTGCTCAGTGGTTACGCCGGCATTGCCGGCATTCCCGCACTGCTGCGTCCGGGCACCTTCGCGTTGGCGCGCGATCTGTATGGCGACCATGGCCTGCGCGCGTTGCTGCGCGAACGCACGACCGAAGTCGTCGAGCATGCCGCGCTGGCGCAGGACCTGGATACGCAGGACGACGTTGCACGCGCACGCGCGGCGGGTGAACTCGACCCGGGCTGAGTGAGGCCCTGCAGCGTCAGATCGGAACCGGCGTTGACTTGAGCCGGCGTCGCGTCAATCGCTGACGCGGAAGGCGTCGCGGATCCAGTCGAGGGTCGGGTGGTCGGGATCGCCACTGGCCGCGACGACATCGAAGCGGCAAGGCAGGTCACGCCAGGCGGGATGCGTTGCGAGATAGAGGTGCGCGGCGGTGATCAGCTTGCGGCGTTTGCGCGCGTCGACCGATGCAGCGCCGCCACCGAAGGATGGATCGCGGCGATAGCGCACTTCAACGAAGACCAGCAACCGACGACCCGATGCATCGCGGTCCAGCATCACCAGGTCGAGTTCGCCGCCCCGGTAACGCGCGTTGCTGGCGACCTCTTGAAGGCCGGCGTCGCGCAGCAGTGCCAGCGCGAGCGTTTCGCAGTGCCGGCCGCGTTGGTGGCCGGCAGGCGCGAGGGGTGTCCGGCTGCCCGCTGTTTTCGGGCCGGGTGGGCGCATTCCGTTGTGCCCGGGTGTGACCGGCTCAGCCGCCGGTCAGCGGGACCACGTTGCCGCGGCTGAACGTGGCCCACGCCGGTGCGCGGCGCACGGTGCCGTCGGCATCGAGCCGCAGCGTCCCGGTGGCGCCCTTGAGCTGCGCATCGGGATGCGTCGCCAGGTACTGCAGGTAGGCGCTCAGTTGCCAGGCGTCGTGGCCGAAGGCGAACAGGCGGGTCGCAGGACCGCGTGCGGTCGGCAGATCGCGGCCCAGTGCCGCGGCGGCCGGCAGCGACGCATGCGCCGTGCCCGAGGCCCAGGGTTCGCTGGTGAAGGCGATGCCGTCGAGCACCAGGTCTTCTTCCGGCTTGCCGATACCCTGGCCGATCTGCGAGGTCGCCACCCGCAGCTTGCCGCCAAGGCCCGCTGCCGCCAGTTGCGAGACCACGATGCGGGCCTGGTTGCCGCGGATGGCCAGGAACACCGCGTCTGCCGCATTCTCGCCGGACGCCGCGTTGCGGAAGGCCGGGGTCGAGTCGGCGGGTTTGTCGCCGACCACGGCCACGGTGCCGACGATCGCGCCGCCGCCGACCAGCAGGCGCGCACGCAGCGCCTCGATGCTGCGCTGCGCGTTGTCGTCGCCATTGCTGAGCACCAGCACGCGGCGGGCATTGCGCGACAGCAGGTAGGCCGCGGCGGCGTCGCCTTCGTCTTCCGGCGCGAGCGAATAGCTCGCGCCGTTCTCGGCGGGCGCGCTCGCGCCGCGGTTCAGGGCCAGCGTCGGCACCGCCTGCGGCGACTGGAACACCGCCGAGACTTCGTCGCGGCCCAGCGGGCCCAGCACCTGGTCGGCGCCCTCGGACACCGCGCGCGCATGCGCGGCCACGGCGCCGGCGGCGGTGCCCAGGGTGTCGTAGAACACGATTTCGGGGCGGGTGCGGCGCTCGCCGTAGTAGCCGGCCAGCAGGCCGTCGCGCACCGGGGCGGCGGCGGTGGCCAGCGCGCCGGTCATCGGCAGCAGCACGGCCAGGCGGCTGGGCGGGCGGTAGCCGTCCTGGTCGGCGGCGGCGCGGCTGTCATCGAAGCGCCAGTGCGGGTTGACCTGAACCTGCTCGACCGCGGGCTGCTCGGTCGGGCCGGACAGCTGGACCGTGGTACAGCCCGCCAGCAGCGCACCCAGGACCGCGGTGCCCAACATCCTTTTCGACAATCGCTGCATGGCGCCGATCCTGTGCGTGGAGATGAGAACGGCTAGGATTCTACCGCCCTGCAGATGGAGTGACGATGGCAACCCCCTATCCCGGTCAGGTCTCCGGACATGCCGGCGACCGTGCGCCCTCCCAGCCGGCCACGGCCGCGGCCGGCGTGTTGCACGTGGTCGCGACCCCGATCGGCAACCTGCAGGACCTGACGCCGCGCGCCCTGCAGGTGCTGCGCGGGGTCGCTGCCGTCTGCGCAGAGGACACCCGGCACACGCGGCAGCTGCTGGCGCATTTTGGCGTCGAACAGTCGCTGCTGGCGCTGCATGAACATAACGAGGACGAGATCGCGCGCAAGGTCGTGGACCGGCTGCTCGCGGGGGATTCGCTGGCCCTGGTCAGCGATGCCGGCACGCCGCTGGTCAGCGATCCGGGGTTCCGGCTGGTCCGCGCTGCGCGCGCGGCCGGCATCCGGGTCAGCCCGGTGCCGGGCGCCAGCGCGCTGATCGCGGCGCTCAGCGTGGCCGGGCTGCCCAGCGACCGTTTCGTGTTCGAAGGGTTCCTGCCCGCGAAAGGTTCGGCGCGGCGGGAGCGGCTGTCGGCACTGGCCGGCGAACCACGGACGCTGATCTTCTACGAATCCTCGCACCGGATCGACGAGATGCTGGCCGATGCCGTGCAGGCGTTCGGTGGCGATCGCCCGGCGGTGCTGGCGCGCGAGCTGACCAAACTGTTCGAGACTGTGCTCGACGGCCGCCTCGACGCGCTGCATGCGCAGGTGCTGGCCGATGCCAACCAGCGCAAGGGCGAGTTCGTGGTGCTGGTACAGGGGGCGGGTGAGGATGCCGATGCCCGCGTCATCGAGGGCCGTCGCGTCTACGCCAAGCTGGCCGAGCACCTGCCGCCCTCGACCGCCGCGAAGGTGGCGGCGGAACTGACCGGCGCGCCCCGCAAGGCCTTGTATGGCGGGCAGGCGAACGCCGACTGACCGGCGGCATGCCGTCCGCAGCGTCGTCGACGCATCGCGACGCGATGCCTGTTGCACCGCGGCAGCGGCAGGCATCGGCTGTCGTTCAGGGCCGTCGTCGGGACGTGCGACAATGCGCGCGGCGGAGTCGGCCAGACAGTCGCGTCACCTGTTCCATTCGTGGAGCCGGTGCCGAGGAAAGTCCGGGCTCCACAGGGCAAGGTGCCAGGTAACGCCTGGGCGGCGCGAGCCGACGGAAAGTGCAACAGAAAGATACCGCCGATGGCCCTGTCACCCCTTTGCCGCCGCTGATCGCAGCGGCGTTCTTCAAGCGCTTGCCGGCGGAGCCGGCCAAGTGGTTCCGGAGACGGCAAAGGGGTGGCAGGGCACAGGCAAGGGTGAAATGGTGCGGTAAGAGCGCACCGCGAGTCTGGCAACAGACCGGCACGGCAAACCCCACCTGGAGCAAGACCAAATAGGGACCTCATGACGTGGCCCGCGTCGGGTCCGGGTAGGTTGCTTGAGCGTATCGGTGACGATGCGCCTAGAGGAATGACTGTCCACGACAGAACCCGGCTTATCGGCCGGCTCCGCCACCTGATTCCTCGTCATGTCCCGATCCGCCGGGGCGTTGCCGGCACCTGTCTGCGGCACGGCGCGCAGGAGGTTGGCGCGATCAGGTCACGCCGATTCCCAGTGCGAGGTACTCGGCTTCCATCCGCGCATGCGTGCGCCAGAACGGGCGTGGCGCACGTCCGTGCAGCTGGTCGTCGAGCAGGCCCAGGTGGGTGTGCCAGCCAGCAGCGACACCGCCGAGTTCGTCCGCATGCAGCCGGGCGTGGCTCAACACCAGGCGGACACGGGCGCCATCGCCGTTGGCATCGCCATGCGCGGAGAGTTCGAAGCTGACCTCGGAGTCGAACACGCTCGGGGCGTCGGCGTGGTCGGTCCAGGTCATCACCAGTAATCGCGGTGGGTCGCAGACAATGACCCGGCCCTGCACGATGCCTGCGTTCTCGTGCTCGCGGTACTTGTCGGGCGCGTGGTCGTCCCCGGCGGACAGGTCGGCATTGCGGAACACCAGCCTGGCGTGGCCGCCCTCGCATGGATCGATGTCGCCGCCGGCCAGCCAGCGGCAGCGCAGCTCGGGTTCCAGCAGGTGCGACCAGACGCGCGCGAGCGGTCCCGGCAACTGGCGTTCGAAACGCAGGGTGTCGGGCGCGGACAGCCGTCCGTGGGCGTGGCCGTAC
>NZ_JBUBPF010000005.1:0-443625 GCF_054902115.1 Luteimonas sp. RIT-PG2_3 | reverse complement strand
GGGGGCGGGGGCGCGACGATCGTCGAACGCAGGTACCAGTTCTCCGCCGTGCCGTCGCTGATGCCGCCCTTGAACAGGAAGTACTCGAAGGCGCCCGCTGCGACCGGCGACATCAACGCGAACGCATTGCCCGTGGAGGTGGCGCCCTGCAGCGATTCGACGACCAGGATGCCGTCGAGGACGGTCTGTCCGCCGCTGCCGCCGAGATTGAGGATGCCCAGGCCGGTCGTGCCGCTGGCGTTGCCGCCGGCGATGACCAGCCGGTCGGACGCCGAATCGTCCGCGCCCAGCTCCGTCTGCAGGTACAGCGCGGCGTTCTGTCCGATGTAGTTGCCGACGATGGTGAAGGTGTCGGTCGCGCCGGAGGTGCCATTGCTCAGGTCGATGCGCCCGGCGTTGGTGAACGTGACCCATTGCCCGGCATTGAACGGAGTGACGGCGGCCTGCGCGCCGGCGCCTGCGAACAGCGTGCTGCTGGCATCGAGCTCCAGCGTGCCGGTGCCGGTGCCCGCATCGCCGAGCACGAGGTCGCCATCGAAGGTCAGTTCGGTATCGTCGCGTGCAACGACCGACTCCCAGTTGCGGAAGCGCGCGATGTTGTCGGTGGTGACGTTGTCGAAGGACAGGGCATCGATGCCCGCGCCGCCGTCGACCAGCGGCGTTGCGCCCAGGTGCGACTGGTTGAGGCTGGACAGCGTCGCGATGTCGGTGCCTTCGCCCAGGTCGATGGCACCGTAGACGACGCCACCGCCGTTCCACGCGAAGAGGTCGTCGCCGAAGCTGAGCCGGATTTCGCCGCGCACCGTACCGCCGGCGACAGTGACCGCGTCGTTGCCTCCGCTGACGCTGATGTTGCCGCCGATGTAGCCGTCGGACAGGCGGATGATGTCGCGGCCGAAGCCGGTGACCAGGTTGCCGTCGATGGTGCCGCCCGACATGTCGAAGGTGTTGTCGTCCAGTTTCATGTTGACGCGGCCGATGCGTCCGCCGGTCATCACGGCATAGTCGCCGTCGTCGAAGGCGCCGACGATGCGCCCGCCCGTCATCAGGAAGGTGTCCAGCGCATCGCCCTGCAGCAATGCACCGATTTCGCCGCCGGACATGAAGAAATCGTCGATGCCCGCGCCCTGCTGGATCGTGCCGTTGACGGTGCCGCCGAGGATGCGGGCCGAGTCCATGCCATCGCCCTGGTCGACCGCGCCCATCGTGCCCGCGCTGACGACCAGGCTGTCGTTGCCGGCGCCCTGGCTGACCGTTCCGGTGAGCTGCCCACCCTGCATGTCGAGGCGGTCGTTGCCGGCGCCGGATGCGACCGCCTGCGTTGCGCCGCGGATGCTGCCGCGATTGATCAGCGTGGTGTCCGCGCTGCCGGTGAACGACACCCCGATGCCGGAGACCGAGAAGATGCTGCCCTCATTGCTCAGCACCCCTCCCGAATCGCTGAGCACGCCCACCGAACCGCTGCCTTCGACACGCAGGCTGCCGGTATTGAGTAGCGTAAATCCGCTCCCGCCCTGCGCACGGATGCCTGCCGAGCCCGCGCCGGTCGTCGTGATGCTGCCGGCATTGACCAGGGTGTTGCCGGTGCCGCCCGCGGACAGCAGGCCGTTGGCATTGCTGCCGCTGGTCGCGATGGTGGCGCCGGCGGCATTGGTCAGTGTGTTGTTGCTGCCGTTGACCTGGATGCCGTCTGCGGTCGCGCCAGCAGTTGTCAGGCTGCCGCGATTGAGCAGGGTATTGCCGTTGCCATCGGCGAACAGCGCATCCCAACTGTTGCCTGCAAGCAGGGTAATGGTGCCGGCGTTGTCGACGCGGCTGTCCGAACGCAGATGCACGCCCGGACCGGTCGCCACGTCCAGCAGGGTGCCGCTGGCGATATCGACGCCGACACCGCTGCTACCGGGCTGTGCGACGACGCCCTGCGTGGAGGGATTGGGCGCGGCCGGCGTGCAGGTGACGCTTTCGCCGGTGTCGGGCGTGGTCGAGCTGCAGTCCGCGAATGCCGTACCGGGCAGCGACAGTGCCAGTCCCAGTGCCGCGAACAGCGGCGAGCGCCGGCCGATCACGGGGCTGCGCCCGAGCAGGCGACAGCGGGTGCAGTCGTAGAACAGCCTGGCGTGGAAGAGCATGCCGCTGAAAGGCACGCTGCTGAAAATCGTGATGCTGAGAAGAATGTAGCGCGTCTGGTTGCCATGCTGCCGCCTCTCGCAAGAAGAAGGTCGCCGGGTAAGCCGTCAGTGCGCATCGCGCGCGCAACGCTGGCTAATGTCCCCGACGCACAGGTGAAGACTTCGTGATTTCACGCGGAGGCCATCGACATCGACGCGCCTTCACGCGTCGCCGCTTCCGGTTGCCAGCAACGAGGTATGACGTACGTCACGCATTGGCATCGCAGTGCGCCATGCATCGCGGAAGCGTCACATCGACACCCGGCATCTCGCGGGGCCTGCCTGCATGGCGATGGCCGCCGCAATCGACCGATGCTCCGTGCCGCAGTAATCTGTCTGCGCAGAGGCGCACCGGAGGCTGTCGATCAGCGCGGCGGCACCTGCGCTGCCAGGGGCTTTTTTCCTCCGCCATCCATCCGCCGGGACGCCAACGTCATGATCCGCTTTGCCTGTGCCTGCCTGCTGTTGCTGGGCCTGCTGCCGATCCCCGGTCTTGCCGCGCCGTTCTGGGGCGCCAAGGTGTCGAGTCCCGCAGACACGCCGCCTGCGGCGCTGCACCCGGGCGAGTGGATCTGGGGCGGCGACGCCAAGGCGCTGGGGCCGATGGCGGTGGTTGTCAGCCTGACCGAGCAACGCGCGTACGCCTATCGCAACGGATTGCTGATCGGCGTGTCGACCGTGAGCACGGGCAAGCCCGGGCACGAGACGCCCACCGGCGTGTTCACCATTCTGCAGAAGGACAAGGATCACCACTCCAGCAAGTACAACGACGCGCCGATGCCCTACCAGGAACGCCTGACCTGGGATGGTGTCGCGCTGCATGCCGGCGGGCTGCCGGGCTATCCCGAATCCCACGGTTGCGTACACCTGCCGTCGGAGTTCGCGCGGCTGCTGTTCGATGCCACCAACATGGGCATGGTCGTGGTGATCGCGAAGGAAGGCACCTCGCCCTCGGTGCTGGTGCATCCGGCGGTCGCGAGCCCGATCGATCCGGCGACCGGTGCCGTCGATACGGACGCCTTGCTCGCTGCGGGCGAGGCCTTCCGATGGGAGCCGCAGAAGGCACCCACCGGTCCGATCTCGATGGTCATGAGTACGATCGACCGGCGCCTGTTCGTGTTCCGCAACGGCATCGAGGTCGGTCGCGCCCGCATCGATTTCCGCAATGGACCGGTTCCGCAGGGCACGCATGCCTACATGGTGTCGGCGAGCCGCGGGGCCGACCAGGCGCCTGCCTGGATCAGGATCGGCATCCCCGGGCACGAGCAGGAGGCCGGCCTCAGCGTGACGCCGCAAGAGGCCGCGCGGCTGGAGGTGCCGCAGGCCTTCGTGAGCCTCGTCACGCCCTTGCTGCAGCCCGGGGTAGTGCTGCTGCAGACCGATCAGCATGTGCTTGCGGAGACCACCGGTGCCCAGTTGCAGGTGCTGAACTCGGACCCGCCCGCCCTCTAGCGTACTGGCGTCGCAGCGGCCCATGCGTGACCGCAGCGAGGCTTTGCATCCGTTCTTCACGGCAATGGGGGCAGGGTCGCACAGGGGCAGGGGAGCCTTGGATCGCGGCCGGGTCCAGGCTGCGACGCAAGGCTTGGACAGGCGCCCGTTCTCGACTCCATCCACTTCCCGCCCCATCCACATGGAGGCTTCGCCATGAAACCGCATCCGATCATCGTGTCCGCATGGTCCCTGGCGGCTGCCCTCGCACTGATGTCGCCTGCACGCGCCGAGCCCGATGCGCTCCAGGCGCATGAGGCGCATGCGCAGGCGGCCGACAGGACCGATTTCGATCTCATCTGCACCGGTGTCGGCGAACATCTGTCGGCCCACAGCACCTACGGTTACGAATGGGATCAGAAGCAGCACAAGTACGTGCAGCAGTCGGGCTATGCGTACAGCCGCGAACAGATGGAAGCCGACGTGCAGGTGGAGATCCACGACGGCGCGGGCAGTATCCGTCCGGCAAAGCGCATGGTGCCTCCGATTTCGAGTGGCGGGAGCAACGGCTGGTGGCCCTTGCATGACCTGAGGATCACGCCCGATCGCATACAGGCCTCCTACAAGTTCAATGGACTCAACGCGCCGACCGTGGACATCGACCGCCGCAGCGGCCACATCCGCGTCCAGGGCCTGGAGAAGTTCGAGGGAAGCTGCACGGCCGTGGAGCCGGACCGGAACCGCTTCTGAGCGACATCTGTCGGGTTGAACCCGTTCGCCACGGCCCGACTTTCCGGGCGTGGCGATGGACATCCGGCGGCCGTCGTCACCGCGCTTCAGCGCTGTCGGGCGCACCGGGGATGCGACGGATGACGTCCTCGTAGGGCGCCAGGTCGAGGAATGCAGTGACTTCGACCGCCTGGCCGCCCTGCATGCGGAAGATCCAGGCGTAGTCGTTCCGATAGCGTTGACCGTCGCGGGCCACCGCCTCTCCGGTCCAGTGGATGATGACGTGGTCGCCGTCCGCCCAGACCTGCGTGGCGATCGGGCGCAGCGGCGTCCGCAGGCGACTGACGAAGGGCTGTACCGCGCGCGTATTGAAATCGTCGAGCCCGCGATACACGCCTGCGGTCGTGCCGGAACCCGCGATCGTCCAGACGACGTCGGGCGACAGCAGCTTGCCGAAGACGTCGGAACCTCCGCCGGCCCAGCGATCGAAGGCTTCGCTGACCCGTTGTTTGTTGTACAGGGGCTGTGCATCGGTGTCGGACGCGATCGCGATGGACATCCACGGCGCGCAGGCGAGGGAGGTCGCGCCGATCAGCAAACCCATCGTCCAGGCTTGGAAGCGGGTGGTCATGCGCTAACTCCGCCCGGTCAGCGTGGACGTGCCGAAGATCAGTTGCTGCGCCATTGGCCGGCCGATGAAGCGGGCCGGGAAGATCGGCGCGGGCGCGCTGGCCTGGTCCAGTCGGGCCAACTGGTCTTCGCTGAGCACCACGCTGACCGCGTCCAGGTTGTCTTCGGCCTGCTGCAGCGTGCGTGCACCGATGATCGGCGAAACGACCGCGGGGTTGGCCAGCGTCCAGGCGATCGCAACCTGCGAACGCGAGACGCCCAGTTCGTCCGCCACCACGCCAACGACCTCGGCGATCTGCAACGAGCGCCGGTTCAGATGTCCCGTCGATGCGATCACGCCCCTGCGGTTGCTCGCGACGTCGGCGCCGTTGTCGTCGGACAGGTCCGCAGCGCCGTATTTGCCGGTCAGGATGCCGCCACCCAATGGCGACCACGGCAGTACGCCCAGGCCCAGGGCCTGCGCCATCGGCAGCAGTTCATGCTCGACGGTGCGCTCGACCAGACTGTATTCGATCTGCAGTGCAACCAGTGGCGACCAGCTGCGCAGGTCCGCAAGCGTCTGCAACTCGGCGACGCGCCAGGCCGGCGTGTTGCAGATCCCGAGGTAAAGGATCTTGCCGGCACGCACCAGGTCGTCGAGCGCGCGCATGATTTCATCGGGCCGGGTGGTGAAGTCCCAGGCGTGGACGTACATCAGGTCGATGCGATCGGTCCCAAGCTGGCGCAGGCTGGTCTCCAGCGAGCGCACCAGGTTGAAGCGGTGGTTGCCGCCCGAATTGATGTTGGACGCATCGCGCGCCATCGTGAATTTTGTGGCCAGCACCACTCGGTCGCGCCTGGATTTCACCAGGCCGCCGAGGATCCGCTCGGAGGCGCCGTTGGTGTAGTTGACCGAGGTGTCGATGAAGTTGCCGCCGCGATCCACGTAGGCATCGAAGATGCGCCGCGCTTCCGCTTCATCGGCACCCCAGCCCCAGTCGGAACCGAAGGTCATCGTGCCGAGCGACAGCGGCGAGACCCGGAGGCCGGAGCGGCCGAGCAGCCGGTAATGGTCGAGCGAAGTTGCGAAGCTCATGATCGCCTTCTCCAGGTGTGTGAGGTGTGCGAAGGAAGTGGCGGCAACGGGATCTGCTGGCGCGGACCTGCGCGCGGATGCCTGTTGCCTGTGCTGGCGAAGGCGTCCCTTGGCCTGTGTCCATTCTTCCGATCCCGGCCGGCACCCGATAGGCATGTTCTCCGGAATGCTTGCATGATCGTCCGGAGGCGTCGGATGATGCCCCTCCGATACGTGATTCGATGGGATCAGACCCCATGCGCCAGCTCGCGTTGTTCCGCGACGCCCTCGCACGGCATACACCGACGGACGGCACCTTCGATTGCGCGCTCCCCGGCGTAAAGCTGATCCGGTGTTCGACGCCGACGATGCCGATGCCGGTGATCTACGAGCCCACGGCCTGCTTCGTCGCCCAAGGCCGCAAGCGCGCCACGCTGGGCAGCAGCGTGTTCCACTACGATCCGAGCCGTTATCTGGTCGCGTCCGTGGGACTGCCCGTCATGGGCGCGGTCATCGAGGCAAGTGCAGCGCAGCCCTACCTGAGCCTGCAGCTCGATCTCGATGCCACGCAACTGGTCGACCTGGCCTTGAAGCATCCGCGCCGTGCCGACGCGCATGCGATGTCGACGGGGCTGAGCCTCAACACCATGACGCCGGCCCTGCTGGATGCGGCGACACGGCTGCTGGCCTTGCTGGATGCGCCGGAGGACCTGGACGCGCTGGCGTCGCTGGCCATGCGCGAGATCCTGTATCGGCTGCTGACGGGGCCCAATGGCGCAAGCATCCACGCGATGGCGCAGGCCGACAGCCGGCACGGCCAGATCGCACGGTCGATCCTGTGGATCAGGGCGAACTTCAGGGACGCCTGCCGGATCGACGACATCGCCAGTATCGCCGGCATGAGTCGTTCGACGTTCCATGCGCACTTCAAGGCGGTCACCGCGATGAGCCCGCTCGCGTTCCGGACCCAGCTGAGGATGCAGGAAGCACGCCGGCTGATGGTCAGCGACGGCCTGGACGCGGCCAATGCGGGATACACGGTGGGCTACGACAGCCCGTCGCAGTTCAGTCGCGAATACAGCCGGCTTTTCGGCGAGTCACCGCAGCGCGATGTGAAACGCATGCGGACGTCCTGAGCATTCGATGCTTGCTCCCTTGTCGATCACTGCCCGACACATCCAAGCAACTCCAGTACAAGCCCGCCCACCCAATGACGGCTTCGTCCGCAGCGCTTCAACCGCCCGGCGGAGCGACTGCACGGAAGTGACCAGAATCCAATCTGGTTAGTCAACGCCGCGAAAGAAGCGCTAAGCTAGCCCCATGTCAACGAAAACTGCCCCTTCCCCACCGCTGCGCGGGCCTGCGGACCATGATGTGCGGACACAGATCGTGCTGGCTGCGACCGAGCATTTCCGGCACTTCGGCTACGACAAGACCACGGTGTCGGACCTGGCGAAATCCATCGGCTTCTCGAAGGCGTACATCTACAAGTTCTTCGCGTCCAAGCAGGCGATTGGCGAGGTCATCTGCGGCAATTGTCTTGCGCAGATCGAAGGTGAGGTCTTGGCCGCGCTGGAAGGTGCTGGCGGGGCGTCGGAGAAGCTTCGCCGTTTGTTCAGATCGATCATGGATGCCAGTTTCCGCCTTTTTTTCCAGGATCGAAGGCTGTACGAAATCGCCGCGGCCGCCGCCACCGAACGTTGGGGAAGCGCGACGGCATATGAAACGCGTATCCGTCAACTGGTCTCCCGCATCCTCCAGGAGGGGCGCGACGCGGGGGAGTTCGAGCGCAGGACGCCGCTCGATGAAGCCGAGGCCGCGACCTACCTGGTGCTGCGCCCGTACATCAATCCCGTCATCCTCCAGCACCTCGCCGGCGACCCGAAACAGGCCTCAGCCATGTTGTCCAATCTGGTCCTGAGAAGCCTGTCGCCTTGAGGATGTGACCGTTGACATGATTGGTCACTAGTAACATCATGCCGCCGGATCATTTCATTCCGGATGGCTTATGCGGTGCCGTTTCCTTGTTCCCGCCCTGTGCGGCGTCCTTCCGGTGCTGCTCTCCGCGTGTGGGACCGCCCCACAGGCTGACCCACGTACGGCGCCCCCGGTTGTGCGCACTGCGACCGTGGAGGCTGGCCCCGGCACACGCTCGCGGACGTTCACCGGCACGATTGCGGCCCGCGTCCAGAGCGACCTGGCCTTTCGCGTGCCGGGAAAAGTGCTCGAGCGGCTCGTGGACAACGGGCAGGTCGTCCAGCGCGGGCAACTGCTGTACCGGATCGATCCCGTGGACCTCGACCTGGGCGCGGACGCGCAAAGGCAGGCCGTTGTCGCTGCGCGCGCGCAGGCAGCCCATGCATCTGCCGAAGAGGCCAGGTATCGCGAGCTCCAGGAGAAGAAGCTGGTCTCCCGGTCAGCCTACGAGCTGGTCAAGGCGTCCTCGGACGCTGCGTCGGCGCAATTGCGTGCCGCCCAAGCGCAGTCCGCGGTGGCCCGTAACGCGAGCCTGTACAGCCGGCTGCTCGCCGATGCCGATGGCATCGTCACCGAGGTGCTGGCCGAACCCGGACAGGTGGTCGTTGCAGGGCAGGTGATCGTGCGGGTGGCGCGATCGGGACGACGCGAGGCGGTGGTCCAGTTGCCCGAAACGATCCGCCCCGAGATCGGTTCGCAGGCGACCGCGTCACTTTTCAGCGGGCCCACGCGCATCCCCGTCCGCCTGCGGGTGCTGTCGGGAGCGGCTGATGCCGCGACGCGGACGTTCGAGGCGCGATACACGCTGGAGCAGGACGACGCCGGGCTCCCGCTCGGCGCCACCGTAGCCGTCGAGCTTGCGGGCACGCATCCGGGCGAGGCGGACGAAGGATTTGAGGTTCCGCTGGCATCGCTGTTGGATCCGGGAACGGGAACCGGCGTCTGGCTCATCAGTGGTTCGCCCACGAGGGCCCGCTGGCAGCCCGTGAAAATAAAGCGGATCGGCGACGAGTCGGCCTTCGTCGAAGGATCGCTCAAGCAAGGTGACCGTGTCGCGGCATTGGGCGCGCACCTGTTGCGCGCCGATCAGGAGGTCCGTGTCGAGCACGGATCCGTCGATGCATCCGGCAAGGCAGTGGCAAGCAAGGCAGCGGCAAGGTGAGCAGGTTCAACCTGTCGGCACTGGCGGTGCGCGAGCGCGCTGTCACGGTGTTCCTGATCTTCCTGGTGTCCCTGGCGGGAATCGCAGCCTTCTTCAAGCTCGGCCGCGCCGAAGATCCTGCGTTCACTGTCAAGGTGATGACGATCGTCACCGCGTGGCCCGGCGCCACGCCCCTGGAAATGCAGGACCAGGTGGCCGAAAAAATCGAGAAGCGTCTCCAGGAGCTTCGCTGGTACGATCGCAGCGAGACGTATACGCGGCCGGGGCTGGCCTTCACGACGCTGACGTTGCTCGACAGCACGCCGCCGTCCGAGGTGCCGGAGGAGTTCTATCAGGCACGCAAGAAGGTCACCGATGAGGCTGCCAGGCTGCCGGCCGGGGTCATCGGTCCCATGGTCAACGACGAGTACTCGGATGTCACGTTCGCACTGTTCGCACTGAAGGCGAAAGGCGAGCCGTCCCGTGTGTTGGCACGCGATGCCGAGGTGCTTCGCCAGCGGTTGCTGCATGTGCCGGGCGTCAAGAAGGTCAACATCATCGGCGAACAGGCCGAGCGCATCTACGTGGAACTCTCGCACGAGCGCCTGGCGACGGTTGGCGTGAGTCCCCAGGACGTGTTCGCGGCGTTGAACAACCAGAACGCGTTGACCCCGTCCGGCGCCGTCGAAACGAAGGGCCCGCAGATCCTGATCCGCGTGGATGGCGCTTTTGATGAGCTGGACAAGATCCGCAACACCCCGATCGTCGTCAACGGACGCTTGTTCAAGCTCATGGACATCGCGACGATTGCGCGCGGATACGAAGATCCTTCGACGTTCCTGATCCGGAACGGTGGCGAACCTGCGTTGCTGCTGGGCATCGTCATGCGCGATGGCTGGAATGGCCTGGACCTGGGCACAGCGCTCGATGCCGAGGTGGGCAGGATCAATGATGGACTGCCCGTGGGAATGTCGCTGTCCAAAGTCACAGATCAGGCGGTGAACATCAGCGCATCGGTCGATGAGTTCATGTTGAAGTTCTTCGCGGCGCTGCTGGTGGTGCTGGTCGTGTGTTTCGTCAGCATGGGGTGGCGTGTCGGCATCGTGGTCGCGGCCGCGGTGCCGTTGACCCTGGCTGCGGTGTTCATGGTCATGGCCGCCACCGGAAAGAACTTCGACAGGATTACCCTGGGCTCGCTGATCCTGGCGCTGGGCTTGCTGGTGGACGATGCCATCATCGCCATCGAGATGATGGTCGTGAAGATGGAGGAAGGCTATACGCGCATTGCGGCGTCTGCGTATGCGTGGAGCCACACCGCCGCGCCGATGCTGGCAGGCACCCTCGTGACGGCCGTCGGCTTCATGCCCAATGGTTTCGCGCGGTCCACCGCCGGCGAGTACACCAGCAACATGTTCTGGATCGTCGGCATCGCGCTGATTGCGTCGTGGGTGGTCGCGGTGGTGTTCACGCCGTATCTGGGGGTGAAGCTGCTGCCGGACATCCAGGGGCATCACGGGAGCAATGCGGCCCTGTATGGGACACCCCGCTACAACCGCTTCCGCGCGATGCTGGCGCAGGTCATCCAGCGCAAGTGGCTTGCGGCCGGCTCGGTGGTATTGCTGTTCGTGCTGTCCGTCCTCGGTATGGGGCTGGTCAAGAAGCAGTTCTTCCCGATCTCCGATCGCCCAGAGGTGCTGGTCGAAGTGCAGATGCCGTATGGCACCTCGATCGAGCAGACCAGCCATGCGACAAGCAAGGTGGAAGCCTGGTTTGGCGAACAGGAAGAAGCCGAGATTGTCACGGCGTACGTGGGGCAGGGGGCGCCACGTTTCTATATGGCGATCTCGCCCGAACTTCCCGATCCTGCATTCGCCAAGATCGTGGTCCGGACCGGCAGCCAGCAACAGCGCGATGCACTCAAACGACGCCTGCGCGAAGCCGTTGCGTCCGGACTGGCGCCAGAAGCCAGGATCCGGGTGACCCAGCTGGTCTTCGGTCCGTACTCGCCGTTCCCGGTGGCCTACCGGGTCAGTGGTCCGGATCTCGCGGTGGTGCGAAAGATCGCCGGTGACGTCGAAGCGCTCATGCACGCCAGTTCCCTGATGAGGACGGTCAACACCGATTGGGGCGTACGCACGCCGACGCTGCGTTTCATTCTCGACCAGGATCGGTTGCAGGCCCTGGGCCTGACGTCGGCGTCGGTCTCGCAGCAGCTGCAGTTCTTCCTGAGCGGGGTTCCGGTCACGACGGTGCGGGAAGACATCAGGACCGTTGAAGTCGTGGCGCGATCGGCCGGCGACACCCGACTCGATCCCGGACGGGTCGAGGACTTCACCTTGGTGGGCGGGGCAGGCCAGCGTGTTCCGCTGTCGCAGATCGGTGCCGTGGACGTCGTCATGGAGGAGCCGATCATGCGACGTCGCGATCGGATGCCGACCATCACCGTTCGCGGCGACATTGCCGACGACCTTCAGCCACCGGATGTGTCGTCCGCGATCACGCGCGAGATCCAGCCGATCGTCAATGCGCTGCCCGACGGTTACTCGATTGCCCAGGCAGGATCGATCGAAGAGTCGGCCAAGGCCATGGCCGCGATGCTTCCGCTGTTCCCGATCATGCTGGCCATCACGCTGCTGATCATCATTCTGCAGGTCAGATCCATCTCGGCGATGGTCATGGTGTTCATGACCAGTCCATTGGGCCTGATCGGCGTGGTGCCCACCCTGTTGCTGTTCAAGCAACCCTTCGGCATCAATGCGCTGGTGGGACTGATCGCGCTGTCAGGGATCCTGATGCGCAATACGCTGATCCTGATCGGTCAGATCCATGAGAACGAGCAGGCGGGGATGGAGACGTTCCAGGCGGTCATCGAAGCGACGGTCCAGCGCGCACGGCCGGTGATCCTGACCTCGTTGGCCGCGGTGCTGGCCTTCATTCCGCTGACCCATTCGGTGTTCTGGGGGACCTTGGCCTACACCTTGATTGGAGGGACGATCGCGGGGACGGTGATGACGCTGGTGTTCCTGCCGGCGATGTACGCGATCTGGTTCAAGATCCGGCGGCCGCCACCGGACCCCGTGACGGGTAGCCCTCCATCCGCCGGGCCTACCCCGACAGCACGCCACTCGGCACAGATTCCCGGGAACAACGCATGAACACCCATGACCAGACACGCATCGTGGTCACAGGCATGGGCGCTGTCAGCCCGTTGGGCTGCGGCGTCGACAAGGTCTGGCCACGGATCCTGGCAGGCCAGTCCGGCATTGCACGATTGCCAGAGGCGCTGGTCGCAGGTGTGGGCTGCACGGTCGGCGGGCGCGTGCCCGAGCGCGCAGACGATCCCGAGGCAGGCTTCGACGCCAGCCAGGTCATTGCTTCGAAAGATCTGAAGAAGATGGATCGTTTCGTCGAGTTTGCCCTGGTGGCGGCGCACGAGGCGCTGACGCAGGCGCGATGGTTTCCCGACCAGGCCAGGCAGCAGGCCCGTACCGCGACGGTGATCGCGTCGGGAATCGGTGGCTTCGGCTCGATCCTCGATGCCGTCCACACCACCGACACCAAGGGCCCGGGCAGGCTGTCCCCGTTTTCCGCCCCCACGTTCCTGGCCAACATGGCGTCCGGTCACGCCTCCATTCGCTATGGCTTCAAGGGACCGCTCGCCACGCCGGTGACGGCCTGTGCTGCAGGCGTGCAGGCGATTGGAGACGCGGCCAGGCTGATCCGCGCCGGTGAAGCCGACATTGCCCTATGCGGTGGGGCAGAGGCCGCGATGCATCGGGTCAGCCTGGCGGCCTTCGCAGCGGCCAAGGCACTGAGCAGATCCTTCAACGACTCGCCGCAGGTCGCGTCACGACCGTTCGACACGCTACGCGACGGCTTCGTGATGGCCGAGGGGGCAGGCCTGCTGGTTATCGAGCGGCTGGATCATGCGTTGGAGCGTGGCGCCACGCCGCTCGCGGAGCTGGTCGGTTATGGAACGACCGCCGATGCCTACCATCTGACCGCCGGCCCCGAAAATGGCGAGGGCGCACGCCGTGCGATGGAACTTGCGATCGCGCAAGCCGGCATCAGCCCGGACGATGTCCATCACATCAACGCACATGCGACCTCCACGCAGGTCGGCGATCGCGCTGAACTCGCTGCGATGTCAGCGCTGTTCGGCCATCGACGCGACCTGCTGGTCTCCGCGACGAAATCCAGCACGGGACACATGCTCGGCGCGGCGGGAGGGATCGAAGCCATCTTCACCGTGTTGGCGCTGCGCGACCAGATCGTCCCTCCCACGTTGAACCTGAAAATTCCAGATCCCGCAGCGGACGGCCTGACCCTGGTCGCCGGGCAAGCGCGGCGCGCCGCACTCGACTATGCCTTGTCCAACGGCTTTGGCTTCGGAGGCGTCAATGCCAGCGTGCTCTTCCGACGCTGGTGACGTGTCGCGTTGCGCGTTGTGCAGGCTGTCCATCACCGGTGCAGTGAATGATGGTCCAGGCGCGGAGGTCGTGGCCCATACCATCGACGATGCGTCGCTGACTTCTGCCGTCCTCAACCCACCCCGGCCAACACCCGCGTCACCGCCGCTGCATCAAGGTCGCTGAAGACACCCGGTCGCGTGCCCGACCACAGCGGGCTGAAGTCGCCTCGTCCTGCGGCTTCGGCATGTGCCCGCAGCGGCGCCAGCGCCTGCGCGGCCCAGGGGAAGGCCGGCGGCAGGTCGGACATCGGGCCAAGCTCGCGCATCAACCGGTTGACCAGTCCGCGCGCCGCGCGCCCGGTCAGCAGGTTGGTGAGAGCGGTCGTTGCATGGGGGGCGCGCAGTGCGTCCCGGTGCGTCGCCGAGGTGGTCGCCTCGGGGCAGAGGAGATACGCGGTGCCGGCCTGCACGGCGCTGGCGCCGGCCTCGTACAAGGCCTGCACGTCGTCGCGACTGCCGATGCCGCCAGCGGCGACGATCGGCAATGGCAACGCTGCCGCCAGTTGTTGGACCAGCATGCGTGTGGTGGCGGGTGCTCGCAGGGCGTCGGGCAGGAACTGGCCGCGATGGCCGCCGGCCTCGATGCCCTGGGCGATGACGATGTCCGCACCCTGTGCGGCCAGCCAGTGGCCTTCATCGACGGTGGTTGCCGATGCCATGACCCGCGCACCGCTGCGCTTGATCCGCTGCAGCAGGTCGGCCTGCGGCAGGCCGAAATGGAAACTGACGATGCGTGGCCGGTGCTGCTCGATGACCTCGACGATCGCGGCATCGATCGGCCTGCGGACCGCCGCAGGGTCCGCAGGCATCGGGGCGATGCCGAGTTCGGCGTAGTAGGGCGCCAGGGCCTGCTGCCAGCGGCGCTCCTGTCCGGGATCGGGCGCGGCCATGGCATGGCAGAAGAAGTTCAGGTTGATCGACTGGGCGGCCAGTGCGGTGTGCGCAGACAGCTGTTGCAGCCGTTGATCGAGCTGCCGGGCATCGAACAACGCGCAGGGGATGGAGCCCAGTCCGCCGGCGCCTGCGACCGCCAGTGCCAGCCGCTCGTCCTGGACGCCGAGCATCGGTGCCTGGATGACGGCCAGTTCGATGCCGAGGATCGATGCGATCGTGTCCATGCATGTGCTCCGGTGCGGTCGGTGTCAGGCCACGCGTTGCGACGAAGGGGCGTCATCGGCTGCGCTTCGCTCCCGTTCGCCTCAGTCGATGAACTGCAGGCGGGCGAGTTCGGCATACAGCCCGTCCTGCGCCAGCAACTGCTCGTGGGTGCCTTCGGCGACGATGCGGCCGCGATCCATGACGACGATGCGGTCGGCCTTCAGGATCGTCGCCAGGCGGTGCGCGATGACCAGGGTGGTGCGGCCTTCCATCAGGTGCTCGAGCGCGGTCTGCACGGCGCGTTCGCTCTGGGCATCGAGGGCGGACGTGGCTTCGTCCAGCAGCAGGATCGGCGCGTCCTTGAGCAGGGCGCGCGCGATCGCGATGCGTTGCTGCTGACCGCCCGACAGGCGTGCACCGCGCTCGCCCAGCAGTTCGTCGTAGCCGTTGGGCAGTTCGCTGAGGAAGCTGTCGGCTTCGGCGGAACGGGCAGCGGCAACGATCTCGTCGTCGCTGGCCTCGAGCCGGCCATAGCGGATGTTCTCGCGCGCGCTGGCGGCGAAGATCGCCGGGTGCTGCGGCACCAGCGCGATGGTTTCGCGCAGCGCCACCGGATCGAAGCCGCGCACGTCGAGATCGTCGACGCAGACGCGGCCCGACTGCGGGTCGTGGAAGCGCAGCAGCATCGACAGCACGGTGCTCTTGCCGGCACCGGACGGGCCGACCAGGGCCACGGTTTCGCCAGGCGCGACGCGCAACGAGAAGTCGTGCAGCGCCGGCATGTCGGCGCGCGTGGGGTAGTGGAACGAAACCCTGTCGAAATGCAGCTCGCCGCGCAGCGGCGTCGGCAGCGGGACCGGCGCGGCCGGCGCCTGGATCTGGTTGTGTTCCTCGAGCAGGTCGGTGATGCGGCCCATGCCGCCGGCCGCGCGCTGCAGTTCGTTCCAGACTTCGGCAAGCGCGCCGACCGAGCCGCCACCGAGCAGGGCATACAGCAGGAATTGGCCGAGCGTGCCGGCCGTCATGTCGCCGCGCATGACGTCGTGTGCCCCGGACCACAGCACCAGGATGATCGCGCCGAACACGACCGAGATCGCGACCGCGGTGACGATGGCCTGCATGCCGATGCGCTTGCGCGCGGTCGCGACCGACAACGCCACGGCCTCGCCGAAGCGGCTGCGCTCGTAGGCCTCGCGGGCGTAGGCCTGCACCGTGCGCACGGCGCCCAGGCTCTCGCTGGCCAGGGTATTGGCATCGGCGACACGGTCCTGGCTCTGCCGGGAGATCTTGCCGAGCCTGCGCCCGCCCAGCACCAACGGCAGCACGAACAGCGGGATGCCGATCAGCGTGTAGGCGGCCAGGCGCGGACTGGTGATCGTCAGCATGACCACGCTGCCAAGCACCGTGATGACACTGCGCAGGGCGATCGACATCGTCGAGCCGACGACGCTGCGCAGCAGTTCGCTGTCGGCGCTGAGCCGCGAGACCAGCTCGCCGCTGCGGCTTTTCTCGTAGAACGCCTGGTCCAGGCCGATCAGGTGGCCGTAGAGCTGGTTGCGCAGGTCGGCGACGACGCGCTCGCCCAGCAGCGACACGAAGAAGAAGCGCGCCGCGGTCGCCAGCGCCAGCGCCAGGGCGACCAGGAACAGCAACGTGAACGCGGCATCGATGTTGCTGCCGCTGCTGAAGCCCTTGTCGATCATGTGGCGCACCGCGACCGGCAGGCTCAGCGTGGCGGCCGAGGAGGCCGCCAGCGCCAGCAACCAGGCCACGAACAGCGTTCTCTGGCGCTGCATCAGCGGCCACAGCATGCGCAGCGTGCCAATGCGGGCTTTTGGGGTGTCGTCGACCGGCGCGTCGCTGCGGCGGCTGGGAGCGGATGTTGAACTGGGATCAGGTGTGCTGGCCATCGCCGCTATTGTCGTCGATACGGGCCCGGTTGCGGGTGGCATCGCGCAGGCGCGGCCGCAGGCCGTCGACCTCGTCGATGGGCAGCTCGATGTCGATCCATGCGCCGTCGGCGTCGAAACGCTCGCCCTGCTTGTCGGCATGGAACACCGACAACAGCTGGTGCACGGTACCGAGATCGGCGAACGGCACCTGCAGGCACAGCCGCGTGGTCGCGATCAGCGGCACCCGCTCGGCCAGCCGCAGGCACTCGGCGGCGGCACCGCCATAGGCCCGCACCAGCCCCCCGGCGCCGAGCTTGATGCCGCCGTACCAGCGCGTCACCACCACCATGACGCGGTCGTAGCCCTGGCCATCGATCGCGGCCAGGATCGGGCGCCCGGCGGTACCGGCGGGTTCGCCATCGTCGCTGGAGCGATAGTCGCCGCCCATGCGCCAGGCCCAGCAGTTGTGGGTGGCATCGGGCGTGGCGACCGCATCGAGATAAGCCAGCGCCGCTGCCGGGCTCTCGACCGGTGCGGCCAGCGCGGTGAAGCGACTGTGCTTGATCTCGACGGTATGGCTGGCCGGACGGGCCAGGGTATGCAGGCTCATTCGTCGAGCAGCGGGCGCAGATCGTCGGGCAGGATGGCGTCCGGGTAGCGACGGCGGAATTCGCGCAGGCTGGCGCGGGCCTCGTCCAGATGGCCGTCTTCGTGCAGCTCGCGCACGCGTTGCAGCCAGGCCTTGCGAACCTCGGGTGAGTCGACGGTCGCCGGCGGCTGGTCGTCCATCGGCTGGTCGTGATGGGTGTCGACGACGCGCCTGCTGCTGCGGACGCGACTGCCGGTCACCGAGATGCTGTCGAGCACCGGTGAGGCCGACGGCGTGGCGGCGGGCGCGGCCTGCGGTACCGGTGCGACCTGGTTGCGCGCGGCGCGCTGCGGCTGGTCGGCTTCGCTGCGTTCGGCCTCGGCCTTGAAGGCGTCGGCTTGCGCCGCGGCCTTGGCCTCGGCGGGCGAGGGCGTGAAGCGGGGGGGCGTATCGGCAGCCGGTTCGGCGACGACAGCGCGCTCGACCAGGGCGCGGGGCGCGGGCGGAGCGGGCGGCGGCGGTGGCGGCGCCATTACCGGTGCGGGTGCCGACACGGTGTCCGCCTGGCGGCGGGCAGCGGAGGCTTCTTCTTCTGCTGCCGCGGCTGGCAGGTCGGACGTGGGCTGGGCGGGCGCGCTCTGCCGCAGTGCCGGGCGGGTGGGCCCGGCGGGCGCTTCGGTCGCCACCGTATCGGCGGCCGGTGCGGTGGCCGATGGCGGTGCGATGGCGTCGGCCGCAGCGGCCTGCTCGGTCTCGGCGGCGGCCTGTGCGGACGGCCCGGCGGCGGGTGCGTGGTATTCCAGATGGGTCTCGGGCTGCGGGCGCAACTGCCACGCCATGCCGATCGCCAGCGCCAGCGACGCCGCGATGCCGACCGGGAGCTGCCAACGCGGCCTGCGACGCTGCGCCTGCGATGACGGCTGGGCAGGCGAGGCCTTGGCGGTATGGGCCTGATGGTCTTGGCCTGCCTGCTCGGCCGGCGGCGCGAGGCCGCGGGCCGCTGCCAGGATGCGCGCGTCCAGCGCCGGGGACGGCGCCGCGCGTGCGTCCAGCTGCGACAGGCGCTGCGCGAGTGCGCGCTCTTCCGGGCTCAGCCCGCTGTCGTCGGTGGCCATGTCGTCGTCGCGTGGGATGTTCATTCGTTCAACCTCGCACGCAGCTTGTCCATTGCGTAGCGCAGCCTGGACTTGACCGTCTCGCGTCCCACCCCGGTGATCTCGCCGATCTCCTCCAGCGTCAGTTCCTGTTCCAGTCGCAGCACGATGATCTCGCGTTGTTCCACCGGCAGTTCGTCGAGCGCGAGCTGCAGCCGGCGGCGTTGTTCGAAATCCGACAGTTCGCGCTCGGGCGTCGCGTCGTCGGGCACGCGCAGGGTGCGCTCGTCGGCATCGATCGGCGCCGGCGGGCGATGCGATTGCGCGCGCCAGTGGTCGGTCAGGCGGTTGTGCGCGATCCGGTACAGCCAGGTCGGGAACGGGGCGTCGGGCTTCCAGCCCTGGCGCGCGCTGATGACCCGCTGCCAGATGTCCTGGAACAGCTCGTCGGTCAGCGCGCCATTGCGCAGTTGGCCCAGCAGGAAGCGGTACAGGCGCTGGCGGTGGCGGCCATACAGGGTGTCGAATGCGGCCACGTCGCCAGCGGCATAGGCCAGCATCAGCGTGTCGTCGCTGACTTCGGCGGCGGTGGCGGCAACGTCGTTCATCCGCGGCAGGTTACGGGTTGCCGGCGTGAAGGTGAAGCCTGCAGGTGTTGCCGGCGCCCGCTCGGCCCTGCCTGGAGCAGGGCGTGGCGCGGGTCGCGGGGCGGTGGACAGGAGCGGCATGGCGGCGCTGGCGTGCATGCAGATCAGAACGTTCCAGCGTCCGGCTTGGGGTTCCCGGGCTGCCTGGGTGTTCATCCCGGACCACCCCGTCGCGCCGATCGCGGCGACCGATGCGCGGGGCGGGGCCGGTTGCGGCACTGGTTGACGTTATTCTTGCCGAGCTGCCTCGGGGGACGTGTGACTGTATCGGCGATAGGACAAATGACGGGGCTGGCCTTGCCGGAGGATGAAGGCTTGGCCGCGCTTGCCGGCGACCTGCTCGAAAGCATGCCGGCCGGTTCGACCGTCGTCGCCTGCTGGGATGATCCCCTGCTGGGCGCGGCCGAATGCGAGGCCGGTGCGCTGTGCCTGGGTCTGGTCGAGGATGCGCGTGCGCTGCTAGCCGGCGAACGCCGCCCGCCGCGCGAGCACGGCGTCGAGCTGGTGTGGGAGGAGGACAAGGCGCGCGTGGTGCTGCTGGCGCATGCCGGCCGCCAGTTGCCGCAGGCCACCAGCGATGGCTGGCGCACGCTGGCGCGCACGCTGGTCTCGGCGCGCCTGCAACTGGCGCGGGCGCAGATGCGGATCCGCTCGCTGCGCATGTCCGAGCGCCTGCGCAAGGCGCTGTACGACATTTCCGACCTGTCGGGTTCCTCGCGCGACATGCGCGACATGCTGGCGCGCATCCATGCCGTCGTCGGCACGCTGATGCCGGCCGAGAATTTCTACATCGTGCTCTACGACGATGTCCGTGAAACCGTGCGTTTCATGTACTTCGTCGACCAGCGCGATCCCTGGGTCGCCGAGCCTGATGCCGAGATCGCGGTCAGCGACCTGCCGACCAGCCTGACCGTGGCGATGCTGCGCCATGGCCAGCCGATGCGCGGCCCGTCCGAGCGCATCCGCCGCGAGCTCGGGGTCGCGTTCGACGATTTCCACGGCCCCGACAGCGCCGACTGGCTGGGCGTGCCGATGCGCCGCGACGATCGCGTCAGTGGCGCGGTCGTGGTGCAGAGCTACGACGAACCCACGCGCTACAGCCACGAGGACCGCGCGCTGCTGGAGTTCGTGGCCCAGCACATCCTGGCCGCGCTGGACCGCAAGCACGCGCTCGACGAGCTCGAGCGCCGCGTCGCCGAGCGCACAGTCGCGCTGCAGCTGGCCAACAACGGCCTGGAGGCGGAGATCGTCGAGCGCAAGCGCGCCGAGCGCCTGCAACGCGCGCTGTACCGGATCAGCGAGATGTCGGTCAACGCCGGCAGCCTCGAACGCTTCTATGCCGACCTGCATGCGGTGACCAGCGAGCTGCTGTACGCGCGCAACTTCTACATCGCGATGCTCAGCGGCGACGGTACCCGCATCGAATTCCCGTACTCGGTCGACGAGCGCGACCGCGTGCGCCATTCGCGTCCGCTCGGCCGCGGCCTGACCGAATACGTGCTGTCGACCGGCCGGCCGCTGTTGGCCGACCGCGCCCTGCTCGAGGACATCGAGGCGCGCGGCATCGCGCTGGGCCTGGGCACGCAGTCGCACCAGTGGCTGGGGGTGCCGCTGCTGCGCGACGGCAACACCATCGGCGTGATCACCGTGCAGAGCTACGAGCCGGACATCCGCTACACCCAGGCCGACCAGGAACTGCTGACCTTCGTCGGCCGCCACATCGACACCGCCCTGGCGCGCAAGCGCGCACAGGAATACCTGAAGGCCGCACATGCCGAGCTCGAGTTCCGGGTCGAGGCGCGGACGCACGAACTCGAGGAGGCCAACCGTGAACTGCGCGCGCAGATCAGCGAGCGCGTGCGCGCGCAGCAGCGCCTGGTGCACCAGGCGCGGCACGACCACCTGACCGGGCTGCCGAACCGCGTGCAGTTGCTGGAGCGGCTGGACAATGCGCTGGCTGCGATGCGCGACGCTGGCCGCAATCCGTTCGCGGTGCTGTTCCTCGACCTCGACCGCTTCAAGCTGGTCAACGACAGCGTCGGCCATGCCGCCGGCGATGCGATGCTGGTCGAGGTGGGCCGGCGCATCAGCAGCATGCTGGGACCGGACGACATGGTGGCGCGGCTGGGCGGCGACGAATTCGCAGTGCTGCTCGACAGCGTCGGCGAGCCGCAGGCGGCGGACCGGATCGCCGCGCAGATGCTGCACAAGCTCGGCCGTTCGATGTGGGTGGCCGGCCGCGAGCTGTTCCCTTCGGCCAGCATCGGCATTGCCACCTGGCAGCCGATGTACCGCCACGGCGAAGAGCTGCTGCGCGACGCCGATGCGGCGATGTACAAGGCCAAGTCGCGCGGACGCGACCGCAGCGAGCGCTTCGACGAGGCCATGCGCGCCGAAGCGATGCGCCTGCTGGATCTCGAGGCCGACCTGCGCCGGGCGATCATCGCCGATGCCTTCGAGCCGCATTTCCAGCCCATCGTCAACCTGGCCGATGGCGTCGTCGTCGGCTACGAGGCACTGCTGCGCTGGCGGCACGAGCTGCATGGTCCGCTGCCGCCGGGCGAGTTCATCGGCGTCGGCGAGGACAGCGGCCTGGTCGAACAGGTGGACTGGCTGCTGTATCGCCGGGTCATCGACTGGATGACGCGCCACCACGAAGGCTATGTGTCGATCAACGTCTCGCCGCGGCATTTCCATGCCGAGGACTTCGCCGATCGCCTGCTGAAGATGATGGACGACGTTGGCGCCAACCCGCGGCGCCTGCGCATCGAGATCACCGAGGTCGCGCTGCTCGACGATGCGCCCAAGGTGCTGCAGATCCTCAATACCCTGCGCGGGCGCGGCGTGCTGGCCCTGCTCGACGATTTCGGCACCGGGTTCTCGGCGCTGTCGTACCTGCATCGCTTCCCGATCCAGGCCCTGAAGATCGACCAGAGCTTCGTCGCAGGGCTCGATGGCGAGATGCAGGCCGAGAACCTGGCGCTGGTGCGCGCGATCCTTGCGCTGGCGACGACGTTGGGCATCGACACCGTCGGCGAAGGCGTCGAGACCCGCCAGCAGCGCGACCTGCTGCTGCAACTGGGCTGCAGCTATGGCCAGGGCTTCCTGTTCGGGCGGCCGGTGGCCGAGGTCGGGCGCTGAGGATCGACGGTGCGGAAACTGCCGCGAATCGAGCCCGCGTGTTGGCAGCTCGATCCGTGGCGATGGCCGGCGTTACCGGGCGACGCTGACCTGCACCTGGTCGTCGGGCGTGCCTTCGACCAGGCCTCGCGCGGCATCGACCAGGTCGACGAATTCCGCGCGCAGCTTCCAGCGGTCGGCGCCGGTGGTCACGCGCGCGTTGTCGGCGATCGACTGCCAGTTCCACTGTTCGAGGTGCTTGCCGCCGCGCAGCGCATCGGCGTAGGCGGCCACGCTCGCCGCGAAACGCATCGTGTCGCTGGGTTGCGCCTTCAGCGCGCTGCGCAGGATCGGGGTCTCGATCAGCTGGCTGCTCGCTTCTCCGGGGCGCTTGTAGCGCAGGCGCAGGTGCGCCAGCTCACCGCCGGTGCGCGTGGTCGCGGCCGGCTTGCCTTCGCCGTAGCGCAGTGCCGGCAGGCGTTCGGCGCCGGAGCCTGCCAGGGTGATCTCATACAAAGCGGTGACCTCGTGGCCGGCCCCGATGTCGCCGGCATCGACCTTGTCGTTGGCGAAGTCCTCGCGCGCCAGCATGCGGTTCTCATAGCCGATCAGGCGGTACTCGGCGACCTGCGCGGGATTGAATTCGATCTGGATCTTGACGTCCTGCGCGATCGTCAACAGCGTCGACGACATTTCCTCGACCAGCACCTTGCGCGCTTCCTGCAGGGTGTCGATGTAGGCATGGTTGCCATCGCCGGCATCGGCCAGGCGCTCGGCCAGTGCGTCGTTGTAGTTGCCCTGGCCGAAGCCCAGCGTGGTCAGCGCGATGCCGTGGCTGCGCTGGTCGGCGACCATGGTCTCCAGCGATCCGCCATCGACGGTGCCGACGTTGAAGTCTCCGTCGGTCGCAAGGATGACGCGGTTGACGCCGCCCTTGACGTAGGCCTGACGCGCGGTCGCATAGGCCAGGCGGATGCCGTCGCCGCCGTTGGTGCTGCCGCCGGCCTGCAACTGTTCCAGCGCCGCCAGGATCTCGTCCTTGCGCTCGCCGCTGGTCGGCGGCAGCACCAGGCCGGCCGATCCTGCGTAGACGACGATCGAGACGCGATCCTGCGGGCGCAGTTGCTGCGTGAGTTCGGCGAAGGACTGCTTCAGCAGCGGCAGCTTGTCGGGCGAGAACATCGAGCCCGAGGTGTCGATCAGGAACACCAGGTTCGCCGGCGGCAGCTCGGACTTGTCGACGTCGTAGCCCTTGATGCCGATCATCAGCAACTGGCGTTGCGGGTTCCACGGCGCGGGCGCGAGTTCGGTCGTGGCGCGGAACGGCGTTTTCAGGTCGGTCGGCGCCGGATGGCCATAGCTGAAGTAGTTGATGAACTCCTCGGCGTGCACGGCATCGGCCGGCGGGCGCACGCCCTGGCGCAGCATCCGCCGCACGTTGCTGTAGCTGCCGGTGTCGACGTCGATCGAGAACGTCGACACCGGCTGCTCGCTGGCGCGGTGGATCGGGTTGTCGTCGCGTTCGGCATAGCGTTCGGTGTTCGCCGGCTGCGAGGCCATGGCGTCGGCGGCGATCATCGGCGCTGCGTACATCGCCGGGGCTGGTGCCGCGGCCATCTCGGCGACGCGCATGCGGCTGCCGGTGACCACGACCTGTTCGAGGCTCTGGCGCTGCGCGGAGGCCGGTGGCGGTGCAGGCGGAGGCGGCGCGTGCATCACGCCGACGTTGGCTTGGGCGTCGGCCTTGGCATAGGTATCGGCCGCGGCGTTGGCGCCTGCGGTCTGCGAGGCGGTCGGCGAGGTGCTCTGGCACGCGCCCAAGGTCAGCGCGCAGAGCAGGGCGGTCGTGAGTGCGTGGCGTTGCATGGGGTCTCTCCCGTGATGGTCGGGAGGTGGAACGCGCGAGGATGGGGAGAGGGGTTGAGGGGGATCGAGAGAGGGGGCGTTGGGAATGGGGGTGATTGGAGAGGGATTGATGGCGCCGCCGCGATCAGGAGAATGGCGGCGGGCCTGGGCCCGCCCTACGGCATCAGGGCGGTGAACTCGCGGAAGAGTTCGGGGTCGATGCGGGTGTCCTGCTCGTCTTCGAGCAGTTGCATGATGTCGGCATGCGCCATTGGTGCGCGGTAGGGGCGATGGCTGGCCAGGGCGTCATAGCCGTCGACGATCGCGAGGATGCGGGCTTCCAGCGGGATCTGTTGCTGGCGCAGGCCATCGGGATAGCCGCTGCCGTTGAAGGCTTCGTGGTGCGCGCGGATCAGCGATGCGACCTGCCCGGCATCCTCGCGGCCGGTGGCCAGGAAGATGCGCTGGCCGCGTTCGCAGTGGCTGCGCATGACCGCGGTCTGGTTGTCGTCGAGCCCGCGCGGCGACAACAGCACCCGATCGGGGATGCCGAGCTTGCCGATGTCGTGGAAGCGTGCGGCCAGCGCCAGTCGCTGTTGCCTTGCGGGTGCCAGGCCGCAACGACGCCCGAGCTGTTGCGCCAGGTGTGCGACGCGATCGCAGTGCAGGTCGGTACCGGCGTCGCGCTCTTCCAGTGCGCACGACAGCGCGTGCAGCGAACCCGACAGGTTGCCGTGGAACCCGGGGGCGATCTGTGTATCGGCGGCCTCGGCGACGGAGGCGGGATCGAAGGACATCGACATCGGATCAGTTCGGGGACAGCGCGGTCAGCAGGCCGCGCGCCGCGTTGATGCGGGTGGCGGCGTCGGGCAGGTCGAGGGTGATCCGCAGTTTGTCGGGGCCGTCCATGCGGTAGTGTTGGGACTGGCCCTGGATCAGCCGGATTACCGCCATCGGATCGACGTTGGGCTTGTCGACGAACTGGATGCGTCCGGACTTCTCGCCAAGGTCGAGCTTGTGGATGCCCAGGCGCGTGGCCAGCAGCTTCATCTCGGCGACGATGAACAGGTGCTTGGCCGGGTCGGGCAACAGGCCGAAGCGGTCGATCATCTCGACCTGCATCTCGCGCAGTTCCTCGGCGTCGCGCGCCGAGCTGATGCGCTTGTACAGGGTCAGGCGGGTATGCACGTCGGGCAGGTAGTCGTCCGGGATCAGGGCCGGCACATGCAGTTCGACGTCGGCGCCGCGCGAAGTGCTGCCATCGACGTCGGGCAGCTCGCCGCGCTTGATCGAGCGCACCGCGCGCTCCAGCAACTCGGTGTAGAGGCTGAAGCCGATCTCGGCCATCTGTCCGCTCTGGTCTTCGCCTAGCAGTTCGCCGGCACCACGGATTTCCAGGTCGTGCGTGGCCAGCGTGAAGCCGGCGCCGAGTTCGTCCATCGACGCGATCGCTTCCAGGCGCTTCTGCGCGTCGGCGGTGATCGAGCGCTTGTCAGGCACCACCAGGTAGGCGTAGGCGCGATGGTGGGAACGGCCGACGCGACCGCGCAACTGGTGCAGCTGGGCCAGGCCGAACTTGTCGGCACGGTTGATGATGATGGTGTTGGCGTTGGGGATGTCGATGCCGGACTCGATGATCGTCGAGCACAGCAGCACGTTGAAGCGCTGCTTGTGGAAATCCAGCATCACCCGCTCGAGTTCGCGTTCGGGCATCTGGCCATGCGCGATGCCGATGCGCGCGTCGGGCACCAGCTCCTGCAGTTGCCGCTGCATGCGCCCGATGCTCTCGACGTCGTTGTGCAGGAAGTACACCTGGCCGCCGCGCGCGAGCTCGCGCTGGAAGGCTTCGCGCAGCTGGGCATCGTCCCAGGCCGCGACGAAGGTCTGTACCGCGAGCCGGTGCGCCGGCGGAGTAGCGATGATCGACAGGTCGCGCAGCCCGGCCATCGCCATGTTCAGCGTGCGCGGAATCGGTGTGGCGGTCAGCGTCAGCAGATGGACGTTGGCGCGCAGCGCCTTCAGCGCTTCCTTCTGGCGCACGCCGAAGCGCTGCTCCTCGTCGACGATGACCAGGCCCAGATCCTTGAACTTGACGTCCTTCTGCAACAGGCGGTGGGTGCCGACGATGACGTCGATCCTGCCCTCGGCGACCTTGTCCAGCGCGGTCTTGATGTCCTTGGTCGACTTGAAGCGCGACAGCACTTCCACGCGCAGCGGCCAGTCGGCGAAGCGGTCGCTGAAATTGCGGAAATGCTGCTCGGCCAGCAGCGTGGTCGGCACCAGCACCGCGACCTGCTTGCCCGCGGCCGCCGCGACGAAGGCCGCGCGTACCGCGACCTCGGTCTTGCCGAAACCGACATCGCCGCAGACTACGCGGTCCATCGGCTGGCTTGACCCGAGGTCGCGGATGACCGCCTCGATCGCGCTGTGCTGGTCGGGGGTCTCCTCGAACGGGAAGGCGGCGGCGAAGGGTTCGTACATCGACCGGTCCACCTGCAGCGCCAGGCCTGCGCGCGCCTGCCGCTTGGCCTGGATCTCCAGCAGTTCGGCGGCGACGTCGCGGACCTTCTCGGCGGCCTTGCGCTTGGCGCGCGACCAGGCCTCGCCGCCCAGCGAATGCAATGGCGCGGTCTCCGGCGATGCGCCGGAGTAGCGGCTGACCAGGTGCAATTGAGCGACCGGCACGTACAGGCGGTCGCCCTTGGCGTATTCGATGTCGAGGTATTCGCCGGGCTGGCCGCCGGCCTCCAGCGTCACCAGGCCGCGATACCGGCCGACGCCGTGATCCTCGTGCACGATCGGTGCACCTTCGGACAGTTCGCCGAGGTCGCGGATGATCGCCTCGGGCTCGCGGCCGACGCGCTTGCGGCGACGCGGCTGCGCGGCGCGCTCGGGGAACAGCTGGCGCTCGGTCAGGACGGTGATCGTGGGATCGTCGAGCGCGAAGCCGTCATCGAGCGGCGCGACCGCGATCGCGAAACGCTGCGGCGGCTGCGCCGACAGGAAGGTGCCGAAATCGGCGACCACCTCGGGGTGCAGCGCGCCGGCCTGCAGCACTTCCAGCAGCGCCTCGCGGCGGCCGGCGGTGTCGGAAGCGATCAGCGTGCGTCCCGGGTAGTGCGCCAGGAACGCGCGCAGCGCGGATGCCGGCTCACTGTCGCGCGCGGCCAGCGGCAGTTCCGGGGCCGGCTGTTCGCCGAGTGGTACGGCCTGTTCGCGACGGGGGTGCGCAGGGCCACAGACCTCGACGCGGTCGCCCTGGTTGAGCCGTTCGCGCAGCAGGTCCGGCGCCAGCCACAGCTCGCCGGGCGGCAGGATCGGGCGTTCGATGTCGTGTCGCAACTGCTCGTAGCGGTCGGCGGTCTGGGTCCAGAAATGATCGCTGGCCTCGAACGCGCCGTCGTCGATGATCGGCAGCGCGTCGCCGGACAGGTAGTCGAACAGCGTCGCGGTGTCCTTGAAGAACAGCGGCAGGTAGTACTCGATGCCGGCCGGCGCGAGTCCCGCCTTCAGGTCCTGGAACAGCGCGCTGCGCCGGGTATCGATGTCGAAGCGGTCGCGCAGCGTGGCCATCGCCATTGCCGTCGCGGCATCGTCGAGCGGGACTTCGCGGCCGGGCAGCATCCGCACTGCGTCGACCTTGTCCAGCGAACGCTGGCTTTCCGGATCGAAGGCGCGGATCGACTCGATGCTGTCGTCGAACAGCTCCACGCGATAGGGCTCGCTGGCGCCCATCGGGTAGACGTCCAGCAGACCGCCGCGCACCGCGAAGTCGCCCGGGTCGAAGACCTGCGGCACGTTGCGGTAACCGGCGCTTTCGAGCCGGCGCTTCTCGGCGTCCATGTCCAGCGTCTGGCCGACGCGGACATCGAAGGTGTTGCCGATGACATAGCGCAGCGGGGGCAGCCGCTGCATCAGCGTCTGGATCGGCGCGACGACGATGCCGTGTGCCAGCGTCGGCAGCCGCAGCAGCGCGGCCAGGCGCTGGGATACGATGTCCTGGTGTGGGCTGAAGCGGTCCCAGGGCAGGGTTTCCCAGTCGGGGAAGGCCAGGACCGGGAAC
This sequence comes from Luteimonas sp. RIT-PG2_3, assembly GCF_054902115.1. Classification (NCBI taxonomy): domain Bacteria; kingdom Pseudomonadati; phylum Pseudomonadota; class Gammaproteobacteria; order Lysobacterales; family Lysobacteraceae; genus Luteimonas; species Luteimonas sp. RIT-PG2_3. Next base: position 415,676 of record NZ_JBUBPF010000005.1, on the reverse strand, counting down.
TCGCTGTTGGGGCCCACGCTGTCGGGGCCCAGCAGCGTGTGCAGGTCGGCTTCGAGCTGGTGCGCGGCATGGTTGTCGCGGGCCACCAGCAGGATCGGCCCGGCATGTGCCTGTGCTGCACGTCCCACCGCCCAGGCCAGTGCGCTGCGGCTGGCGGGTGCGCGCCACCAGGTACGGGCCTGGCCGGCCTTGGGAAGCGGAAGAGGGCTGGGAAGCGTGCGTTTGGACATGGAATCTGCGACCGGACAAATGCAGGACAGCGCCGGCAGACGGCGCTGCCAGCGCATCGAAGCGACAATTTTACGCCAGTGGGCCGCGGTCGACGGAAATGGTGACCGCGACGGCGACCGCGATGGCGGTGTGCGGATCCGAGGCGCGTCGCATGGCGCGAGTGGGCGTGGGCGCTCGGACCAACGCGTCAAACCACGCCATCGATCGGGCGAATCAACCCCAGCGCATCAAGCCAACGCGTCAACCCAATGCCATCAGCCCAGCGGCGCGGCCACCGGTGTCGTCGAAGCAGGCTGGACCAGGGCGGGCGCCAGTTCCAGCACCACCCGGATCAGTCCCGGCGTGCCGGCGGTTTCGCGACGGAAACCCAGCGATTCGACCAGCGCCAGCATCGGCTGGTTGCTTTCCAGCACGTCGCCGTACAGCGTCTGCAGGCGCTTGCCCTTGGCCCAGCGGACGATCCGCCGCAGCAGATGCCGGCCCAGGCCCATGCCGGCGATGTAGCGGCTGACCAGGATCGCGAATTCCGCATGCTGGCCATCGGGCTGGATCGCGGCGCGGGCGACCGCGCCGATCAGCGCCTCGCCCGGTGGCAGCGGCTCTGCCGCGACCAGCGCGAATTCGCTGCGTGGATTGGGCTGCGTCAGCCGACGTGCCAGTTCCGGCGTCATTTCCGTCAGCGTGTGCAGGAAGCGCTGGCGGATCTCGTCGGGCTGCAGCAGATCGAAGGCGGCCCGAAGGGGATCGGCGTCGTCTGCCCGGATCGGGCGGATCAGCACCTCGCGTCCGTTGGCGAGTCGGACTTCTTCGTGCCACGGGGGAAGGCGGTTTCTTGCGACCATGGAGCGATGTTGGCAGGTCGAATGTGAAGCCCGTCTCACGATCCCCGGGACGGACTCCTGAGCGCGCCGGGTGCCGGTTCCAGCCATTCCACGCGGGAAAACGAGCCTTTTTCGCCCATCGTCTTCTGCAATTCCCGCACCGCGGGGGTCAGGGTCTCGTCGAGCTTCCACGGGGGATTGCAGATCAGCAGTCCGCTCCCGTTCATTCTCAGCGGCGAGTCATCGGGGCGCACCAGCAGTTCGGCCACCAGCAACTGCTTGGCCGGCAGGTTGCGCGCGCGGCGGAAGAACGGGCGCAGGGTCAGCCGCTGCTTGATCGGATACCACAGCATGAAGGTCGCCTGCGGCCAGCGCTGCAGGCCGCTGCGCAGCGCATCGAGGATCTGTTCGAACTCGTCGAGCTGGGCCTCGTATGGCGGGTCGATCAGCACCAGTCCGCGGGCGAAGCGGACATCGCCGAGCTTGGGCGGCAACAGCGCCTTGACCGCCGCATAGCCATCGCGCTGGTGGACCGCGACATGCGCCTCGCTGCCCAGCTGGCGCTTGAGTTCAGTGGCCTCCTCGGGTTGCAGTTCGCAGCAGGCGATGCGGTCCTGTTCGCGCAGCGCGTGCGCCAGCAACCACGGCGAGCCGGGATAGGCCTGCGGACCATGCTGGTTGCGGCAGGTCGAGATCGCGGCCAGGTAACGCGCGATCGCCGTCGATTGCGGCACCTGCGGCGCCTGGCCCCGGAAGCGCCCGGTCATCTGCGCAATGCCGCCTTCGGCCTCGCCGGTGCGTTGCGCGGCCTCGGCATCGAGCTGGTACAGGCCGCGTCCCGCGTGGGTGTCGAGGGCAAAGCAGGGCGCGGGCTTGGCGGTCAGGGCATCGCAGACGGCCAGCAGGGCGATGTGCTTGAGGACGTCGGCATGGTTGCCGGCGTGGAAGGCGTGACGGTAATTCATGCCGTCAGGTTACCCGGAAACCGGAAGCACGCATGCATCGTGTGCGCGTACGGCGGGGGCGTCGCGACGCCGATGCCGTAAGCTTCCGCCCATTCCCGTCCCATCCGCACGCGCCCGCATGTCACGCATCCTGCTGGTAGAAGACGAATCCGCCATCGCCGAGACCGTGATCTACGCGCTGCAGGCCGATGGCCACCAGCTGGAGCACCGGCTGACCGCACGCGATGCGCTGGTGGCGGCTGCGGGCATCGGCTTCGACCTGGCGATCCTGGACGTCGGCCTGCCGGATCTCAATGGCTTTGCCCTGTGCGCGCAGCTGCGGGCGCAACGGCCGCTGCCGGTGATCTTCCTGACCGCGCGTGATGCCGAGTCCGAGCGCGTCCTCGGTTTCGAACTGGGCGCCGACGATTACGTGCCCAAACCCTTCTCGCCGCGCGAGCTGGTCGCGCGCGTGCGGGTGGTGCTGCGGCGCAACGATGGCGTGGCGGCGACCGCGCTGGCGCCGGGCGGCTTCGCGCATGACAGCGCCGGCATGCGCGTGCGTTACCACGGCCAGTTGCTGGACCTGACGCGCTACGAATACGGCTTGCTGGCGGTGCTGCTGTCGCGCCCCGGCGCGGTGTTTTCGCGCGCGCAGTTGATGGACCGCGTCTGGGGCGATGCCTTCGACAGCAACGACCGCACGGTCGATACGCATATCAAGACCCTGCGCGCCAAGCTGCGCGCGATCTCGCCCAGCGTCGATCCGATCCGCACGCATCGAGGGCTCGGCTATGCGCTCGACAGCGAGTAGGACGTCCAACGGATGAGGATCGGGCTGCGCATCCTGTTGGGATATTTCGCGATCGTCGCGCTGGCGGCGTTCCTGCTGCTGCAGGTCTTCGTGCAGCAGGTCAAGCCGGGCGTGCGCCAGGCGATGGAGGACACGCTGGCCGACACCGCCAACGTGCTCGCCGAGCTGGCCACCGACGACCTGCTGGCCGGACGCATCGCTGACGGCCGCTTCGCCCGCCGCATCGCCAACCTCGGCGAGCGCGACATCGGCGCGGCGATCTGGGAGATCGACAAGCGCCGTGTCAGTTACCGGATCACCGTGACCGACGCCGACGGTATCGTGGTCTACGACTCGGCCGGGCTGGACGTCGGTCGCGACAACTCGCGCTGGAACGATGTCTACCGGACGCTGCGTGGCCAGTACGGCGCACGCTCGACCCGGCTGTATCCCGACGACGAGGCCTCGACGGTGATGCATGTCGCTGCGCCGATCCGCCAGGACGGGCGCATCGTCGGCGTGCTGACGGTGGCCAAGCCGAACCAGTCGATCGCACCGTTCATTGCGCGCAGCGAGGCCATCGTGCTGCGCTGGGGCATGGTGCTGCTGGGCGTGGCCCTGGCGATCGGCATGCTCGCCGCCTGGTGGCTGTCGCGGCAGCTGTCGGGCCTGCGCCGCTATGCCGACGCGGTGACCCAGGGCGAACGCGCGGTGCTGCCGTCCTCGGCCGGCGAGTTCGGCGATCTCGGGCGTGCGTTGCAGACGATGCGCGAGCGCCTGGATGGCAAGCAGTACGTCGAGGACTATGTGCACAGCCTGACCCACGAGTTGAAGGCGCCGCTGACCGCGATCCGCGGTGCATCCGAACTGCTGGAAACATCGCTGCCGGAGGCCGACCGCGTACGGTTTGCCGGCAGCATCCGCGCCCAGAGCGAACGCATGGCGCAGACCATCGACAAGCTGCTGGCGCTGGCCGCGGTGGAGCATCGGCAGCAGTTGGAACAACCCGAGGCGGTGCCGGTGCGCGAGGTCGTCGACGACGTCGTGTCGCTGTTCTCCGAACGCGCACAGGCACGTGGCGTCGCGCTGCAGGTCGAGGATGCCGCGCCGGGCGCGATCGTGGCGGGCGACCGCTTCCTGTTGCGGCAGATGCTGGCCAACCTGTTCGACAACGCGATCGATTTCTCCACGCCTGGCGGGCAGGTCGAATGCCGGATTCAGCGCGAGGACGGCCAACTGCGCATCGATGTCGGCGACCGGGGGCCGGGCATTCCCGATTACGCCCTCGGCCGTGTATTCGAGCGCTTCTACTCGCTGCCGCGCCCCGGCGGCGGTGGTCGCAGCAGTGGCCTGGGCCTGTCCTTCGTCGCCGAGGTCGCCGGCCTGCACCAGGGCAAGGCTGGAATGTCCAACCGCGATGGTGGCGGCGCGCGTGCCTGGGTCCTGCTGCCGCTGGCGGCGGCTTCGGGCGACGCACGCAGCTAGGCGGCGGGCAGGCGTGACGCGCAGGGCGCGCGCCGCCGGCGACGCTCGGGGAATGACGCTCAGGCGGCGATGCTTAGGCAGCGATGCTCAGGCAGCGGTGTTCAGGCGTGTGCGACCCAGCCGCGAAAGGCGAAGCCCGTATAGAACAAGCTGACATCGCCGAATCCCGCAGCACGCAACATGGCTTCATCCTGCACGGGATCGAGCACGTCCAGATGCGCGGCGACTGCGGTCCGCGCCATTTCGGCCCTGGCCGGATCCATCCCCGATGCGACCGCGTACTGCGCGTACCGCGACAGCCAGCGCGGCCGGTGGACGTCGTCCTGCGCAAAGCTGGCATGGGCCACCACGAACGCAGCGCCCGGCTTCAGGCGGCGATGCACCTCGGTCAGTGTATGGCGGCGCTGCTCGACCGGCAGGAAGTGCAGAGTCAACAGGCAGGTCGCGGCATCGAAGGGCCCGTCGGGGGCATCGTCGATGTCACCCTGCTGCAGGTGTACGCGCGGGGCATGCGCGGCCAGACGCTGCTCGGCCAGCGCCAGCATCGGCGCCGACGGATCCACGCCGGTGAAGCGCCACTGCGGATGCAGGTTCGCGAACGCCTCGATCTCCAGGCCGCCACCCGCGCCCAGTACCAGCACATCGGCGTCGGCGGGACTGCGTTCGGCCAGCAGGATCGTCGTCATGCGATGCAGGTCGGAGAAGCCGGGCACCAGGCGCGGCGGCCCCTCGGCGTAGTGGGCGACATTGGCGGCATCGGAGAACGCGGACTGCGATTCGCGCATGGGGTCGGTCTCGTAGGTTGGCGGCGTAACGGGGTGGCTGCGACCGCCCGGGCCGGGCCGGGTGGGTGGTCCGCGTATCGAGAGGCCTAATCGCAGGTCGACGATAATGAAACAACATTAGTTACATGAAATCAAGCGGGCGGGTTGTCGAGGTCGCCGAGGTCTTCAGGGTCGGCATCGCCGCGCATGTTGGCGCGCCGCGGTCACCGCGCCATTTGGCGGCACCATTTCAGCGCGCCACTTCAGCGCAACACTTCAGCGCAACACTTCACTGCCGCTTCACCGTTGCCGCATCGTCGCGACACCTGCCGGATCCAGTCTGCGCACCTGACCTGCCACGAGGAGCGCGTGATGAGACTGACATTGAAGATTCTGATGGTGCTGGGCCTGACCCTGGCCATCCTGGTGCCGCTGTTGATGATCCGGGGCGTCATCGCCGATCGGCAGGGGTACCGCATGCAGGCCGTCGAGCGCATTGCGCGCAGCGAGTCCGGCGCGCAGGGACTCGCCGGTCCGGTGCTGGTGGTGCCATGGACCGAGATCGTCGAAGTCGAGGAAAAGAACAACCGCGGCGAAGTGGTGCGCACCGTCAAGCGCGACGGCGAGAGCGGCACCTGGACTTTCTTCCCGCGCGAGTTCGCGCTGGACGCGACGATGGCGCCGTATGCGCGCCAGATCGGACTGCACGAGGTGCGCATGTACGCGCTGTCGGGCGCCATGAACGCGAGTTTCCATGTCGCGATCCCGGCCGATGCCGATCCCGCCCTGCCGCGCAGGATCGGGCGGCCTTGGCTGAGCTACGGCATTGCCGACGTGCGTGGCCTGCGCGGTGCGCCACGACTGCAGCTCAACGGGGTCGAGGCGCAACTGCTGCAGGGCCTGGGCAGTCGCGACGCGCCCGGCGTGCATGTGCGCCTGCCGGTGCCGGTCGCCGGCAAGCCGCTGCTGCTCGATGCGCGCCTGCAACTGTCGCTGGGCGGATCGGAAGCGCTGGCGATCGCGCCGCTGGCCGAACGCAACCACATCGCCATCGCTTCGCCCTGGCGGCATCCGCAGTTCAACGGCGCCTTCCTGCCGCATGCCAAGACGCTGGATGCCAACGGCTTCCGCGCCGAATGGGAGGTCAGCGCGCTGGCCGCCAATGCGCAGGCCCAGTACCGCAACGGCGGCAACCTGAGCTCGGGCGATGTCGCGCTGATCCGCGATGGCGTCGGCACCGCCCTGGATGCGATCGGCATCTCGCTGGTCGATCCGGTCAATCCGTACAGCCAGGCCGATCGCGCCAGCAAGTATGGCCTGTTGTTCGTGCTGCTGACCTTCGTCGGCTTCTTCATGTTCGAGCTGATCAAGCAACTGCGTATCCATCCGATCCAGTACGTGCTGGTCGGGCTGGCGCTGGCGATCTTCTTCCTGCTGCTGGTCGGCCTGTCCGAGCACATCGCGTTCGGCATCGCCTATCTGGTCGCCTGCGTGGCCTGCATCGGGCTGCTCGGCTTCTACCTGTCGCACGTGCTGCGCAGCCGCGCGCGCGGCGCCGGTTTCGCGGTGATGCTGGCCCTGCTGTATGGCGCGCTCTATGGCCTGCTGGTGTCCGAAGACAATGCGCTGGTGCTGGGTGCCGGCCTGCTGTTCGTGATCCTGGCCGCGATCATGGTGGTCACGCGCAAGGTGGACTGGTACGCACTGTCGGCCGGACAGCCGCCGCGCTTGCCCGACCAGGTCGCCTGACCGGTGGCCTGACCCGGGCGTATCGGCGAGGAAAAGCCCGGGCGACGGTGGATCGTCGTCCGGGTTTTGCTGTTGCAGGGTACGTGCATCGCCTTGTGCGCTCCATGTCGATCCAGCGGCTGCAGTGTGGTGGCTTCAACAGTGCGCGTTGGAGGTCCGGCGCAGGAACAGCAGCAGGAAGTGGAAGAACTCCGCACGCGGCGCCAATGCATGGCCTTCGACGTACCAGCCCTGCGTGCGTGCCTGGCGATCGTAGGCGGCGGCGCCGATCTCGGGCGTGATTGTGGCCGCATCGGTGCCGTAGAACGCGGCGCGGCGCGCCATCTGTTCCCGGAACGAGGCCTCCGGCGTCTGGAAACGCGGGTCGGCGTTCATCTGCACGGGGTCGGTGATGAAGTTCAGCGCGACCACGGCGTAGGGCGCTTCCGGATCCAGATAGCGGAACGTGGCCGGCATCGCGTCGAAGTGCTCGCAGAAGCCGTAGTAGACGCCACCGAGATTGTTGTCGAGCACGATCAGGTCATAGGTGCCGAGCCGTGGATCGCCCTCGTTGAGCATCTTGAAGCTGTCGCCGTGGATGGCGGTGACCTTGGGGCCGAGTTTGTCGGCCAGCCGCGCATAGTCGGCGTTGATATCGCACAGGTGCGCCCGGGTCGCGCGATCGAGGTAGCTGTGCGACAGGTTGATGCCGGCCCCGGCGAATGGATCGAGGACGCGTGGCGCCTCGAGCGGATAGCCATGGGCGGCGCATTGCCAGAACACGGTGTCCATGTGGAAGGCGACGCGCTGGTAGTTGCGGATCGGCGGCGCGAGGGCGGTCAATGCCTGGATGCCGCCGATGGCGGCGCGTCTGGTCCAGAAATGAAGGTCTGCGCTGAGTGATGTCATCCTCTCTCCTCTTGGCTGTGAACTCGACTTTCGATGAAATTGGGCTGTTTTCTCCGATGTTGTTGAAAGACACGCGAAGTCCGCCGAAATCCGGACAGCCTGCGCCGGTCGCTGCGGGTGCGGGATTTCTGCACAATGCGCAGCGACCCCAGCCGTCCGGTGGACCCCCAAACCGATGCATGACCCTGCCGATCCACGCGTGGAGATCGTGCGTGGCACCGCCGCGGCGCGCTATGTCGAGCCGCTGGCCTCGCTGCGGATCGCGGTGTTCCGCGACTGGCCGTACCTGTATGCCGGCGACCTTGGCTACGAGCGCGACTACCTGGCCGCCTATGCGGCTTCGCCGGACAGCGTGTTCGTGCTGGCACTGGCGGACGGAGAGATCGTCGGAGCCGCGACCGGCATCCCGCTGGCCGACGATACGGAGGCGTTCCGGCAGCCGTTCGAGCAGCGCGGGCTGCGGATCGAGGACGTGTTCTATTTCGGCGAGTCGGTGCTGCTGCCCGCGTGGCGCGGCCGTGGGCTGGGGCATGCCTTCTTCGACCATCGCGAGGCGCATGCGCGCGCGCTGGGCCGTTTCCGCTGCACGGCGTTCGCCGCGGTCGATCGCGACCCTGCCGATCCGCGCCGGCCCGCGCAGCATCGCGACAACGACGCGTTCTGGACCGGGCGCGGTTACCGGCGCCAGCCTGGCATGACGATGCAGTTGCCGTGGGACGAGATCGATGCCGGCGAGATCTCGCATCCGCTGACGTTCTGGCTGCGCCCGCTGGAGCGTGCTGCGGACCGCCGGCGACCAATCACGGATGTCCGGGAGCAGGTGTCATGAGAGTCGCGGTCGCCAAATACCCGATCCAGGCGCCGGCCTCGTTCGAGGTCTTCGCCGAGCGGCTGCGGCGCCTGCTCGAAGAGGCCGCGGCACTGGGCGCGCGCATTGCCGTGCTGCCCGAATACCTGTCGCTGGAGCTGGCCGCGACCTTCGAACCGGATGTCCAGGGCGACCTGCTGGCGTCGCTGGCGGCGATCCAGCGCTACCGCGCGCCCTGGCGCGCTTTTTTTTCGGGCCTGGCCCGCGAGACCGGCCTGCACGTGGTCGCCGGCAGCTTCCTGCTGGCGATGGACGATGGCCGCTACCGCAACCGTGCCGACCTGTTCTCGCCATCGGGCGGTCATGCCTGGCAGGACAAACTGCAGCTGACCGGCTTCGAGAAGGGCACCGGCGCCATCGTGCCCGGCGATGCGCTGAAGGTGTTCGACATCGAAGGCGTAAGGGTCGGGCTGGCGATCTGCTATGACGCCGAATTCCCGCTGTCGGTCCGCGCCCAGCGCGATGCCGGCGCACGCCTGCTGCTGGTGCCCAGTTGCACCGACACTGCGGCCGGCGCGACCCGCGTGCGCGTGGGCTGCATGGCGCGTGCGCTCGAGAACCGCTGCTTCGTGGCGCAGGCGGTGACCGCAGGGCTGGCGCCCTGGAGTCCGGCGCTGGACGTCAATACCGGCGAAGCCACGCTGTATGCACCGATGGATGTGGGCTTCCCGGCCGATGGCATCGTGGCGCAGACGGCCGACACCCAGGTGTGGGCGGTCGCCGATCTCGACATCGGGGCATTGGAAACGACCCGTGCCGCGTCCCAGGTCGGTGTCGACCGAGACTGGATGGCGCAGCTGCGACCCGCGATCGCCCAGGTAAGGTTGGAGGCGCTGGATCCCTGATCGTTCGTGCGGCCGTCCATCAGGTCGGCTGCGCGAGACATGGGCTCATGGTGTCGCGGTCGACGGCGGTGCGGTCGGTTGCGTTGTGGTCGACGGCGCTGCGTTCTCCTGGCGCAGCCGCAACCGCGCCTGCAGACCGTGATGGTCCGAGGCCCAGGTGCCGTTGGCATCGGGCGCAGTGAACAGGCGGCCGGCGTCGATGACGTCCCAGCGGCCTTGCTGCGGCAGGATGTGGTCGATGCGCCGGCGTTGCGTGTACCACGCCGGATTCAGCGTCGTGCTGTCGTCGGCGCTGGCGTCTGGATGCCGCAGACCGAAGCTGTCGAGATGCGATGCCAGCAGTGGCGCCAGTTCCGGCGCGTCGACCGGCGCATTGAAATCGCCGGCCACGACATGCGCCGTGCCATCCCCCGAGTTGCGTGCAATGAACGCCAGCAGGTCCTGGATCTGGGTCGCACGGATCGCGCCGCCGTCGTCGGTCCAGTGCAGGTGGGTGACGTAAACGTCGACATCGCCGCCCTCGCTGCGCAGTCGCAGCATGCCGGCGGTGCGATGGTCGTCGAGCGGGGCCAGGTCGGCCTGCGCCTGCTTGGCGATCGGCAGGCGCGTCAGCAGCGCATTGCCGTAACGGTGGACATTGGCCTGTGGATCGGTCGAGAAGAACACGAACCGGTAACCCAGGGCCTCGGCCAGGGTCTGTGCCTGGTTCTGCAACTCGGCGGTCTGCAGCACTTCCTGCAAGGCGATGACATCGGGCTGGTGTGCGCGCAGTTCGGCGATGATTTGCTGCTGGCGCCGCGGCCAGTCGGCCTTGTCGTGATAGAGGTTCAGCGTGACCACGTCGAAGATGCCGGCTTCCGCGTCGGCATCCGGCGCAGGTTTCGACGCCGTAGCGCGCGGTGATGTCGCGCAGGCGGTGAGCATGCACATCAACAGGACCAGTACGGCGCCCATGGCGGCGGATGTCTTGCGATGCATGCGGGGCTCCCGACGTGTCGTGCCGCTGGCGAGGCGGACACCTTACACGATGTCCCGTGAGCGCCCGCTGCCGCCGGCGTACGGCGGGACGCGGGTATCGCGATCGCGGGACAGGGATCAGGGCATCGTCGCGAGTGCCGCCGGCAGCCACAGCGACAGCCCGGCCAGGCCGCTGCCGATCGCGAGTGCCGCGATCACGTCGCTGGGATAGTGCAGGCCGAGGATCACTCGCGACAGCGCCACGCTGGCTGCGAACGGCACCAGACCCCAGGCCAGCATCGGGTAGTAGGCGATGGCGACGATCGAGAATGCGACCGCATGCAGGGTGTGCCCCGACGGGAAACTGAATTCATCCAGCGGCGCGACCCAGGCACGGATGCGGACATCGCTGGCGAACGGGCGCGGGCGTCGCGTCCAGCGTTTGAGGCCCTTGTACAGCGCCAGCGCGATGATCCCGGTCACTGCCAGGTGGACAGATACGCGCAGGCCGTGCAGGCCGTCGAAGACCACCAGCGCCAGCATCAGCGCATACCAGAACACGCCGTCGCCGAGGCGGCTGATCGCCGAGAACACGGTGCGGATGGCCTGCCGCTGGCCCCAGCGGTTGGCATGCAGGCACCAGCGTGCCTCATGGATGGACATGGCTCGGCGCGAAGGCATCTGGCGCATGGGTCGTCCCCTGGTGGGCAAGGCGGTGGAGGATGGATTCGAAATCGATGGCGACCTGCTCCGGTCGCAGCGCCAGCATCGCGTCGGCCGCGGACAGGCCCATGACGGTCCGGCGCTGGTCCTGGGTCGCGAGTTCGACGCTGGCGGCGATGAACGCGGCGTCCGAATCGACGCGGCGACCGTGCATGCCATCGCTGAGGTGTTCGCGGGCGGCGCCGTAGTCGAACGCGACGGTCGGTACGCCACTGGCCAGTGCTTCCAGCGTGACGTTGCCGAAGGTCTCCGACAGGCTGGGGAACAGGAACAGGTCGGCGCTGGCGAAATGACACGCCAGCTCCTCGCCACGCTGGATGCCGGCGAACACGAAGTCCGGATGTCCGGCCTGCAGCGACTCGCGCAGCGGACCGTCGCCGACCCAGACGAAGCGTGCGTCGGCACGCTGCCGCTGGATCGCGCGGAATGCGCGGACCGCGAGATCGAGGTTCTTTTCGGCGGCGATGCGTCCGACATGGATCACCATCAGGGCGTCATCGGCCACGCCCAGTTGCCTGCGCAATGCGATGTCGCGGCGCTGGCGGTTGAACAGCCCGCTGTCGACCGCGCGCGCGAGCCGCACCGGATGCTGGAAGCCGGCACCGTGCAGGAAGTCGAGCAGTTCGCAGGTCGGCACCAGGGTCGCATTGCCGGCGTTGTGGAAGCGCCGCATCCAGGCCAGCGCGACCGGCTGCATCCAGCGCACGCCGTAGTCGCGCATGTAGTGGTCGAAGCGGGTATGGAATCCGGTTGCGACCGGAATCTGCAGCTGGCGTGCCGCACGCAACGCCGACCAGCCCAGCGGGCCTTCGGTGGCGATGTAGATCGCGTCAGGGCGCGCCTGCTGCCATTGCCGCACCAGTCGCCGGGTCGAGGGCATGCCGAAGCGCAGGCCCGGGTAACGTGGCAGGCCCAGGCCACGCACCAGCAATGGCTGCCCGCCGTCGTCCTGCGGGAGATCGGCGGCACTGTCTGCGAGCTGGCGCGGACGGATCACGCTGACATCGTGGCCGCGTGCGCGCAGGCCGGTTTCGAGGCTGCGCACGGTCAGGGCGACGCCGTTGACCTCGGGCGGGTACGTCTCGGTGACGATGGCATGGCGCATCTGCGACTCCCGGTTTTCCGCATGCTGCCGCACGCGGGTTAAGCCAGGATGTCGTTGCCGTGACCGTGGGATGACGCGTCGCGTGGGCCGCTGCGACTTCGCGTTTGCCTGCGATCGCCAGCCTTTGCGCCAGCGCGCTATTCGGACGTGGTGACCAGCTGGAAGCCCAGTGCGGCCAGGTCGCTGGGCTCGCCTTCGAGGTCGGCACGCAGCAGCGGGCGGCTGTCGAGCCAGCGCCGCGACAGCTGCAACTGCAGGCGGTTGTCGGCGATCGACAGCGACAGTTGCGGGATCTCGCCTTCTTCGCGCGAACGATGTAGCAGCACGGCGAGCCGCAACAGGGCGGCCGTGCGTTTGGCGGCGGCGAGCAGGCGGTCGGGCAGGGCATCGAATGCGGATTTCGGGATCTTGCGGCGATGCGTGCGCAGCAGTGCGCCCAGGAACAGCTGCTCCTGGCGCGAGAAACCCGAGATGTCCGAGTTTTCAATCAGGTAGGCACCATGGACGTGGTACTGGCTGTGCGCGACGGCCAGGCCGAGTTCGTGCAGGCGCGCGGCCCAGGCCAGCATCAGCAGGTCGTCGGCATCGAGCTTCCAGGCCTTGGCGACCTGGTTGAACAGGCGCACCGCGGTCGATTCCACGCGTGCGGCCTGCGCGGTGTCGATGCCGTAGCGCTGGGTGAAGCTGGTGATCGACAGCTCGCGTGGATCGTCCTCGCTGCCGCGGCCGAGCATGTCGTACAGCACGCCCTCGCGCATCGCCGCCTTGCTGACGGCCATTCGCTGCAGGCCAAGCGCGTTGAAGGCGGCCTCCAGCACCAGCACGCCGCCGGCGATGATCGGCCTGCGGTCGCTGGAGAGACCCGGCAGCTGGATCTCGTCGATATGTTCGGCGGTCAGCAGATGGTCGCGTACGATGGGCAGGGCCTCGGCGGTGATCGCGCCCTTGGTCAGCTTCATCGCCGCGCAGATCTCGCCGATCGCCTTGACCGTGCCGGACGCGCCGAGCACTTCCTGCCAGCCCAGTGAGCGATAGGCACCGGCGAACTGCTGGAACTCGGCCGAGACTTCGAGCAGGGCCTCGCGGTATCTGCGCCGCGACAGCTTGCCATTGGTGAAGAAGCGCCGCGTGCTGCCGATGCAGCCGACCTGCAGGCTCTCGCGCTCGATGGCGTCGAAACCGGCGCCGATGATGCATTCGGTGGAACCGCCGCCGATGTCGATCACCAGCCGCAGCTGCCCGCTCTTGGGCGGCTGCGCATGCGCGACGCCCAGGTAGATCAGGCGCGCCTCCTCTCGGCCGGAGATCACTTCGATCGCGTGGCCCAGCGCGGTTTCGGCCGGCATCAGGAACGCCTGCGGAGAGGCCAGCCGGCGCACGGTATTGGTCGCCAGCGCACGCACGCGCTGTGGCGGGATGTCGCGGATGCGCTCGCCGAAACGGGCCAGGCATTGCAGGGCGCGTTGCCGCACCTCGACCGAGAGCCCGCCCTTGGCGTCCAGTCCCTCGGCCATGCGCACGGTCTCGCGCAAGCGATCGACCACGCGCAGCTGGCCCAAGGTATAGCTCGCGACCAGCATATGGAAGCTGTTGGAGCCGATGTCGATGGCGGCGAGCATGTCGCCGTCCTGCAGGGCAGGCACGAGGGATTCAGCCAGGGCGATGGTGTCGGTCATCCACAGATCTTCGCAAGTAACGAGGTTTGCGCCGAATGGGGCATCGCATCGCCGTCGGGGGATAGCTTGCGGTAACTGCCATCGCTGCGCAATTCCCATGCGTTGAGATTGTCTGCGAGATAATTTGTCAAGACCTCCTCGTTGACCCGCTGCACCAACTCGGGATCGAGAATCGGGAAGCAGGTTTCCACGCGTCGCAGCAGGTTGCGCTCCAGCCAGTCGGCGCTGGCGCAGAACAGCTCGGGATCGCCATCGTTGGCGAACCAGTAGACGCGATGGTGCTCGAGGAAGCGCCCCACGATCGAACGCACACGGATGTTGTCGGAGATGCCTTCGAGCCCCGGGCGCAGGCTGCAGGCGCCGCGCACGATCAGGTCGATCTGCACGCCGGCCTGCGAGGCCGCGTACAGCGCACGGATCACGTGTGGCTCGTTGAGGGCGTTCATCTTGGCGACGATGCGTGCCGGACGGCCGGCCAGCGCATGCGCACGCTCGCGCTCTATGCGCGCGATCATGCCCGCGTGCAGCGTGAACGGCGACTGCAGCACCCGGCTGAGCTGGATGGCCGGGGCCAGTCCCGACAACTGCTGGAAGATCAGGTGCACGTCGGTGCCGATCTCGGGATTGGCGGTGATCAGGCCGATGTCGGTGTAGGCGCGCGCGGTGCCGGCGTGGTAGTTGCCGGTGCCCATGTGCACGTAGCGGCGCAGCTTGCGGCCCTCGCGGCGCACGATCAGCAGCATCTTGGCATGCGTCTTGAAGCCGACCACGCCATAGACGACCTGCACGCCGGCTTCCTGCAGGCGGTCGGCCAAGCCAAGATTGGCCTCCTCGTCGAAGCGCGCGCGCAACTCAACGACGACGGTGACGTCCTTGCCGTTGCGTGCGGCCTGGATCAGGTGCTCGACGATCGTCGAGTCCTTGCCGGTGCGATACAGTGTCTGCTTGATCGCCAGCACGTTGGGGTCTTCGGCGGCCTGCTTGATCAGCTCCAGCACCGGCGCGAACGATTCGAAGGGGTGGTGCAGCAGCAGGTCCTGTTCGGAGATGCGGCTGAAGATCGCGTCGATGCCCTTGGGGATGCGCGCCTGGTACGGGGTGAACTTCAGGTCCGGACGCTGCACCTGGTCGTAGACCTGGACCACGCGGTTGAGGTTGACCGGACCATCGATGCGGTACACCGCGTTTTCCGGCAGGTCGAAGTTCTGCAGCAGGGTGCGCACGATGGGTTTCGGGCAGTTGGCGGCGATCTCCAGCCGCATCGCGCGCAGGTAACCGCGTCCGACCAGTTCGTCGCGCAGCGCCAGCGCGATGTTCTCGACTTCCTCGTCGACCAGCAATTCGGAATTGCGCGTCACCCGGAACTGGTACGAGCCGGTGACCTGCATGCCCGGGAACATTTCGTCGACGAATTCCGACAGCACCGCCGACAGGAACACAAAGTCGTACTCGCCACCGGAAATGCTCTCCGGCAGCTGGATGATCCGTGGCAGCGAGCGCGGTGCGCGCACGATCGCCAGGTGCCCGCTGCGGCCGAATGCGTCCTTGCCTTTCAGCACGACGACGATGTTCAGCGACTTGTTGAGGATCTTCGGGAACGGATGCGCCGGGTCCAGCCCCAGCGGCGACAGCACTGGCATGATCTCGTCGCGGAAGTACGCGCGCAGCCAGCGGGTCTGGCGCGCGTTCCAGCTGCCGCGCGACAGCACGCGCACGCCGTTGTCGCTCAGCGTCGGACGCAGCACGTCGTTCCAGCAGCGGTACTGGGCGTCGACCAGTTCGGCGGCGCGTTCGTGGATGCGCTTGAGCACGGTGGCCGGCGCGAGGCCGTCGGGCTGGATCGTCACGCCGAAATCCTGCGCGTGGCGCACGGTCGCTGCACGGATCTCGAAGAACTCGTCCAGATTGGTGCAGGAGATGCACAGGTAACGCAGCCGCTCGAGCAGCGGCACGCTGTCGTCCATCGCCTGCGCGAGCACACGGAAGTTGAAATCGAGCTGCGAGAGTTCGCGGTTGAGGTACAGCGCGGGGTCGAGCAGGGGGTCGTTGTCGGCCTGCAGCGTCTCGACGGCGGGTGCATCGAGCAGGCTGCCGGCGGCCTTGCGCGTTCGCTTCGCCGTGGCGGCGCGGGGGCTGGCGGGCGACGTCGCCGTCGCCGCGAGCGTGCCGGGGCGTGACTTGGTGGAGCGGGACGTAGTGGATCGGTCGGTGGAGCGGGGCTTGGTGGGTCGGGTCACATCAGACTCCGGACATCGGTTCATGGCGCGCGCTGGTGCGCTCGGCGCCGAAATGGCAGGAGAAACAGCTGCCCTGGCCTACCTGGCTGTGGATGTCCAGCCGGGCCTGGTGCAGGTTCAGCACGTGCTTGGCGATTGCCAGCCCGAGGCCGGTGCCGCCGGATTCTCGCGAGCGGCTGTTGGACACACGGTAGAAGCGCTCGGTGATCCGTGGCAGGTGCGAGGCCGGAATGCCGTAGCCGGTATCGCGCACCGACAGCGCGACGCCGCCCTGGCCGTCGGGTGCGAAGCGGATCGTGATCTGGCCACCGGCGGGCGTGTAGCGCACCGCATTGCTGACCAGGTTGGAGAAGGCGCTGTGCAGCTCGCGGGTGGAACCCTGAAGGTCGACCGCCGCGAGGTCTTCGAGCACGACGGTATGCCGGCCCTGGCTCAGCGCCTCGGCCTCGCGGCGCAGCGTGGACAGCATCGACGACATCGACACCACGTCGTCCTCGATGCTGTCCTGCGCTTCCAGCCGCGACAATGTCAGCAGGTCCTCGACCAGTTGCGTCATGCGCTGCGACTGGTGCTGCATTTCCTTCAGCATCGGCGCCCATTCCGGCTGGTCGGCCGGATCGAGCATGTCGAGGTAGCCGTGGACCACCGTCAGTGGCGTGCGCAGTTCATGCGAGACGTTGGCGATGAAGTCGCGGCGCATCTGCTCAAGCTGCATCAGCTTGCTGACATCGCGTGCGATCAGCAGCCAGTGCGCGTCGGAATAGGGGATCAGGCGCAGGTTCAGGCGCGTGCCGTCGGCGAACGGCGATGCGATATCGAGGATCGGCTCGGCATGGCGTCCGGCCGCCAGCCAGTGCGAGATCGGCAAGGGTTGCAGACGCTCGCCCAGGGCCGAACCGATGTCCTGCGGATAACGCAGGCCCAGCAGGCTGCCTGCGGCTTCGTTGAACCACTGCACGCGCTGGCTGTTGCGGTCGACGACGACGACGGCATCGGGCAGGGCGGCGGCCGCGGCCCGGTAGGCGCGCAGGATCGCCAGCAGCCGACGCTTGCGCGTGCGCATGCCGTCCTGGTTCTGGTGCAGCAGGCGGTCGAGTTCGTTCCAGACCCCGAAGCCGGAATTCTCCGGCAACCGCGTGCGCGAAGTCAGGCGCGACAGCAGCTTGCGTAGCTTCCAGTAGTGCCAGGCGACCACGCCCAGCGCGGTCGCGGTCAGCACCGGCCAGACCTGCCCGACCAGCAGGCCGACCAGCCCGCCCGCGAGCAGGATCAGCGCCAGCTGTCCCAGTGTGCGGGTCCAGGCGGAATGGATGCGGGGAGGCATGGTCAGGGACCGGAACAGGAGAGTCGGGACGCGACCATGGTAAGAGCATCTGCGATCGCGGGCGTGTCCGCCATGACCATCGTGCTGTCGCGTCCTGCGCCAGGTGCTCCCGTCACAGTGCCTGTCTCACACCGATGCCGAGAACCGGTAACCCGAGCCGCGCACCGTCTGCACCATGTTGTCCAGCGCGGTCGGCTCCAGCGTCTTGCGCAAGCGGCGGATGTGCACGTCGACCGTGCGCTCCTCGACGTAGACGCTGCCGCCCCAGACATGGTCCAGCAACTGCGAACGCGTGTAGACGCGCTCGGGGTGGGTCATGAAGAAGTGCAGCAGGCGGTACTCGGTCGGACCGATGCTGACCGGTTCGTTGTCGGCGAACACCCGGTGCGCGGCGCCGTCGATGCGCAGGCGGCCGACGCTGACGCTGCCGTCCTCGTCGTCCTCGCGCGAGCGGCGCATCACCGCGCGGATGCGCGCCAGCAGTTCGCGTGCCGAGAACGGCTTGACCACATAGTCGTCGACGCCGGCCTCGAGTCCGCCGACGCGATCGTTCTCTTCGCCGCGTGCGGTCAGCATGATGATCGGGATCTCGCGGGTCAGGGCGTCCTTGCGCCAGCGCCGCGCCAGTTCCAATCCGCTGGTGCCGGGCAGCATCCAGTCGAGCAGGATCAGGTCGGGAATGCGGTCGGCGATGGCGGCCTGCGCCTCGCGACCGTCGCCGGCGTGCATGGGTTCGAATTCGCCCTTGCGCAGCGCGAACGCGACCATGTCGCGGATGGCAGGTTCATCGTCGACGATCAGGATCCGCTTCTGCATGTGTCTGTCCGCTTTGGACGGCCGGTTGGCCGACACCGGCATTAGACGACAGTTTTATGACTTTAATGTGACAGCGGTCGGGGCTGGCGTCCGGCGGCCTTGTGGCGGCACCGCGACAGGCTGGTTGTCGGCCTGTGACGCCGGCCCTTCATCGGCCTGTTCCAACCCTGTCGTCCGCTGGCTGCGAGCCTATTGCCGCCGCAAGTCGGGGTCGCGGATGCCCTGGCGGCGCAGCTCCAGCACGATCGGGGTGATCGTCGCGATCCGGGCGTCGATGCGGGCGCGGGCGTAGTAATCGAGGTCGCTGCGCTTCTTCAGCGTGTTGAGCTGGACCAGGGCCTGCTCCTCGCGACCGCTGAGGAAGGAGGCCTCGGCCCAGGCTTCGCCGGCCCGGACCGGGTCGCCGGCGATTTCGCAGGCGCGCGCGAAGGCGCGCTGGAACACCGGGTCGTTGCCGCCAGCGGCAACCAGCGGGCGCAGGACTTCCTGGGCGCGCCGGCCGGCTTCGGGCGTATTGCGCTCCGACAGCGACTGCGCATAGCTCAGCGTCACCGCGCGGTTGCGCGGCATCCGCGCCAGCAGCGCTTCGTACTGGGCGTCGGCATCGCGGGCATGGCCGGCCTTGGACTCGGCCTCGGCGATGCCCAGCAACAGCCACAGGTCGCCGGGATGGCGCTCGAGCAGTTTGGCGAACTCGAGCGAGGCCGGTGCCGCGCGTCCGTCGCGCAGGCGCGCCAGCGCCAGGCCGTACAGTTGCGCGTCGTCCAGGGGCTTGGCGCGCTGCATGCGCTCGTATTCGCGGATCGCCGCATCCGGGGTGTTGGCGCTGAACACCCGCAGGCGCTCGCGCGCCCAGCCGAACTGGGTGGCGTCGGTCGACAGCCCGCCCTCGGGCAACTGCAGCGACCACGGCAGCAGTGGATTGTCGGTCGGGCGCACGGCGTCGCCGATCGGGACGGCGGTCGGGTCGACGCGCTCGATCCGGACCGCTTCAGGCGTGCGCGTGATCGTGGTGACGGTATTGCGCGACAGCTGCTCGGCGCGCAGCCTGGCCTCGCTGATGCGGGTCGTGGTGACCGGGTGGGTCTTGAGATAGTCGGGCATGCGCTCGCGCTCGCTGCCCTGGTTGGTGCGCGACGCCGATTGCATGCGTTCGAACATGCTGGCCATCGCGTCGGCCGAATAGCCGCCGCGCGACAGCGTGCGGATGCCCAGGCGGTCGGCCTCGGACTCGTTGGAGCGCGTGTAGTCGATCTGGCGTTGTGCCATCAGGCCCTGGGCGCTGGCCAGCGCGGCCATTGAGGCATCGCCCGCGGAACTGCCGCCGGCCGACTGTGCGATCGCGATGGCGCCCAGCATCGCCAGCAGGATCGGCACGCTGTCCTTCTGCGCGCGCTCGACGCTGCGCAGCACGTGCGCCTGGGTCACATGGGCGATTTCGTGGCCGAGCACGGCCGCGACCTCATCCTCGGTCTCCGCAGTCAACACCAGGCCCGCATTGACGCCGATATAGCCGCCGAGCGTCGCGAAGGCATTGATGCTGCGGTCCTTCATCATGAAGAACGTGAATTCCTGGCGCGGCTGGTCGCTGGCGGCGCCCAGGCGGTTGCCGGTGGCCTGCAGCCAGCTGTCGACGAGCGGATCGTCGAGCACGTAGTCGTAATGGCGCAGCTGGCTGAGCAGCATCTGCCCGTATTCGCGCTGCTGCGCCGGTCCGAGCACGCTGCCGGCCGACGAGCCGATATCGGGCAGCCGACTCTCCTGCGCCGGCGCACAGACACTGGCGACCAGCAGGACCAGGGCGGTCATCCAGGCGGTCGTCGCGGCGCGGCTGCGGAAGATCGGGACTCGAGGCATTGCGTATCCGGTAGGCGGGCAGGGCTGAGCACGGAACAGACCGCCATCATGCCCCTTGGATGGCAACTCCGGCAGAATGCCGGGGATGGTGCGCGCGGGCGTGAACTCCTCGTTAATCGGCAGCCCCGATAGGCGGGCAGACGAGGGGCCGGCGCTGGCGCATCGCGGGACGTCGGGCGATGTCGAGGCCCCACGGACAGTGCGCAGTGCAATGGCGTCGTGCCATGCCTTCCATGCACTGTTCCGTCGGTGATCTCGATATCGGCCCCTGGCGTCCCCATCTTCGACCCCGTCATGCCGCACAAGTTTCAGGAGTCCGCCTTGAACGTTTCCAGCAATACCGGCGCGCCCGCGTCGTCGCCGCCGATCACCCTCTACACCAGCGCGATCTGCGGCTACTGCGTGGCCGCCAAGAACTTTCTGCGCAGCCGCGGGCTGGCGTGGACCGAAATCCGCATCGACCTCGACCCGGCGGAGCGCGAGAAGATGGTCGCCACGACCCGGCGCACCTCGGTGCCGCAGATCTTCATCGGCGACGTCCACGTCGGCGGCTACGACGACATGATGGCGCTGCAGCGCGCCGGCAAGCTCGATCCGCTGCTGTCCGGAGCGCAGGCATGAGCGGTGCCGACACCGAGGCCGATCGCGTCGCGGCGTTTACCGCCTTCCGGCAGCGCATGAACGAACGCATCCTGTCCGAGCCCAACCAGGTCATCCGCCGCTTCTTCGCGCTCGATACCCAGACCTACCAGGCCGGTGCGCTGGACCTGAAGACCAAGGAACTGTTGGGCCTGGTGGCCTCGCTGGTCCTGCGCTGCGACGACTGCATCAGCTACCACGTCGCCCAATGCAAGGAAGCGGGCGTCAATCGCGACGAGATGTTCGAAGCGTTCTCGGTCGGGCTGGTCGTGGGCGGCAGCATCGTCATTCCGCACATGCGGCGGGCCGTCGATTTCCTAGACCAGCTCGAGCAGGGTGCCGCCGACGCGGCCGGCACGCCCGCACACGACCACGGTTGACGACGGTACGCCCGGCTTTGCCGATTCCTGTCCGTCCCGGCAAGCCCGGGCGCGGGCGCGTGCGGTAGACGGCGGTCCGCCGGCCGGGAACCAGGCTGAAAGCCTGCATCCCGCCTGTCTGGCCGGCACCCCAGACCAAGGTCGATTTGGGAGTGCCCGGCCCGGTCGGGCATAATGCACGTTATCAACTTTCATCCGGCGCCTGGATTCAGCGCGGCGCCTTCGTGTACGGAATCCCCACATGACTCAAACGATTACGGTCATCCGCGGCGATGGTATCGGCCCGGAAATCATGGACGCGACCCTGCATGTGCTCAATGCCATGCAGCTCGACCTGGCCTATGAAGACGCCGATGCCGGCCTTGTCGCGCTTGAAAAGCATGGCGAACTGCTGCCGGCGACCACCATGGAATCCATCCGTCGCAACAAGGTCGCGCTGAAGAGCCCGTTGACGACGCCGGTCGGCGGCGGTTTCAGCTCGATCAACGTCGAGCTGCGCAGGCAGTTCGACCTGTATGCCAATGTCCGTCCGGCGATCTCGTTCCCCAATACCCGTTCGCGTTTCGGCAGCGGCGTGGACCTGATCACGATCCGCGAGAACACCGAGGGCTCCTACATCAGCGAGGGCCAGGAAGTGTCCGCCGATGGCGAGACCGCGGTGTCGGTGACCAAGATCACGCGCAAGGGCTCCGAGCGCATCGTGCGTTACGCGTTCGAACTGGCGCGCAGCACCGGCCGCAAGAAAGTGACCGTGGTACACAAGGCCAACATCCTCAAGAGCACCTCGGGCCTGTTCCTGAAGGTCGCACGTGAAGTCGCGGCCGAGTATCCGGACATCGAGTGCAACGAGATGATCGTCGACAACACCTGCATGCAGCTGGTGATGCGTCCCGAGCAGTTCGACATCATGGTCACCACCAACCTGTTCGGCGACATCATTTCCGACCTCTGCGCGGGCCTGGTCGGCGGCCTTGGCCTGGCGCCGGGCGCCAACATCGGCAAGGACGCTGCGATCTTCGAAGCCGTGCATGGCACCGCGCCGGACATCGCCGGCCAGGGCAAGGCCAATCCCTGCGCGCTGCTGCTTGCGGCTGCGCAGATGCTCGATCATCTCGGCCTGCCGGCCGATGCGACGCGCCTGCGTGCCGCGATCGTGTCCACGCTCGATGCCAAGGATTCGCTGACCGGCGACCTCGGCGGCAGCGGCAGCACGATGTCGTTCGCCCAGGCGATCGCCAGCCGCGTGTGATACACGCATGGCGGGTGCGAAAGCGCCGGCCATGACGCGTGACGACCTGACGGGACGCTTCGGCGTCCCGTCCTGTTTTGTGGCAGCCAGTGCAGGGCGGGGACACGACACGGGGCGCGTGTTGGCTTGGTGAGAAGTGTCTGCATAAGTAATTGATTTATATATATAATTTATTTCAATTCTACTGTGATTTCCCCAAAACGTCCCCGCGATGCTGTCGCTTCAGGCGGCGCGCGTATTCCACACAGAACTCCATTCACGGGTTACGCCAAGCTCCGTCCTTGGCCGGCGAAGCTTGTCATCATTCGCCTGGAGCGCTTTATCGCATCGTGGGAGCACCATGAAAACGGAGGGTGAACCCTGGGCCGCATGCCGCGGTTCTGCGACCTCATCGGCGACCAGACCGGAGTGCCGTCTCCGGCGGCTACGATAGGGCTGGCCAGGACGGTCAAGTGCGCCATCAATGGGGCCGATCCGTGCCACGTTGCGGCGGGGTGTGCGGAACTCCGGTTCCGGTGCGTCTGGAGGGATATGGGGTTTTCTACGCATGGCAGGACATGATTGACGCACCCGCTCCAGAATTCACGGTCGAGCAGGCGTTCGAACGGTATCGCGCGCCGATCTTCGCGTTCTTCAGTCGTCGCCTGCGCAACGTGGCCGATGCGGAGGACGCCACGCAGGAGGTCTTTGCAAGCCTGAGCCGCCGTGCCGAGATCGACAGCATCGCCGACATCGAGCGCTACATCTTCCAGGCCGCGGCGAACCACCTTCGCGACCGGCATCGACGCACCAGCGCGCGACCGCCGATCGCCTACGAGGCCGGGACCGACACCGAGGATCGGCTGGTCGACGGCCTCACCCCTGAACACGACCTGATTGCGCGCGAGGCCCATGCCATCATGATCGCGGCCCTGCAGGAGCTGCCCGAGCGGCCAAGGATGATCTTCCTGTTGAACCGATACGAAGAAATGACCGGCAGGGAGATCGCGGCCATGCTCGGTGTTTCCCAGCGGCTGGTGGAGAAAGACATCAGCCGCGTGCTGACGCTGCTGCGGGAGCGCCTGTCGTGATGATGTTCCGGCAGCGTCCGCCGCAGGACCCTGAAGCAGCCGCGATCTGGTGGGCCACGCGTCGACGCATGGATCCGGCCGCATTCGCGCAGGATGGCCACTTCAAGACCTGGCTGGCCGACGCCGAGAACCGCCGCGTCTGGACCCGCGAGCAGGAGCGCGATGCCCTGATCGGGCAGTTCGCCAGCGAGCCCGGCATCCGACGCATGCGTCAGGAGGCACTGGCGTATGCGCGCGCCGCCCGCCCGCCCAAGCGCAGGTCCAATGCACGCTGGGCGGTCGCGGCTGGGCTGATGCTGGCGGTGGCGTCAGCGGTGGTGCTGTCGCCGGCGCCGGGACCGGCTCCACATCGGGCTTCTGCCGATGCCGTGACCCGCTACGCGACGGCCCGCGGCGAGCGCCGCGAAGTCGTACTCGACGATGGGTCGCGTGTTGCCTTGAACGGTGCGACGATCGTGCAGGTCGGTTATGCAGCCGACCGTCGCGACATCCAGCTGTTGTCCGGCCAGGCGCTGTTCCATGTCGCCAAAGACGCTTCACGACCCTTTGTGGTTGCGGCCGGCGATCGCCTGATCACCGCGACCGGAACGGCTTTCGATGTCGAAGTCGCACCGGACGGCGGTGTGAAAGTCCTGCTGGTGGAAGGCAGCGTGGAGGTGGACCCCTTGCGTCGCAGCGGTCTGCCCCGGCTCCTGCCTCTGCTGGATCGTGAAGTGTTGCGGCCCGGTCAGCAGCTGAGCATGGCGGTGGCAGGCAGTAGGCCGGTCATCCGGGCTGCGGATGTGGAGCAGGGGACCGCTTGGAATCGTGGACTGGTGATGCTGCGCGATGATTCCGTCGCGAGCGCTGTGGCGCAGTTCAACCGTCATTCTCTCCGTCGACTGGAGATCGAGGACGACGCGATCGGCCGGCTGCTGGTGAGTGGCGTGTTTCGCGTCGACAGGCCCGAGGACTTCGTTGCCGCACTGACTGCCTTGCATCCGGTCGATGCAGTGCAGGCGAAGGATGCCGTCGCGCTCAAGCTGCGCCAACAGGGTTCCGTGTCGAGACAATGACGATTATTTGAAATTTTCTGTTCGGAACTGAGCGCGTGATGCGTTCCTAACTATGAGGGCGTAGTCGCCCGATACGGGGAGCGGTTCATGTTGCGATTCATCAGGAAGCATCTGTCTGCAGTGAGTTCGGTGAGTGTGTCGGCATTCGTGCTGGCAGCGGTGCCCGTCGCCATTGCGCAGGAGCTGGCGCAGAGCTATTCGATTCCCGCGCAGCCATTGGCCGCTGCGCTCGAAACATTCGGACAGAAAAGCCATCGGTCGGTGATGTTCGACCGCGCAACGATCGCAGGGGTGCGATCAAACGCGGTGACGGGTCGGATGTCGGCAGAAGATGCACTGGAGCGGATGTTGCGCGGTACCGGCTTTGTAATGCGCGCGGTCAACACGCATACATTCGTGATCGAACCGGCGCCAGCTGACAAGCCGGATGTCTCCACGCAGGGTACATCGGGAAAAGACATCGAATTTTCCCAGAAGGCCACCAACTTGCCGGAAATCCTGGTGGTTGGCGAGCGCTCGTGGACGCTGAATACCGATATCCGCCGCACGCGCGATGATGCGCAGCCGTACATCGTGTTTGACGAAGCACAGATCCGTCGCTCGGGGGCGACCAATCTCGAAGATTTTTTTCGTGATTATCTGAATGCCAGCGCAAACCCCGGTCTCAATGCGGCGAACGAGGCCAACAATCAGGTTGGCATGATCAACCTGCGTGGTCTGGGGAGCGGTGAAACCCTGGTGCTCGTCGACGGGCGTCGCATCGCACCGATCAATAGCGGCAACGCGTGGGGACGGATCGAGCAGCCGGTGCTGAACGGGATTCCGCTGTCTTCGATCGAGCGGATCGAGGTGCTCGCGTCTTCGGCGTCCGGCATTTACGGCGGAAGCGCGACCGGTGGCGTGGTCAACATCATTCTCAAGCGCGACTACCGCGGGCTGGAACTCGAGGCCACGTTTGGCGGGACGGTGGATGGCGGTGCCACGACCCGACGCGTCAACCTGTCGTCCGGCTTGACTCCCTGGGAGGGCGGCAACCTCTCGGCTACCGCAAGTTGGCAGAAGGATGATCCGATCGAGTACGGCCAGCGCGACTTCCTGATCGATTACGGCAATCGGCGCATGGCGTTGGCCCCGACGTCCAACGAGGTTCCCCTGGGCGCAACACCGAACTACAGGAGCGCGAACGGCACGCCATTGACGTTCGACGCCTGCAGCGCAACGAATCCCACGCCATACTGCGGAACGGCGCTGGGAGCGAGCTTCGGCTCGATCCCAGTGGGCTATCGCGGCATTGGGCTCGATGGCGCTGCGGGGCTGCTCGCCAACGCCGGCGCGTACAACATGGATCTGGCCTCCACCACCCAGAAACCCAGCGGTGGTCCGTGGGGCAGCCGTGCGCAGGTGCTCAATGGGACTGAATCCATGGGCGGGACGTTGTCGATCCGGCAGCAGCTGACGTCGCGCATCAGGGGGTTTGGTGAGATCGCAGGCAATCGCAGCAAGGGGGAGCGCGCCTCACCCATGTTTCCCGCCAGCACGATCCAGTTGGCGGCAGATGCGCCCAACAATCCGTTCCAACAGGCGATCATGGTGTCGTTGCTGGAAACCGAAGAGCCACGGTTTTCGCGCTACCAGACCGACACGCTGCGTGCGACGGCAGGTGTGATCGCGGACTTGCCCCGCGATTGGCATGCCTCAGCAGATCTGGCCTGGAACCATACCGACAACCAGTACGGATCGCCGACCCATCTTTCAGCAGCGTTCCGCAACGCGCTGCCGACCACCGCCAATCTCTTGCGCGATCAGCTCGCCGATCCATGGCA
Source organism: Luteimonas sp. RIT-PG2_3 (assembly GCF_054902115.1). Taxonomy (NCBI): domain Bacteria; kingdom Pseudomonadati; phylum Pseudomonadota; class Gammaproteobacteria; order Lysobacterales; family Lysobacteraceae; genus Luteimonas; species Luteimonas sp. RIT-PG2_3. The sequence goes on along the minus strand of NZ_JBUBPF010000005.1, from coordinate 389,377 downwards.
AGTGGAATACCTGCCGATTCCTGCGACTGCCAGCGATCGCGAGGCAGTCTCGACGACGGCGTCGCTCCGGCTCGCCGGCCCACTGCCGTTCCGTTTGCCCGGAGGTGCGCCGACGGTGTCGATGCATGTGCAGCGTGCAGAAACCAAGCTCGAAGGTGCCGTCAACTACGCTCCGAACGAACTCATGTCGCAGATCAATTACAGTGTCCCGCGTGACATCAGGAACGACGCCTTCTACTTCGAGGGTCGTTTCCCTCTGGTGTCGCCCGACAAGGGCATTCCCCTGGTGCATGCCCTGGAGCTGTCGCTTGCAGGGCGGCATGAGCGCTATCGCGTCGATGGCGCCGACCCGCTCATCAGTTGCCTGCTGGTCAGTCGCCCGCTGGAGGATGCCGACCTGGCCACGCCCTGCCCGCCAGACGGGGCGCTCATCGAGCGCGCGGTCGTGTCGGACTCGTCATTCAATCCGACCTTCAGCATCAAATGGCAGCCCACTGCGGATGTCACGCTGCGTGGCTCCTATGCGACGGGTTACCGGCCGCAGGAAGCCTTCCAGCTTGTCTCGAGGGTTTCCGTGTCCCCTGTCTACCTGACCGATTCCATGCGCGGCAACGAGTTCATGGGCAACGGTTTCCTGAGGACGATCAACCTGATCTCCGGCGGCAATACCACCCTCGATCCGGAACACTCCGACAGCTATACCGCCGGCGTGATCTACGCCCCCGTGCGGATCCCCCATTTGCGCCTTTCCGCCGACTGGACGCGCATCGAGAAACGGGACAATTACTATGATCCCGGCCTGCTGTTGCTGGGCGTGCTGGGTGGGCCGGACCTGCAGACGATCTTCGAGGATTTCATCGCGGCCAACCCCGACCGGGTCACGCGCAACCCCGATCCGGCGAGCTTCGGCAATTACGGCGTCGGCCCGGTGACCGATCTCGATCTATCGTTAGTCAACATTTCCGGATCCAAGATCGAGGCGCTCGATCTGGCGGCCGACTACAGCATGGACTTCGCCGGCGGCTCGCTGGACTTCTCGCTGGCGGCGACCTGGGCTTACGCATTCAAGATGCAGATCAGCGAAAACAGCTCGGAACGGAACTATGCCGGCACCAGTTCGCTGGCGGCGCTCGATCCTGCCAGCTCTGCCGGCGGGCCAGAGTGGCGAGGCAACGGGACAGTGCGCTACAGCAACGAAAACTGGGGGTTGGGTATGCGTACGCGCATGACTTCGGGCTACGACCTGAGTGTCCAGCGCGTGCTCATTCCTGCACAGGGTGCGGTGGGCGTGCCGTCGCAGGTGTACTTCGACCTGTTCGGACACTACCGGCTCGGAGAAAGCACGGAAATCGCAATGGGGGCGCGAAACATCTTCAACAGGGCGCCGCCCTATGACAGCGGAACCGTGCTGCGCATCAGTCCGTATGGCGATGCGAACGGTGCGTCGTACTACCTGACCATCACCCAGCGGTTCTGACACCCGTGCCGCAGATGGCGGCCCCTTCGACGCATCACGGCATGGCCTGCCGTGATGCATCCTGCATTTGATTCGAGGAGACGATCTTGATCAAGTTCCAACGCATCGGCCTTGCATGTGCGGCCGCCATCCTGGCGACCAGTGCGATTGCCAAGCCATCCGCAACGCCGCCTTCCCCGGTCGCCACGATTGCTGCCGACATCGAGGTCGCCAGCGAGGAGTTCACGCTGCCGAACGGTTTGCGGGTGATCGTGCATACCGACCGCAAGGCGCCCGTCGTTGCGGTCAACATCTGGTACCACGTGGGCAGCCGCAACGAACCGGCTGGGCGGAGTGGCTTCGCGCATCTGTTCGAACATCTGATGTTCCAGGGCAGCGAGAACTTCAAGGGGGAATTCTTCGAGCCCTTCGGCGTAGTTGGTGTGAGTGACCAGAACGGCACCACGCATTTCGATCGAACGAACTATTTCCAGACCGTGCCAACTACGGCGCTCGACATGGCGTTGTGGATGGAATCCGACCGGATGGGGCACTTCATCGGTGCGATCGATCAGGCCACGCTCGATGAGCAGCGCGGCGTGGTGATGAACGAAAAGCGACAGCAGGCGGCCGTGCCGTATTCGGTCATCGTCGATCCCATGTACGCCACTCTCTATCCCAAGGGGCATCCCTACCACTTGATGCCGATCGGCACGCAAGAGGATCTGGAGCGCGCCACGCTGGAAGATGTGCGCACCTGGTTCAAGAGCTGGTATGGACCCAACAACGCCGTCTTGGTGCTGGCGGGCGACATCGACCTGGCAACCGCACGTGACAAGGTGACGCGCTACTTCGGGCACATTCCCGCCAGCGCGACGATGCAGCGGCCCTCCGCGCCTTTGCCCCACTTGAGCGCGGACGTGCGTGAAGTGGTCGAGGACCGTGTGGCGCGTGCTCTGGTGACCAGAAATTTCATCGCCCCACCCGAACACACCGAGGACGCCGTGCTGCTGGAAATGGCGAGCATCCCGTTCGGGATCGGGGAGGGGTCACAGCTGTCCGGACGGCTGGTGCTGCGCGAGCAGGTCGCCGACGGCGCTGCTGCTTCGTATTCGGGCATGGAGCTCGCCGGAATGTTCACGCTCAATGCGTACGTCAAACAAGGGGTGGACCCTGCGCGTGCCGAGGCTCTGCTGGATGAGGAGCTCGAGCGCTTCTTGGAAACAGGGCCGACCTGGGAGGAAGTGCGTGCGGCGCAGATGCTGCAGACTTCGTCCATGGTGAAGGGTCTGGAGCGGGTGTCGCGCAAGGCCGAGTTGCTCAATGCCTGCGTTTCGGCCGTCAGTCGCCCTGATTGCTGGCGCGACAAGATGGCGATCGTGGCCAGTGCGACGCCCGAGCGCATCCGTGACGCTGCGCGACGCTGGCTGAGTGGCGCCTCCTATCGATTGACCGTTCTTCCCGGCGAATCGCGCGCGGAGCGCGCCGCCAGTGCGCAGGCCGACGACGCGCAGCAGTCGCCGATGAAGGTGCCGCCGCCCGATCCGCGTTTCACCACGCTGCCGGCCGCGGTGGATCGCAGCCTGGGTGTGCCCCAGACCACGCAGTTCCCGGAGTTCACGCTGCCGCCGCGCCAGCAGGCGACGCTGTCGAACGGGATTCCGGTGATCCTGATCGAACGCAGTGAGCTCCCTTTGGTGATGATGCGCATGGATTTCGTGGGTGGCCGATCCTCGTCCGGCGCGGGGCCGGCGTTGTCAGAGCTCACGTTCGGCCTGCTGACCAAGGGTGCCGGCGACCGCAACACACAGCAGTTCGCGGCGCGGCAGATGGAAATCGGTGCCTCGACGGGTGCTGGTGCCACTGGTGATTCGGCGTCGGTCTCGGTGCAGGCGTTGGCTGACCGCCTGCCCGAATCGCTCGACCTGGTTGCGGACATGATCAAGCGTCCCATGTTCGCACCGGAGGAAATCGAGCGCGTGCGCGCGGCGTCGATCGTCAGTCTCAAGCAGATGGCACTGTCGCCGGCCATCCTCAGCATGGTGACGAGCGAGCAACTCTACGGCGCCGGGCATCCCTACAACATGCGCATGACCGAGGCCGATATCACGGCAATCACGCGCGAGGACATGTTGGCTTATCACCGTGAACGGCTGCGTCCCGAACTGGCATCGATCACGATTGCGGGCGATACGTCCCTGGCCGAGATCCTGCCGCTGCTGGAGGCGCGTTTCGGGCAGTGGGCAGTCGAAGGCAACCGTAGCGCCGTAGCGTCGATTCCCGTTGTTGCCGGGCCGAGGCAGCCGCGCGTCATCCTCGTCGATCAACCGGGTGCGCAGCAGGCCACCATCATGGCCGCCAAGCTGGTGTCGCCCACGGGAGACGAGAATGCCGATCTGCTCGATGCATCCACGCGCATCCTGGGGGCAGGTCTGCTGTCCAGGCTCAATCTCAACCTGCGCGAGGACAAGCACTGGTCCTACGGTGCCAGCGCGGCTGCGGGGTCGTCCATTGGGCAGCGGATCTGGATGGCCCAGAGCCGCGTGCAGCAGGACAAGACCGCAGAGTCCATCGTCGAGATCAAGAAGGAAATTGCCGCGCTGGCCAACGGCAGTGTCCCGATTACGGCGGACGAGATGGAGCGGGTGCGCAGCGCCGTCTTCGCGTTTCCAAGTGCATTCGAATCCCTCAGTACCTTCATCGGTGTGATCGCCAACGGACGTCTGTACGGCAAGCCCGACGATTACCTGGAGCGATACATGGATCTGCTTGGATCGGTCGAGCCCGATCAGCTGCGTGACGTGTTCGCCAAGGAGATCGATCCGGAATCCCTCACCTGGATTGTGATGGGTGAGCTGTCCACCATCGAAGCGCCGGTGCGCGCGCTGGGGTTGGGCGAGACCATCGTCATTGATCCTGCCGTTCCGCTGAGTGCAGCATCGCAGGATTGAGGCCAGCTGGACGAGGATAGTGTGCGTTGACGCCACGGCATGCGTGGCGTCAACAAAATCACCAAACTTGGCCTGGTGGCCAGCCATCACGCACAGGATGGTGTGGAAGGGAGACGTGGAAGACGCGCAGGCATGCACCTTCACGTTGGATGCGATCAACGCCAGCAGAAGGCTTGACGTTGAATGGGGTTTTTCATGAGGTTCAGGCCTTCATGCATGGGCCGCCATGCAACCCACCTGGAGACGTTGCGGACGATGAAGGGAAACACCGATGTTGGCAGGTCCATAGTTTCCGCAAGTCCTGCAGCGGCAGCCACGCCTTGGTACTTCGTTGGGCCAGTGCGTCGGGCAGCGTACTGCCTCCCGCCACATCGACCACCGCCGCCCCGCGCTCAATCGAGGTCCTTTGTACGTGGCTGGACCAGGGTTGCTCGAGGAGGGGGGCGGATGCAGCAAGACCTTGCCGACGAAGGCGATGCGGCCAGCGTGAACCGGGTGGCCAGGTTGATGGCGTCCGACGATCTGCAAGGCCGGCTGCGGCCAACGCGGCATGGTCGGCGGGGCAGCCGGCACGTTGGTGCGAAAGGGGGGACTCGAACCCCCACGCCTTGCGGCACTGGTACCTAAAACCAGGGCGTCTACCAATTCCGCCACTTTCGCGTTGTCGCTGCGCGCGGATGTTCGCACGCCATGGTGTGTCGATGCATCTACCCCGTGGTCCGCGGGGAACGACAGGCATCCCGCCAGCCTACAGAAGAATGCTATCCGGCATCGCGCGGCGGGGGCGTATGGTAGCCCAATTGCCCGCAGGCCCGATGGCGTGAGGGTTGTCCCGGCGCTGTCGGTCCACCGGGGCGGGCCGGCCAGGTCCGCGACACAGGGCAGGTCGCGCTTCGCACCTCTTGCCAGGCCGCGCCGGTGTGCGGGCCTGGCCGGCCGCGGCGCCGATGTATGGCGAAGGGTGGCGTCCATCACATCGGCCCCAGGCCCCGGATGGGTAGTCTGCGGGTTTGGGGATTCCGGAAGCGACGATGATCAGGAAGATGGTGCCCGCAGCCTTCGCGCTGCTGCTCGCGCTGCCGCTGCCGCAAACCGCACAGGCGGCGATCCCGCTGTTCAATGGCACCTGCCCGGGCGGCGTGGCCGTGCATGCCGACGAGGGTGGGCCGGTCTACGTCAATGGCCGCGAAGCGCGGGTCCAGCGCATCAGCGACGATTACTTCGAAGCGCGCGATGCCCGTGAAGGCATCACGCTGTCGATCATGCGGTCCACGGATGGCGAACTCAACGTCTCGTACACCGAGCGCAGCGGAAGCAACGGCATCTGTTCCATCGCAAACCGGCACTCCGAGCCCGGTCCGGTCGGTCGCGGCATCGCGGGCGCCGCGGGCGAGGTCAGCTGCGAGGCGGCCATCAGGAGGCAGGCGGAGTGCGCGATGGATACGCGCGGCGACGTGCAACTGGTCCGTCAGCTGGGCAGGGCCCGCTGCGTGCAGAACGAGAACTGGGGGCTTTACCGCCATGCGGTCTGGGTCAAGGATGGCTGCCACGCCGTGTTCCGCAACCTGTCTCGGGATAGCGCGTCCGTGGGCCGTCGCTCCTCGTCGGCGGTGGAGGGCAGTGTCCTGCTCGATGCCTGCGACACCCGCGCCAACGCGGATGGGCGGCTGGTCACGCGTGTGCCGGTCAACGACGACGTGACCGAACTGATCGTCGACTACCCGGAAGGCCGCTTCCTGTGCATGGTCCGCAACGACGGCCTGGTGCAGTCGCTGACCCGGCTGCGCAAGCGCTGATCGCCATCCCCGGCGGATGTTCGCGCGGGTGATCGCCACTTCGGCAGCCATCGCATCGGCGCTGCCGGAATGTGGATACTGCGCATTCGGTGGAGGATCTTCATGGTGGCGGCATGCGACCCATAGACGCGTTCCCGTTCCAGCCCGGCGGCCCGGCAGCGTTCGACATCCGCGACTGCGCGGTCGTGCTGCTGGCCTGCGCGCTCGCCTTCGCCGCATTGCTGGACATCCCGAGAGCCTGGCCCGGTGCGCTGGGTGGATGGGCCGCCGCCGTGACGTTCGTCGTCGTCCAGTTAGCCGGCCTGGCGATCGCGGTCGGTGCCCACTGGCGCACGCTGTTCAATCGGCCCACGCGTCGCGACGTGCTGTTCGCGTTGGGCTTGTTGCCCTTCGTCTCGCTGTTGCCGGCGGCTGTTGCATTCCTGGTCGTCGGCTCGCCGAACCTGGTTGCGAATCCCGCGTTGCAGGCCTTCGGCACGATGGCGCCCGCCGTTGCCGCAAACGCGTTCGCGGCAACGGCCGTGCAACTGCTCGGCGAGGAGCTGATCACGATCCTGCCTTTGCTGTGCCTGCTGGCCCTGCTGCAGCGCGCCGGCTTGCGACCGTGGCTGGCGATCGGTCTGTCCTGGCTGGCGACGTCGCTTGCGTTCGGCGCCTTGCACCTGTCCACATACGGCTGGCACATGGGGCAGGCGCTGCTGGTCATCGGCACGGCGCGGCTGGTGCTCACCGGCGTGTTCCTGCTCACCCGCAATGTCTGGGCCAGTACCATCACGCACATCGCCAACGACGGGGCGATGATGGCCCTGGCCATGCTGGCCGCCTCACGTGCCGCCTGAACGTGCGGCCTGATCGCGCGCTGCGACCCCTGGCCCCATTTCGCCCGATGACACGCCTGCCGAGCCGTTGAACGATGGACTTCCTGAAAATCCTGAAATCCTTCGAAGAGTTCGTCTACGAGGCGCTGACCTGGATCATCCTGCTGCCCAAGACGCTGCTGCGCACCCTCCTCGCGCCGCGTGGCATGACCGCCTACGCCAGCGGCCAGTTGAGCCGTACCGATGACGCGCGGTTCGCAGAGGCGCTGAGCCCGCCACTGACGCTGATTCTGTGCGTGCTGATCGCGCACGTCGTCGATCTGGGCATCCGCACGCAGGCGCCGGACACCTCGGGGTCGATCGCCAGCGAGATCCTCGCTTCGGAGCAGAACCTGCTGCTGTACCGGACCATCGCCTTCGGCGTCTGGGCGCTTGCCGGCGCGACCTACGCGCTGCTGAGGACGGGGACGGCGATCACCCGGGACAGCCTGCGCGGCCCGTTCTACGAACAGTGCTACCTGGTCGCGCCCTTCGCGCTGGTGCTGTCGCTGGGGACGTCGATGACGCTCGGCGGTGATGATGACCGCGAGTTGATCGGCGCATGCATGGTGATGGCGGGATTCGTGTGGTTCTGGATCGTGCAGTTCGACTGGATCGGGCGCCGCGCCGGCTTGTCGCGATGGCGCAGTGCGGTGGCCGCCAGTTGCATCGTCGTGGCCGGCTCGCTGGTCAATGGGCTGGTCGGGCATGCGCTGTCGAGCACCCGGGGCGAGCGCGCCCCGGACGCGGCCGTCGTCGGGTCGCCGGCGCCAGCGGCCGCCACGATGGAGGCGCGGCCTGTCGACAGGTGACCCGGAAGGACCGTGGTCAGGGTAATCGTTGGGACATCCGCTGGGGCGGGGCATCCATGGCCTGGCTGCTCTTGCCTCCAGTTTTCAGGAGAATTTTCAGCAGGCAAAGAAAAAAGGGCTGCGCTTTCGCGCAACCCTTCGTTCTATATGGTGGGCCGTCAAGGATTCGAACCTTGGACCTATTGATTAAGAGTCAACTGCTCTACCAACTGAGCTAACGGCCCGATAAATCGGTCGCATAGTCTAGGCGATTCCACCGCGGGTGGCAATCACGAAAAACATGCGATTGAGTCACACACCATCTCAACACTGGGGTGGAAGACGGGATTTGAACCCGCGACCCCCGGAATCACAATCCGGTGCTCTAACCAACTGAGCTACATCCACCACTGAAGCCTTACAGGATACCGCCGAAACCGGCGGAAGGGCACCTGTGTACCCTGAATTCGTCCCATCCGTACCGCAAAGGTCCCGCTGGCGCGCCCGGCAGGACTCGAACCTGCAACCACCGGCTTAGAAGGCCGGTGCTCTATCCGGTTGAGCTACGGGCGCGTGTGCGCATGATAGCCGTACCGGAAGCGACCCGAATGGTCGGGGTAGAGGGATTCGAACCCCCGACATCCTGCTCCCAAAGCAGGCGCGCTACCAGACTGCGCTATACCCCGCTGGATCCGAGCGGTCACTCCAGGCGCCCACCGCGCCGTGCCGGCCGTGGTGGACGCGGTATTCTCCGGAGCAGGGGGCCGGCTGTCAACGAAAAGCAATTGAAAGTCGCCCCGTGTATCCTCATCTCTGGTTCTATCCGACGCCATCAGGGGCAAGTCATGCGTAGCGGAAATCCTGCACTCAAAGAATCCACCTTCCTCGATCTGGGGAGCGGTACCGTCGTCTCGCGCTCCGGCGAGGCCATGACCCTCAACGGCACCGTCAACAAGACCGGGTTCCTGCTGCTGCTGACCGTCCTGACCGCCGCATTCGCCTGGTCGCAGGTCGAATTCGGCATCGATGGCCGCCCGCAGCCGGGCTTTGGCCTGTACATGTGGGGCGGCGCGATCGGCGGCTTCGTCATCGCGATGGTCACGGTCTTCAAGAAGCAGTGGTCGCCGGTCACCGCGCCGCTGTACGCCCTGGTCGAGGGCTTTTTCCTCGGCGCGATCTCGGCGATGTACAACCATATGTATGACGGCATCGTCATGCAGGCGGTGCTGCTGACCTTCGGCACGCTGTTCGCGCTGCTGTTCGCGTACCGCAGCGGCCTGATCAAGGCGACCGAGAACTTCAAGCTCGGCGTGGTCGCCGCGACCGGCGGCATCGCGCTGGTCTACCTGGCCACGATCGTGCTGGGCTTCTTCGGCGTCAGCATTCCGCTGATCCATGAATCGGGCCTGGTCGGGATCGGTTTCAGCCTGGTCGTCGTGGTGATCGCGGCGCTGAACCTGGTGCTGGACTTCGACTTCATCGAGACCGGCGTCGAGCAGGGCGCCCCGAAGTACATGGAGTGGTACGGCGCGTTCGGCCTGATGGTCACGCTGGTGTGGCTGTACATTGAGTTCCTGCGCCTGCTGTCGAAGCTGCAGTCGCGCAACTGATTCGGATGAAAGGCGGCCCGGGTCCCGGGCCGTCTTGCCGGTTGTCCCTGGCCGGGAGCTCCGGCCGTGGCGGGGCCTGAGTTCTCTGGCCCGTCAGTCCACCCGCCCGCATCATGGCATCCATCACCCGGGCGAGATCAGTCTAGGCGCAGGCGGGCGCCGCGACCGTTTTGATCGTTCGATCGGGCCGGGGCCGTCCGGGGCATCCGTTGCCCGCCACCGGCATCCCGGTGTTCGCCACGCTGGCGGCAAACCCCCGAATCGGCCAGAATATCCCGTTCTGCCTCCGTGGAGGCCGGCCTGGTCCGGTCCGCCGCCGGGCAAGCACTATTGAAATTCTCAGACAACCCCAGACAGATGGTGCGCGGCATGGCCGCGATCGCAGGAGTGGATATGCAAGTTTCGGTCGAAACCCTTGGCAATCTCGAGCGCCGTTTGACGCTGCGACTGCCTGCCGACAGCCTGGAGACCCAGGTCGGCGGACGCCTGCGCGAGATCGCGCGGACGGTGCGGATCAAGGGCTTCCGTCCCGGCAAGGTGCCGGCCAAGGTCGTCGAGCAGCGTTATGGCCAGCAGGTCCGCGCCGAGGTCCTCGATGGCCTGCTGCGAGACAGCTTCAACGAGGCCGTGCGCGAGAACGAGTTCCGTATCGCCGGTGCGCCGCAGATCGAGCCGAGCAGCGACGTCGAGCAGGGTGAGCTGGCCTATGTCGCCACGTTCGAAGTGGTGCCCGATTTCGGCGATCTGGACGTGGCCAAGCTCAGCGTCGTGCGCCACACCTCGGAAGTGACCGAGAGCGACATCGACCGCATGATCGAGAACCTGCGCCTGCAGCGCCGCAGCTGGAGCGCGGTGACCCGTGGCGCCCAGCCGGGCGACGCGGTGGACGTCGAGACCTGGTCGCTGGTCGACGGCGAGCGCCTGCCGGCCGAAGGCGCCGAGCGCGGCACCACGGTGGTCGGTTCGGGCCAGATGTTCGTCGACATCGAGAACGCGCTGGTCGGCATCACCAAGGGCGAAGAGAAGGTCGTCAACGTGACCTTCCCGGACAACTGGCGGGTCCCGCAGCTGGCCGGCAAGCAGGCCGAAGTGCACGTCAGCGCCGAGCAGGTCTCGGAGCCGGTGCTGCCCGAGGTCGATGCCGCGTTCATCCGCAGCTTCGGCGTCAAGGGTGGCGAGGTGGAGCAGTTCCGGCAGGAAATCCGCAGCAACCTGGAGCGCGAGCTCAAGGGCGCGCTGATGAATCGCCTGCGTCGCGAGGTGGGGCAGCAGATCGTGTCCCATTGGGCCGATGTCGAGCTGCCGCCGAAGCTGGTCGAGCTGGAGGCGCGCTCGTTGCTCGCCCGCCAGGTCGAGGAGCAGTCGCGCCGCAGCGGGCAGCAGGTCACGCCGCCGGCAGACGCCCATACAGCGTTCGTGGACGCGGCCCGCAACCGCGTGCTGATGGGGCTGCTGGTCGGCGAGGTCGCGCGCAAGCACGCGCTGACGCTGGACCCCAAGCGCCTGAACGAGCATCTGCGCCTGATCGCCTCGACCTACGAAGAGCCGCAGCAGGTCATTGACTTGTACCGCAACGATCCCCAGCTTATGTCCAACCTGCAGAACCGCGTGATGGAAGAGCAGGTGATCGACTGGATTGCCGAGCGTGCCCAGCACACCGAGCAGGCGTTGGGCTTCCAGGAAGCCATTTCGCTGCAGTAACCGCTGCAGTTTCAGGAGCCCCCCGTGTCCGCGCCCGCGCTGGCGCGGGAGGCGACAGACCGGACAAAGACCGCATGAGCAGCATTGAGACCAAGGCCCTGAATCTCGTTCCGATGGTGGTCGAACAGACCAGCCGGGGCGAGCGCGCGTACGACATCTATTCGCGCCTGCTGAAGGAGCGGATCATCTTCCTGGTCGGTCCGATCGACGACCACATGGCCAACGTGATCGTGGCGCAGCTGTTGTTCCTCGAGGCCGAAAACCCCGAGAAGGACATCAACCTGTATGTCAATTCGCCCGGTGGCATCGTCACCGCGGGCATGGCGATCTACGACGCGATGCAGTTCATCAAGCCAGACGTCAGCACCACCTGCCTCGGCCAGGCGGCCAGCATGGGTGCGTTGCTGCTGTCGGCGGGTGCCGCCGGCAAGCGTTATGCGCTGCCCAACTCGCGGGTGATGATCCACCAGCCGCTGGGCGGCTTCCAGGGGCAGGCCACCGACATCGACATCCATGCGCGCGAAATCCTGTCGATGAAGCAGCGCCTGAACGAGATCATGGCCCGTCACACCGGCCAGCCGCTGGAGACGATCGCGCGCGACACCGAGCGCGATAATTTCAAGAGTGCCGAGGCTGCGCGCGATTACGGACTGGTCGACCAGGTGCTCGAGCGGCGCCCGGAAGAGTCGATCCAGCCGGGTTAAGTTGTTGAAATCATTAAGCTATTTGCTCTGGTCGTGCGTACTTTGCACGGCCGGGGCCTGTGCTATTCTCGAAACCGTAACCGCAGCGAAAGATTGATCAGGGCATGAGCGAAGACCGTCAAGGCCGTTCCGGCGACAGCACCAAGATCCTCTACTGCTCTTTCTGTGGAAAGAGCCAGCACGAGGTCCGCAAGCTGATCGCGGGTCCGAGCGTGTTCATCTGCGATGAATGCGTGGAGCTGTGCAACGACATCATCCGCGAGGAACTCGAGGAGAAGGCACAGTCTGCGCGCAGCTCGCTGCCCAAGCCGCGCGAGATCCTCGAGGTGCTGGACCAGTACGTCATCGGCCAGAACCGTGCCAAGCGCACGCTCGCGGTCGCGGTGTACAACCACTACAAGCGCATCGAGAGCCGGCAGAAGAACGACGACGTCGAACTGGCGAAGTCGAACATCCTGCTGGTCGGCCCGACCGGTTCGGGCAAGACGCTGCTGGCCGAGACGCTGGCGCGCCTGCTCAACGTGCCGTTCACGATGGCCGACGCGACCACGCTGACCGAAGCCGGTTACGTGGGCGAGGACGTCGAGAACATCATCCAGAAGCTGCTGCAGAAGTGTGACTACGACGTCGAGAAGGCACAGCAGGGCATCGTCTATATCGATGAAATCGACAAGATCTCGCGCAAGAGCGAGAACCCGTCGATCACCCGCGACGTGTCCGGCGAAGGCGTGCAGCAGGCGCTGCTGAAGCTGATCGAAGGGACGTTGGCCAGCGTGCCGCCGCAGGGTGGCCGCAAGCACCCGCAGCAGGAATTCCTGCAGGTCGACACCCGCAACATCCTGTTCATCGTCGGCGGCGCGTTCGCCGGCCTGGACAAGGTGATCCAGGCGCGCAGCTCGGACGCCGGCGGCATCGGCTTCGGCGCCAAGCTCAAGAGCTCCGAGCGCAAGACCGATACCGGCAAGGTGCTGGCGCAGGTCGAGCCCGAAGACCTGATCAAGTACGGCCTGATCCCCGAGTTCGTTGGCCGCCTGCCGGTCGTCGCGACGCTCGAGGAGCTGGACGAAGAGGCACTGGTGAAGATCCTCACCGAGCCCAAGAATGCGATCAGCAAGCAGTTCAAGAAGCTGTTCGACATGGAAGGCGTGGAACTCGAGTTCCGCCCGGACGCGTTGACCGCGATCGCGCGCAAGGCGATCAAGCGCAAGACCGGTGCACGTGGACTGCGCACGATCGTCGAATCGGTCCTGCTGGACACGATGTACGAGTTGCCGTCGCTGGAGAATGTCTCCAAGGTCGTCGTCGACGAGTCGGTGATCGAGCACAAGTCCGAGCCGTACCTGATCTACCAGACCCCGCCTGCGCCGCAGAAGGTCGCATCGGCCGAATAGGCCTGACCACGCACTTGCTCCCCGGCTTCGGCCGGGGACGTCGTGATGCCGTGCGAGGCCTGGCCCGCACCGGAAAATCTCGCGATTTCGTGACGCAAATCACCGCAAGTGCCTGATCCTGAAGCTGTCCCGCATCTGGCCCGCATTGTCGGGCCTTTCCTGCTTGCATCCGGCGGGCGATAACCCCATAACAGCGCAAGAGCGGCCGCCGACGCATGGCAGGTCGTTAAATCCCCATGAAGTGGTTGCCGATTGAAACTTGAGACCCTGGAATCCCGATGACCGAGCGAGCCGTAGCCGAGTCCCTCCAACTGCCGGTGTTGCCGTTGCGCGACGTGGTGGTGTTTCCGCACATGGTCATCCCGTTGTTCGTCGGGCGCGACAAGTCCATCCGCGCGCTCGATATCGCGATGGAAGAAGACAAGCGGATCCTGCTGGTCGCGCAGCGTTCGGCAGAGACCGATGATCCCGAGGCCGCCGATCTCTACGAGATCGGCACGCTGGCGCAGGTGCTGCAACTGCTGAAACTGCCCGATGGCACCATCAAGGTGCTGGTCGAGGGCGTGTCGCGCGTGCGCGTCAGCGAAGTGCGCGAAGTCGACGGCACGCTGGCCGGTCGCGGTGTCGTCATCGATCCGATCGACAGCCGCGAGCCGCGCGAGACCGAAGCGATCGCACGCTCGCTGGTGTCGCTGTTCGAGCAGTATGTCAAGACCAACCGCAAGCTGCCGCCGGAGCTGCTGCAGACGCTGGCCGGCATCGATGAGCCCGGTCGCCTTGCCGACATCGTTTCGGCGCACATCGGCGTGCGCCTGTCGGAGAAGCAGAAGCTGCTGGAAAGCGTCGACACCGCCGAGCGCCTCGAGCTGCTGGTCGGTTACGTCGATGGCGAGATCGACGTGCAGCAGATGGAAAAGCGCATCCGCGGCCGGGTCAAGTCGCAGATGGAGAAGTCGCAGCGCGAGTACTACCTCAACGAGCAGATGAAGGCGATCCAGAAGGAGCTGGGCGAGATCGACGATGCGCCCAACGACATCGAGGAGATCGCGCGCAAGATCGCCGAGGCCGGCATGCCCAAGGACGTGGAGGCCAAGGCGCGCAACGAGTTCAACAAGCTCAAGCAGATGTCGCCGATGTCGGCCGAAGCTGCGGTCGTGCGCAACTACCTCGACTGGTTGCTGGGCGTGCCGTGGAAGAAGCGCAGCAAGGTGCGCAAGGACCTCAAGGTCGCGCAGGACACGCTCGACGCCGACCACTTCGGGCTTGAGAAAGTCAAGGAACGCATCCTGGAATACCTGGCGGTGCAGTCGCGCGTGAAGCAGATGCGTGGCCCGATCCTGTGCCTGGTCGGACCGCCCGGCGTCGGCAAGACCTCGCTGGGGCAGAGCATCGCCAAGGCGACCAACCGCAAGTTCGTGCGCATGTCGCTGGGCGGCGTGCGCGACGAGGCGGAGATCCGCGGGCATCGCCGGACCTACGTGGGCTCGATGCCGGGTCGCATCGTGCAGAACCTCAACAAGGTCAAGCAGAAGAACCCGCTGTTCGTGCTCGACGAGATCGACAAGATGTCGATGGACTTCCGTGGCGACCCGTCCTCGGCGCTGCTGGAAGTGCTCGACCCGGAACAGAACAACGCCTTCAACGATCATTACCTCGAAGTCGACCTCGACCTGTCGGAAGTGATGTTCGTCGCCACCTCGAACTCGTTGAACATCCCCGGTCCGCTGCTCGACCGCATGGAAGTGATCCGTATCCCCGGTTATACCGAGGACGAGAAGATCAACATCGCCATGCGTTACCTCGTGCCCAAGCAGATGAAGGCCAACGGACTCAAGGCCGACGAGCTCGGCATCGCCGAGGATGCGATCCGCGACATCGTGCGCTACTACACGCGCGAGTCCGGCGTGCGCAACCTCGAGCGCGAGATCGCCAAGATCTGCCGCAAGGTGGTCAAGGAGATCGCGCTTGCAGGCCCCGCGCCCGTGGTGGCCAAGGGCAAGGGCAAGAAGGCCAGGACGCTCACGGTCAGCGCGAAGAATCTCGAGAAGTACCTCGGCGTGCAGCGTTTCGATTTCGGTCGTGCCGAGCAGGACAACGAGATCGGCCTGGTGACGGGACTGGCCTGGACTGAAGTCGGCGGCGACCTGCTGCAGATCGAATCGACGCTGGTGCCGGGCAAGGGCAATGTCACGCTGACCGGTCAGCTCGGCAACGTCATGAAGGAATCGGCGTCGGCGGCGTTGTCGGTCGTGCGTGCGCGCACCGATCGCCTCGGCATCGACGTGGATTTCCTGCAGAAGCACGACGTGCACGTGCACGTGCCCGATGGCGCGACGCCCAAGGACGGCCCGAGTGCCGGTATCGCGATGGCGACCGCGCTGGTGTCGATGCTGACCAAGGTCCCGGTCAAGGCCGACGTGGCGATGACCGGCGAGATCACGCTGCGTGGACGCGTCAGTGCGATCGGAGGCCTGAAGGAGAAGCTGCTGGCTGCCCTGCGCGGCGGTATCCGTACCGTCATCATTCCCGAAGAGAATCGCAAGGACCTGGCTGACATCCCCAAAAATGTGACGGATCACATGAAGATCATCCCGGTCAAATGGATCGACGAAGTGCTCGACATCGCACTCGAACGTCCGCTTGCACCGCCGGCGGCCGTGAAGGGAAAGAAGAAGGAACTGGCCAAGGTCATTCCCGCAAGGAAGAAGGCGCCTGCGCGTAGCAGCGTCAAGCATTGATCCACGATTCAGTCACCCGGCGCCGGTTGTCCCAGTGATGTTATTTTTCTGGAAAACGGGCGCCGATTGACGTCGCCAACCGATCAACGGTGCATTTCTTACGCTATCGAGATTGCGTAGAATGGCGCCCTGATCACATCAGGGGTTCGGAATGGATACGGAATTCCCCGTATCGATCCCGATCCAAACAAATGCGGTGAATGTTCCGCACAGGAGATATGTAGATGGCTTTCAACAAAACTGATCTGTCCGAGAAGGTTGCCGAGAACGCGGGCCTGAGCAAGGTCGACGCCGGCAAGGCCGTCGATGCGGTCATCGCTGCGATCACCGAAGCCCTGAAGGGCGGTGAGGCTGTCAATCTGATCGGCTTCGGCTCGTTCTCTGTCCGCCCGCGCGCTGCGCGCACCGGTCTGAACCCGCGCACCAAGGAAGCTATCGAAATCCCGGCGTCCAACAATCCGGTGTTCAAGGCTGGCAAAGCCCTGAAGGACGCTGTAAACTAAGCGGCTCGGAGTTGCCCGGTTCCGGAGTTGTCGGTTCCATTGGGTGCTTAGCTCAGCGGTAGAGCGTCTCCTTTACACGGAGAGGGTCGGGGGTTCGAAACCCTCAGCACCCACCAGGGCAGACGTTGTATCCGTGCAGGTTGCAAGAACGCGGAGTGGTAGTTCAGTTGGTTAGAATGCTGGCCTGTCACGCCGGAGGTCGCGGGTTCGAGTCCCGTCCACTCCGCCAGTTCTTTCAAAGCCCCGCGAGTGCGCGGGGTTTTGCTTTTCCCGGTCGTCGACCAGGGGAAGCAGGTTTCAAACAGCGGAGTGGTAGTTCAGTTGGTTAGAATGCTGGCCTGTCACGCCGGAGGTCGCGGGTTCGAGTCCCGTCCACTCCGCCAGTGATTCCAAGACCCTGCAGAAATGCGGGGTTTTTTGGTTTTCGGGGCCGGCGTTTTCCAGGGCCCTTCCCGAGTCTGGCCTTGCAGGCCCCCGGGTGCGCGGCCCCCGGTGCAGGGCGCCTTGTCCGCCACGGGCCTATCCCGGGTTCGATCCGCCTTGTCTGACGCACCCGCGTCCGCGCCGCGCGGAAATGGTCGTGGCCGACATCGCGCGGCAGGCCTGCAGCTTGCCCGGCTTGCGGTTAAACTGGGCGGCTACGTCCCTTTCGTGACTGAACCATGCTGCAAGCCCTCAGAGAAAAGACCTCCGGCTGGATCGCCATCGTGATCGTGGGCATCCTGGCCATCCCGTTCGCGTTCTTCGGCATGGAGCAGTACCTGTTCCAGGGTGCCGCCGACTACGCGGCCAAGGTGGAGGCCCCGCCGAAGTGGTGGCGCTCGGCGCCGGACTGGGCGCTGGTGCGCAAGTTCGCCTGGCAGTCCGAGGAAGTCAGCACCGAAGAATTCCGCAACGCCTTCGAGCAGGAGCGGCTGCGCCAGCGCGACCAGCAGGGCGATCAGTTCGACGCCCGCGGCTTCGAGTCGGCCGAGAAGAAGCGCGAGGTGCTCGAGGCGCTGATCGACCAGGCCGTGTTGCGGCTGGCGTCCAAGCGCAGCGGCGTCGCGATCGGCGATGCGCAGTTGCGTGAGGTCATCGAGTCGATCCCGGCGTTCCAGGTGGAAGGCAAGTTCGACACCCAGCGTTACCAGCTGGCGTTGCAGGGGCAGAATCCGCCGCTGACGCCGCGCCAGTTCCAGGACCAGCTGCGCGAGAACATGCAGCAGTCGGTGATGAGCGCGCAGGTCGCGCAGTCGGCCTTCGTAACCACCGGCGAAGTCGAGCGCCTGATGCGCCTGCTCGGCGAGAAGCGCGATGTGACCTTCCTGCAGCTGCCGCCCCCGCAGGCCGATACCGCCGAGGTCAGCGCGAAGGAGATCGAGGACTGGCACAAGGCCAATGCGCAGCGCTATCGCGCGCCCGAGACGGTGTCGATCGAGTATGTCGAGATCGATGGCGCGATGCTGCCGCCGCCGGCCGAGCCCAGCGATGCCGCCCTGCGCCAGCGCTATGAGCAGGAAAAGGCGCGTTTCATCGAGCCCGAGCAGCGCCTGGCGTCGCACATCCTGGTCAGCGTCAGCGATCCGAAGGATCCGGCGGCGGTGAAGGCGGCCGAGGACAAGGCCAATGCGCTCGCCAAGCAGGCCCGCGAGGGTGCCGACTTCGCCGCGCTTGCGCAGGCCAATTCTGAAGACCCGGGTTCCAAGGCCAATGGTGGCGATCTCGGCTGGGTCGAGAAGGGCATGATGACCGGCCCGTTCGAGGACGCGCTGTTCGCGATGAAGGCTGGCGAGATCCGCGGCCCGGTCAAGACCGATTTCGGCTGGCATGTGCTGCAGCTGCGCGAGCTCAAGGGCGGCAGCCAGACGCCGTTCGAAGCCGTCCGTGAGGAATTGGCGCGCGAAGAGAGCGAAGCCTCGCGCGAGCGCGTGTTCAGCGATCTCAGCGGCCAGGTCGTCGACGAGGTGTTCAAGAACCCGACCTCGCTGGAGGCGGCCGCGCAACTGGCCAAGCTGCCAGTGCAGACGATTGGTCCGTTCCGTCGTGGCGAGACTTCCGGTTTTGGCGCATTGCCGGAAATCCAGCGTGCGGCGTTCTCCGAGAGCCTGATCCAGGACGGTACGGTCAGCGATCCGATCGAACTGGGCCCGAACCACATCGCGTTGATCCGCGTGACCGAGCACGCGCCCGAGCGCGCATTGACGCTGGACGAGGCGCGCGAGCAGATCATTGCCGACGTCCGTCGCGATCGTGGCGCCAAGCAGGCGGCGGCCGAGGCCGATGCCGTGCTGGCCAAGCTGAAGTCCGGCGGCGACCTGCATGCCATCGCCAAGGAACGCAACCTGGTGGCGCACGACATCCCGGGCGTGCAGCGGGGCATGCCGATTCCGCACCCGGTCGCGACCGAAGCCTACTTCCGGGTGGCCCCGCCACAGGAAGGCAAGCCGTCGGCGGGCAAGGCCGCGCTGCCCGACAACAGCACCGCAGTGTTCGTCGTCAGCAAGATCACGCCCGGCGATATCAAGGAGGCGAGCCCGGAAGAACTGGCGATGCTGCGCCAGCAGTTCTCCGGCCTGTACGGCAACGAGGATTCGCAGTCGATGCTGCAGACGCTGCGCCGCCAGATGAAGGTCACCGTGGTCGAGGCGCGCCTCTGACCGGGGCCTGATCCGCGGGCCTGCCGATCTTTGGCAGGCCGGCGCTGGCAGGCTGACGAGAGCCCGGAGTGATCCGGGCTTTTTCTTTGCCGCGACGGTAGCGGTGGTCTGCGGCGGGGGCTGGAGAGATGGGGTGAAGTGTGCGTCTCCGGCAGGCTGGCGCAGCGTTCCACCGTGTCCGCAACAGCGATCAGGCGCTGCGGCTGGAGGGCAGGCGATCAGGGGGCCGCGGCGTCGATCTGCAGGGTCATGCCGGGGCGCAGCACACTGCGGGCGTTGAGCTTGTTGCGCGCCAGCAGGTCGTCGACGCGGATGTCGTAACGACGCGCGATGATCCAGGCCGACTCGCCGCTGGCGACGGTATGGCTGCGCGTCTTGGCGGCCGTCGCTGCCGCCCCAGCGCCCCTGGCGGGGGCGGGGAGCTCGTCTTCGGGCGGCGCCATCGCCATGAAGCCGTCGAGCGGCGCCTGCCGCGAGGCCGTCGCCGTGTCCGTATGTGATGATCCGCGTGACGGCGCCAGCACCTGCAACGAGGCCTGTGCCTTGCCGATGCGGCCGTCGGCGAACACGGGGTTCAGCCGCCGCAGCGTGGTGGCATCGGTGCGGTGGCGCCTGGCCAGCGCATCGAGGTCCTGGATGCCGGCCGGGACGTCGATGGCCTGCAGGTGCGGAACCGGGCGATCGAGGGCCTGCAGCCACTGGTCGCGGCCTTCCATGTCCTCGAACAGGCACGACAGCGCATGCAGCTTGCGCACATAGGCCTGGGTCACCGCGGGCATCGCCAGGGCATCGGGGTCGGCGTCGGCGGGGCGTTGGCCGGCCTGCTTGAGCGCGCCGAAGACGCGGTACTCGCCTGCGTTGTAGGCCATCACCGCAAGCCGCCAGTCGCCGGCAAACATGCCGTGCAGGGTCTTCAGGTAACGCACCGCTGCGCGCGTGGATTCGACCGCCGACAGCCGCCCGTCGTAGCCGGGGCGGATCGGGACGTCGTGGTTGCGGGCGGTCAGCGCGATGAACTGCCAGAGGCCGGCGGGTCCCGAGGCGCTGCGCGCGCCGGGCCGGTAACCGCTCTCGACGAACGGGATCAGCGCGTATTCGGTGGGCAGGTGGGCCTCGCGCAGCGCGTCGACGACATAGCCGAACAGCGGCAGCACATCATTGCCGGTCGCCGCGAACTGGCGTGGCGCATGCGCGAAGTGCTGGCGCCAACGGGCGCTGGCGCCGGGTTCGCAGGTCGGTTCGGCCAAGCCTTCGCGGAACTTCAGGTAGATCTCGCGGCCGTTGCGGGTGCCGGCGGGCAGCAGGGGCTCGCCCGGAGTGCTCGGCGTCGCCGGCGCACGCGCCGAGGCCGCACTGGCCTTGTCCGCCGGCGCCGCCATGGCGATGCGCGTGTCGCCCGCCGTGTCGCGCTGGCCGGGCGATGGGATTGCCTCGTCGCCGGCAAGCGTGTCGCCGGCGATGGCTGCCGTGCATGGCGCCAGCGCCAGCAGCAGCGCCAGTCGCGCAGGACCACCGCGCATCATGCGCGGAATCCGTCCTTCCAGCGCCGTAGAGCGGCAAAGGCATCGACGCGGTCCTGGTCGGCGTCGCCTGCACCGGTGCCGCCGGCGTGGGCAAGCACGCCGGTCCGTACGGCGGGCGCGTCGATGCGCAGGAAGGGATTGCAGGCCAGTTCGTCGGCAAGTGGGCTGGGGAGGGTGGGCATGCCTTGCTGGCGCATCGTCGCTATGTCCTGCTGTCGGCGCGTGAGCGCCGGGTTGTCCGGATCGACCACGCGCGCGAACGCGGCATTGGCCTGGGTGTATTCGTGGCCGCAGCACACCAGGGTGTCAGCGGGCAGGGCCGCCAGGCGGTCGAGTGAGCCCAGCATGTCGGCGGGCGAGCCCTCGAACAGGCGCCCGCACCCCAGACCAAATAGCGTATCGCCGCTGAACAAAAGGCCATGTCCGTGGAAGGCGACGTGGCTGCAGGTGTGCCCGGGCACCTCGATGACGCTGAAATCCCAGCCGCCCAGGCGGATCTGGTCGCCGTCGCGGACCCGCCGGGTGGCGCCCGGGATCCGCTCGTCGAACGGGGCGATGACCGCCAGTTCCGGCCAGCGCTGCAGCAGTTCCGGGACGCCGCCGATATGGTCGTCGTGATGGTGCGTCAGCAGGATGCCCAGCGGTGCTCCCCCGTTGGCGAAGGCGCGCAGGACCGGCGCGGCCTGGCCCGGGTCGACGACCAGCGGATTGCCGCCGTCGTCATCGGACAGCAGCCAGATGTAGTTGTCGTCGAACGCGGGAAGTGGCTGCAGGCGCATGGGCTGGCTGGTTCGGGAGGGCTTCGGGCTGTCGTCCATCCGGCCCCCTCCGCGCAGCATCTGCGAGGCGCTGGCGCCGGCAAGAACGGGGGAGTGTATGTCGATACGCAGCCGGGAGGGCCAAGGCACGGGGTCGGACGGCGCCGCCCGTCATGCGCCGGGTCGCCCATGATCCTTGCGTCCATACCCCGGATACCGCCAGATTCCGCCCGTCACCGCCACATCCGGCGCGCGAACGGGCCCACCGCGGCAGGCGTCGACACGCGATCCGGCGGGCGGTTCCGTCGGGACGCGATGCCGGGGGCGCCCGGAGGGATGGCAGGCCCTAGAATGGCAGCCATGCCCGCGATGTCGCCGATCGGCCCCTCCGACTCCATTGCCAACTGGTTCGCCTCGCCTGCCGGGCAGGCGCTGCTGGACAGCGAAACCGTGATCGTCGACCGCGCGCTTGGCGACCGTCCGGGCCAGCCCTGGCTGTGGCTGGCGCCGGTGCCTGCCGAGACCTTGCCCGAGGGACGGGGGCTGCACCTGGTCCGCGCCGCCCATGGCTGGCGCGGGGCGGTCGACTGCGACGTGCCGCTGCCGCTGCCGAGCGAGGCGTTCGGGACGGTGCTGGTCCAGCACGTGCTGCGGCTGGGCGATCCCGATTCCGACGCGATGCTGTCCGAGGTGGCGCGGATCCTCGTGCCCGGTGGGCGCTTGTGGCTGTTCGCGCTGAACCCGTTGGCGCCGTACCGCTGGCATTGGCGCTCGGCCGGCCTGAACTGCGCGGAGCCGCTGAGCTGGCGCCGCCGGCTGCGCCTGGCGGGCCTGGTGCCCGATCCGGTCTCGCAGGGGCTGGGCCCGCGCTGGAAACCGCAGAGCAGCCAGGTGCTGCAGCATGGCGCCGGCCTGCGCGCAGCCTATGTGATGCGCGCTGAAAAAAGACAACTGCCGCTGACTCCGGTGCGCGGCCATCGATTCCAACTGACACAGGGAGCCCCCGCGGCGTGACGACAACCGATATGAAAGCCGTCGAGATCCATACCGATGGCGCCTGCCTGGGCAATCCCGGTCCTGGCGGATGGGCGGCGCTGCTGCGCTACCAGAGCAAGGAACGCGAACTGTCCGGTGGCGAACTGCAGACCACCAACAACCGCATGGAGCTGATGGCGGCGATCATGGCGCTGGAAACGCTGACCGAGCCCTGTCAGGCGATCCTGCACACCGATTCGCAATACGTCCGCAAGGGCATCACCGAATGGATGCCCAACTGGGTCCGGCGCGGCTGGAAAACCGCAGGCGGCGATCCGGTCAAGAACCGCGACCTCTGGGAACGGCTGCATGCGGCCAGCAAGCGCCATCGCATCGACTGGCGCTGGGTCAAGGGACATTCCGGCAATCCCGAGAACGAGCGTGTCGACCAGTTGGCGCGCGATGCCGCGATCCGCGAGCGCGCCGCCGCCTGAGCCTGCGCCTGCACCTTGCTCTGCGTCGCCCTGCGAATGGCCGGCGCGGAACGGCAGGAGCAGGGTCTGAGACCCACCTCGTTTAAGCTGCCCGCCATCCCCTTTGCACGAGCCCGCCCGACCACCGATGCGACAGATCGTCCTTGATACCGAAACCACCGGCCTTGAATGGAAGAAGGGCAACCGCGTCGTCGAGATCGGCTGCGTCGAGTTGATGGAGCGGCGTCCGACCGGACGCACCTATCACCAGTACATCAAGCCCGATCGCGACTTCGAGCAGGGCGCAGCGGAAGTCACCGGACTGACGCTGGAGTTCCTGGCCGACAAGCCGGACTTCTCCGAGATCGCCGAAGCCTTCCTGGACTTCATCGATGGCGCGGAACTGGTCATCCACAACGCGTCCTTCGACCTGGGCTTCCTCGACTACGAACTGTCGCGCCTGCCCGGCGAGCATCGGCGCATGCGCGAGCGCGCCAGCATCCTCGATTCGCTGGAGTTGGCGCGCCAGCGCTTCCCCGGGCAGCGCAACTCGCTGGATGCGTTGTGCAAACGCCTGGGCGTGGACAACTCGCACCGGCAACTGCATGGCGCCTTGCTCGATGCCCAGTTGCTGGCCGATGCCTATCTGGCGCTGACCGCGGGCCAGAGCGAGATCGGCTTCGGCAGTACCGAGCCGGAGCAGGGCAAGGTCAATCGCGCGGCCGTCGATGCGCGGATCATCGCCGCGCCACGGCCGCAGGTGCGGGTGCTGGAGGACGAGCTCGCATTGCACACGGCGCGCGTCGACAAGATCCGCGCCAAATCCGGTCGCTGCGTCTGGGACCAGCCGCCGCCGGCGTGAGCCCGTTCGGCATGCAGGTCAGGGCGTACCGATCAGGGCACGCCCATCACCACCCCCGTCACCACGCGACCCTGATCGCTCGTTGTCGTCTGGTCGGCTTGCCGTAGCGCCTGCCGCAGCCAGTCGGCCAACGCCTGCGCCTGTGGATGCGGGTTCGTGGCGCGTGTGCACAGCATCCACTGGCCCGGCGTATCGACGAAGCCCCAGGGGGCGAGCAGCCGGCCGCTGGCGATGTCGCCCTCGACCAGCTGTTGCGGTGCGATCGCCACACCCAGGCCCGAGACCGCCGCTTCCAACAGGTAATACAGATGCTCGAAGCCGGTGCCGGTGCGCAATCCGCCGGCAGGCAGCCCCAACGCGTCGGACCATTCGCGCCAGGCCTGAGGACGCGACAGCGTATGCAGCAGCGGCATGCCGAGCAGGGCCTCGGCCGGCTGGTTGCGCAGCACGTCGGCCGCGGGGTGCTGCGGGCTCAGCACCGGACCGATGCGTTCGACCCCGAGTGTGTGCACCTGCCAGCTCGCTGGCCAGGGCGGGGCCGCAATCATCAGCGCGGCATCGACGCCGCTCAACTGCGGGTCGAAGCCGCCCTCCTGTGCCGACAGGTGCAGGGTCAGGGTGGGAAGCGCCTGGGCCAACGGCTCCAGACGCGGGATCATCCAGCGCGCCAGCAGGCTGCCCGGGCAGCCCAGCACCAGCGTCTGCCGGGCGTTGCCCCGGCGCAGCTCGCGCGCGACCTCGTCGATCTGCGAGAAGGCGCCGCCGGTGGCGTCGCGCAGGCGCTGGCCGGCGGGTGTCAGGCGCAGGCCGCGGCCCTCGCGGACGAACAACGCCAGGCCGAAGTGCTCTTCCAGCAGCCGGATCTGCCGGCTGACCGCGCTATGGGTGACATGGAGCTCCTCTGCCGAGCGGCTGACGCTCTCCAGCCGGGCGCAGGCCTCGAAGGCGCGCAGGGCGTTCAGTGGCGGCAGGCTCCAGTGCATCGTGTGAGTTTATTCGACAGATGGTGGCAAATTCCATCGATATTCAAAGGTCTCCCGTCAGGCTATTGTCACGCCTGTGCACCATTCACCCCGTTGCAGCGCTGACCGTTGCCGCCTTTATTGCTTCCCACGGACCTGTCCATGACCGCGACTCCCCGCATCGACTACCACGCCTATCCCGATGCTCAGGGCCATTTCGGCCGCTATGGCGGGCGCTTTGTCGCCGAAACCCTGATCGGTCCGCTGGAGGAGCTGGCCGCGGCCTATGACGCCGCCCGGGTCGATCCCGCGTTCGTCGCGGCCTTCGACAAGGACCTGGCCCATTACGTCGGCCGGCCGAGCCCGATCTACCACGCCGAGCGCCTCAGCGATGCGGTCGGCGGCGCGCGGATCCTGCTCAAGCGCGAAGACCTGAACCACACCGGCGCGCACAAGATCAACAACACGATCGGCCAGGCGCTGCTGGCCAGCCGCATGGGCAAGACCCGGATCATCGCCGAGACGGGCGCCGGCCAGCATGGCGTGGCCAGTGCGACGGTGGCCGCGCGGCTGGGCCTGGAATGCGTGGTCTACATGGGCGCGACCGACATCGAACGGCAGAAGATCAACGTCTACCGGATGCGCATGCTCGGTGCGCAGGTGGTGCCGGTGACCTCGGGTTCGGCGACGCTGAAGGACGCGCTCAACGAGGCGATGCGCGACTGGGTCACCAACGTCCGCGACACCTTCTACATCATCGGCACCGTCGCCGGTCCCGATCCGTATCCGCGCATGGTCCGCGATTTCAACGCGATCGTCGGCCGCGAGGCGCGCGCGCAGATGCTGGCCGAGTACGGCCGGCTGCCGGATGCGATCACCGCCTGCGTCGGCGGCGGCAGCAATGCGATCGGCCTGTTCCATGCGTTCCTCAACGATCCCGAGGTCCGTATCGTCGGCGCCGAGGCTGCCGGTGACGGCATCGGCAGCGGCCGCCACGCGGCCTCGATCGCCGCGGGCCGCCCGGGCGTGCTGCATGGCAACCGGACCTATGTCATCTGCGACGACGATGGCCAGATCACCGAGACCCATTCGGTGTCGGCCGGCCTGGACTACCCGGGCGTGGGCCCGGAGCATGCGTTTCTCAGCGACATGGGGCGCGCCGACTATGTCGGCGTGACCGATGACGAGGCCCTGGCCGCGTTCCACCAGCTGGCGCGCACCGAAGGCATCCTCGCCGCGCTGGAGTCCAGCCACGCGATCGCACAGGCGATCAAGCTGGCGCGCGACCTGCCGCGCGATGCGATCGTGCTGGCCAACCTGTCCGGCCGCGGCGACAAGGACGTGCACACCATCGCCGCCCGCGAAGGCATCGAACTGTAAGCACCTGTTTCCGATGTTGCTGCACTTGCCATCTGACTGCGCTCGCGACAGATCGTGAACAGATTCCAGGCCGCGTACGACACCTGCGTGCCCCCTGAACTCCCGACATCCTGCTGAAGACCCGCACCGCTCATGAATCGTATCGACGCCCAGTTTTCCCGCCTGTCCAAGACCGGACGCAAGGCGCTGATCCCGTTCATCACGGCCGGCGATCCATCGCTGCAGGCCACCGTGCCGGTGATGCACGCGCTGGTCGAGGCCGGTGCCGACGTCATCGAGGTCGGGGTGCCGTTCTCGGACCCGATGGCCGACGGACCCACGATCCAGCGCAGCTCCGAGCGCGCGCTCGCCCGGGGTGCCGGGCTGGGCTATGTGTTCGACAGCGTGCGTGGTTTCCGCGAGCGCGACCGCGAGACGCCGGTGGTGTTGATGGGCTACCTGAATCCGGTCGAGATCCGTGGCGCCGAGGGCTTCGCACAGGAGGCCGCCGATGCCGGCGTCGACGGCGTGCTGCTGGTCGACCTGCCGCCGGAGGAGGCCGGCGAGTTCCGTGACGCATTCACCGCACACGGCATCGCGCTGATCCTGCTGGCGTCCCCGACGACCTCGGACGCGCGCTTGCAGCAGTTGTGCGACCAGGCCCAGGGCTATCTGTATTACGTCAGCTTCGCCGGCGTCACCGGTGCCTCCGAGCGGCTCGATGCCGGCCTGGCCTCGGCACGGCTGCGGCTGATCCGGGAGATGAGCCGGGCGCCGGTCGTGGCCGGTTTCGGCATCCGCGACGCGGCCAGTGCTGCGGCGATGGCGGTGGATGCCGAAGGTGTCGTCGTCGGCAGCGCGCTGGTGTCGATCCTGGCCGAGGCCACCGATGCTGACGATGCGGCCAGCCGCGCGCGGGCGTTCCTGGCGCCGCTGCGGACGGCCATCGGCGACTGACCGGATCGCGAGCGGCCATCGAGGGGCGGCCGTCCACTGGCGCCTGGGCCGGGTCCGCGGCCGGTCGGGCCTCCTGCGGCCCTGTCGTGTGGGACGGTCATGCGCGTGGTGGGGGCCGGCGCCGGGCCGGCCGCGTGGGTGGGCCTAGGGGCATTGTCGAAGGGAGCGGTGCGCTAAACTTCGGCATTGAACGCGGCCCCGCCGCCTGGAGACCCAAGACGCATGTCCTGGCTGAACAAGATCATGCCCGCGCGGATCCGTACGGAATCCGCAGCCAACACCAAGAAGCGCAGCGTCCCGGAAGGCCTGTGGGAAAAATGCGACCGCTGCGGCGCTGTGCTGTACCGGCCCGAGCTGGAAGAAAACCTGGAGGTCTGCCCCAAGTGCAGCTTCCATCGCCCGATCCGCGCGCGCGCGCGCCTGAAGGCGTTCCTGGACCCGACCGGCGTCGAAGAGATCGCCGTCGACCTCAGCCCGGTCGACGTGCTGAAGTTCAAGGACCAGAAGAAGTACGTCGATCGCATCAAGGCCGCGCAGCGCGCCACCGGTGAGCGCGACACCCTGATCGCGATGAAGGGCCTGCTGAAGCAGCGCCCGATCGTCGCCTGCGCGATGGATTTCGCCTACATGGGCGGCTCGATGGGCTCGGTGGGCGGCGAGAAGTTCTCGCTGGCGGCCGAGCAGGCCCTCGCGGCCGGCACACCGTTCGTCAGCTTCGCCGCCAGCGGCGGCATGCGCATGCAGGAAAGCATGTTCTCGCTGATGCAGATGGCCAAGACCTCGGCGGCGCTGGGTCGCCTGCGCGAGGCGGGGCTGCCCTACATCTCGGTGCTGACCGACCCGACCTTCGGTGGCGCCTCGGCGTCGTTCGCGATGCTGGGCGACATCAACATCGCCGAGCCCGAGGCGCTGATCGGTTTCGCCGGCCAGCGCGTCATCGAGCAGACCGTGCGCGAAACCCTGCCCGAGGGCTTCCAGCGCTCGGAGTTCCTGCTCGACCATGGCGCGCTCGACCAGATCTGCGACCGCCGCGAGATGCGCGAGCGCATCGCGCACCTGCTGGCGATGCTGATGCGCCAGTCCAAGCCGGAAGCCGACCTGGTGGTCGAGGCATGAGCCGCCGTTACTTCGGTACCGACGGCATCCGTGGCCGCGTCGGCGAGGCGCCGATCTCGGCCGACTTCGTGCTGCGCCTGGGCAATGCCTACGGCCACGCGCTGCGCGCGTCGGTCAAGCAGGGCGACCAGTGGCGCAAGCCGGTGGTCATCATCGGCAAGGACACCCGCATCTCGAACTACATGTTCGAGGCCGCGCTCGAGGCCGGGCTGGTCGCGGCCGGCGTCGACGTGCAGTTGATGGGGCCGATGCCGACGCCTGCGGTCGCGCACCTGACCCGCTCGATGCGCGCCGATGGCGGCATCGTGATCTCGGCCTCGCACAATCCGCACTACGACAACGGCATCAAGTTCTTCTCGGCCGAAGGCGAGAAGCTCGACGACGAGACCGAACTGGCGATCGAAGCTTCGCTGGATCATGCATTCTCGACGGTGCCGTCCGAGCAACTGGGCAAGGCGGTGCGTACGCGCGATGCGATCGGCCGTTATGTCGAGGCCTGCAAGAGTTCGGTGTCGCGGCGCTTCGACCTCGGCGGCATGCGCATCGTGGTCGACTGCGCGAACGGCGCGACCTACCAGGTCGGACCGATGGTGCTGACCGAGCTCGGCGCGCGCGTCGATGCGATCGGCGTCGATCCCAACGGCATCAACATCAACGACGGCGTCGGCTCGATGCATCCGGAAAAGCTGTCGGCGCGCGTGCGCGAGACCGGCGCGGACCTGGGCATCGCTTTCGACGGCGACGGCGACCGCCTGCTGTTCGTCGACAGCGACGGCGCGGTGCACGATGGCGACGACCTGCTGTTCCTGCTGGCCAACGACTGGCAGGCCAGTGGTCGCCTGCGCGGTCCGGTGGTCGGCACGCTGATGACCAATTACGGGTTCGAGCGCGCGCTGGGCGAGGCCGGTATCGGTTTCGTGCGTTCCAAGGTCGGCGATCGTTATGTCCACCAGGCCCTTCTCGAGCACGGCGGCATCCTCGGCGGTGAAGCCTCGGGTCACCTGCTGTGCCTGGACCGGGTCACCACCGGCGACGGCATCATCAGTGCGCTGCAGGTGCTGGAAGTCCTCAAGCGGCGCGGCATCACATTGCAGCAGGGCCTGAGCAACCTGCAGAAAGTGCCGCAGAAAACCGTCAACGTGCGCTGCGCCGCGGGCGCCAGGCCGGCCGACGACGACAACGTGCGTGCAGCGCTGGCGCAAGCGCAGCGTGCCGTCGAAGGTCGCGGCCGTGCCTTCCTGCGTCCGTCCGGCACCGAGCCGGTGGTGCGGGTGACCGTCGAGGCTGACGATGCCGCGCTGGTCGACAGCGTGCTTGCGACCCTGTCCGACGCGGTCCGCAGCGCCGCCGGCTGAGGCCATGCGGCAGGTGTGCCGGCCCCGGGGCGGCACACGCCATCCGCGCCGCGGCGATTGCGGTGCCGATCAACATGATCCATGGAGTTGTCATGAGTTCACGCATCCCGACCCTCGATATCCGCCGCTTCACCGATCCGGTCGACAGCCGCGACCGCGAGGCCTTCGTCGCCGAGCTGGGCGCCGCCTATCGCGAGTGGGGCTTTGCCGGCATCCATGGCCATGGCATCGCGCAGTCGAAGATCGACGCCGCCTATGGCGTGTTCAAGGCGTTCTTCGCGCTACCGGACGAGACCAAGCGTCGTTACCACGTCGCTGGCGGCGGCGGTGCGCGCGGCTACACGCCGTTCGGCGTGGAGACCGCGAAGGGCGCCAAGCACTTCGACCTGAAGGAGTTCTGGCACATCGGTCGCGAGATTCCCGGCGACTCGACGTATCGCGACGTGATGCCGCCGAACCTGTGGCCGGTCGAGGTCGAGGGTTTCCGCGAGCACGGCTACGGCCTGTACCAGGCGCTCGACACGCTGGGCTCGCAGGTGCTGGCCGCGCTGGCGCTGCACATCGGCCTGCCGGAGGATTACTTCGCCGACAAGACCAACAGCGGCAATTCGATCCTGCGCCCGATCCACTATCCGCCGATCACCGCCGACGACATCCCCAACGTCCGCGCCGGCGCGCACGAGGACATCAACCTGATCACGCTGCTGGTCGGTGCCAGCGCGGCAGGCCTGGAGGTCAAGTCCAAGCAGGGCGAGTGGGTGCCGTTCACCTCGGACGCGGACACCATCGTGGTCAATATCGGCGACATGCTGCAGCGCCTGACCAACCACGTGTATCCGTCGACGACGCATCGCGTGACCAATCCGCCGGGCGAGCAGGCGCGCCAGCCGCGTTACTCGGTGCCGTTCTTCCTGCACCCTAACCCGGATTTCCTGATCGACGTGCTGCCGTCGACGGTCAGCGCGGACAACCCCAGTCGCTATCCCGAGCCGATCACCGCCCAGGGCTACCTGGAAGAACGCCTGCGCGAGATCAAGCTGGTCTAGCGGCGGCTGGCGCGGGAGCGCGCACCGCACGAGCTGGCACGCCACGCACCGGCATCGATGAGGATGCCGGTGCGCGCGGGGCGGTGCTGGATTTACCGGATCAGAACCCGTAGACCACGTTGACCGTGGTCAGCGTGTCCGTGCGCTTGGTGTCGACCGGCACGTCGGTGTTGTGGCGCACTTCGAACCCGGCCTTCAGCGCCAGCGCATCAGTCATCTTCACTTTGACGCCGAAGTCGTTGCGGGCGAAGGTGTTGTCGGCGCCGGCTTCGATCAGCAGGGTGTTGAACAGCTCGGTGGTCTCGGTCAGGCGATGGCCGAAATCCATGAAACCGCGCAGCACGGCTTCGTTGTTGTGCACGCGCACGTCCTGCAGCTTGGCCCAGCGGTAACCGGGGCCTGCTTCGAAGGTCAGGTGGGTGGTCTCGTTCTTGATCGCCTCGATACCGTAGCCGGCCGATGCGGTCCACTGGTATTCGTTGGGCGCGAAGTGGTCGCGCTCGTTGCGCAGCGAGCCGACGACATAGCTGCGCTCGCCGAGGCGATAGCCGCTGTTGGCGAACACTTCATAGCGACGCGCGTTCTCCTCGTCGTCGCTCTTCCCGTACAGGAACGCGGCGCCGGCCGAGTGTTTCCAGCGTGCGGTCTCCTTGGCGATGCCGAGCTTGCCGACCAGGGTCTGGCTGTCGGTGTTGCCCTTGGCGATCGCCAGACCGAGCTCGCCAGAGCCGGTCCAGACATCGCTGGCAGTGGCGTCGTCGGCATGTGCGGGCGCGGCAGCGAACGCGGGAACGAGGAGGGCGCCGGCGATCGCGGCGGTCAGGTTGGTGCGCATGGAATCCCCTTGCAGTCTTGTCGGTTGCAGTCTTGTCGGTCTTCGACAGAAAAACGCCGGCACGGGGCCGGCGAGGGGCGCATTGTCTTGACCACGCGATGAACGCCATCCGAATCCGGGCGTCGCGCAGGGTTTGATTGTTTTGACTATCCGGTGCTGCGTATGCGATGCGAATTGCGTCCCATCAGCTTCAGCAGCAGCCGGTCGGGCAATGCGGCGACGATCGCATGCAGCGCCTTGTAGACGAGACCGGGTACCGCGACGACGCGACCCGCTTCCGCTGCGTCGATGCCGACCCTGGCGACATGGTCGGCATCGAGCCACATCCACGACGGCAGCTTCGACATCATGTCGCGGGTCCCGGTGACGTCATGGAACTCCGACCAGGTGAATCCCGGACACAGCGCCGTCGCGTGCAGGCCGCGGTCGGCGTTCTCCAGCGCCATCGATTCGCTGAGCTTGACCATGAAGGCTTTGGTCGCGGCGTACAGCGTCTGGCCGTCGGCCGACGGCATCAGCGCGGCGAACGAGGCGACATTGAGGATGCGCCCCTGACCGCTGGCGCGCAGGGCCGGCAGCAGGCGCCAGGTCAGTTCGCTGATGGCACCGATCATGACCTGCAGGAACTGCGCATGCGTCGGCCAGTCGTTCTTCAGGTAGCGCCCGGGCACGCCGTAGCCGGCGTTGTTGACCAGGATCCGCACGGGAAGGGCGCGGCGCTCGATCTCGGCGACCAGTTGCGCAGGCGCGGCCGGGTTCGACAGGTCGGCGGCGATGACCTGCACGTCGACCTGGGCGCGCAGCGTCGTGGCCAGGGCCTCCAGGCGGTCCAGCCGCCGGGCCGACAGGATCAGCGGCACCCCGCGGGCCGCGTAGGCGCGGGCGATGGCTGCGCCGATGCCGCTCGAGGCGCCGGTAACGAGGGCATATCCGCCGGGAACCGGCGCGGTGCTGTCGGGCATGGGAACTCCGGTGGGAAGGAGGGCGGGCGGATGTCCGGTCATCGGCTATCCTGTGCGCCCTTTGAGCAGGAGCAGCCTGATGCGTCGCAGGATCGTAGCCGGAAACTGGAAGCTGCATGGCACCCGTCAGTTCGCCGACGACCTGGTCGAGGCGATCGCGGCCGGGTTGCCCGGCGCCGGCGTCGAGGTGCTGGTCCTGCCGCCGTACCCGTACCTGCCGTCTCTGGTCGCCGGCTTCGCCGGGCGCGGAGTCGGCTTCGGCGCCCAGGATGTCAGCGAGCACGCCAAGGGCGCCTACACCGGCGAGGTCGCGGCCGCGATGCTGGTCGACCTGGGCGTCACCCATACGCTGGTGGGCCATTCCGAACGTCGCCAGTACCACCGCGAGGACAGCGCGCTGGTGGCCCGCAAATACCTGGCCGCGCGCCAGGCCGGGCTGACCCCGATCCTGTGCGTCGGCGAGACCCGCGAGGAGCGCGAGGCCGGACGGACCGAGCAGGTCCTGGTCGAGCAGCTGGCGCCGTTGTTCGAGCTGGGCGGCGCCCAGGTGCTGGCCGACGGCATCGTGGCCTACGAGCCGGTCTGGGCGATCGGGACCGGCCTGACCGCCAGTCCGGAGCAGGCCCAGCAGGTCCATGCATTCCTGCGTGGCGAGGTCGCCCGGCGCGATGTTACAATTGCTGATTCGCTGCCCCTGCTGTACGGCGGCAGCTGCAAGCCCGACAATGCCACCGCGCTGTTTGCCCAGCCGGATGTCGATGGCGGATTGATCGGCGGCGCATCGCTTGCGGCCACCGACTTCCTCGCGATCGTCTCCGCTGCCGCGGGGCGGGGCTCCTGAATTCAGTCCTAGAGTGTCTCCCATGTTGTTGTTGATCCTCAATATCGTGTTTGTGCTGGTGGCGATCTCGATGATCGCGCTGATCCTGATGCAGCGCGGCGCGGGTGCGTCGGCCGGCTCGGGCTTCGGCGGCGGTGCGTCGGCCACGGTCTTCGGTGCGCGTGGCTCGGCCAACTTCCTGTCCAAGGCCACCAAGTGGCTGGCGATCTCGTTCTTCGGCATCACGCTGTTCATGGCGTGGTACGCCGGCCATCGCGCTGCCCCGGCCAACGCCGTGCAGGCGACCGACCTTGGCGTCATGTCGCAGGTTCCGGTGGCGCCCTCGGTGCCGGCCGCGACCGTCCCCGCCGTACCTGTGCAGCCGGAAACGGCGCCTGCGCAGACGGAGGTGCCGACGGTTCCCGTGCAAAATGCGCCGCAGTCTCCGCAAAACGACTGAGAGCGCTTACAATTGCACCGCTTCGTGG
This sequence comes from Luteimonas sp. RIT-PG2_3, assembly GCF_054902115.1. NCBI lineage: Bacteria > Pseudomonadati > Pseudomonadota > Gammaproteobacteria > Lysobacterales > Lysobacteraceae > Luteimonas > Luteimonas sp. RIT-PG2_3. Next base: position 355,749 of record NZ_JBUBPF010000005.1, on the reverse strand, counting down.
GTGGTTGACGCGAAGCAGACAAAAAATTGCCCAGGTGGCGGAATTGGTAGACGCACTACCTTGAGGTGGTAGCGGCTTAGGTCGTGGGGGTTCGAGTCCCCCCTTGGGCACCATACAAGACGTCCCGCGATTGTCGCGGGACTTCGAGCAACGGCCGCGTCGAGCGGCAAGTAGCCGAGAGAGAACAAAGCGTGCTGGCCGAATACCTGCCGACCCTGCTGTTCCTGTTTGTCGCCACCGGTATTGGCATTGCCCTGCTGGTGATCGGCAACCTCCTCGGACCCCAGCGTCCGTCGCTGGAGAAGTTGTCTCCGTACGAATGCGGCTTTGCCGCATTCGAGGATGCGCGCATGCAGTTCGACGTGCGCTATTACCTGATCGCGATCCAGTTCATCATTTTCGACCTGGAAATCATCTTCATCGTGCCCTGGGCCACGGTCTTCCGTGAGCTCGGCGTGCTGGGCCTGATCGAGATGGGCATCTTCGCCGGCATGCTGCTGCTGGGGTTCATTTACGTGTGGAAGAAGGGAGCGCTGGAATGGGAATAATCCAGGCGGCCCGCAAGCTCGCCGATTCGGCCAGCAATCCGCTGCCGGAAGGCCGCGTCGACGACATCCTGCGTCCCGAGGGCGACAATCCGCTGCTCGAGCACGGCTTCGTGACCACCAGCTCCGACATCCTGCTCAACTGGGCGCGCACCGGCTCGATGTGGCCGATGACCTTCGGCCTGGCCTGCTGCGCGGTCGAGATGATGCACGCGGGGACCTCGCGCATCGACATGGACCGCTACGGCGTGGTGTTCCGCCCGTCGCCGCGCCAGTCCGACGTGATGATCGTGGCCGGCACCCTGGTCAACAAGATGGCTCCGGCGCTGCGCAAGGTCTACGACCAGATGCCGGACCCCAAGTGGGTCATCTCGATGGGCAGCTGCGCCAATGGCGGCGGCTACTACCACTATTCGTACTCGGTCGTGCGCGGTTGCGATCGCATCGTGCCGGTCGATATCTACGTGCCGGGCTGCCCGCCGACCGCCGAGGCGCTGGTCTACGGCATTCTGCAACTGCAGAAGAAGATCCGCCGTTCCAGCAATTTCGGCGAGCACAAGACGGGGTTGCGTGATGGCTGATCATGCGGGTTACGAGCCTTCGGCTGCCTTCGCAGATCGCCTGCGCGCGCGCTTCGAGGGTGCCCAGGTCCATGTCGCGTACCCGCGTGGCGAAGTGGTGCTGGTCAGCAACGGCGATTGGGCCGATGTCTGCCTGGCGCTGCGCGACGAGTTCGGCTTCGAATCGCTGATCGACGTCTGCGGCATCGACTACCTGAGCCACGGCACCGACGAGTGGGACACCGACGTGTCCTCGGAAGGTTTCAGCCGCGGCGTCGAAGGCCGGGGCCCGGGTCGCTTCAAGTTCGGCGAAAGCCCGAGCCAGCAACTCGACCAGCCCGATGGCGAGGGTGCGCTGCCGGTGCCGCTGCGTCGTTTCGCGGCGGTGGCCCAGCTGCTGTCGGTGCGCAACAACCGCAGGCTGACGGTGCGCTGCTTCGCGCCCGACGACGACCTGCCGATCGTGTCCTCGCTGACCGGCCTGTGGCCGGTCGCCAACTGGTTCGAGCGCGAGGCGTTCGACCTGTTCGGCATCGTGTTCGAAGGCCATCCCGACCTGCGCCGCATCCTGACCGACTACGGTTTCGTGGGCCATCCGTTCCGCAAGGATTTCCCGCTGATCGGCAATGTCGAAGTGCGTTACGACGCCGAGCGCAAGCGCGTGGTCTATGAGCCGGTGACCTCGGTCGAGCCGCGCGTCGGCGTGCCGCGCGTGATCCGTGACGATGCCCGCTATTCGACCGCGGCCGGCGAGCAGCTGGCGCGCAAGGCGGAGTCCGCGAAATGAGTTCGACCCCCAACACCGTGCCGCATGTCCCGGTCCAGCAGGCCAGCGAAGGCTTTGCCAGCAACGCCGCCGAGGCGCGCCAGGAAATCCGCAACTACACGCTGAACTTCGGTCCCCAGCATCCGGCCGCGCACGGCGTGCTGCGCCTGATCCTGGAGATGGACGGCGAAGTCGTGCAGCGCGCCGACCCGCATATCGGCCTGCTGCATCGCGGGACCGAGAAGCTGGCCGAGTCGAAGCCGTTCAACCAGTCGATCGGTTACATGGACCGCCTCGACTACGTGTCGATGATGTGCAACGAACACGCCTACGTGCGCGCGATCGAGACCCTGATGGGGATCGAGGCGCCGGAACGTGCGCAGTGGATCCGCACGATGTTCGACGAGATCACCCGCATCCTGAACCACCTGATGTGGATCGGTTCCAATGCGCTCGATCTGGGGGCGATGGCGGTGATGCTGTACTCGTTCCGCGAGCGCGAAGAGCTGATGGACGTCTACGAGGCGGTCAGCGGCGCGCGCATGCATGCGGCGTATTACCGTCCGGGCGGCGTCTACCGCGACCTGCCGGACCACATGCCCAAGTACCGCGAGTCGCCGTGGCGCAAGGGCGCGAACCTCAAGCGCTTCAACGCATGGCGCGAAGGTTCGATGCTGGACTTCATCGAAGCGTTCGCCAAGGACTTCCCGTCCAAGGTCGACGAATACGAGACCCTGCTGACCGACAACCGCATCTGGAAGCAGCGCACCGTCGGCGTGGGCGTGATCCCGCCGGAGCAGGCGCTGGCCTGGGGTATGACCGGTCCGATGCTGCGTGGCTCGGGCATCGAGTGGGACCTGCGCAAGAAGCAGCCCTACGCCAAGTACGCCGAAGTCGATTTCGACATCGCGGTGGGCGTCAAGGGCGACTGCTACGACCGTTACCTGGTGCGCGTGGTCGAGATGCGCCAGTCGGCGCGGATCATCGAGCAGTGCGTGCGCTGGCTGCGCGCGAACCCGGGCCCGGTGATGCTGGACAACTACAAGGTGTCGCCGCCGTCGCGCGAGTCGATGAAGGACGACATGGAAGCGTTGATCCATCACTTCAAGCTGTTCAGCGAAGGCTACAGCGTGCCTGCCGGCGAGACTTACAGCGCGGTCGAGGCCCCGAAGGGCGAATTCGGCTGCTACCTGGTGTCCGACGGCGCCAACAAGCCGTTCCGCGTGCACCTGCGCGCGCCGGGTTTTGCGCATCTGTCGTCGATGGACGAGATCGTCAAGGGACACATGCTGTCCGACGTGGTGGCGATGATCGGTACCTACGACATCGTGTTCGGTGAGGTGGACCGGTGAGAGCAACAGGCAATTTCGAGAACGCGCGCAACGTCGACCCGCTGGTCGTGCTCAGCGACGACACCCGCGCCCACATCGACCACTGGCTGACCAAGTTCCCGCCCGATCGCAAGCGTTCGGCGGTGCTGCAGGGGCTGTTCGCGGCCCAGGACCAGAATGGCGGCTGGCTCAGCGACGAGCTGATCGCCGGCGTCGCCAAGTACCTGGAACTGCCGCCGGTCTGGGCCTACGAGGTCGCGACGTTCTACTCGATGTTCGAGACCCAGCAGGTCGGCCGCAACAACGTCGCCTTCTGCACCAACATCAGCTGCTGGCTCAACGGCGCCGAGGATCTGGTCGCGCATGCCGAAAAGAAGCTCGGTTGCAGGCTGGGCGAATCCACGGCCGACGGTCGCGTGTTCCTCAAGCGCGAGGAAGAGTGCGTCGCCGCGTGTTGCGGCGCGCCTGTGGTTGTCATCAACGGTCACTACCACGAGAAGCTCACGCCTGGTCAGGTCGATGAACTGCTCGATGGTCTGAAGTAAGGCTGGACGCAGGCATGGCCCATCATCACTCCCACGTCTCCGAAGGCTACGGCCCCGTCGGCCCCGCGCCGAAGGAACACCAGGCCGTCTACACGACGCTGCATTTCGACAAGCCCTGGTCGTACGAGAACTATCTCAAGACCGGTGGCTACAGCGCGCTGCGCCGCATCTTGGAAGAGAAGATCGCGCCGGCCGACGTGGTCGAGATGGTCAAGCAGTCGGGCCTGCGCGGACGCGGTGGCGCCGGCTTCCCGACCGGGTTGAAGTGGAGCTTCATGCCCAAGGGCGACATGCAGAAGTACATCCTCTGCAACTCCGACGAATCCGAGCCCGGTACCGCCAAGGATCGCGACATCCTGCGCTACAACCCGCATGCGGTCATCGAGGGCATGGCGATCGCCTGCTACGCCACCGGCTCGACCGTGGGCTACAACTACCTGCGCGGCGAGTTCCACCACGAGCCGTTCGAGCACCTGGAAGAAGCCACCGCCGAGGCCTACAAGCACGGCTGGCTGGGCAAGAACCTGCTCGGCACCGGCGTGGACATCGACCTCTACAACGCACTGGGTGCGGGCGCCTACATCTGCGGCGAAGAAACCGCGCTGATGGAGTCGCTGGAAGGCAAGAAGGGGCAGCCGCGTTTCAAGCCGCCGTTCCCGGCCAACTTCGGCCTCTACGGCAAGCCGACCACGATCAACAACACCGAGACCTACGCGTCGGTGCCGGCGATCGTCCGCAACGGCGCCGAGTGGTTCATGAACCTGGGCAAGCCCAACAACGGTGGCTGCAAGATCTTCTCGGTCTCGGGCCACGTCGCGCGTCCGGGCAACCATGAGATCCGCCTGGGTACACCATTCTCGGAGCTGCTGGAGCTGTGCGGCGGCATGCGCGAGGGACGCACCATCAAGGCGGTGATCCCCGGCGGTTCGTCGATGCCGGTGCTGCCGGGCGAGACGATGATGCAGTTGACGATGGATTACGACGCCATCCAGAAGGCCGGTTCGGGCCTGGGGTCGGGCGCGGTCATCGTCATGGACAACACCACCTGCATGGTGCGCGCCTGCCAGCGCATCGCGCGCTTCTATTTCAAGGAAAGCTGCGGCCAGTGCACGCCGTGTCGCGAAGGCACCGGCTGGATGTACCGCATGCTGACGCGCATCGCCGAGAAGAAGGCGACGCTCGACGACCTGCAGATGCTGCGCGCCGCCGCCGGCCAGATCGAGGGCCATACGATCTGCGCATTCGGCGAGGCCGCCGCGTGGCCGGTGCAGGGCTTCCTGCGCCACTACTGGCACGAGTTCGAATACGCGATCGTCAACAAGCGTTTCCTGGTCGACGACGAACGCGACGGCACCGTCGTGCGGTCCAACCTGGAGGTGGTTGCAGCATGAGCGCAGCACGTCTCCAGCTCCCCGGACACATTCGCGCGTTGCGCGAACATGTCCAGCCCCTCGACTCGAGGGGCGTTGTCGCCATGACGAAGAGTGTCGCCGCATGAGCGCGCAGCCTGTAAATCCGAATCTCCCGCCCGACCACGTCACCGTCTTCATCGACGGCGTCGAGATGGCCGCGCCCAAGGGCTCGATGATCATCCATGCCGCCGACAAGGCCGGCATCCCGATCCCGCGCTTCTGCTACCACGACAAGCTGTCGATCGCCGCCAACTGCCGCATGTGCCTGGTCGACACCGAAGTCGGCGGCCGTTCCGCGCCGAAGCCGTCGCCGGCCTGCGCCACGCCGGTCATGGACGGGCTGAAGGTCTTCACGCGCAACGAGAAGGCGCTGAAGTCGCAGCGCAACGTGATGGAGTTCCTGCTGATCAACCATCCGCTCGACTGTCCGATCTGCGATCAGGGCGGCGAGTGCGAACTGCAGGACCTGTCGTTGGGCTATGGCCGCTCGGTCAGCCGCTTCAGCGAGCGCAAGCGCGTCATCGCCGACGAGGACATGGGGCCGCTGGTCGCCACCGAGATGACCCGCTGCATCCAGTGCACGCGCTGCGTGCGCTTCACCGCCGAGATCGCCGGTACCTATGAACTGGGCGGCATGCAGCGTGGCGAGAACCTGCAGATCGGCACGTACGACGGCAAGCCGCTGACGACCGAACTGTCGGGCAATGTCATCGACGTCTGCCCGGTCGGCGCGCTGACCAACAAGGTGTTCCGCTTCCGTGCGCGTCCGTGGGAACTGATCGCGCGCGAATCGCTGGGCTGGCACGACGCGCTCGGCAGCAACCTGTTCCTGCACCTGCGTCGCGGCGAAGTGATGCGTGCGGTCCCGCGCGACAACGAAGCCGTCAACGAGTGCTGGCTGTCGGATCGCGACCGTTACTCGCACCAGGGCCTGTACGCCCAGGATCGCGCCACGCATCCGCTGGTCCGTGTGGCCAGCAATGGCGACGATGGCGACTGGCAGGAAACCACGTGGGAAGACGCGCTGGCCAAGGCCGCGAAGATCCTGCGCGACAATCCGGCCGATGAGCTCGGCCTGCTGGTGCATCCGGCGACGTCGAACGAGGAGGGCGCGTTGCTGGCCCGCCTGGCCGACGCCCTGGGCAGCGGCAACCTCGATCACCGCATCAGCCAGCGCGACCTGTCCGATGGCGCGGTCGCCGAGGCATTCGCCGCGCCGGTCGCGGAGATCGAACAGGCCGACGTCATCGTCATCGTCGGCAGCCAGCTGCGCCATGAAGTGCCGCTGCTGCACCAGCGCGTGCGCAAGGCGTGGAAGCGCGGCGCCAAGGTGCACATCATCAACCCGGTCGATTTCGAGTTCGCGTTCGAGATCGCCTCCAAGGCCATCGTGCCGCCGTCGGCGATCGCCGATGCGCTGGGCAGCGAGCTGCTGACCGCGGCCGTCAAGGATGCCGCGCATGCGGTGGTCCTGGTCGGCGCCGTGGCCGAGAACGGCGCGCATGCGTCGGCGGTCCGCGCTGCGGCCACCGCCTTCGCCAGCCGTCACGGCGCCCGCCTGTGCCGCATCCCGCAGGGCGCGAACGCGCTCGGCCTGTCGCAGGCCGGCGTGCTGCCGACCGCGCGCGACGCCGCGTCGATGCTGTCGCAGCCGCGCAGCGCCTACGTGATCTACGGTATCGAGCCGGGCCTGGATTTCGCCGACCAGTCGCTGGCCCTGAAGGCCCTGTCGGGTGCACAGGTCGTCGCGTTCAGCCAGTTCGCCTGCCGTTCGACGCGCAGCGTGGCCGACGTGATCCTGCCGATCGGTGCGTTGCCGGAGATCGATGCCACGCTGACCAACCTGGAAGGTCGCGACCAGCGCAGCGTCGCGGGCGGCAAGCTGCCGGGCGACGCGCGTGCCGGTTGGCGCGTGCTGCGTGCGCTGGGCGGCGAGCTCGGCGTGCCCGGTTTTGAATTCAACGATCTCGTGGGCCTGCGTGCAAGCCTGGCGACCCAGGACCGCATCGTGCGCAATGTCGCGCGACTGCAGGCGCTGGACACCGGCTCGGCGGACAGTGGCCTCGAAGTCGCGCTGTCGCAGGCGATCTACCGCGTCGACGGCGTGACCCGCCGCGCGGCTGCGCTGCAGTCACACCCGCTGACGACCGGTCCTCTGATCACGCTGCACCCTGACGATGCCGGCGCGGCTGGACTGGAGGCCGGGGCCATGGCCAAGGTCGCCAATGCCGTCGGCACCGCGACGCTGCAGGTCGCGATCAGCGACCGTGTCGCGGTCGGCGCGGCCTGGATCGAGTCGGGATATGGCGCGACCGCGGCGCTCGGCGCCGGCCGCGTGCAGGTGAGGGCAGCATGAGTACGACGACGAGCACCAATACCGCAAGCCTGCTGGCCGGCGTGCTGCAGCCGGTGCACGAGCTGATCCTGTCGCTGGGCTGGATCGGCGTGGTGCTGTGGATCGTGCTGAAGATCCTGGTCATCGCCGTGCCGGTCATCGTGGCCGTGGCGTTCTACGTGGTCTGGGAGCGCAAGCTGATCGGCTGGATGCACGTGCGCCATGGGCCGATGTACGTCGGCTGGGGCGTGCTGCAGGCCTTCGCCGACGTCTTCAAGCTGCTGTTCAAGGAAGTGATCCAGCCCTCCAGTGCGCAGCGTTCGCTGTATCTGCTGGCGCCGCTGATCACGCTTGCCCCCGCGTTCGCGGCATGGGCGGTGGTGCCCTTCGACGCGCAGCTCGTGCTGTCCAACGCCAACGCAGGCCTCCTGTACCTGCTGGCGATGACCTCGCTGGGCGTCTACGGCATCATCCTGGCCGGCTGGGCCTCGAACTCGAAGTACGCGTTCCTCGGCGCGATGCGCTCGGCTGCGCAGGTGGTCAGCTACGAAATCGCGATGGGCTTCGCGCTGGTCGGCGTGATGGTCGGCGCCGGCAGCCTGAACCTCAGCGAGATCGTGATGGCGCAGTCCGGCAATGCCGGCATGTTCGAATGGTTCTGGCTGCCGATGCTGCCGCTGTTCGTCATCTACTTCATCTCCGGCGTCGCCGAGACCAACCGCTCGCCGTTCGACGTCGTCGAGGGCGAGTCGGAAATCGTCGCCGGCCACATGGTGGAGTACTCGGGCTCGGCGTTCGCGCTGTTCTTCCTGGCCGAGTACGCCAACATGATCCTGGTCAGCTTCCTGACCGCGATTTTCTTCCTGGGCGGCTGGCTGTCGCCGTTCCAGGGCTGGTTCGCGGGCGTGCCGGTGCTCGAATGGCTGGCGGTCGACGGCTGGTGGTGGCTGTTTGCGAAGGTGTTCTTCTTCGCCAGCTGCTTCATCTGGTTCCGCGCCTCGTTCCCGCGTTACCGCTATGACCAGATCATGCGGCTGGGCTGGAAGGTCTTCATCCCGCTCAGCATCGGCTGGATCGTGGTGACCGCACTGATGGCGTACTTTGGCGTGTTCGAGGCAGGGCAGTGATGGGCAAGTTCCGGCTTTCACACATCGCGGAGTGGTTCAAGAGCCTGCTGCTGCTGGAGCTGCTGGGCGGCATGTGGCTGACGCTGAAGTACCTGTTCCGGCCGAACTACACCGTCATGTACCCGATGGAGAAGATCCCGCAATCGGCACGCTTCCGCGGCCTGCATGCGCTGCGCCGCTATCCCAACGGCGAAGAGCGCTGCATTGCCTGCAAGCTCTGCGAAGCGGTCTGCCCGGCGCTGGCGATCACCATCGACTCCGAGCAGCGCGAGGACGGCACCCGCCGCACCACGCGCTACGACATCGATCTGTTCAAGTGCATCTTCTGCGGCTTCTGCGAGGAATCGTGCCCGGTGGACTCGATCGTCGAGACCCACATCCACGAGTACCACTTCGAGAACCGTGGCGAGAACATCCTCACCAAGCCGAAGCTGCTGGCGCTTGGCGACCGGCTTGAAGCCGAGATCGCCGAACGTCGCGCCGCCGACTCCGCGTACAGGTAAGCCATGGATTTCGCACTGCTCGCATTCTTCACCTTCGCCACGGTCACCGTGATCTCGGCGGTTGCCGTGATCAGCGTCCGCAACCCGGTCCACGCGGCGCTGTTCCTGGTGCTGACGTTCTTCACCGTGGCCTGCACCTGGATCCTGGCCGGCGCCGAGTTCCTCGGGGTCGCGCTGATCCTGGTCTACGTCGGCGCGGTCATGGTGCTGTTCCTGTTCGTGGTGATGATGCTCGACATCGACGTCGCACCGATGCGCGAGGGCTACGTGCGCTACCTGCCGGTCGGCCTGCTGGTGGCGGTGGTGATGCTGGTCGAGATGCTGACGCTGATCGGCATCAAGGCGCGGGCCACGCCGTTCGGCGTCGACCCGTCCGAGGCCGAGGGCGTCTCCAACACGGTCTGGATCGCACGCCGCCTGTTCACCGACTTCCTGCTGCCGTTCGAAGTGGCGGCACTGATCCTGACCGTGGCGGTGATCGCCGCCGTCACGCTGACGCTGCGCAAGCGTCCGGGCACCAAGCACCAGAACCCGGGCGAGCAGTCGCGCGTGCGTGCCGAGGACCGCGTCCGCGTCGTCAAGATGACGGCCGATGTCCGCGTCGACGCGCTGCCGACGCCCGCGGGCGATGGACCGGATGCGCCGGCAGCAGGGGAGGTCAAGTAATGGGCGGGCAATTGGGCGAATTCACGCAGGGCCTTGCGCTGGGCCATTACCTCGCACTGGGCGCGATGCTGTTCTGCATCAGCGTTGCCGGCATCTTCCTGAACCGCAAGAACGTCATCATCCTGCTGATGTCGATCGAGCTGATGCTGCTGGCGGTCAACATCAACTTCGTCGCGTTCTCGCGCGAGTTCGGTGACGCCGCCGGGCAGATCTTCGTGTTCTTCATCCTGACCGTGGCCGCTGCCGAGGCCGCCATCGGCCTGGCGATCCTGGTCACGCTGTTCCGCAACAGGCGCACGATCAACGTCGCCGAAATCGACACGCTGAAGGGTTGAGCACGATGCCTGGTATGGAACCCGTCCTGTCCACCCCCGTGCTGCTGGCGATCGTGCTGGCGCCGCTGCTGGGCAGCATCCTGGCCGGCCTGTTCGGTCGCAAGATCGGCCGCGTGGGCGCCCACACCGCGACCATCCTTGGCGTCGCGGTCAGCTGCGCGCTGTCGATCTACGTACTGTGGCAACTGCTGCAGGGTGCGGCGACCTACAACCAGAACGTCTACACGTTCTTCGAGGTCGGCGCGTATTCGGCGCATGTCGGTTTCCTGATCGACAACCTGACCGCGATGATGATGGTCGTGGTGACCTTCGTGTCGCTGCTAGTGCACGTCTACACGATCGGCTACATGGCCGAGGATCCCGATTACCAGCGCTTCTTCAGCTACATCAGCCTGTTCACCTTCAGCATGCTGATGCTGGTGATGGGCAACAACTTCCTGCAGCTGTTCTTCGGCTGGGAAGCGGTGGGCCTGGTGTCGTACCTGCTGATCGGCTTCTGGTTCAAGCGCCCCAGCGCCGTGTTCGCCAACATGAAGGCGTTCCTGGTCAACCGCGTCGGCGACTTCGGTTTCCTGCTCGGCATCGCCGGCGTGCTGTACTGGTTCGGCTCGCTGGACTACGCGACGGTGTTCGCGGCCGCGGACGACACCATCGGTGGCGGCCAGGTCGTGCAGATCCTTGCCGGCCACGAGTGGTCGGTGGCGACGGTGATCTGCATCTGCCTGTTCATCGGCGCGATGGGCAAGTCCGCCCAGGTCCCGCTGCATGTCTGGCTGCCGGACTCGATGGAAGGCCCGACGCCGATCTCGGCGCTGATTCATGCCGCGACGATGGTCACCGCGGGCATCTTCATGGTGGCGCGCATGTCGCCGCTGTTCGAGCTGTCGGAAACCGCGCTGCAGTTCATCCTGTTCATCGGTGCGACCACGGCGTTCTTCACCGGCCTGATGGGCATCGTGCAGAACGACATCAAGCGCGTCGTCGCCTATTCCACCTTGTCGCAGCTGGGCTACATGACCGTCGCGTTGGGCGTGTCGGCGTACTCGGCGGCGGTGTTCCACCTGATGACGCATGCGTTCTTCAAGGCCCTGCTGTTCCTCGCCGCCGGCTCGGTGATCATCGGCATGCACCACGAGCAGGACATGCGCAAGATGGGCGGCCTGCGCAAGTACATGCCGATCACGTTCTGGACCAGCGTCATCGGCACCCTGGCCCTGGTCGGCACGCCGTTCTTCAGCGGCTTCTATTCCAAGGACACGATCATCGAGGCGGCTAAGCACGCCAGCGAGGGTGGTGGCTGGGTCTTCCAGTACGCCTACTGGTCGGTGCTGCTGGGTGCGTTCGTGACCTCGTTCTACAGCTTCCGCCTGCTGTACATGACGTACTTCGGCAAGGAGCGCTTCCGCGACGCGCATGACGATCATGGCCACGGCCACGATGCAGGCCATCACCATGCCGACGCGCACCACACCGATGCGCACGACGATCATGGCCACCATGGTGCGCACGAGCCGCACGAGTCGCCGTGGGTGGTGACGCTGCCGCTGGTGCTGCTGGCGATCCCGTCGATCGCGGTGGGTTTCTTCACCGTCGGCCCGATGCTGTTCGGCACCGACTGGACCGGCCACCACGAGGGCAGCGGTTTCTTCGAGGGCGTGATCCACGTGCTGTCGTCCCACGACCGCGTCGCCGCGGTCAAGGAAGCGGTCTGGCACGGCCCGACGGCGTTCGCGCTGCACGGCTTCATCGCCCCGGCCTTCTGGCTGGTGCTGGCAGGCTTCGCGCTGGCCACGGTGATGTACTGGTGGAAGCCCGAGCTGGCGACGCGTGCGCGCAAGACGTTCGCGCTGCCGGTGCGCATTCTCGAGAACAAGTACGGCATGGACGATCTGTGGATCAAGGGTTTTGCCGGCGGCGGCGTGCTGCTGGGCAAGGGCTCGAGCCAGATCGACACCAAGGTCATCGATGGCGTCGCCGTCAACGGCAGTGCGCGCCTGGTCGACCTGTTCGCCAGCGTGCTGCGCCGCGTGCAATCTGGATATCTCTACCACTACGCCTTCGCGATGATCCTCGGCCTGATTGTGTTGTTGGCCGTTCTGATCAAGTACTGGCGCTGACGGAATACGCAACGTGCAGAATCTGCCCCTCCTCAGCATCTTGATCTGGCTGCCGATCTTCGGCGGCGCTGCCGTGCTCGCGCTCGGCAACGGCCGGCCGCAGCTCGCGCGCTGGCTGTCGCTGGCGATCGCCCTGGTCGTGTTCCTGGTCAGCCTGCCGCTGTTCACCGGTTTCGATTACGTCGCCACCGGCCTGCAGTTCATCGAACGCCGCGAGTGGATCCCGGCCTTCGACATCCAGTACCACCTGGGTGCGGACGGCATCTCGGTCGCGCTGATCATCCTGACCACGTTGACCACGGCACTGGTGCTGATCGGGGCCTGGACCGCGATCGACAAGCGCGTGAACCAGTACTACGCCGCGATGCTGGTGCTCGAAGGCCTGATGATCGGCGTGTTCTCGGCGGTCGATGCGCTGCTGTTCTATGTTTTCTTCGAAGGCATGCTGATCCCGATGTTCATCATCATCGGTATCTGGGGCGGCCCGCGCCGCGTCTACGCGTCGATCAAGTTCTTCCTCTACACCTTCCTCGGCTCGGTGTTCATGCTGGTCGGGCTGGTCTACCTGTACCTGCAGTCGGGCAGCTGGCAGTTGCCGGACCTGTACGCGCTGCCGCTGTCGTCGACAGAGCAGATGTGGCTGTTCTTCGCGTTCCTGGCGGCGTTCGCCGTCAAGGTGCCGATGTTCCCGGTCCACACCTGGTTGCCGGACGCGCACGTCGAGGCGCCGACCGGCGGTTCGGTGATCCTGGCTGCGATCATGCTGAAGATCGGCGGCTACGGCTTTTTGCGCTTCAGCCTGCCGATCACGCCGGACGCCGGCCACGAATGGGCCTGGCTGGTGATCGCGTTGTCCCTGATCGCGGTCGTCTACGTCGGCCTGGTGGCGCTGGTCCAGCAGGACATGAAGAAGCTGATCGCGTATTCGTCGGTGTCGCACATGGGCTTCGTGACCCTGGGCACCTTCATCGCGTTCGCGCTGATCCGCGACGTCGGCAATGTCGATGCCGCGCGGCTGGGCCTGCAGGGCGCGATGGTGCAGATGATCTCGCACGGCTTCATTTCCGGTGCGATGTTCTCCTGCGTCGGCGTGCTCTACGACCGCATGCACACGCGCATGATCAAGGACTACGGCGGCGTCGCCAACGTAATGCCCTGGTTCACGATGTTCATGGTGCTGTTCGCGATGGCCAACTCCGGCCTGCCGGGCACGTCGGGCTTCGTCGGCGAGTTCATGGTCATCATGGCCGCGTTCCAGCAGCACCCGTTGATCGCGTTCACCGCCGCGCTGACGCTGATTATCGGCGCCGCGTACACGCTGTGGCTGGTCAAGCGCGTGATGTTCGGCGAAGTGGCCAATGCGCATGTCGCCGAGCTCAAAGACATCAACGGCCGCGAGTGGCTGGTGCTGGGCGTGTTCGCCGTGGGCACGCTGCTGATCGGCGTCTGGCCGAAGCCGCTGACCGATTTGATGGAGCCGTCCATCGCGCAACTGGCGACCCACCTCGCCGCGAGCAAGCTCTGAGGATGATGTGCTGATGATTTCCGGTCCGATGACTCCTCCCGTCCGCTCGCTCGCCGAGATCGCCCCGTTGCTGCCGGAACTGGTGGTGATCCTGGGCGCGTTCGGCCTGTTGATGCTCGATCTGTTCATCGCCGAACGCCGTCGCGTGCTGACCCAGGCGCTGGCGATCGCGACCCTGCTGGTCGCTGCCGCGCTGATCGGGTTCGGCGTCGGTGGGCATGGCTCGGTGCTGGCCGGCATGTTCATCCGCGACACCGGTGCCGACGTGCTGAAGTTCGTGATCCTGGTCGTCAGCGCGATCGCGCTGGGCTACGTCTGGCCCTACCTGCGCGAGCGCGGGCTCTACAAGGGTGAGGTCGCAGTGCTGTTCCTGTTCGCGACCGCGGGCATGATGCTGATGGTCTCGGCCGGCAACCTGACGATGGTCTACGTCGGCCTGGAACTGCTGGCGCTGTGTTCGTACGCGCTGGTGGCGACCGACCGCGAGAGCCCGCTGGCCTCGGAAGCGGCCATGAAGTATTTCGTGCTCGGCGCGCTGGCGTCCGGCATGCTGCTGTACGGCATGTCGCTGGTCTACGGCGCCACCGGCAGCCTGGACCTGGCGGCGATCAGCGATGCGGCTGCGTCGGCCCATGGCGATGCGCGGACACTTCTGCTGACCGGTCTGGTCTTCGTGGTGGTTGGCGTCGCGTTCAAGTTCGGCGCCGCGCCGTTCCACATGTGGCTGCCCGATACCTACCACGGTGCGCCGACGCCGATCACACTGTTCATCGGTTCGGCCCCCAAGCTCGCCGCCTTCGGCATGGCCTGGCGCCTGCTTGATGGCGGCCTGGGCCCGGTCTACGAGCAGACGCAGCTGCTGCTGGCAGGGCTGGCGGCCTTGTCGCTGGCGGTCGGCAACCTGTTCGCGATCGCGCAGACCAACCTCAAGCGCATGCTGGCCTATTCGACGGTCTCGCATGTCGGCTTCCTGTTCCTCGGCCTCGCCGGTGGCGGTCCGACCGGCTATGCCGCCGCGATGTTCTACGCGATCAGCTATGCGGTGATGTCGGCCGCGGCGTTCGGCGCCATCGTCATGCTGTCGCGCAAGGGCTTCGAGGCCGATCGCATCGAGGACTTCAAGGGACTCAATGCCCGCAGCCCGTGGATGGCCGGCCTGGTGCTGTGCATCATGGCCTCGATGGCCGGCGTGCCGCCGTTCCTGGGCTTCTGGGCCAAGCTCGTCGTGCTGCAGGCGGCGCTGGAAGGCGAACTGCTGTGGCTGGCGATCGTCGGCATCGTGTTCGCGGTCATCGGCGCGTTCTATTACCTGCGCGTCATCAAGGTCATGTATTTCGATCCGCCGTCGGCGGAGCCGATCCAGTCGCGCACCGGGCCGTTGCAGGTCGTGTTCGCGGTCAATGCGCTGGCATTGCTGGGCCTGGGTCTGTTCTGGAGCCCGATCATGGTCTGGTGCCAGCAGGCGTTCGCGTACTGACACCATTCGTTTCCGTTGCGGGGTGGAGCAGTCTGGCAGCTCGTCGGGCTCATAACCCGAAGGTCGCAGGTTCAAATCCTGCCCCCGCTACCAGGTCGTCCGCAGCTCGATCCGCCCTCGCCAGACGACGGGGCGGGGGCGGTCAACCTGGAGTCCAGCCGAAGCCACTGCTTCGCTTCGGCCGTCCTGCTTGCCCACCGTCATGGCCAGCGCCCGACGGCCCCGCACGGGGCCGCGGCGCGGGTCTGGAGGGAAGGTGTCCATGGCGTGTCCAGCGGCTGGCGCAAGCCCGTCGATGCCTGGAAACAAGCGCACATCGGCCTGCAGGCGAGTGCCGAGGCGATGCGGTCGATCCGCATGCGTGCCGGCAACATCAACATCGTGATCTCGACCTCAGGGCTTGCATTCGAAGGTGTTGGTCGTCATAATTCCGCTTCTGCTGCGGGGTGGAGCAGTCTGGCAGCTCGTCGGGCTCATAACCCGAAGGTCGCAGGTTCAAATCCTGCCCCCGCTACCATGTTTTTCGCGGTTGTTTTGCCCCCCTTCATTGAAGGGGTTCAGAGCGGAAAATCTGGGCTTTCGCCGAAGCAACTGCTTCGCTTCGGCACCGACATCCAGTGGTATCGGACAAGGGGCCCTATGGGCCCTTTGTTGTTTCTGGGCTTCAGGGTTCCAGGCCCGGTGCTTCCGGGGCAAGGGCTTTCACGGGCCCGGGTTGTCGAGGTTGGATGCCGTTCGTTGTGATCGTGTTGCGCGGTCGGCATGTGCAGGTTCTTTTGCGTTTCGTGTTTTACCGGTTGTTGTTTTTCAGCGCGTACTTTTTCAGTTCGTACTTTTTCAGAGATAGGCGTTCAGTGACGGACAAGGCCACACAAATCGCGGCATTGCTCGCCCCGACGATCGAATCGCTGGGGTTGGAACTGCTGGGCACGGAATACCTGCCGGCACCGGGCAGTGCCGTGCTGCGCATCTATATCGATATCCCCGCCGATGCCGCCGAAGGGCGCACCGTGGGTATCGAGGATTGCGAGAGCGTCAGCCGTGAAGTCTCGGCGCAGCTCGATGTCGAGGATCCGATCTCCGGCAATTACACGCTGGAAGTGTCGTCCCCGGGCATCGACCGGCCGTTGTTCACGCCGGCGCATTTCGAGCGCTTCATCGGCGAGCAGGCCAAGGTCGGGCTGAAGCTGCCGCAGGATGGGCGTCGTCGCCTGCTGGGGCGGATCGTCTCGGTCGAGGATGGGCGGATCACGTTCGATGTCGACGGGCAGCCGCTGCAGGTGGCCGGCGACAACATCGACCGCGCGCGTCTGGTGCCCGATTGGGTCGCGCTGGGACTGGCGCCCGGCAAGGACAAGGGCCGCGCCAGGAAGCCCAAGGCTGCGGCGGACAAGCCCGGTCCCGGGTAAAGCAAGTTCACAGGTTCACAGGGTTGAAGCGGTTCGATGCAGTGGCTGGCGTCGAACGGCACGATCCAGGTCTGCGGCAAGCCGGTCCATCGGCAAGACGCGGAAGAGATACAGCCCGCTGGCGGCATCTGCGGGCGAACGTCGCGGTGGCAACACCGGTCGTGCAGTTGAGGTGGCGTGCCACGGCATGTGGCGTAGTCGAGAAACTTCAGGATTTGAGGTAACGAGAGAATGAGCAAGGAACTGTTGCTGGTCGTGGACGCGGTGGCCAACGAGAAGGGCGTGCCGGAGACGGTGATCCTGGAGGCGCTGGAAGCAGCGCTGGCCACTGCCGCCAAGAAGCGCTACCACGACCAGGACGTGCTGACGCGCGTCACGATCAATCCGAAGGACGGCAGCTACGAGACGTTCCGCCGCTGGGAAGTGGTGGCCGACGACGTGGTCATGGAGTCGCCCGATCGCCAGGTGCGCCTGATGGATGCCATCGACGATGTCGAAGGCGTCGACGTCGGTGATTACATCGAAGAGCAGATCGAGAACGTCGACTTCGGTCGCATCGCCGCGCAGGCCGCCAAGCAGGTCATCGTGCAGCGCGTGCGCGAGGCCGAGCGTGCGCAGGTCGTGGATGCCTGGAAGGATCGCGTCGGCGAGCTGGTGACCGGCGTGGTCAAGCGTGTCGAGCGCGGCAACGTCTACGTCGACCTGGGCGGCAATGCCGAGGCCTACATCCCCAAGGACAAGGCGATCCCGCGCGACGTCGTGCGTGCCGGCGACCGCATCCGCGGTTACCTGTTCGACGTGCGCAGCGAGCAGCGCGGCCCGCAGCTGTTCATCAGTCGCGCCGCGCCTGAATTCATGATGGAGCTGTTCAAGCTCGAAGTGCCGGAAGTCGGCCAGGGCCTGGTCGAGATCAAGGCCTGCGCACGCGATCCCGGCGACCGCGCCAAGATCGCCGTGCTGGCCTACGACACCCGCACCGATCCCATCGGTGCCTGCATCGGCATGCGCGGTTCGCGCGTGCAGGCGGTCAGCAACGAACTCAACGGCGAGCGCGTCGACATCGTGCTGTGGTCGGACAATCCGGCGCAGTTCGTCATCAACGCGATGGCGCCGGCGGAAGTGCAGTCGATCGTCGTCGACGAAGACAAGCACTCGATGGATCTCGCGGTCGCGGAAGACAAACTGGCGCAGGCGATCGGCAAGGGCGGGCAGAACGTGCGCCTGGCCAGCCGCCTGTCGGGCTGGCAACTCAACGTGATGACCCAGGACCAGGTGACCGCGAAGTCGGAAGCCGAGCAGAACGCCGCCCGCGCGCTGTTCCAGGAAAAGCTCGAAGTCGACGAGGAAATCGCCGGCATCCTGGTCGCCGAAGGCTTCAGCACCGTCGAGGAAATCGCCTACGTGCCGGTGGGCGAACTGCTCGCGGTCGAAGGCTTCGACGAGGACATCGTCGAGGAGCTGCGGGGTCGCGCCCGCGACTCGTTGCTCAACGACGCGCTCGCGGTCGAGGAGGGCGTCGACGAGAACGCGCCGTCCGAAGACCTGCTGGCGCTGGAAGGCATGGACGATGAAACCGCGTACGCGCTCGCTTCGCATGGCGTGCGTACCAGCGAGGACCTGTCGGACCTCGGCGCGGACGAAGTGGTCGAATTCGGCATCGAGGGTCTGGACGAGGCGCGCGCAGCGGCCCTGATCCTGGCGGCTCGCGCCGAGGAGATCGCCCGTCTGGAACGCGAAGGCTGAACAGGCCGGACCGGCCGGATACTCAAGCCGTGGGCCCGCCCGCGGTCTAGAATGATCGATACACGCGTCGGCAGCTGCCGGCGCTCAAGGACAAGAATCCCGAATGACGCAACAAACCACCATTCGCAAGCTTGCCGCACTGGTGAACACGCCGGTCGAGAAATTGCTGGAACAGCTGTCCGAAGCGGGCATGCCTTTCAGCAATCCGGACCAGGTCGTCACCAGTACCGAGAAGGTGAAGCTTCTCGGGTTCCTGCGCCGTACCCATGGCAAGACCGAAGCGCCGGCCGAAGAAGCGGCCGCGCCCAAGAAGATCACCCTCAACCGCAGCCGCAAGCAGGAGCTGACGGTGGGTGGCGGCAAGAACAAGACGACGGTCGATGTCGTTGTCCGCAAGAAGGTGACCCTGGTCAAGCCTTCGGACAGCGGCATGATCGATCCCGACGACGAGCGCGCCGACATCCTGCGCAAGCTGGAGGAATCCAAGCAGCGCAACCTGTCGGAACAGCAGCGCCTGGCCGATGAAGATCGCCAACGTGCCGAGGCCGTGGCCGAGCGCAAGCGCCAGGAAGAAGCCGAGGCCGCGCGCCTGCGTGCCGAAGCCGAGCAGGCGGTCGCCGCCGCCGCGGCGACGCCGGCAGCTGCCGACGACGCGCCCGCCGCGGTCCGCAAGCCGGCCTCGCAGCATGGCCACGGCCATCCGCCGAAGCCGCCTGCGCCGCGTGCCGACGACCGCAATGCCGGTCCCAAGCACAAGGGCAACCGCGGTTCGCACGTGATGGTCGCGGGCGTCGAGGACGACGACAACGCCGCACGCTTCGCCGGCCAGTTGCACCTGAGCGCCTCCGAGCGCGCGCGCCGGACCACGGCACGCGGCAAGCCCAAGCCCACGCGCCGCCATATCGAGCAGTCGCGCAGCGGTGGCGGCCAGCACGGCTTCGAGCGTCCAACCGCGCCGGTCGTGCGCGAAGTGGAGATCGGTGAAGCGATCACCGTGGCCGACCTTGCGCAGAAGCTCGCGCTGAAGGGCGGCGACGTGGTCAAGGCCATGTTCAAGATGGGCGTCATGGCGACCATCACCCAGACCATCGACCACGACACCGCGGTGCTGGTGGTTGAGGAACTGGGGCACGTGGCCGTCAGGGCCGATCGCAACGATGCCGAAACCGAACTGCTGGCGCATGTCGAATCCGCGCAGGGCGACAAGGTCTCGCGTCCGCCGGTGGTCACGATCATGGGTCACGTCGACCATGGCAAGACCTCGCTGCTCGACTACATCCGCCGCACCAAGGTCGCGACCGGTGAAGCCGGTGGCATCACCCAGCACATCGGTGCGTACCACGTCGAAACCGCCAAGGGCGTCATCAGCTTCCTCGATACCCCCGGCCATGCGGCCTTCACGTCGATGCGTGCGCGTGGCGCCAAGTTGACCGACGTGGTGGTGCTGGTGGTCGCGGCCGACGATGGTGTGATGCCGCAGACGATCGAGGCGATCCAGCATGCGAAGGCGGCCAAGGTGCCGCTGATCGTGGCGATCAACAAGATCGACAAGTCCGATGCCGACCCGGAGCGGATCAAGAACGAACTGCTGACCCATGAGATCGTCGCCGAGGACTTCGGTGGCGAGACCCAGATGGTCGAGCTGTCGGCCAAGACCGGCCAGGGCGTCGACGACCTGCTGGATGCGATTTCGCTGCAGGCCGAAGTGCTGGAACTGACGGCGGTGGCCGACGGCCATGCCACCGGTACCGTCATCGAGTCCTCGCTCGACAAGGGCCGTGGCCCGGTCGCGACGGTGCTGGTCCAGCAGGGCCTGCTGTCGAAGGGCGACTATCTGGTCTGCGGCGTGCAGTACGGCCGCGTCCGCGCGCTGTTCGACGAAACCGGTTCTCAGGTTCCGTCGGCCGGTCCGTCGATCCCGGTGCAGGTGCTCGGCCTGTCCGGCGTGCCAGATGCCGGCGACGATTTCGTCGTCGTCGCCGACGAGCGCCTGGCCAAGGACGTGGCATCGCAGCGCGACAGCAAGCGTCGCGAGTCGCGACTGGTGCTGGCGGCGGGCAACCGCATGGAAGACATCATGGCGCAGATGGGCAAGAGCGAGGCCCAGTTGAGCCTGCAGCTTGTCATCAAGGCCGACGTCCAGGGTTCGGTGGAGGCGCTGCGCCAGGCCCTGACCGGCCTGTCCAACGAGCAGATCCGCATCAACGCGATCATCGCCGGCGTCGGCGGCATCACCGAGTCCGACGCCAATTCGGCGGCGGCATCGGGTGCCACGATCATCGGCTTCAACGTCCGTGCCGATGCCTCCGCGCGCAAGGTCATCGACGCCAACAAGCTCGACGTGCGTTACTTCTCGATCATCTATGACGTGATCGACCAGGTGAAGCAGGTCGCGTCGGGCATCCTCGGCGTCGAGATCCGCGAAGAGATCATCGGTACTGCCGAAGTCCGCGATGTGTTCCGCAGCTCCAAGTTCGGCGCGGTCGCGGGCTGCATGGTGGTCGAGGGTGTGGTCAAGCGCAACAAGCCGATCCGCGTGCTGCGCGACAACACCGTGGTGTTCGAAGGCGAGCTCGAATCGCTGCGCCGCTTCAAGGAAAACGTCGACGAAGTGCGCAACGGCACCGAGTGCGGCATCGGCGTCAAGGCCTACAACGACGTACAGCCTGGCGACCAGATCGAGTGCTTCGAGCGCATCGAGGTCCAGCGCACCCTGTAACCGGGGTGCGTCACGGCGCGGGCACGTGTCGCGGGAACCGTTCCAGGGTTCCCGGCACGATCCAGGCCCGCGACCGGATGCATGTGCGCCCGGCGCATCGTTTGCCCGGGCCTTGTGTTTTCGCGTCATTCCCCATTCCTGAAGATCGAATCCGTCCCTTGGCCCAGAAATCCTTCCACCGCACCGACCGCGTCTCCGCCCAGCTCCGCCGTGAACTGGGCACCCTGGTGCGCGAAGCCGTGGCCGAGCATGGCTTGCCTTCGGTCAGCGTCTCCGATGTCGAGGTCACCCGCGACATGGCGCATGCCAAGGTGTTCTTCACCGCGCTGCAGGGCGAGCGTTCGGCCGAGGCTTTGAAGGGATTGAAGGCGATCGCGCATGAGATCCGCTTCCGGCTGGCGCGTGCGGTCAAGCTGCGCCATGTGCCCGAGCTGCATTTCCAGTACGACGATTCCGTCGATCGCGGCGAGCGCATCGACAACCTGCTGCGCGACCTGACGCCGGCACCGAGCGATCCCTCCGACGAGGATGGAGACCGCTAGTCCGTGCGCCAGGTGCACGAGGCCGCCCTTGCTGCGGTCGCGCCGGCCCGGTTGCGCGCGGGACCGCACTGTCGGCCCCCCTGTTGCGGCCTGGCCTCGACGGCGGGCTGAAGCCCGCCCTACGATGACGCGATGACCCGCAGGCCACGCACGATCTTCCGCAAGCTCGACGGCATCCTGCTGTTCGACAAACCGCGCGGCCTGAGTTCGAACCAGGCCCTGCAGCGCGTGCGCCATCTGTTCCGTGCCGAGAAGGGCGGCCATACCGGAAGCCTCGATCCGCTGGCGACCGGTCTGTTGCCGGTGTGCTTCGGCGAGGCCACCAAGATCGCTGGCGGCCTGCTCGGCGCACGCAAGGCCTACGACACCGTGGCCCGCCTCGGCGTGGTCACTGATACCGACGACGCCGACGGCCAGTCGCTGCGCGAACGTCCGGTACCCGAGCTGCGCGTGCCCGAGATCGATGCCGCGCTGCAGGCGTTGACCGGCCACATCCAGCAGCGTCCGCCGATCTATTCCGCGCTCAAGCGCGGTGGCGAGCCGCTGTACGCCAAGGCCCGTCGTGGCGAGGTGGTCGAAGTCGAGACGCGGCCGGTCGATGTCCACGGTTTCGAGTTGCAGTCCGCCGCCGACCTGCTCGATGGCGGCGAGCCGCTGCTGCGTCTGCATGTGGAATGCGGGTCGGGCACCTATGTGCGCAGCCTGGTCCGCGATCTCGGCGAGGCGCTGGGCTGCGGCGCCCATGTCGCCGAGTTGCGCAGGCTCTGGGTCGATCCGTTCAGGGAGCCGCGGATGTGGACCCTGGAGGAGCTGGAATCGCTGGCGCGCCGTAGCGAGCAGGCGCTGGAGGCCTGCCTGCTGCCGATCGAGGCCGGGATGCTGTCCTGGCCGAGACTGGAGCTCGATGCCGCGCAGGCGACCCGGCTGGGCCACGGACAACTGGTGGCCGCGCATTTCCGCCAGCGCGGGGAAGTGGCCATTTTTGGTCCCGGCGCCCGTGTGCTGGGCCTGGGCGAGGTGGGCCAGGACGGCGTGCTACGCCCGCAGCGGCTGTTCGCCTGGGCCGTCCAGGGCGCCAAACGCAACGCCTGAACGCGGGTCCTGGGATAACCGGGCCCCGGCGGACCGGGTGGCGGGGCCGGCTGGCCGATCCTGCGCCTTGTCCCTGCGGCGCTTGCCCGAGTACAATGCCGCGTCCGTTTTTCAACGGACACGTTTCGTTTTTTCCTTCAGTCCACGGCGGACCCAGTGGTGCGCAAGCCTTTGTCGGGCTGCGACGTGTCTGCGGGTCCCGCATCAGTCAACAAGGTCATTCCATGTCCATCGACAACAGCCAGATCATCCAGGAACACAAGCGCGGCGAAGGCGACACCGGCTCACCGGAAGTCCAGGTCGCCCTGCTCAGCGCGCGCATTGCGCACCTGACCGAGCATTTCAAGACGCACAAGAAGGATCACCACAGCCGGCGTGGCCTGCTGATGATGGTCAACCGTCGTCGCAGCCTGCTCGACTACCTGCACCGCAAGGACGCAGACCGTTACAAGGCCCTGATCGAAAAGCTCGGTCTGCGCCGATAAATCGAACCATGACCGCGGCGCAGCGATGCGCCGCGGTTTTTTTTCAGGCTGCAGCACTGTGGCCGCCCGGCCGGGGCAAGGGTTCCGGCAGGTTCATCGAAAGCGTCATTCAAGGAATTCCAACGTGGCAAAAGTTACCAAGAGCTTCCAGTACGGCAATCAGACAGTCACGCTCGAGACCGGCGAGATCGCACGCCAGGCGGGCGGCGCGGTCATGGTGTCGTGCGAGGGCACGGTGCTGCTGGTCAGCGCGGTCGCCAACAAGACCGCACGTGAAGGGCAGGATTTCTTCCCGCTGACCGTCGACTACCAGGAGAAGTTCTATGCTGGTGGCCGTATCCCCGGTGGTTTCTTCAAGCGTGAAGGCCGTCAGACCGAGAAGGAAACGCTGATCTCGCGCCTGATCGACCGTCCGATCCGCCCGCTGTTCCCCGATGGCTTCCGCAACGAAGTCCAGATCATCGCCACCGTGATGTCGATGAATCCGGACATCGACGGCGACATCCTCGCCCTGATCGGTGCGTCGGCCGCGCTGTCGCTGTCGGGTGCGCCGTTCGACGGCCCGATCGGTGCCGCCAAGGTCGGTTACAAGAACGGCCAGTACCTGCTGAACCCCACCGTCAGCGAGCTCAAGGATTCGGACCTGGAGCTGGTCGTCGCCGGTACCGCCGCTGCGGTGCTGATGGTCGAGTCGGAAGCCAAGGAACTGTCGGAAGACGTCATGCTGGGTGCGGTGGTGTTCGGCCACCAGCAGCAGCAGGTGGCGATCGCCGCGATCAACGAACTGGTTGCCGAAGCCGGCAAGCCGAAGTGGGAATGGTCGGCCCCGGCCGCCAATGAAGGCCTGATCGCCGCGATCCGCACTGCGGTCGGCGAGCAGCTGGCCTCCGCGTTCCAGGTGCGCGACAAGCTCGAGCGCAAGGACGCGATCTCCACCGTCAAGAAGGCGATCCTCAACGCGCTGGCGCCGGAAGCCGAAGCCAATGCATGGTCGACCGGCGAGCTGTCGAAGGAATTCAGCGAGCAGGAATACCAGACGATGCGCAACTCGGTCCTGAAGACCAAGGTCCGCATCGACGGTCGCGCGCTCGATACCGTACGTCCGATCGCCTCCAAGGTCGGCATCCTGCCGCGCGTCCACGGCTCGTCGCTGTTCACCCGTGGCGAGACCCAGGCGATCGTCGCGGTCACGCTGGGTACCGCGCGCGATGGCCAGGTCATCGACGCTGTTGCCGGCGAGTACAAGGAACACTTCCTGTTCCATTACAACTTCCCCCCGTACTCGGTGGGTGAAGCCGGCCGCATGATGGGCCCGAAGCGCCGCGAAATCGGCCATGGCCGCCTCGCCAAGCGTGGCGTGCTGGCGGTGATGCCGACGATCGAAGCGTTCCCGTACACGATCCGCGTCGTCTCGGAAATCACCGAGTCCAACGGTTCGTCGTCGATGGCGTCGGTCTGTGGTTCCTCGCTGGCGCTGATGGATGCGGGCGTGCCGATCTCGGCACCGGTCGCGGGCATCGCGATGGGCCTGGTCAAGGAAGGCGACGACTTCGTCGTACTGTCCGACATCCTGGGCGACGAGGATCACCTCGGCGACATGGACTTCAAGGTGGCCGGTACCGCCAACGGTATTTCGGCGCTGCAGATGGACATCAAGATCCAGGGCATCACAGAAGAGATCATGAAGGTCGCGCTGGCCCAGGCCAAGCAGGGCCGCCTGCACATTCTCAAGGAAATGGAAGCGGCGCTGACCGCACCGCGTGCCGAACTCAGCGAGTTCGCGCCGCGCCTGATCACGATCAAGATCCACCCCGACAAGATCCGTGAAGTGATCGGCAAGGGCGGTTCGGTGATCCAGGCCATCACCAAGGAAACCGGTACCCAGATCGACATCCAGGACGACGGCACGATCACCATCGCCTCGGTGGACGCTGCTGCCGGCCGCGCTGCGAAGGAGCGTATCGAGCAGATCACCTCCGACGTCGAGCCCGGTCGCATCTACGAAGGCAAGGTCGCCAAGATCATGGACTTCGGTGCGTTCGTGACGATCTCCCCCGGAAAGGACGGTCTGGTCCACGTGTCGCAGATCTCCAACGAGCGCGTCGAGAAGGTCAGCGACAAGCTCAAGGAAGGCGACGTGGTCAAGGTCAAGGTGCTGGAAGTCGACAAGCAGGGCCGTATCCGCCTGTCGATCAAGGCCGTTGAAGAAGGCGAGGGCATCGCGGCCGAATAAGCCGCGCGTCCAACGCTGGAATCTCGACAAGGCGGGCCATTGGCCCGCCTTGTTGCGTGATGGGGGCCGCTTTTTCCTGTGGCGGTCTCATCCGCGGATCGCGGTGTCTGTCGCCGCGTCCGTCGCAATGTCCATCGCTGTGCATGCGATGGCTCGGGGCGCGTGCTCGCGATCAGGCGCGCCCATGCATGCCCATGCACGCGCATGCACTGCTGCAGCACGCCTGCGGCTTGCCGTCGTCGCGGCGCCCTGGCGGTTCGCGTGCTGGTGCGCGGTTACTGGCGTTGCAGCATCAGCCTGTAGAGCCGCAGCCGCAGCCGCAGCAGCGGCCGGCTGAGCTTGCGCGGCAGGATGCCGATGCGCGTGCGCTCTGGCGTGCTGGCCGGCAGCGAAGACAGCGACGATCCGTACACCGGCTGCACCGGACGCGGGAGGCTGGCGCTGGCCATCTGCGCCTGCACCGCGGTGCCGACGATGCCCAGCGCGGCCGGCGCCGCGTAGTTCGGGAACACCTCGGCCAGCCGCGTGTGGCCCATGCGCGCCGACAACAGTTCCGAGAACACCTGGCGGAAGTCGGTGGTCACCGGGACGTCGCCGAAGTACGGCGACAGAATCTCCGGATCCAGCCCGGCCCATTGGCCATAGAACCTGCGACCGTTGACCGCGCCGCCCATGACCAGCAGCGGATTGCCGTAGCCATGGTCGGTGCCGCCGCTGCCATTCTGGCGGACGCGGCGCCCGAATTCCGATTGCACGACGATGGTGACGCGTCCGAGCTCGCCGCCATCCTTGAGGTTCGCGTACAGCGCGGCCAGCCCCTGCGACAGCTCGGCGATCTTGTTCTGGTAGTAGTGGTAACCGCTGCCGGCCGAGCCCTGGCCGTCGTGTGTATCCCAGCCGCCAAGGTCGACGGTGGCGTAGCGCACGCCCAGGTTGAAGCGGATCGACTGCGCCACGGTCCACAGCTGCCGGGCGAAGTCGGTGCTCGGCCAGCCGGTGGGCAGGGTCGACGAATAGGGCTGTTGCGCGACCACACGCAATGAACCGTCGGCGGCGGCGCCGTTGCGCTCCAGTCCGGTATGACCGGTCCACAGCCGTGCCAGCGTTTCGTTGAGTCCCTTGAAGCCGGCCGGCGAATCGCTGCGGGCCTGCTGCCAGGCCCAGGCGCCGGCGTTGAGTGAAAAGTCGCTCGGGCTACCCATCGTCAGCGCCTGCGTCGAGCCCAGCAGGTTGGCCGGTGTGCGGCTGTTGACGGCCAGTGCCGGCATCACCATCGGTCCGGTGGCGCCCTGGGTGTTCCAGGCGCGCGTCATCCAGCCGCTGCCGATGCCGGCATGCCCGGGTGACCCGAGATCCAGGTAGAGCTGCGCGTCGAAGTGGCTGCGCGTCACCGTGGTCGCCATGCCGCAGCAATGCACGATCGCGAGCCTGCCATCGCTCCAGACGTCGCGCAGGCCGCTGGCCGACGGATGCAGGCCGAAGCCGGTCGCGCTGCCGTTGGCCAGCGTCAGCGGCAAGGCCGCGTAGTCGCCGCTGGTGGCGATCTTCAGTTCCGGGCGTGCTTCCTCATAGAAGCCGCGGTCGTTGCCCGACACCGGCACCACCAGGTTCAGGCCGTCGATGCCGCCGCGCAGGAACACATGCACGATGGTGTCGTAGCCATTGAGCGCGGCGTGCGCGGGCTTGCCGAACAGCAGGGTCGGGCCGGCGGCGCCGACTGCGGCGGTCGCGCAGCAGCCCTTGAGGAAATCGCGGCGGTTGAGTTCGATCCTTTGCATGTGATCTCCTCAGCGGGCCAGGAATTCGGGGGACATCAGGATCAGCGACACCATGCTGCGCAGGCGCGACTGGTTGTAGTGGCGCTTGAGGTCGTTGGCCGCCCAGATGTCGTTGTCGGCAATGACGTACGTGGCGGCATCGCCGTTCTGCGCCATGAAGCCCAGCAAGGCCTGGTACTGCGCCGATGCAGGCTGGTAGCCGAGGATGCGCAGGCACCAGAAATCCACCAGCCGTTTCGCCGTCCACTGCGCGACCGGGACGCCGGTGCGCGTGGTCTCCAGGATCGGCAGCAGCCTGGCCGTATCGCTGAGGCTGGCTTCGGTCAGCCAGTTCAACGCCTTCCAGGTCATCGCGTAGCTGTTGGCGCCCGACCACGACAGGCTCTTGTCGGGATAGCCGTTCGGGGCGGGCCAGTCGTAGGGCTGGTGGCCGGTGAAACCCATGCGCCAGTTCAGGTCGTTGCTGCGGGCGTCGTCGAGGCGATACGTCCAGTCGCAGTCGAGCACGCGCAGCGCGGCGGCGATCGCTTCGAACGGGCGGCGCTGCTTGTTTCCCCAACTGGCACGCGCGGCATCCGACAGCAGGATATGGCGCAGCGTGCGCTTGATCTGGTCGCCGCTCTGCCAATGCTGGCGGAAGATCGCGGCCGCGCTGTCGACCAGGTCGCGCGGCGGTGCGTCGTCGACGAAGCGGCGGATCAGCTTGCTGCAGATGAAGGTGGCCACGCGCGGATGGCTGGCGATGCGGTCCAGGATGTCGCGTCCGTCCTTCAGGGCGGGCTGTTCGGGATAGATAAAGCGGCCGAGCACGTACTTGGGGCCGGTGTCGTGCCAGGACGGCCGGTAGACGAAGGTGCCGTCGTTGTCGTTGGGGAATTCCCAATGCCCGTTCTTCAAGGTCCAGCCGGTGAATGCGGCCGCGGTCTCGTAGACGTCGATGTCGGTATACCCGATCGGATAGGCGGCATCCTCGGGGCAGGGCGGCACCTGGAACGGGTCCATGAAGCCCAGGTAGTTCTCGGCACCGAAAGTATGCAGCTCCAGCAGCTCGCGCGCGAAGTTCTCGTTCGGACCGGCGCGGCGGTTCGACAGGTTGTCGAGGTAATGCAGCATCGCATTGCTCTTGGCCACCTCCTCGAGCATCGCGCGGAAGTTGCCGAACACATGCGGGCGGATCACGTCGCGGTCGTAATGCACATAGACCGGGCAGGCCGAGTAGTCGCTGAGCTGGACGTTGAAATGGTCGTGCCAGAACGTGGTCGCCATTTCGCGCAGCTGCCGCTTCGAATACACGGCGCGGACCAGGGCCGCGCGCTGGATTTCCCAGCCCGGCCGCATGCGGGTGTTGTAGTCGTCCTGGCGCACGTGCTGCGCCCACAGCTGCGGCAGCGTCTTGGCCAGCGTGGTGTAACCGGCCGACGCCAGGCGCGACTCGACCGCGCTGTCGTCGATGGCTTCCCAGTTGAGCTGGCGGTCGACGTAGGCGGTCAGGCGCGCGTTGTCGTCCGCCCCGAGCGCCTTGAACTCGGCCAGCGACGCACTGGTGGCGCCGTGGCTGAGATGGTTGAGGATGCGGACCGCGAACTCCGGCGTCTGCATCGTTACCCGGCGCACCTGCCCATTGCCGCCGGTGACGGGACCCGCATCGGCGGCTGCGGCCTTGGCCAACAGTCGTTCCGGCGTGGGCGCGACCTGGTAGCGTGGCGCCTGCGTCAGCCGATAGCGACGGGCCTGCGCCTGCGCGAGCGATTGCAACTGGGCCGGCGAAATGGCCTGCTCCATGTGGTGTCCTTGTCTGCAGCCCCCTGCATGCCTAGCGTAGCGGGCGCGACCTGCCGCACGATGTGACCGCAGGCCCAGTCCATCTACATCGACGGGTTTGGGGTGTCGATCGGACGCGCGATGCGCGTCGCGCCCATGGCGTGCCCATGAATGCGACGGCAAGTGCGCAGGTGGCGCGCAGGTCGGGGGCGCAGGCGAAGGGTGGCAGGGCGAGCGCGCGAGCCCGGGACGATGGACGACGGTGTGTCGCCCATCGCCAAGGGCGTGGTTCAGCGCGTGCGGTGCTTGAAGAACAGCCAGCTGATCACACTGGCATCCGGGCCGCCCGGATCGGTGAACGGCAGTGCGCCGTTGCCGCCGCTCCACGCATGTCCCATGCCATGCACCACGTAGTGCTGCACCTGGACCTGGCCGCCATAGGCGTAGGTGTCGACGGTGTAGCTGCGGCCGCCGGGGATCTGCGCGGTCAGCGTCGACGTGGGGCTGATGCCGACCGAATTGTTGTCGCGACGGTCGTCGGCCATGTCGTTGGTCTGCAGGAACTGGCGGACCGCCTGCTGGCCGTTGACCGGATTGACGGTGGCGTCCGCGGTGCCGTGGAAGACCAGGACCGGCAAGGGACGTGGCGACGGCGAACCCGAGCACGCCCAGGCATCCTTGCCGCGCGCGTCGGGCGAATAGATGCTGCCGTTCAACAGCGCATACGCGCTGCCGGACAACGTGGTGGCGCCCTTGTACATGCCACCGGCATGGATCGCACCGGCGGCGAACACGTCCGAGTAACAGGCCAGCATGGTCGCGGTCATCGCGCCGCCGGCCGAGATGCCGGTGACGTAGACGCGCTGTGGATCGACGTTGTAGTCGGCCTTGGCCTTGGCCACGATGCCGGCGAGGATCGAGGGCTCTCCGGTGTTGCGTGCTTGGTTGATCGCCAGCGACCAGTTCCAGCAGCGGGTCGGATTGCTGGTGACGTTCTGCCGTGGATAGACGATCAGGAAGCGTTCCGCATCCGCGACATCATTGAAGCCGCTGGCCTCGGCCATCAGGTTCGGCCCGGTCACGCAGCCGTGCAGCACCATCACCAGTGGCAGGGCCTCGCTGCCGTCGTAGCCATCAGGGACCCAGACCTGGTACTCGCGGGCGCCATAGGCATTCCCGTAGAGGCCGAACTCCCAGTGGCCGGACTGGGCGGAAGCGATCATCGGAACCGCCAACAGGGCGGTGAGCAGCATCGAGCAGAGACGACATGCGAACGATGTCATGGTCGGAACTCCTTGCGTCGTGGTGCGTTACGTCGTGGTGCGGGGGAATGCGGGTGATCGTTCCTGTGGGGTGGAGAATGGGAATGTCTGGCGTTCGCGACAGGTCGCGAGCGGATGGCGGGCGCTAGGCGTTCTCCAGCCTTACTTCGCCAGGCTTGCGACCTACGCCATTCCGACCCCGGCCATTGCGAGGTGACGCGTACGGTCCGGGCGGCAGGCGCGCCGCGGGGCGGGCGGTCGCGTGAAGGGCATGCGGCTCAGACCCAGCCGGTGGTGTAGAACACGCCGATGATGACGAACACCGCCGCAGTCTTGATCAGCGTGATCGCGAAGATGTCCTTGTAGGACTGGCGATGGGTCAGCCCGGTCACCGCCAGCAGCGTGATCACCGCGCCGTTGTGGGGCAGGCTGTCCATGCCGCCGGACGCCATCGCGGCGACGCGATGCAGCACGTCCATCGGGATGCCGGCGGCCTGGCCATTGGCGATGAAGGTCTCCGACATCGCCGCCAGCGCGATGCTCATGCCGCCCGACGCCGAGCCGGTGATGCCGGCCAGCGAGGTCACGGTGATGGCCTGGTTGATCAGCGGGTCGGGAATGCGGCTCAAGGCGTTGGCCACCACCAGGAAGCCCGGCAACGCGGCGATGACTGCGCCGAAGCCGTACTCGGAGGCGGTGTTCATCGCCGCCAGCAGCGAGCCGCTGATCGCCGACTTGGTGCCTTCGGCGAAGGTCCGCGCGACATTCTTCCAGGCCAGCACCAGCACGCTGACGATGCCGACCAGCAGCGCGCCCTGGACGGCCCAGATCGCAGCCACCTTCGAGACTTCCTGCACCACCGGTGCGGCCGTGCCCATGACCGCGGGAATGAACGTGTGGCTGTCGCCGTAGTACTGCGGGATCAGGACGGTGAACAGCTTGTTGCAGCCGGTGACCAGCACCAGCGGCAGGATTGCGATCCAGGCACTGGCAAGCCGCGAGCCGGCGAACGCTGCCGGCTCGTTGACCAGCGTGGCGGCGTCGCCATAGCCCTCGCCGGCGACGGAGGCCTTGCGGCGGCGCCATTCCAGGTAGGTCATGCCGACGATCAGGATGAACACGCCGCCGATCGTGCCCAGGACCGGCGCGGCCCAGGTATCGGTGCCGAAGAACGCGGTCGGGATGATGTTCTGGATCTGCGGCGTGCCGGGCAGCGCATCCATCGTGAAGGTGAAGCCACCCAGCGCCAGCGTCGCCGGGATCAGCCGCTTGGGGATGTTGCTCTGGCGGAACAGCTCGGCGGCGAACGGGTATACCGCGAACACCACGACGAACAGCGACACGCCGCCGTAGGTCAGCAGGCCCGACACCACTGCGATCGACAGCATCGCGCGCTGGGGGCCGAACAGCCGGATCACCGCGGCGACGATGGACTTGGAAAAGCCGGAGATCTCGATCAGCTTGCCGAACACCGCGCCGAGCAGGAATACCGGGAAGTAGAGCTTCAGGAAGCCGACCATCTTGTCCATGAACAGGCCGGTGAACATCGGCGCGACCAGTGAGGGATCGGTCAGCAGCACCGCGCCGAGCGCGGCGATCGGTGCGAACAGGATCACGCTGTAGCCACGGTAGGCCACGAACATCAGGAAGCTGAGCGCGGCCAGCACTATCAGGAAGGACATCGACGGGTTCCCCGGTACGGGCTCGATCAAGGTGCGTCGAGTATCCGCCGCAGCGTCGGCCGGCCCACTGTACGAAGGTACAAGTGTCGGCGCGGGTCGCGATCTCTAGCCTTGGCTGCGAATCGGCCACCTGGCCGCTGTCATGTCGTACCCGGGAGGAGGGGAGACCTATATGAAGCGCAAGCACCTGAGCTTGGCGATCGTCGGCGTACTGCTGGCGCCTGCGGCGTGGTCGCAGGACAGCACTCGCAGCAATGCCGACACGCCGTCCAGCACGACGACGCTCGACGCCGTCACCGTGACCGCGCGCAAGCGCGAGGAGACCCTGCAGGAGGTGCCGGTCGCGGTCACCGCGTTCACGTCCGATGCCCTGGACAAGCTCAACGTCGAGGACATCAGCGACCTCGGCGGCCAGGTCCCCAACCTGACGATCTACGCCGCGCGCGGCGCCAGCAGCACGGTCACCGCCTATATCCGCGGCGTCGGCCAGTCCGACCCGACCTGGGGCGCCGATCCCGGCGTCGGCATCTACCTGGACGATGTCTACATCGCCCGCCCGCAGGGCGCGTTGCTGGACGTGTTCGACGTCTCGCGCATCGAAGTGCTGCGTGGCCCGCAGGGCACGCTGTACGGCAAGAACACGATCGGCGGCGCGATCAAGTACATCTCGCGCGGCCTGCCGAAGGAGACCGAGGGCTTCGCCCAGGTCACCGTCGGCAACTACAACCAGCTCGATGCCAAGGCCGCGCTCGGTGGCGGGATCGGCGGTCCTGACAGCGGCTTGCGCGCGCGCGTTGCCGTGGCCAGCATGAACCGCGACGGCTTCGGCGAGAACGTCGTCACCGGCGAACCGATCAGCGACAAGGAGATCAACGCAGCGCGCTTCAGCCTCGGTGCTTATGCCGGCGAGGACTTCGACGTGCAGTTCGCGCTGGACTGGATCGACGACAAGTCGGGCATGCGCGGTTCCAAGATGCTGGCGCCGAACCCGTTCACGCCGGGCTTCCCGCCGATGGACGACCGCTACGACGTCCGCTCTGGCATGCGCAACCACAGTAACGTGGAGAACAAGGGCGCGTCGGCCACGGTCAACTGGCGCCCTAACGAGGACTGGGCCTTCAAGTACGTGGTCGCCAAGCGCGAATCCGATACCGAGGGCAACATCGACTTCGACACCACGCCGGCCAAGATCGCCGACGTCATCGGCATCTATACCGACCAGCAGGTCAGCAACGAGCTGCAGGTCAATTACGATGCCGGCGGCCGCGCGCGCGGCGTGGTCGGCCTGTACGCCTTCGACGGCGAGGCCGGCGGCCAGATCCGCAACAACTTCTTCAACCTGCTGTTCGGCGATACCCGCGGCACCGTGTACACCGAGAGCATCGCGCTGTATGCGGACTGGACCTTCGACCTCAGCGACCGCCTGAAGCTCGACCTCGGTGCCCGCTATACCGACGAGGACAAGCGTGCGGTGGTGTTCAACCGTTCTTACTCCGATGCCACCTTCACCACGCCGACCGCCATCGTCGCCGACTTCGACAAGACCACGAACTTCAGCAACGTCTCGCCGAAGGTCTCGCTGGACTATGCGGTGACGCCCGACATCATGGTCTACGGCCTGGCGACGCGCGGCTTCAAGTCCGGCGGCTACAACATCCGCGCCAATGCGGTCGCGGTGCCGCGTTCGGCGGAGCCGTTCGACGACGAGACCGTCGACAGCTTCGAGGTCGGCAGCAAGATGGCCTTCCTCGACCAGCGCCTGTTCCTGAACCTGTCGGCGTTCCACAACAAGTACAAGGACATCCAGCTGTCGGTGTTCACCGGCATCGACACCAACAACGACGGCATCGACGACCAGTTTTTCGGCGACTTCACCAATGCCGGCGCGGGTACCGTCAACGGTGTCGAAGTCGAATACCAGTACCTGCCGACCGCGAACTGGCTGATCTCGGGCAACGTCGCTTGGCTGCACACCAAGTACGACGAGTACCTGGACCGTGGCGTCAATGTCGCCGACCAGATGCGTTTCACCAATGCGCCCAAGGTGTCGGGCGGCATCAATGTCGAATACCGCACGCCGCTGGCCAATGGCGGCAACCTGTCGACGCGGGTGGGCTACACCTACCAGAGCGAAGTCTGGCCGACCACCGACCTCAGCCCGGCCATCCGCCAGGACGGTTATGGCCTGCTCAACGCCGGCGTGAACTGGCGGCTGGACGAGGCCTGGTCGTTCTCGCTGCAGGGCAGCAACCTGACCGACAAGGAATACCGCACCACCGGCTACAACATTCCGGCGGTGGGTTCGTTGATCGGCTTCTATGGCGCGCCGCGCCAGTACACGCTGAGCGCGCGCTACGACTTCTGAGTCGGGGCGTCCCGCGTCGATGCGTTGCAGGGCGGGGCCTTCGGGTCCTGCCCTTTTTTCTCTAAAGTGAGGAGAGTTTTGCAGTTCGTGTGTCTGTGTCGCACCACGAAGGAGGCGCCGTTGACTCACGAAGGAGGCGCCGTTGACTTCGGAACCCGCATCGCCCCAGCCGGGGACTGCTGCGCGGCTCGGTCAGCCCGTGCCGCTACGCGGCCCGGTCCGGCCCGGCGCAGCACGCCGGGCGTTCGCATGGGCTGCGCGGCAGTGCCGCGCAAGCAGCCCCTGCTCACCCATGGCTGACTCGCCGCCGCGGGCCGTCCTGGCCCGCTCTCCGCAATCCCCACCCGGGGCGACGCCCGGTCTTGGATGGGCCGAGGTCTTCGACGGCTCGGACATGCCCTGAAGACCAGCCCGCAGCCGCTGCAGATCCGGCATCAGCGATCCGGCAGGCCTGCGGCTCCCCGCGATCGGGCGAAGAACTTTGAAGGCACCGCGGGCATGCACGCGATCCAGGGCGCCTGAGCGCCGGCCATCGTCCAGGCTCGCGGCCTGGCGACGGGATTGTCCGAAGGTACAGCTTGCGAAGGCCGACACGCCGGGTAAGGTGGCGATGGAAGCCGGGGCGCGACCCGGCAGTGGGGGACCGTTCGACGATGGATGTCCAGGATCTGTACTGGCGCAGCCGGGAAGGCCTGCGCCTGCACGCGCGCGACTACGCGCCGGCGCCGACAGCGGTGCAGGATCGGCTGCCGGTGATCTGCATACCGGGCTTGACCCGCAACAGCGCCGATTTCGAGGAGCTCGCGACCTGGATCGCGGCGAAGGGGCATCGCGTGCTGGCGGTGGACCTGCGCGGACGTGCCGGCTCCGAGTACGGCGCACGTTCGCGCTACCGGCCGCCGGTCTATGCCGACGACGTGCTGGCACTGATGCGCCAGGAGGGTATCGCGCGCGCGGTGTTCATCGGGACCTCGCTGGGTGTGCTGGTGACGATGACGGTCGCGTCGAAGCGGCGCGATGCGGTCGCCGCCGCCGTACTCAACGATGCCGGCCCGGAAGTCCCGGAGCAGGCGCTGCAGCGGATCGCCGCCTATGCCGGCAAACCGGTGCCGCCGATGCGCCGCGACGAGGCGGCGGCCTACATCCAGCGCATCGCGCAATCGGTGTATCCGCGCTATGGCCAGGCCGAGTGGGATGCGATGGTTGCGCGCACGTTCCGCGTCCGCGACGACGGGCTGTGGGTGCTCGACTACGATCCGGCGATCGTGCGCACGATCAATCCGTGGATGCTGCGCCTGCTCAAACCGCTGCTGTGGCATGCCTATCGGAAGCTCGCCCGGGGTTGCCGCGTGTTGCTCGTGCGCGGCCAGACCTCGGACATCCTGACCGCCGAGCTCGCACAGCGCATGCTGGCCGCCGCGCCCGGCACCATGCTGGCCGAAGTCCCCGACGTCGGGCATGCCCCCAGCCTCTCGGAACCCGAAGCGCGCCAAGCCATCGCCCAACTGCTGGGGTAGGGCGGGTCCAGACCCGCGTGCTGTGTGAGCATTCGAGATGCCCGGGTCCAGACGTGCCATATGCATGAGCGGTCGACGTGGCCGTTGGTAGGCCCGCACCCCGCATGATCTCCCTCCACGAATCACAAGGAACCACATTGAACGACACCTCGACGGCTGCGGCCGGGGCCTCGCGCGAGGCGACCTTGGACACCTTGCGGCAATGGGCCGACCAGCCGCGCTGCAGCGCGGACTGGATCGCGATCACGCAGGCGCGCATCGATGGCTTCGCCACTGCGACCGGCGACGACTACTGGCTGCACACCGATCCCGATCGCGCCCGCAGCGCGGGGCCGTTCGGCGGCACGATCGCGCATGGCTTCCTGCTGTTGTCGATGACCATCGACGACGATGTCGCGCAGATCACGCGCCTGCCGGGGATCGTGCATGTCCTGAACTACGGCCTCGACAAGGTGCGTTTCCTGTCGCCGGTGCCGTGCGGTGCGCGCGTGCGCGTGCATTCGCAGGTCGAGTCGCTGGTCGAGAAGCATCCCGGGCAATGGTTGCTGCGGCAGGTCAAGCGCATCGAGGTGCAGGGGCAGGATGGCCCGGCGCTGGTGGCCGAACAACTGAGCCTGCTGAGGCTTGCCTAGGCGCACGCCCGCGACGCGGTCATGCGCGGCATGCCGAGGGCGGCGCGGGCTATCCGTTCATCGATGACAGGCCCTAGACTGCGCCCATGCTCAGTCCGCTGACCGTCATCGTTGCCAGCCTGGCATGGGCTGCAGTGCTGTTTGGCGTGGCCCTGTGGGGTGAACGCAATACCTCGCGCCTGGGGCGCATCTGGCCGTTGGTGTACACGCTGTCGCTGGCGGTGCATTGCACGGCCTGGACCTACTATGGTGCGGTGGCGCAGGCGGTGCGCTGGCAGTTCCCGTCGCCGCCGACCTACCTCGGCATCGTGCTGCTGCTGGTGTTGGGTTTCAATTTCCTGCAGCGGCTGGGGCGGTTGACCCACGAGCACAACAGCGCGTCGCTGGCCGACCTGGTGACGTCGCGTTTCGGCAAGGACCGTCGCCTTGGCATCGCGATCACGGCGGTGGCGCTGCTGGGCATGGTGCCGTACATCGCGTTGCAGCTGAAGGCCGTGGCGCTGAGTTTCACGCTGCTGATCGGTGGCGATCCGAACGCGCAGCCGGCCTATCTCGATGCTTCGCTGTGGATCGCGCTGGTCATGGCCGCGTTCACGATGCTGTTCGGCACGCGTCGCGCGTCGGCCACCGAGCACAACCGCGGCATCGTGCTGGCCCTGGGCTTCGAATCGCTGCTGAAGCTGGCGGCGCTGCTGGCGGTCGGCGCCTTCGTGGTCTGGGGCACGCATGACGGCTTTGCGGATCTGGCGCAGCGGGCGCAGGCATTGCCGGCCGGCGACTATGACGGCAGCTTCTATGCCTTGATGGGCCTGGGCGCGATTGCGATGTTCACGCTGCCGCACCAGTTCCATGTTGGCATCGTCGAGCTGCGCAGCAATCGCGACCTGCGCACCGCGCGCTGGCTGTTCCCGCTGTACCTGCTGCTGATCGCATTGCCGGTCCTGCCCATCGCCTGGGCCGGGCAACTCGACCTGGGTGCACGCGTCCCCGCCGATCTCTACGTCCTGGCCTTGCCGCTGGCATCGGGACAGAAAGGCCTCGCGCTGCTGACCTTCCTGGGCGGCATGAGCGCGGCGACCGGCATGGCGATCCTGTCGGCGCTGACGCTGTCGATCATGCTGGCCAACCATTGGATCAGCCCGCACTTCGTCCGCGATGCCGCGCGCGCGAGTTCCGGATCCGACCTGCGCCCGTGGGTGCTGGCCAACCGCCGCTTCGGCATCGCGCTGGTGTTCGTGCTGGCCTGGCTGTACAGCCAGGCGATGTCCGGCGCGAAGGCGCTGGCGGACTTCGGCATCCTGTCGTTCTCGGCGCTGGCGCAACTGGCGCCCGCGGTGGTGCTGGCCGTCTATCGACCGCGGTTGCCGTCCGGCGCGGTCCTGGCGGGCCTGCTGCTGGGCTCGCTGGTGTGGTTGTGGTTGATGCTGGTGCCCACGGCGATGGAGGCCGGACTGCTGCCGCGGCTTTCGCCGGGACCTGCATGGCACTGGCTGACGCCGCACGATTTCCTGTGGCTGGGCTGGATGCACGATGTCGCGCGCGGCGTACTGGTCAGCCTGCTGGTCAACGTCGCCACCGTGCTGCTGGTCGCGCGCTTCATGCCGCTCAAGCCCGATGCCGCGCGCGGCGGCATCGCGGTCACCGCGCTCGAGAACGTGGCCCGCCGCTTCCTGCCCAGGGACTACGTGCGCGAGCTGGCCGAACGCAATGGCCATGACGCGACCGCCGACGAAGCGATGGTGGCCACCGTCGAGCGCGAACTGGCCGCGGTGGTCGGCGTGTCCAGTGCGAGGCTGTTGATCGACGCAGCCTGGCGCGGCGAAAGCGCGCCGCTCGATACCGTCGCCGAACTGGTCGGCGAGGCCACGCAGGCGCTGCGCTTCAACCAGCAGGTGCTGGAAGCCGCGCTGCAGAACATGAGCCAGGGCATCAGCGTCGTCGATCGCGAACAGCGGCTGGTGGCCTGGAACCGGCGCT
Organism: Luteimonas sp. RIT-PG2_3; assembly: GCF_054902115.1. Lineage (NCBI taxonomy): Bacteria > Pseudomonadati > Pseudomonadota > Gammaproteobacteria > Lysobacterales > Lysobacteraceae > Luteimonas > Luteimonas sp. RIT-PG2_3. The sequence goes on along the minus strand of NZ_JBUBPF010000005.1, from coordinate 317,308 downwards.
ACGCGCAGATGTTCGGCTTCCCTGCAGACCTGCTGCAGGTCGGGCGACCGATCGCCGACCTGACCGCCTGGGCGCTGCAGCGCATGCCGCATCGCGGCCACGACCAACACGCGCTGCAGCGGCGCCTGGATTTCATGCGCGCGGGCACGCCGCACCTGACCGAACGCGTGTTCCCCGATGGCAGCATCGTCGAGATCCGTGGCAATCCGATGCCCGGCGGCGGCTTCGTCGCGACCTATACCGACATCACCGCGTCGCGGCATGCCGAGCGCGAACTCAAGCGCGCCAACGAAACCCTGGAGCAGCGCGTCGCCGACCGCACCGCGCGGCTGGAGACCGCCAAGCGCGAGGCCGAGCATGCCAACGATGCCAAGAGCCGCTTCCTGACCGCGATCGGCCACGACCTGCTGCAGCCGCTGCATGCCGCGCAGTTGTTCACAGATGCGCTGTCGCAGCAGCTGTCGGTGCCGCGCCAGCGCGAATCGGTCGCGCAGATCCGCGGCGCGCTCGACTCGACGACCGACCTGCTGACCGGCCTGCTGGACATGTCGCGCCTGGAGGCCGGTGGCCTGGTGCCGGAGCCACGCGACGTGCCGTTGGCGGAGATCCTGGAGCCGCTGGCGTCGGAGTTCGGCGTCCTTGCGCGCGAACACGGCCTGGCGTTCAAGTGCGTGCCGACGCAGGCCTGGGTGCACACCGATCCGCAATTGCTGCGGCGGATCCTGCAGAACTTCCTCGCCAACGCCGTGCGTTACACCGTGCATGGCGGCGTGCTGCTCGGCGTGCGCCGGATCGGCGCCGATCGCCTGCGCGTGGAAGTGGTCGACAGTGGTCCGGGGATCGCCGAGGCGGAGCGTTGCGCGATCTTCGAAGAGTTCCGGCGTGGCGAGGACGTCGCGGGGCAGGGGCTGGGGCTTGGCCTGTCGATCGCCGACCGCATTGCCGGCCTGATCGGGGCGCCGCTGTCGCTGCGCAGTCGTGTCGGCCATGGCGCGGCCTTCGCTGTCGAACTGCGGCGCGTGGCCGCGTTGTCGCAGCCGAGCGCGCCGGCCATCGCGCGGACCGGGATTGGCGGACGGCGCGTACTGGCCGTCGACAACGACCCGGCCGCCTTGCAGGCCCTGTCGCAGGTGCTGGAAGGCTGGGGCTGCGACGTCGCCGTCGCCGCCGATGCGCGGGGCGCGGAGCAGGCGCTGTCGGCCCGTCCCGCCGACCTCTGGCTGTTCGACTACCACCTCGACGAAGGCGATACCGGCGTCGCGCTGGCGTCGCGCCTGCGTGCGCGTTTCGGCGCGAGGCCCTGCCTGATCCTCAGTGCCGACCAGACCGATGCGGTGCGCCGTGCCGTACGCGAGGCCGACCTGCCGTTGCTGGCCAAGCCGGTACGTCCGCTGGCGCTGAAGTCGGTGCTCGACCGCCTGCTGTCGGCGCGGACCAGCGACAGCGCGGATGCGCCTGCCGGCACGGTTCCGGGCGATGTGGCCGGCCATGCGTCGGAACGGGATGCGGACGACATGCCTGGCGGCGCGCGAGTCTAGCAGGCCGCGATGACGTGCCGGGATGACGCGCGCGGGTATCGGTAGAATGCGCGGCTGTTCCGCAGGACCCTGCCGATGCCTTACACCCCGATCGTCGCCACCCTGGGCTATGTGCTGTCGCCCGACCGTCGCCAGGCCTTGCTGATCCACCGCAATGCGCGTCCGGACGACCAGCACCTGGGCAAGTACAACGGGTTGGGCGGCAAGCTGGAAGCGGACGAAGACGTGGTCGCCGGCATGCGCCGCGAGATCCAGGAAGAGGCCGGCATCGATTGCACCGAGTTGGCCCTGCGCGGCACCATCAGCTGGCCCGGTTTCGGCAAGCACGGCGAGGACTGGCTGGGCTTCGTGTTCGTCATCACCGCGTTCACCGGTACGCCGCTGACGTCCAATCCCGAAGGCACGCTGGAATGGATCGATGTCGACCGGATCCTGACGTTGCCGCTGTGGGACGGCGACCGCCAGTTCCTGCCGCTGGTGTTCGATGACGATCCGCGTGCCTTCCATGGCGTGATGCCCTATCGCGACGGCCGCATGGTGTCCTGGAACTACGCGCGGATCTAGGAGCCTGTTCCCGATCCCGCTGCGCCTGACGGCGCTCGCGACGGATCGTCACCAGGGTCTGAGCGTCGCGCGTGCGAAGGTGGCTGTGGACGCGGCTCAGCCTTCGAGCTGTTCAGCCTTCGAGCTGTCTGGCCGGATCTGCGAGTTCGAGTTCGCGCAGCACCACGCTGGCCTGGGTCCGGTTACGCACGCCCAGGCGGTCGAAGATCGCCGACAGATGCGCCTTGACCGTGCGTTCCTGCACCTCCAGGCGATCGGCGATCTGCTTGTTCAGCAGGCCCTGTGCGACCAGGGTCAGGACGCGGAACTGCTGCGGCGACAGGCTGGCCAGGCGCGCGGCCAGGTCGGTGTCGTGTTCCGACGACTGCGCGCGCGAGACCGCGCGTCGCAGCGACGCCGGCAGCCATTGCTCGCAGGCCAGCACGCTGCGGATCGCATCGCGCAGTTCGTCGAGTCCCGAGCTCTTGGGCAGGTAGCCGGCCGCGCCATGGTCGAGCGCACGCCGCACCACGCGCGGATCGTCGTTGGCCGAGACCACGATGACCGCCACCGCCGGGTATTGCGCGCGCACAGCGGCGAGGCCGGCCAGGCCATGGTTGCCGGGCATGTGCAGGTCCAGCAGCACCAGGTCGATGTCGGCGTGGGCTTCCAGCGTCGCCAGCACGCCGTCCAGCGATTCGGCTTCCAGTACCGACAGCTGCGCCACCGCATCGGCCGCGGCTCCACGCAGTGCGGCGCGGAACAGCGGGTGGTCGTCGGCGATCAGCAGGGTCGGCATGGGCTCAGGCGTTCGCGTCCAGCAGACGCGTCAGGAAAACGGTGTTGGGGTCGTCGACATAGTCGCCGAACGGCGGGCAGGTGGTGAATCCGGCCGCAAGATACAGGCGTCGCGCAGGCTCGAAATACGCCATGGCGCCGGTCTCCAGGCTCAAGCGGCGATAGCCGCCACGCGCAGCCTCGGCCATCAGGTGATCGAGCATGGCCTTGCCCAGTCCCCGGTTGAGATGGGTCTTTGCGGTGCGCATCGCCTTGATCTCGGCATGCCCGGGGTCGAGGTGCTTCAACGCGCCGCAACCGACCAGCGCATCGTCGAGATGCAGCGTCCAGAAGCTGACCTCCGGCTGGCGCAGGCCAGTGGCATCCAGGGCATGCCGGCTTTCGGCGGGCGTGGTGTCCTCCATTGCAGCGCGATGCTGTTCGAGCAGGGCGATGACGTCGGGACCGATCATGGTGTCGCGATGGAAGATCATGCATGCGGGGAGGTGGGGAGGGTGCAGGGGATTATTGCGCAGTCCAGCCGCCATCGATCGGCAGCGCGGTGCCGGTCAGGTTGTGCGCCTCCTGCCGGCACAGCCAGACCGACATCGCCGCGATGTCCTCGGGCAGCGACATGCGCAGGCTGGGTTGCTTCTCCCCCAACAGCGAACGGATGCCGTCGTCGCGGCTGCCGCCGTCGCGACGCGCCTCGATCTGCGGTTCGATCAAGGGCGTCTCGACCCAGCCCGGACAGATGCAGTTAACGGTGACGCCGCCGGAGGCGCGCGTCCCGCAGGCGGCGTATTCCAGCGCGGCGACCTTGCTCAGCCCAACGATCGCGAACTTGCTGGCCACGTACGGCGCCTTGTCCTTCGACGCCACCAGGCCATGCACGGACGCGATGTTGATGACGCGCCCATAGCCGCGCGCGGCCATGCCCGGCATCGCCAGCCGCATCGTGTGGAACGCCGCCGACAGGTTGATGGCGAGGATGTCGTCCCACTTCGCGACCGGCATCTGCGCCAGCGGCACGGCATGCTGGATGCCGGCATTGTTGACGAGGATGTCGGGTCCGCCCCAGGCGTCGATGTCTTGCATCATCGCCTCGATCTGCGCGGGATCGCGCAGGTCGGCGTTGAAGTGGCGCACATCGCGGGCGCCAGCCGCGCGCACCGCAGCCATGGCGTCCTCGATCTGCGCGGCGCTGCCGAGCCCATTGATGGACACGCGTGCGCCAGCCGTGCCCAGCGCGCAGGCGATCGCAAGGCCGATGCCGGACGTGCTGCCGGTGACCAGGGCGCAACGGGAGGACAGGAACGGATCGGGCGCGGCGAGGGCAGTCATGGCGGCTTCTGGCGGGGCGTGCAGGGTGCATCGCACCGTAGCAGAGGCCTGCCGACGCCAAGCTCGTACCAAAGTACGATGACGGGACTTCCGCAAGGCGGTAGCGTCGTGGCACTGACCGGAACCTTGGATTGCCTCCTGGCATGAACGCGACGACACCACTTTCCTGCGGCCTGCTGCTCGGCGCGATGCTGTCCGCCTGCAGCTCCACTCCGACCCAGGCACCGGCGGCGACCCAGATGATCGAACCCCAGCGCGTCACCGAACATCGCGGCAGCGACGACCTGCTGACCGCAGGCCTCGGGCTGGCCGGCCTGCGCGGTATGGTGCCGCCGGCCTTCGCCGACGCGAACCAGCCGACCAGTCAGGAGCTGCGGCGTCGTGCGATCTGGAACAACTGGCGCGGCATCGCCGATCTGTCGGCCAGCGGCGGCTATGGCGAGGTCTACGGCAGCACCGCCAACGTGCCCGGTCGCGAATACGCGGCGCTGGCGACGCTGCCCGGCGCACACCAGCCGCATCGCGTGCTGGTGCAGGTGCCCGACGACTTCGATGCCGGCAAGCGTTGCATCGTGGTCACCGCGTCCTCCGGGTCGCGCGGCATCTACGGCTCGATCGCGGTGGCCGGCGCCTGGGGCCTGCCGCGGGGCTGCGCGGTGGCCTACACCGACAAGGGCGCGGGCTCGGACTATGTCGACCTCGACACCCGCGCCGGCAATCGTGAGGACGGCACGCTGGCGCCGCTGGCCGAGGGCGGCCTCGCGTTCGCGCCCGAGCTGCCCCATGCCGCCAGCAGCGGCGTCGCCTTCAAGCATGCGCATTCCAGGGACAATCCCGAAGCCGACTGGGGCCGCCATGTGAAGCAGGCAGCGGAGTTCGCGCTGGCGGCACTGGGCCGGGCCTTCCCGCAAGCCGCGCCGTTCCGCTTCGACAATACCCGCGTGATCGCCGTCGGCGTCTCCAACGGCGGCGCAGCGGTGCTGCGGGCCAGCGAGCTCGACGATGCCGGCGGTCCCGGCTGGCTCGATGCCGTGGTGGCCGGCGAGCCGAACATCCTGGCGTCGGCGCCGGGCGCGCGCTCAGCCTTCGATTTCGGCACCGAGGCGGCCTTGCTGATGCCCTGCGCATTGCTGTACCTGCCGGCGGATTCGCTGCCGCAGCCGCCGCTGCGCGCCCAGGTGGAACCGCTGTGGACCGCGCGCTGCGCTTCGCTGAAGAGCGCCGGCCTGGTCAGCGGAGACAACGCCAGGGCGCAGGCCGCGTCCGCCTATGAGCAACTCAAGGCCGGTGGCTGGACCGATCAGGCGTTGACGGCCGGCGTGCTCAGCGTCGGCTTCGACCTGTGGCGGGCGGTGGCGGTGACCTATGCCTCGGCCTATGGCCGCTATGGCGTCGGTGAGCATCCCTGCGGGTATGCCTTCTCTGCCCAGAACGCCGACTTCAGCCCGCGCGCGACGACCGCGGCCGAGCGCGCGGCTTGGTGGTCCGACGGCAGCGGCATTCCGCCGGGCAGTGGCGTCGGTATCGTCGACACGCGGCTGGCGCCGCCGGACGTCACCTTGCCGGGCCTGCAGTGCCTGCGCGCGCTGCAGACCGGCGATGGCGAGGACGCGCGCCGCGTGCAGGCGGGCCTCGCGCAGACGCGGGCGTCGCTGGCCACTGCGCGTCGTCCGGTCATCGTCATTCACGGCCTCGACGACGGCCTGATCCCGGCAGCGTTCTCCAGTGCGCCGTACGTCGAACAGGCGCGTGCCGGCAATCCCGACCTGCGCTACTGGCAGGTGCGCAACGCCCAGCATTTCGACGGCTTCCTGGCGCTGCCGGCGTACGGCGCGCGCTACGTGCCGCTGCTGCCGTACATGTACGCGGCGCTCGACCAGGTCGATGCGGTGCTCGACGGCAAGCGCACGCTGCCGGCCGATGCGGTGATCGATGCGCGTCCGCGCGGGAATGGCAGCGTCGACGCCGCCCAGTTCGCGATGCCGCGCTGACGCGGCTGCAAACGCAGGGCAGGCAGGCCCGGTCCTGAGGCCTGCCCGTGAGTCCCGCCCGTCACCAAGCGGGCCTCGGCGACAGCGACGTCTTCACCGGATTCGGCTTACCCTGTTGGCCGGTCCTCCGGTGGCGCTGCCATGTCCCGACATTTCTCGATGCTCCGCGATTTCCATCTCGCCGACTGGTTCACGCTGGCCAATGCGTTCTGCGGAACCGGCGCGATCTTCGCGGCGATGCGGTACCTGCAGGAGGCCGGTGTCGTCGACGACAGCCGGCGCGACCTGATGATCGGCATGGCGTTGATCCCGCTGGCCTTCATCTTCGATGCCCTCGATGGCCGCATCGCGCGCTGGCGCAAGGTGTCGTCGACGCTCGGCCGCGAGCTGGATTCATTGGCCGACGTGATCTCGTTCGGCGTCGCGCCGGCCGCCCTGGGTTATGCCTGCGGCCTGCAGGGCGGCTGGGACTGGATCGTACTGAGCTATTTCGTCGGCTGCGGCGTCAGCCGGCTGGCGCGCTACAACGTCACCGCCGAAACCCTGGCCGATGGCGGCGACAAGGTGAAGTTCTTCGAGGGCACGCCGATCCCGAGCAGTCTGCTGATCGTCATCGCGCTGGCCGTGGCCGCCTGGAGCGACAGGATCGGCGAGGACATCTGGTTCGGCGTCGTCCAGTTGGGGCCGTGGCAGCTGCATCCGCTGGTACTGGTGTTCGCGCTGTCGGGCTCGCTGATGATCAGCAAGACCCTGCGCATCCCCAAGCTCTGACGCTTGGCCGCGCTGGCCCCGCGCAGCTCGGGGCCCCGGCCGGGCCCTGAACAGGGCCCGGCCGCTGGCGTTCGCGTCCGCGCAGCCCTCGTCTCCGGCATCATCAAACGCGATCACGATTGTTATGATCGAACGCGCTAACAGGAGATGGGCATGTTGAACAGTGGCTTCGGCGGCGTAGGCGTTCCGGGGACGCCGGAAGAGTTCGAGCGCCTGGCGCGGCAGTACTGGGGCGCCTGGGGCGACGCGATCCGCAATGCGGTCCCCGGCATGGCGCCTGCGCCGACGCCGGCGCAGATGGGCGCCCGCGCCTGGCAGGACGGCATCGACTGGTGGACGCGACAGTTCTCCGGGCCGCCGGTAGTCGAGGACACGCTCGGCCGCTTCAATCGCCAGGCGAGCAGCTGGTACGCACAGATGCAGCAGGTCGCCGCGCAGTTCGGCGGCCGCGACAATACCGCGGCCGATATCGTGTCGGCCTGGAAGCAGGCACTCGGCAACTCGGCCGTGAACCTGTTCCCCGACATGCTCAACAGCATGGCCGGCAATGGCCTGCAGGGCATGGACCAGTGGATACGCAATGTCGAACCGATGCTGGGTGCGCTGCGCGGCGAGGGCGCGTCGTTGCTGCAGATGCCCGCGTTCGGGTTCGCGCGCGAGCACCAGGAGCGGCTGCAGGCGCTGGCGCAGGCGCAACTGGACTACCAGGAGGCCAACAAGGGCTACAACGCGCTGATGCTGCGGGCCTCGCAGGAGGCCTTCGAGATCTTCGAGAAGATGCTGTCCGAGCGCGAAGGCCTGGGACAGCAGATCCAGACGCCGCGCGCGCTGTTCGACCTCTGGGTCGACGCGGCCGAGCAGGCCTATGCGGCGATCGCGCTGTCGCCGGATTTCCGCAGCGCCTATGGCGAACTGGTCAACGCGCAGATGCGCTTGCGCGCCGGCGTCCAGCGCGAGATCGAGCAGGCCAGCGCGCAACTGGGCATGCCGACGCGGACCGAGCTCGATGGTGCGCACCGCAAGATCGTCGAACTCGAACGCGCGTTGCGCAAGCTGCGCGACCAGGCCGAACAGGGCGGTGCTCATGCCGCGCCAGCCGGCGGCCAGCGTGCGAAGCCGGCATCGCCGCGCGCCCGCAAGGGGGCGGCTGCCGCGTCGCCCGCGCCTGAACCGGTCGCTGCCGACAAGGCGACGCCGGCTAAGCGCAGCGCACCGGAGAAGGCCACGCGCAAGGCGGCGTCGGGCACACCTGACGCGGGTGTCTCTGCCGCCAGCGCGCCCATCGCCAAACAGTCCGTCTCCGGCAAGCTCACGCAGCGCGCGCCCGCGAAGCAGGCGAAAGCAGTGGGCCAGCCGAGCACGGCCACGCCTTCGGCAGGCGGCAAACCCGCCAAAGGCAAATCCGCCAAAGACAAGCCTGCGAACGACAAGCCCGCGCCCGCCGGGGCCGTCGCCGGCAAGTCCATCGCAGACAAGTCCGCAGCAAGCAAACCCGCCACCAGCAAGTCCGCGGCAAGCAAGCCCGGTGCGAGGCGTGCCACGCCACCGCCTCGCCGTCGTTCGTCGCCGACCAATGGATTCTCGTCGTCGATCCCGGTCACGCCGGTGCCGATCGCACCCGAGCCGCTGGATCGCAGCGAATGAGCCTGGCGCGATCGCGCCAACCCTGACCCGCCGACGTCCGCTTCCCGGGAGGAACCGCTGACATGAATGGACCCTTGAACATCAGCATCGACGACATTGCCGAAGAAGCGGCGATGTTCCAGCGCAAGCTGGGCGCGGGCATGCACACCCTGCGCGAGGTCGAAGACGTCGCCTACGGCGCCACCGAGAAGCAGGAAGTCTGGCGCGACGGCAAGGTCGTGCTGTACCGCTTCATCGGCAGCAAGGCGCCGACCGCGAAGATCCCGCTGCTGATCAGCTACGCGCTGGTCAACCGCCCCTACATGGTGGACCTGCAGTCCGACCGTTCGATCGTCAAGGGCCTGCTCGAGCGCGGCGAGGATGTCTACATCATCGACTGGGGCTATCCGGACCGCTCGGATCGTTTCCTGACGCTTGAGGACTATATCGAACGTTTCCTCGGTGGCGCGATCAACCACCTGCGGCGCAGCTTCAAGCTCGATGCGATCAACCTGCTCGGCATCTGCCAGGGCGGTGCGTTCTCGCTGTGCTACGCCTCGCTGCATCCCGAGCGCGTGCGCAACCTGATCACGATGGTCACGCCGGTCGACTTCCATACCGACGACAACATGCTGTCCAACTGGACGCGCGGCATGGACGTGGACCTGTTCGTCGACACGCTGGGCAACGTGCCCGCCGACATGATGAACATGTGCTACCTGACGCTGAAGCCGTGGCGGCTGTTCGTGCAGAAGTACATCGGCCTGGTCGACATCCTCGACGACAAGAAGGCCATCGAGGACTTCCTGCGCATGGAGAAGTGGATCTTCGATTCGCCCGACCAGGCCGGCGAGGCGTTCCGCCAGTTCATCAAGCAGTTCTACCAGGCCAACGGCTTCGTCAATGGCGGCATCTTCATCGGTGACAACCCGGTGGACCTGGGCTTCGTCGACATGCCGGTGCTCAACATCTACGCCGAGCAGGATCACCTGGTGCCGCCGGACGCATCGCGCGCGCTGAAGGACCTGGTCGGCAGCGAGGACTACTCCGAGCTGTCGTTCCGTGGCGGCCACATCGGCATCTACGTCTCCGGCCGGGCGCAGAAGGAAGTGCCGACGGCGATCCACGACTGGCTGCAGGAGCGGGGCGGATGACGCGCGGCCCGCGGCAGCGCATCGTGCCGTGGCGATGGCCCGGCCTGCTGCTGGCGCTGTGCGCCGGCGTTGCGCAGGCCGCTGGCCCCGACCGGGCAGAACGCGAGATCGCGGGACTGATCCAGGCGCTGGCGACGTCGGGTTGCCAGTTCGAGCGCAACGGCGACTGGCACGACGCGGACACCGCGCGCGCGCACCTGCAACGCAAGTACGGCTGGCTCCAAAAGCGCGCGCTGGCCGACAGCGCCGAGCTGTTCATCGAGCGCGCGGCCACCCGCAGCAGCCGCAGCGGCACGCCATACCGCGTGCGCTGTGCAGGCAAGCCGGTAGTCGAATCCGCGCGCTGGTTCGATGCCGAACTGGCCCGGTTGCGTGCAAGGAATTCTTCACAACCGCCACGCTAGACTCGGCCAACGCCCGAGTCCCTGCACAACGATGTCGAACCCCAAGCTGGCCCGCTCCATCAATGACCGCGTCCTTGCCGGTGTCCTGGGCGGCATCGCCCGGCGCTTCGGCTGGAACCCGACTCTCGTCCGCGTGCTGTACGTCATCGGGGCGGCGGTCTCGGTGGCGTTCCCCGGCATCCTGGTCTACCTGGTGCTGTGGCTGCTGATCCCGGAAGGCGACGATTGAATCGAACGGTGTCGGATGCGACGCCGGCCCCTGCCTGGATCGGCCGCTGCCTGTTCGCGGTCGGCGCGATCTGGACGTTGCCCAATAGCGTCGTCGGCTTGCTGCTCGGTGCCGCCGGACTGGCGTCCGGCGCACGCCTGCGCGTGAACCGGCGCGAGCGTGCGCTGGTGTTCCACCACTGGCCCTGGGGACCGGGTGGGGCGATGACGCTGGGCAATGTCATCGTGCATACCGGCGACAGTCTGGATACGTCCTGTACGACCTATGCCCATCGCGCAGGCCATGGCGAGGAGCCATCGATCCTGCTTGGCGACCATGAGCGCGCGCATGTCTACCAGTACATGGTGCTTGGGCCGCTGTTCCTGCCGCTGTATTTCCTGTGTGGCGGGATCAGTGTGCGCAACCGCTTCGAGCGTGCGGCCGACCGCTATGCCCGCAGCGGACGCGGCTGGTGGCCATGGGGCGGCAGTTCCGTCTAGGGCAATGCGTCGCCGTTGCGCATCTGGACGTCTTGTGTGTATTCAACCGATGGACGGTCGTTTTGTTGACGCGCGCCTAACGCATGCAGGCGCAATCTACAGCTGTCGAAGAACACAGATGGAATGCGTCAGCAGGACATCCACAACTTCGGCATTGGAAGGCTCAGCCAGCCGGAGAGATCCGACGGACTGGGCCTTCTTCATATACGCCCGCACGGATGTCGCAAACGCCGTGCGAGCGACCGTGTGGCTGGACGGCTGACGCAGAGGTTGCGGTGACGCCGGGCGGTTACTGCGCCGGTCGCAGCGTCAGCCATTGCCGGGAGTCGCCCAGGTGCAGCGCATCGGGACCATACCTGCGCTCGCCGAAGAAGATCCTGCGCGTGTCCGCCAGCACGATGGTGCTGCACCGCGTGCCGTAGTCGGTTCCCGACACGAAGGCGGGCGACAGCTTGCGTTCCAGCGCCAGCCCGACGCCGGTGTCGGGCAGCGCGTCGTCGGGGGCGATCGTGGTATCGGCGAGAGCGCGATACAGTGGTCCGATCCGGGATTCGATCGGCGGCGCGTCTTCAACTTGCGCCGTCTCCAGCCACTGCTGCAAGGCGCGGGTGGCATGCGTGCTCTTGGGCCAGGGCGCATCGAAGGCGCCGTTGGACATCGCATGGATACCGGGCGACACGGCCGCCACCGAGAACCGGGGATGGTTGCTGGCAAACAGCAGGGCCGTGCCATCCCACAACAGCAGGTTGAAGGCGCCATGGTCGTGGGCGGTATCGCGCAAACCTTCGGCGAAGCTGCGGGCGTCGAGGTCCGTGCGCATGAAGTCCCTGACCAGCCAGCCACGCGACAGCGGCGCGGGCGCTGCGTGCAGGCCGCTGCGGACATTGGTGACTGCCGCGAGACGGCCGGCGCGCGAGGCCATCAACCAGCTGCCGCCTTGTTGCAGGTCGCGTCCGCCGTAGACGTCCGCGGCATCGGGATCGAAGTCCGCGGCGGCGGTCGGGCGCGCATGGAACTCGTCGCGATTGGCGATCAGCGCCAGCGGATAATCCTCATGCACCTTCCAGGCGATTGCGATCAGGCACATGGCAGGGCGACGCGCGCGGAGGCGGCCTGGACACCGTCGGAATGGGCTGGCTGCATGGGCCGCAGCATAGCAAGCTCGCGCAGACGCTTGCCCGGCCCAAGCGGACGTGCGCTACTGCGCGGTGATCTTGCGCAGGCGGCCGGTGTAGTCGTCCTCGAGCACCCAGATCGCGCCATCGGGGCCCTGTTCGACCTCGCGGATGCGCGCGCCCATGGCGTAGCGCTTGTACTCGCGCGCGGTCGTCCCATTGAAGCGGATCTGCACCAGCGACTGCGACGACAGCCCGCCGATGAAGGCGTCGCCGCGATAGCCGGTGAACAGGTTGCCCGAATAGATGATCAGGCCTGCCGGCGAGATCACCGGATTCCAGAACGCTTTCGGTGCCTCGAACTCGGGCCGCGTGCTGTGGCGCGGGATCGGCGTGCCGTCGTAGTTGTCGCCGTTGGAGACGATCGGCCAGCCGTAGTTCTTGCCGCGCTCGATCAGGTTCAGCTCGTCGCCGCCCTTGGGGCCCATCTCGTGTTCCCACAGCCGGCCCTGCGCGTCGAACGCGATGCCCAGCGGATTGCGATGGCCCAGCGACCATATCTGCGCGGTCACGCCGCCCTGGCTGTAGAAGGGGTTGTCGCTGGGCACGCTGCCGTCGTCGTTGAGGCGCACGACCTTGCCGAGGTTGGACTGCATGTTCTGCGCCTGGTCCGAGTACTGGCGCTCGCCGGAGGTGATCCACAGCTTGCCGGCCGAATCGAACGCCAGTTTCTGGCTGAGGTGGGCCGTGCTCGACACCTTGGGATTCTGCCGCCAGATCACGCTGAAGTTGGACAGGCTGCCATTGCCGTTGGCATCGAGGGTGAGCTGCGCACGCGCCACGGCGGCGCCATTGCTGGACATGCTGCCTTCGGCATAGCTCAGGTAGATCAGGCGGTTGCTGGCGTACTGCGGGTGCAGGATCACGTCGCCCATACCGGCCTGGCCGCTGACGACCACCGCCGGCACGCCACTGATGGTGCCCGTCTGCCGCGTCGCCGGATTGAACAGGCGCAGGCGCCCCGGACGCTCGGTGATCAGCATGCGGCCATCGGGCAGGAAGGTCATCGCCCAGGGATTCTCGAAGCGGGCGAAGTCGGTGTAGACGAAGGTGTGGTCCTGCGGGGCGGTCGGGACCAGGCGTGCGGGCAGGACGCCGCCGGTAACCTGGGACCCCACCGCTGCAGGCTCGGCGCCCGCAGTGACGCGGGCCGGCGCCGCGTTGCCGGTCGGGTTGTTGGTGGCTTCTTCCTTGGCCTGGTCCTGGGCGCTGCCGCGCGCGGAGACCGTCATTGCGGCGCCGGAGGCGGCCGGCGCCGATGTCTGCGGCAGCAGCGGGCCCGCCACCACCACGTCATCGTCGCAGGCGGTCAGGGCAAGTACGGGGAGGGCGAGAGCAAGGGCGAGCAGGGCAGGACGCATGGCGATTCCCAGCAGACGTGACGTGGTTCACACAATGGTAGCCCCAGCCCGACCGGACGGCACGCCGCTGGTCGCCTTGAGCCTGCCGCCCGCAGCCGGCGTCCGATCCTGCGTCTGCGCGCGCGAACAATAGGCTGCATGCGATGGCGGGCGCGTGAAATCCTGTCGGGATTGCGTGGCCACCCTTGCCGTCGACGGCCGGGCACCCTACCGTGTCGGGCCCTTTCCCAACACAGACCTCCCAACATGGCGACCTCCACTGAGATCCGGCGCATCGACGCCGGCCCCCGCATGTCCGAAGCCAGCATCCACAACGGCGTGATCTATCTGGCGGGCCAGATTCCGGAAGACGCGACCGCGGACATCACCGGACAGACCGAGCAGGTCCTGGCCGAGATCGACGCATTGCTGGCCAAGGCCGGCAGCGACAAGAGCAGGATCCTGCGCGCGCAGATCTACCTCGCCGACGTCGCCGATTTTGCCGGCATGAATGCCGCGTGGGACGCCTGGGTCATCCCCGGCAATGCGCCCTCGCGCGCGACCGTCGAAGCGCGCCTGGCCAACCCGGCGTGGAAGGTCGAGATCGTCGTCACCGCCGTCGTCTGACGAAAGGCCCGATGTGCCGCGCCTGCCGGCGCGGCATTTGAGTTGGCAGTTTGCCGCCGCGCCTGCCGGCGCGGCATTCGACCTGGTCTTGTGCTGCCGCGCCTGCCATCGTGAACGGCGCATGCGCCAAACTAGTGCATGCTGCGGATCCGCCGCGTTCCACAACCGGCCGACGCGGGCGCGCAGGCATGCCTGTGCCCCGCACCTCAGTCGCCGGCCTGGTCCAACTGCCGGGTCATGTCCTCGCGCATCAGGTACTTCTGGATCTTGCCGGTGATCGTCATCGGGAAACTGTCGACGAAACGGACGTAGCGCGGAATCTTGTGGTGCGCGATGCGCCCCCTGCAGAACGCACGGATGTCGTCTTCACTGCAGTCGGCACCTTCGGTCAATCGCACCCAGGCGCAGACTTCCTCGCCGAACTTCGCATCCGGCACGCCGAAGACCTGCACGTCGGCGATCTGCGGATGCGTGTACAGGAATTCCTCGACCTCGCGCGGGTAAATGTTCTCGCCGCCGCGGATCAGCATGTCCTTGAGCCGGCCGACGATGCGGCAATAGCCCTGGTCGTCGATCGTGGCCAGGTCGCCGGTATGCATCCAGCCCTCGCCGTCGAGGGCCTCGGCGGTGCGTTGCGGATCGTTCCAGTAGCCCTGCATCACCGAGTAACCGCGTGTCAGCAGCTCGCCGGTGTCGCCGCGCCCGACGATGGCGCCGTCGCCATCGACGATGCGGACCTCGACATGCGGGTGGATGCGGCCGACCGAATCCACGCGCCGGTCCAGCGGATCGTTGGGCGTGGTCTGGAAGCTGACCGGGCTGGTCTCGGTCATGCCGTAGGCGATGGTGATGTCCTGCATGTGCATCGTCGCGACCACGCGCTTCATGACCTCGATCGGGCACGGCGAGCCGGCCATGATGCCGGTGCGCAGCGTCGACAGGTCGAAGCGGCCGAAATCGGGGTGGTCGAGCATCGCGATGAACATCGTCGGCACGCCGTGCAGGGCCGTGCAGCGTTCCTGTTGCACGGTTTGCAGCGTGACCAGCGGATCGAAGCCTTCGCCGGGAATGACCATGCAGGCGCCATGGGTCACGCAGGCCAGGTTGCCGAGCACCATGCCGAAGCAGTGGTAGAAAGGCACCGGGATGCACAGCCGGTCGTGCTGGTCCAGGCGCATGCGCTCGCCGATGAACCAGCCGTTGTTGACGATGTTGTGGTGGCTCAGCGTCGCGCCCTTGGGCGAGCCCGTGGTGCCCGACGTGAACTGGATGTTGATCGCATCGTGCGGCGACAGCGAGGACTGCAGGTGCGCCACGCGTGCATGCCAATGCGCATCGGCGCAGGACGCGACATCGTCGAAGCGCCAGCAGCCCGGCACGGGCGTGGTCTCGTGCCGCGCGTCGCCATCGTGCGGGCCATCGCCGAGGACCAGCACATGCCGCAACGCCGGGAGCCTGGCCGCCTGCAACCGGCCCGGCTGCGCGTCATCGAGCTCGGGCGCCAGTTCGCGCAACATGTCCAGGTACTGCGAGGTCTTGAAGCGTGGCGCCAACACCAGCGCCGCACAGTCGACCGAGGTCAGCGCGTGCGCGAGTTCATGCGTGCGGTAGGCGGGGTTGATGTTGACCAGTACCAGTCCGGCACGCGCGGTCGCGAACTGCATCAGCACCCATTCCGCGCGATTGAGCGACCAGATGCCGATGCGATCGCCCGGCTGCAGGCCAAGGGCAAGCAGGCCGGCGGCCAGCCGGCTCACGCGCTGGTCGAGTTGCTGCCAGTCCCAGCGCACCTGCTGCGGCGGCACCACCAGCGCGGGCTGCGATGGCCAACGGGCACTGATGCGCTGCAGCAGCACGCCGATCGTGTCGTCGAGGAGGGGTTGCGCGGTGTCGCCGACGACGTGGCTGAGGTGCGGGCTGGGGGAGGAGATGGCAGGGGACATGTGGCGTGATGATCGTGGCCGCGTGCGATCTACGCAGGTTAACGCGTCCACGCCGGGATGGATGTCGACGTGCTGCGACTTTGGGTGTAATCCGTTCATTGCCCACTGCGCGGGAGCGCAGGGCGGTGCCGTCCGAGCGGGTGACGTGGACGGGCGCTATGCTTGGGCATCGTGGCGCCTACCCGATGCCAAGTGCCGGCCTGCTCGTTGGCCGCCGTCGTTGCGGGGCGGACGCTGCGTCGGCCGGGCGAACGGCGCGTTGCAACGTTGTCCATCCCATCATCCATCCCGTCATCCTGGGTCGCGATCATGTCCGAAGCCGTGCCAGCCTTCCATTACGATCCTGCTGCCGGAACCGGGGCGCTGCTGGCGCCGCGGCAAGACGTCGATGCACTGGCCGCGACCTTCGCACAACGTCGCCGCGTGATCGTTCCCGACCTGCTGGAACGCGGCTTCGCCGATGCATTGCATGCCTGCCTGCGCGACTGGCGCGAATGGGCCCTGGTGACCCGCGTGGCCGGCGTGCATCGCAATTTCGATGCCGCACAGATGGACATGATCGATCCGGCCAAGCGCGCCGAACTGGATGCGCTGATCAGCGTCGAGGCCCGCGCCGGCTTCCAGTATCTGTACGAGCGTTATCCGCTGGCAGATCCCGATTACACCGGTGTGCCGTCGGACCCCCGTGCCTTGGCGATGCAGCACCTGCTGGGGGGCGACGCCTTCGTCGCGCTGACGCGTCGTGTGACGGGGTTCGCACGGATCCGTTTCGCCGACGGGCAGATGACCCGGTATCGCCGCGGCCATTACCTGACGCAGCATGACGATCATGCCGACGGCAAGCAGCGGCTCGCGGCCTATGTGCTCGGCCTGAGTCGCGACTGGTCTGCCGACCATGGCGGACAACTGCAGTTCATCGCGGCCGATGGAGGCGTGGACGAGGTCGTGATGCCACGCTTCAACACACTGGCGCTGTTCGAGGTGCCGGTCCCGCACCTGGTCACGTCAGTGGCGCCGTTCGTGCAGGCGTCACGGCTGTCGATCACCGGCTGGCTGCGCTACTGAGTCGGGCCAGTCGCGAGCTGGCGCCCGATCACCAGTGATCTTCCAGCATCCGTGGGCGGCAGGCCTGCCATGCGCCGAACACCATCACCACCACGCAGAGGGCCAGGAACGCGAACGGCAGGGCCCAGCCGTGGCTGGCATCGTGCAGCATGCCGAACAGCAGCGGGCCCAGGCAGCTCAGGCTGTAGCCGACGCCCTGCATGAAGCCCGACATCGCCGCCGAACCGCCATGCGTGCGCGTGCGCAGGTTGATCAGCGTCAGCGACAGCGGGAACGTGCTCGGGCCCAGCCCCAGCATCACCACCCACAGCACCGGCCATTGCATCGGCGCCAGCAGCAGGCCGGTGAACGCGACGGCGTAGGCGAGCGTGCAGCCGATCACCAGCGGGAAAGGATTGCGCACGCGCACCGCGATCGCCGGGATCGTCAATGCGCCCAGCAGGCCGAGCGCCGAGAACAGCGCGGTCATCGTGCCGCCGAAGGCCTGGCTGGCGCCGGACTCGGCCAGCAGCTTCGGCAGCCAGGTGAACATCGTGTAGGTGATCAGCGAGGTCATACCGAACATCAGGCTCATGCCCCAGGCCAGCGGCGAACGCCAGACCTTGCCGCGTGCCGGCGGCTGTACCAGCTCGGGGGCCTCGTCGCCGGGCTGCACGGCATGGTCGTGCAGGTTGGCGAGCACGTTGCCGCGCTGCCGCTCCTGCCACATCACCGCCAGCCACGACAGCGCCGCCGCGACCGCCACCAGCGACCAGACGCCCAGCGATACCCGCCAGCCGGCGGCCTGCGCCACCGGGACGGCCGCCAGCGCCGGCAGCATCGTGCCGATCTGCAGGATGGTGATGTACAGCGTGCTGACCGTGCCGACCTTGTCGGGGAAATAGCGCTTGACCAGCGGCGGCAGCACGACGTTGCCGATGCCCATGCCGGCCAGTGCGACCGCCGATCCGCCGAGCAGTCCCCACGTGCTGTCGGCGAACGAGCGCATCAGCAGGCCGCTCGCGGCCAGCGCCATCGACAGCAGCGCCGTGCGCTCGAGTCCGATGCGGTGCGCGATGCGCGGGGTCAGGACTCCAAACAACGCAAACGCGGCGGTCGGCACCATGCCGAACACGCCGGTCATCGTCGAACCGAAGCCGAAGGTGTCGCCCAGTGTGTCCAGCAATGGCGTCAGCGACGTCACGGCGGTGCGCAGGTTGAAGGCAGACAGCAGGATGCCGAGCAGGACCAGGATGCGGCCCGCCCAGGGCGAGGAGTGTGGGGTATTCATGACCCTGGCATTGTCGACGATCGGCTCGTCGAACGCGCGTGCCATCCGCGACAAAACCCGGCAATGCTGTGTTGCGCGTGCGGCGCATTCGGGTTGTGACCGCTTCAATCCATCCGATCCGGTCCCGGCGTAACAGCAGTCGCCAGATAGATGGATCGAAGGGTCAGGCCAGTTTCGGCAAGGCCTGCCAGGCGGCCAATGCCGCGTGCGCGCTCATCGTCAACGGTCCGGGCGCCTGGTCGGGCAGGCACCATCCCAGCGTCGCGTGCTTGTCGGGTTCGACGATGCGGGGTTCGCCGCTGAATTCCTCCGACAGGTAGACCGGAGCGAACCAGTGGCGTGCATGGACCGGGTCGATCTGGTCGGTCACGCACAGCAGCCGGATCTCGTGCAGCGCGATGCCGAGCTCCTCGTCGACTTCACGCCGTGCCGCATGCTCGGCCGTTTCCATCCAGTCGACCTTGCCACCCGGCAACCCCCAACTGCCGGCTTCGGGATCGCAGCGTCGCTGCATCAGCAGCACCTGTCCGTCGCGGACGATCAGGACACCGACGCCGAGGCGCGGATGCAGGGGGGACGCGGGCGCGGTCATGTCGAATCGGGATCCGGCGGACGGAATGCACATGATGGCGCAACGCGGCGACGGCATGCGCGGGGACGCGGCATCGTGCCGTCGATCCCTGTCCGTCAAACGAAAAACGGGCCCGCAGGCCCGTCATCGAGTAAATCTTGAAAGCGCTGTGACACCAACAATTTCCTGGTACCGGTGATAGGACTCGAACCTACACGACATCACTGCCGGGGGATTTTGAATCCCCTGCGTCTACCATTCCGCCACACCGGCGCGGCCGCGCAGTATACCCGAACAGATGGGCGCGCCGGAACGACCGGCCAGGGCCTGCTTCAGGCCGGCACGTCCACCGACAGCCGGGCGTCCGTGCGGACGTACCAGTCGTCGCCCTCGGGCTCGAACTTGCAGCAGTGCTCGATCGGTGCCTGGTAGACGTGCACCGAGATCGCGACCTGGTCGCGGCTGGTGTTGCCGATGGTGTGGTACTCGTGCGGCGGGATCAGGCTGCCGGCGCTGCCGGTCATGGCCTGCATGCCGTTGGCGGGACGGAAGCGGCAACGGTCGCCTTCGCTCGTCAGCAGTTCGTACTGGGTGATCTCCAGCTCGCCATGCCAGACGCCTTCGACGCACCACAGGCCGCAGTGGTCGTGCAGCGGCGTACCCTGGCCGGGGCCCCAGGTCATGGCGACGATGCTGTAACCGTGTTCGGCGCTGCGGTAGAGCTCGCGGCGGGCGTAGTGGCCTTCGATCGGCGCGTAGACGCAGTCGGGCAGATGGATGTCGGGGTCACGGATCAGCGTGCACAGCGTGGTCCGCAGCGCTGCGGTCACCGCGTGTTCGTCGCCGCTGGACACGGCAGCATCCACGGCCGCGATGAAGCGCGGGCTTCCTGGGAACGGCACGCCCGGCAGGGGTGCCGACGGGGAACGATCATCCATGCGGGCCATTCTAGCCATGGATGGATCCAAATGATGTTGCAGCGCAGAACCCGCCCGGGGACGGGCGCGGCGGCGGGCGCCGTCAGATCGTCGCCAGGAATCCGGCCACGGCAGGGCCGAAGCGGTCGAAGTCGACCAGGAACGCGTCATGGCCCTGCGGGGACGGCAGCGCCAGGAAATCGGCGTCGCAGCCGCCGGCACGCAGGCCATCGGCGATCTGCTGTTGTTGCTGCAGCGGGAACAGGATGTCGGTGTGCACGCCGATCGCGAGCGCCTTGGCGATCTGCAGGCGGGCCAGGCCGGTGTCGGTATCGGAAACGCAGCTTTCGCCGATGTCGAACCAGTCCATCGAGCGGCTCAGGTACAGATAGCTGTTGGGGTCGAAATTGCGCACGAAGCGGCGGGCATGGCCTTCGAGATAGCTTTCGACCTCGAATTCCAGGCCGAACGGATCCTCGTCGTCGCGACGGTCGGATTCCAGGCGCACGCGGCCGAAACGGCCGTCCCATTCCAGCGCCGAGCGATAGGTGATGACGCCGAGCTTGCGCGCCATGCGCATGCCGCTCTCGGGGTAATGCGCGTCGTCGTAGCCGCCGTTGTTCCAGTTGGGATCCAGTCGGATCGCTTCGCGCTGCAACGAGCGGATCGCGATCGAGAACGGCAACGCACGCGCTGCGCCGGAGATATTGATATGGCTGCGCGCGATGCCGGCGTGGCGCGCCAGCAGCGACAGTGCGGTCATGCCGCCCATCGAGTTGCCGATCACGCAGGCCAGTTGCGCGATGCCGAGCGCGCGCACGACATGCGCGGCGGCATCGGCGCCGTCTTCGACCGACAGGTCCGGGAAATCGAGGCGATACAGCGCGCCGGTCGCGGGATTGATCGAGGCCGGTCCGGTCGATCCCTTGCAGCTGCCCAGCGAGTTGACGCAGATGACGAACCAGCGGTCGGTATCGATCGGCTTGCCGGGGCCGAGCATGGCTTCCCACCAGCCGGGCTGCGGGTCGTGTTCGTTGCGGGCGGCATGCGCGTCCGGCGACAGGCCGGTGACGATCAGGATCGCATTGCCGCCGTCGGCATCCAGCGTGCCCCAGGTTTCATAGGCGACGCGCGCCTGCAGCAGGCTGCCGCCCCGCTTCATCCGGAAAGGCGAGGGCAGGTCGAACCAGCGGGTGCCGACGGGGATGAATTCGGTCATGGCGCGATGATAAAGCCGGAAGGATGCGGTAGGTGAGGCCAGTGTGGCGATGACGCGCGCGAACCGCCGCGCCTCAGAACCTGTTCAAAGTCTGTCACGAGCGCAGCCAGGTGACGCGTGGGGTGCATACCCGTGAAGAGCAGGCAGAAAGCGCGGTGTACGTGCAGGTACATGAGCCACCGAGCACGGCACGCGCGCCAGATGGCAAGCGCAGCAAGAGCGTGGACAGGTTCTCAGGGCTGCTTGCCGAGCACCAGTTCAATGCCTGCGCTGGTCGGCAGCTTGACGCGGACCGGCGCGGTGTCGATGTCGCCGTCCTGGCGCATGGCGTTGCCGCTGGCCGACAGCCGCGCGAACACTTCGACTTCGTCGAGGCTCGACAGCTTCTGCGTCGGCATCGGGCTGTTGCTGTCGTCCAGCGTGACCTGCAACGGCAGGTCCTGCAGGCTGTGCTTGACGGCAGCGACCGGCATGGGCGGGCCTCCCGGAATGCGCGCGATGACGAAGACCGTGGTGTCGCCGCGCAACCGCACGCGCGACGCGAAGTCCGGATCGAGGCTGACCTTGACGGCGATGGCATGCGCGGCGCCGGCGGTGTCCGGCGGGGTGGCGGCAGCCGGCGGCAACGGCGCGAGGCCGGCGGCGGCGCGCGCCTCGTCGATCTGCGGACGCAGGCTGGCGGCGGTCCGCGCATCGACCTGCGGCAGCAGGGATTCCCAGGTGCGGGCGGCTTCGGCGTCTTCGCCACGCTGGCGCTGCGCGATGCCCAGGAACCAGCGTGCGCGCTGGTTCTCGGGCTGGATCGCGATCGCCTTGCGCAGCATGCCGACGGATTCGTCGTCGAAACGGTTCTGCGGATCGGCCTGCGCGCGCGCCTGCGCGGTCTCGACGATCAGCACCGGCTCGTCGGGGGCCAGTTGCAGGGCGCGCGCATAGGCGTCGCGGGCCTGTTCGAACTCGCCCTGCGCGGCATGCGAGCGCGCCAGCAGCGCCCAGCCTTCGGGCTGGTTGGGTTCGCGTTCGAGGGCGGCCTTGAGTTCCTCGATCGCCGCCGACAGCGACTCGGGGCTGTCGGCCTGTCCGCCCTGCGCGGCGACGTCGACCGGTTTCGGCGCCGGCGCATCGATCGCGGCCGGGGTGCCGAGGATCTGGTACAGCGCGAACGCCAGCACCGGAATCGTGACGAGGATGCCGCCGTACAGCGCAGGCGAACCGCGTCGGACCGGCCAGGACACCCAGGCGGTCAGCGCCAGCGCAGCCACCAGCATCAGCGCAAAGAACACGTAGGTCATCACCATTCCTGGTCGGGATCGGGGGCGACCGGCGTACGCGAACGGCGGCGCACGATGTGCACCACGACCGCGCCACCGATCAGCAACAGCAAGGCCGGCCCCAGCCACAGCAGCCAGGTGGACGCGCCGAATGGCGGTTTGTACAGCACGAACTCGCCATAGCGCTGGACCAGGAACGCCTTGATCTCGCGATCGCTGCGGCCCTGGCGCATCAGCTCGAAGACTTCGCGGCGCAGGTCCTGCGCGATCTGCGCATTGGAATCGGCCAGCGACTGGTTCTGGCACATCACGCAACGCAGCTCGCTGACCAGCCCGTGGAAGCGCTGCTCTTCGGCGCGATCCTGGAACGCCAGCGGCGTCGGATCATGGCCTGCCTGCGCAAAGACCGGCGACGTCGACAGTGCGAAGACAGCCAGCGCGAACCACAGCGCCAGGTGGGCAAGCCGCCGGCTTCCGGCTGCCACGCGATTCACTTCGCCTCCCGTTCGATCCGCTCCAGTGCCGGCAACAGCTGCTCGGCAATGACCGCATCGGTCACCGGCCCCACGAACTTCCAGGCGATGGTGCCGTTGCCGTCCACGAGGAAGGTTTCGGGCGCACCGTAGATGCCCCAGTCGATCGCACTGCGGCCCTCGTAATCGGTCAGCACCAGCCAGTACGGATTGCCGAACTTGGCCAGCCAGCGCAGGGCATCCTCGCGCTCGTCCTTCCAGTTGTAGCCGATCACGCGCACGCGCTTGGTCCCGGCGAACCGCGCCAGCACCGGATGCTCGACCTGGCAGGCCGGGCACCAGCTGCCCCAGACGTTGAGCACGTAGGGCTGGCCGCGCAGGTCGGCGGCGCTGACCATGCGATCGGGCTCGTGCAGCACCGGCAGCGAGAACTCAGGGGCAGGCTTGCCGATCAGCGGCGATGGCAGCGATTCGCGGTCGGCGCGGTCGGACTGCAGCACGCCGTACAGCAGCAGGCCCAGCAGCGCGACGAACACCACGACGATGATCGCCGCGAGGGTCTTGCGGCGGTTGCCGGTCTCCGGCGACGGGGTGGGTGTGTTCATCGCGGCGCTCCCACCGGCTTGCGGAACCGGCGATCGGTGGCAGAGACGAAACCGCCGAGCGCCATCAGCAGGGCACCGGCCCAGATCCAGCGCACGAACGGCTTGATATGCAGGCGCACGGCCCAGGTTTCGGTGGCCGGCGCGGTCTGTCCCGGCACGCTGGCCGCACCCAGCGGTTCGCCGAGCGCAACGAAGACGTCGGCGGTAATGCCGGCCTTGATGCCTGCGTCGGTCATGACCTGCCCACCGCTGGCGTAGGCGCGCTTTTCAGGATGCAGCAGCACCAGTTCGCGACCGTCGCGGAAGACCTGCACGTGGCCGCGGTCGGCCAGGTAGTTGGGGCCTTGCACCTGTTCGACGCCATCGAAGCGGAAACTGTAGTGGCCGATGTCGACGGTCTGGCCGGTGGTCATCGGCACTTCGCGCAGGACATTCTGGGCTTCGACCAGCAGTGCGCCGACCAGGAACACCGCGACGCCGAGGTGGCCGATGACCATGCCGAGCATCTCGGGCGTGAAGCGTTTGCCGCTGCTCTGCAGCCGTGTCCAGACGAAGCGCAGCGTGCCGGCGGCCACCCAGACCGCGGCGCCGACGCCGGCGGCGGTCTTCAGCGGGCCCTGCGGGGCCAGGAAGTACGCGATCAGCGCGGCGATCGCCGCCAGCACCAGCCACGGCGCCAGCATCGCGATAGGCTTGGACGCCTGTTCGCTCTGCCAGCGCGTCAGCGGGCCGAACGGGATCAGCAGCACCAGCGGCGTCATCAGCACCAGGAACAGCAGGCCGAAGTAGGGCGGCCCGACCGAGATCTTGCCCAGGTCCAGCGCGTCGGCCAGCAACGGATACAGCGTGCCCAGCAGCACCATCGCGCAGGCCGAGGTCAGCAGCAGGTTGTTGAGCAGCAGCAGGGTCTCGCGCGACGACGCAGCGAACGGCTTGCCGTCTTCGAGCTTGGGCGCGCGCAGGATGTACAGCAGCAGCGAGCTGCCGATGACGATCGCCAGGAACGCCAGGATGAACAGCCCGCGCGACGGATCGGCGGCGAACGAATGCACGCTGGTCAGCACGCCCGAGCGCACCAGGAACGCGCCCAGCAGCGACAGCGAGAACGTCGCGATCGCCAGCAGCAGCGTCCAGCTGTTGAAGCTGCCGCGCTTCTCGGTGACGGCCTGCGAATGGATCAGCGCCGCGCCGGCGAGCCAGGGCATGAAGCTGGCGTTCTCGACCGGATCCCAGAACCACCAGCCGCCCCAGCCCAGTTCGTAGTACGCCCACCACGATCCCAGGAAGATGCCGATCGTCAGGAAGCCCCAGGCGACGTTGGTCCACGGCCGCGTCCAGCGCAGCCAGCGATTGTCGATGCGGCCATCGAGCAGGCCGGCGATCGCGAACGCGAAAGGCACCACGAAGCCGATGTAGCCGATGTACAGCATCGGCGGGTGGATGATCATGCCCGGATCCTGCAGCAGCGGATTCAGGTCATGGCCTTCGAGCGCGGCCGGCAGCAGGCGATCGAAGGGATTGGACGTGAACAGCATGAACGACAGGAAGCCGACCGCGACCAAGCCGATGACGCCGAGCACGCGTGAGCGGACGCTGGGCGGCAACTGCGTCGAGAACAGCGCCACCGCGCTGTTCCACAGGCTCAGCATCAGGGCCCACAGCAGCAGCGAGCCCTCGTGCGAGCCCCAGACGGCGGTGTAGCGGTAGACCAGCGGCAGCAGCGAGTTCGAGTTGCTGGCGACGTACTTGACCGAGAAGTCCTGGGTCACGAACGCAGTGGTCAGCGCGACATAGGCGGCCAACACCAGCAGCGTCTGCGCATGCGCGGCGGGCATCGCGACCCGCATCCAGCTGTCCTTGCCGCGTTGCGCACCCGCCAGCGGCAGCACGCCCTGCAACAGGGCGAACAGCAGGGCGAGGATCAGGGCGACCTGTCCGAGCTCGGGCAGCACTTACGGAGCGTCCTGGGTGGGAACGGCCGGGGTCGCGACGTTGTGCTTCTGGTGCGCCAGGCCCATCTTGTCGGCGACCTCCTTGGGCACGTAGGTCTCGTCGTGCTTGGCCAGCACTTCCTCGGCGACGAAGGTGCCGTCGCGCATGCGGCCGGTGGCGACCACCGCCTGCTTTTCGCGGAACAGGTCGGGCAGGATGCCCGAGAACACCACCGGCAGCTCGGCGTCGCCATCGGTGACGCGGAAATGCGCTTCCATCGAACCCGGCGGACGCTGGAACGAATCGGCCGAGACCATGCCGCCGAGGCGGAAGCGCGCTTCGCCCGACGACACCGCGCTACCGGCGGTGCCGCTGAGGATTTCGTTGGGCGTGTACAGGTAGGCGATGTTGCGCTGCAGGGCCATCGCGATCAGCACGGCGGCGATCGCGGCGGCCACGACCAGCGCGATCACGAACCACAGGCGGCGCCGGCGGGTGGGGTTCATCGTTTCAGCTCCGTGTCGCCGGCGCCGGAGGCGCTGGCGCTGGATTCATGGGATTGCACACGCGCGGCCTGGCGCGCTGCCAGTACGCGCACCGCGCGCAGCAGTTGCCGGGTCTGGATGCGTGGCACGACGAAGTCCCACAGCAGGACCGCGACGAACACCGCGTAGGCGGCGTAGACGTAGTTGGCATAGCTCATCGGAGTGCCTCGCTCATCGGGACGCCTCGACCAGTGACCGCACCCAGTCCTTGCCGGACTCGCGCCGCAGGTTGTCGGCGCGCGCGCGCGCCAGCAGCGAACCGATGAACCACAGCTTGGTGCCGATCAGCATCCAGATCAGCGGCGGCATCATGCTCGCGTCCATCGACGATTCGCCGAACACGCGGATCGTCTGGCCCTGGTGCAGCGAGTTCCACCAGACCACCGAGTACCGGATGATCGGCAGCATCACCACGCCGATGATCGCCAGCAGCCCCGCGGCGCGCGCTGCGGCGCGGCGGTCCTCGATGGCGCCATAGAGTCCCATCACGCCCAGGTACAGGAACAGCAGGATCAGCTCGGTGGTCAGGCGCGGGTCCCAGTCCCACCAGGTGCCCCACATCGGCTTGCCCCAGATGCTGCCGGTGGCCAGCGTGATCACGGTGAAGGCCGCGCCGACCGGGGCGCAGGCCATCGCCAGGATCTCGCACAGCTTGATGCGCCAGACCAGCGCGATGGCCGCGTACAGCGCCATCAATCCGAATACCAGCATGCTCATCCAGGCACTGGGCACATGGATGTAGAGGATCCGGAAGCTGTCGCCCTGCTGGTAGTCGGCCGGGACCCGGAACAGTCCGAGATAGGCGCCGATCGCCATCGTCAGCAGGCCCAGCCCGTAACCCCAGGGCGCCCAGCGGGCCGCGAAGCGGTCGAAGGTGGGAGGTGAACCGAGTTGGTGGAACCAGCGGACCAGCGGGTTCATCTTGGACATCACATCGCTCGCTGTGGGGGTGCCGACACGGGAAAGGACGGCACTACGGCCGCAGGATCCGCGGTCGCCTTGGCTTGACCCGGCATTTTCCCAGACTTGACCGGTGCGGCCAAGTCACGGATTGTCGCAGGGGCCAAGAGGGTCGGCATATCCGGGGTGTCCAGCGTGCGCGCCGTGCGGGTACCGGCAGCGGCGACCACCCGCGAGCCCTGTTGCGGCGCGGGCCGGCGTCAGCGCGGCAGCAGTCCGTGCAGAAACACCGCGACCGCCTGGCGGGCCTGCGCCTGCATCTCCGGAATGTCGGCCGGCGACAGCATGCCGTTGATACTGCGCAGGATCACGCCGCCGAAGACCATCATGTAGAACTGGCTAGCGGCGATATCGGGGGCTTCGACCCGCAGCCGGCCGGCGTCGCGCTCGCGCTCGAAATAGCGGCACAGCTGCTGCTGGGCCGGGGCGATGCCGTGCTTGTAGAACCAGTCGCGCAGGCCCGGGAACGCCAGGCCTTCGGCGAAGACGATGCGATGGGTGACCATGTGCGGCGGCGACAGGATCTCGGCGACCATGCGCTCGGCGGCGATCGGCAGCGCGTGTTCGGGCGTCAGTCCGGACTTGTCGAGCATCTCCAGTCCTTCGCCGAACTTGGCGATGCTCTCGCGCATGATCGCGTGCAGCAGGCCTTCCTTGTCGCCGAAGGCGCGGTACAGCGTGGTCATCGAACCGCCGGCATGGGCGACGATGTCGGTCAGGCGCGCGCTGCGATAGCCCTTTTCGAGGAAGACCTCGATCGCGGCCTCCTGGAACTTCTCGACGCGGACCTCGCCGCGGCGGCACCATTCGACGTCCGGCGGCGCCCGCAGGGCAGGGGCGGTGTCGTCATCGGCCGCAGTCGGCGGTGGACGCAGGTCTGGCGGTGGCGTGGAGCGCATCCGGGCACGGCAATGGCGGGGGGCGAGGCCGAAGTGTCGCAGGAATCCCAAGGGCCTGCCCGCTCCCGGGCGTCGGCCGCGGCCGTCGATCAGGCTGGCGCGACCGGCGCAGTGCGATCGGCACAGCACGCTCAAGTCAGCAGGCAATTCAGCAGGCTCAACTGAGCGCGCTGAGTTGAGCGTGCTCAGGTCAGCGCACCATCAGGTCAGCGCAATGCGAATCGCCGTCGCCGCCGCGATCGGTGCCAGCACCAGGGCCATCACCAGGCCCGCGCCCAGCAGCAGCAGGCCGCTGGAGGCATCGGCGCCCTGGGCCGCCATCGCGACGCCGCCGGCACCGAACACCAGCACCGGCACGTACAGCGGCAGCGCCAGCAGGGCCAGCAGCACGCCGGAGCGGCGCATGCCCACGGTCAGCGCCGCGATCACCGCGCCGACCAGGCTCAGCAGCGGCGTGCCCAGCAGCAGCGACGCCATCAGCACGCCGAACTGCGCGCGTGGCAGGTACAGCAGCTCGGCCAGCAGCGGTGCCGCCAGCAGGACCGGCAGCGCGGTCGTGCACCAGTGGCTCAGCGTGCGGACCAGGACCAGCCACGACAGCGGCACGGGCGCCAGCATCCATTGCTCCAGCGAGCCATCCTCGGCGTCGCTGCGGAACAGCGTGTCCAGCGACAGCAGTCCCGACAGCAGGATCGAGACCCACAGCACGCCCGGCGCCACCCGGGTCAGGGTTGCACGTTCGTTGCCCAGCGCCAGTGCGAACAGCACGATCACCAGCAGCGCGAACAGGGCCGGCTGCAGCGCATCGCCGCGCCGCCGCCACAACAGTTGCATGTCGCGCAGCAGCAGCGCACGAGCCGCCGACCACATCATGCCGGCCGCTCCAGTTGCAGCAGGCGCGTGCGCACCGGCGGTGCCGCGTAGGCGCCGTGGGTGGTCACCAGGGCGGCGCCGCCATCCTCGAGATGCGCCCGCACCATGCGGTTGACCAGTTCGATGCCCTCGAGGTCGAGGTTGGCGTAGGGCTCGTCAAGCAGCCACAGCGGCGCCGGCGACAGCCACAACCGGGCCAGCGACAGGCGTTTCTTCTGGCCGGCCGACAGTTGGCGGGCCAGGGCATCCTCGAGACCGGCCAGGCCGACGGTGCGCATCGCGCTGTCGAAGGTCTGGCTGGTGCGCTGCCCGTGCAGGCCGCACAGGAAGGCCAGGTTCTGTTCGGCGCTGAGGTCGGCCTTGAAGGCCGGCAGGTGGCCGAGATAGGCGACCAGGCCGGCACGCAACTGCGGCTCGGCGGCCTTGCCGTCGAAGCGCACGCGGCCGGTATCGGCGCTGAGCAGGCCGGCCAGCACCCGCAGCAGGGTCGTCTTGCCGGCCCCGTTGCCGCCCTGGACCAGCAGGGCTTCGCCACGCTCCACCGCGAATGCGAGCGGGCCGAACACCGGCGCATCGTTGCGCGAGAAACTCAGGTCGTGCACGTCCAGCATCGGCGGCCTGGAGCCTGGAGACGCGGAAGCCGGCGAAGGGGGAGGTGCGGTCGGGGGCATCTGGCAGGGTTCGGCCGCAATGACGGCCACGATCCCGACATTTTAGGGCCTGCGCTCGCCGAATGAGCCGAATGCATCGCATCCGGGTCATTCCGGCAGGTCGGGTCGCGCTTTCCGACCCGTCGCCGTGACGTCGACGCAGCATGGTCGAGTTGTCTTTTACGGGTTCTCGTGGCGCAGTCCGTCAGCGGACGGGGCCCAGCCAGTCGACATGCTCGTCGTTGTCGACGCCGGGCGGGCGCGGCGCCAGCATGCGCAGGCGCACCGGCTGGTGCGGCTGCCACCACAGCGTGCCCAACTGCCCGTAGCGCAACGTCAATGCGTCGAAGGCTTCGGCTGACATGTCGAACACCAGCCAGCTCGGCTCGCGCCAGGTGCGGTTGGACGCCGACGCGAACGCCGGCAGGCAACGGATGCCGCTGGTCTCGAGCTCGGCCTGCAGGGCCTCGTCGGCGGCGCGGTTGACGTCCAGCGGGCGTTCGACCGATCCCGGGTTCCAGGCCGACAGCAGCCCGAACGAGCGCGCCTGCGGATAGGCCAGCTCCAGTCCGGGCGTCGGCAGCCCGATCAGCACGTCATGCCAACTGCCGTGGTGACCCCAGCGATAGTCGGCGGACAGGTAGGCCAGCAGCAGCGCTGCGATCCGTGACTCGTCGAGCGCCGGATGGGGAAGTTGCGTCTCCGCGGGGTGGTCGGGCATAGCTACCTGGCATGGGGTGAACGTAAACTCGAAGGACGGTTCGTTCCTTGAACCCACAAACGGAAACAACAGATGCTTTCGACCAAGTTGCCCAAGGTGGGCACGACGATTTTCACCGTGATGTCCCAACTTTCCGCCGAGCATGGCGCAGTCAACCTGGGCCAGGGATTTCCGGATTTTTCCGTACCTGGCCGTCTGGTCGATGCGCTGGATCGAGCCATGCGTGCCGGGCACAACCAGTATGCACCCATGACCGGTGTTCCTGCTTTGCGCAATGCGGTGGCAGACAAGACCGCACGCGTCTACGGGCACCGGCCGGATGCCGATGCCGAGGTCACCGTGACCAGCGGCGCGACCGAGGCGATCTTCAACGCGATCCATGCCGTGGTCCGTGCCGGCGAGGAAGTGATCGTGCTGGACCCGGCCTACGACTGCTACGAGCCCGCGATCGAGCTGGCCGGGGCGCTGGCCGTCCACGTGCCGCTGGATCCGCAGACCTTTGCGCCCGACTGGCAGCGCATCCGCGATGCGGTCACCGCGCGGACGCGACTGCTGATCATCAACAGTCCGCACAATCCCAGTGGCGCGATGTTCACCGCCGACGACATCGCGGCGCTGTCGCGGCTGCTGGACGACACCGGGATCCTGCTGCTGTCGGACGAGGTTTACGAGCACATCGTCTTCGACGGCGCGCGCCACGAGTCGATCCTGCGCTATCCCGAATTGCGCGAGCGCGCCTTCGTGGTGTCGAGTTTCGGCAAGACCTACCACTGCACCGGCTGGAAACTGGGTTACTGCATCGCACCGCCGGCATTGAGCGCCGAGTTCCGCAAGGTCCACCAGTACAACGTGTTCTGCACCTTCGCGCCGGCGCAGCATGCGTTCGCGGAGATGCTGGAGCAGGAACCGGAACACTACGAACAGCTGGGCGCGTTCTACCAGGCCAAGCGCGACCGCTTCCGCGAGCAGTTGCTCGGCACCCGGCTCACGCCGTTGCCGGTGCCGGGCGGTTATTTCCAGCTGGTGGATTATTCGGCCATCAGCGACCTCGACGATGCCGCGTTCTGCCGCTGGTTGACGGTCGAGAGGGGCGTCGCGGCGATCCCGCTGTCGCCGTTCTACGATCAGCCGCCGGCAGGGCAGCGCCTGGCGCGGCTGTGCTTTGCCAAGAACGACGCCACCCTCGATGCCGCCATCGCGCGGCTGAAGGAGCTTTGAGATGACGACCTCCCACCAGGACCTGCGGGTCAGCCTGGTCCAGGGCGCCACGCGCTGGCACGACCCTGCGGGCAATCGCGATTACTACGCACGCCTGATCGCCCCGTTGCATGGCATCACCGACCTCGTGCTGCTGCCCGAGACCTTCACCAGCGGCTTCAGCAACGATGCGATCGGCAACGCCGAGACCATGGACGGGCCCACCGTGGCGTGGATCCGCGAACAGGCGTCACGGCTGGGCGCGGCGGTCTGCGGCAGCGTGCAGTTGCGCGCGAAGGATGCGGCCGGGGTCGACCAGGTGTTCAACCGGCTGTTGTGGGCGACGCCGGACGGCGGCCTGCTGCATTACGACAAGCGCCACCTGTTCCGCTACGCGCGCGAACACGAGCGCTACGCGGCCGGACAGGATCGCCTGGTCGTCGAGTGGAATGGCTGGCGGATCTGTCCGCTGGTCTGCTACGACCTGCGCTTCCCGGTGTATTCGCGCAACCGTTTCGATGTCGAGCGTCCCGGCCAGCTGGACTACGACCTGTTGCTGTATGTCGCCAACTGGCCGTCGGCCCGCGCCTACCCGTGGAAGACCCTGCTGCGCGCACGCGCGATCGAGAACCTGTGCTACGTCGCCGGCCTCAATCGCGTCGGCAGCGACGGCAATGGCCTGCACTACGCTGGCGATAGTGCAGTGATCGACTTCCTGGGGCATGCGGTCAGCGAATGCACCGACGAGGAGGTCGTCGTCACCACGACGCTGCAGGCGGCCGAACTGGCCGCGCATCGCGAGCGCTTTCCGGCGATGCTCGACGGCGACGCGTTCGAACTGCGCTGAGCGCGGCCTTCAGGCCGCGTTCGCCGCGTGATCGTGACCCCGTGTGCTGGCAGAGGCCGCGGGTCATCGGCAGGACGCCAGTCGCCGGGACGACCGTCGTCATCGATGGTCGTCATGCATGACCGTCAGGCCGGGCGCGGCGCCGGCATGATCTGGTTGACCGACTGGCACAGCGCCACGACCTTGCCATCGGGATTGCGGACGTCCGCCGACAGGTACAGCGTGTTGCGGGTACGTTCGACCAGCCAGGCCTCGCAGACGATGTACGGGGTGCCGTCGGTGACCGGCCGCAGGTACTGGGTATTGAGCGACGCGGTGACGCTGGGGGGCGCGATCAGGTACGACAGCGGGCCCAGCGTATTGTCGAGCGCGGCCACGATCAGCCCACCCTGCATGTTGCCCATCGGGTTGCGGTAGCGCGGCAGTACCGGGAAACGCACGCGGATCCGGCTGCCTTCCTCGTAGGACAGGAACTCGCCGGCCATGTCGATCAGGCTGGGCGGCGGGATCAGGATGTCCATGCCTGCCGGTGCCTGGGCCTGGATCAGGGCGTTGATGTCGTCGCCGGTCACGGTCATGTCGTGCGTCTCGCGGGAGGTGGGCGCGCTAGTGTAAGCGGCCAGGACGACGGGTCCGCGGGCGGCGCGCGGGCAGGGCGGACCTGCGGTTTTCGGCGATGAAGCGCAGGGCGCGACGGCTCCACGGGCAGGGCCTGCCTTCGACGTCGGGGGGTTATCGGCGGCGGCTGAAGTAGACGCGCTCGGCCGCCCAGCGCAGTGGCGAGCTGTGCAGCAGCAGGTCGAACGGCCAGTCCGCCTGCAGGCGGTCGAAGGCCATGCGCAGCAGCTTCTTGCCGCGGAAGCGCGGCGCCATCGTCCCGGCGATGCGCTCCGGAGAGGGACCGCCGTCGAGCATGTGCCGCGCGATCGCATCGCCGACCACCTCGCCGTGGCGCCATGCGGAATGGATGCCGCCGGCGGTCACCGGCGAGACGATGCCGGCCGCATCGCCGGTCAGGATGACCCCGGGCGCGGTCATGCGCCTGACCGCGCCGCCACAGGGAATCAATCCGGCACGCGTGGCCGTGGGAGGCGTGTCGGGCGCGATGCCCAGTGGCGGTCCGACCCACGCCAACAGCCCCTGGATGTCGGGCACGCCGCTGCGACGCGCATCGTGGCGGAAGGCGAGCCCGAACTGCGTGCCGGTCGGGCCCTGTGCGGCCCAACCGATATAGCCCGGCGCATAGCGCTTGCTGATGAAGCAATGCAGCGCATCGGGCTCGTGCAGTTGCAGGCCGGCGTATTCGTACTCGACGCCATACAGGAAGTCGCGGACCGGATCGAGTCCGGTGCGCGCGGCGACGCGCGATTTCGCACCGTCGGCGCCGACCAGCCAGCGCGCGTGGCCCAGGCCATCGATGAGCCAGCCCCCGTCATGGCGGCGCGCATCGGTGAACGATTGCATCAGGCGCAGTTCGACGCCCGCCGCGATCAACTGGTCGGCAAGCCAGCGCATGACCGCCGGTGTGTCGGTGGTCAGGAAGTAATAGTCCGCGCGCTGCAGGCGCCGGCTGTGCAGGGCAGGGGCGTACAGCCGTACGCCATCGACGCGACGGGTGTATGCGGCCGGGATCCGCGACAGCAGCGTCTGTTCGGCGGCTTCCTTGACGATGATGCCGGTGGTGTGGAGCTTGATGCCGGGATCGCGCTTGCGCTCGATCACGCAGACGCGCAGGCCGGCGCGCCTCGCCGCCAGCGCGCAGGCCGCGCCGGCGAAGCTCGCACCCACGACCACCAGGTCCCAGTGTCCGCCGCCGTCATTGTGGTTGGGGTTCGACCTCATGGCCATTCCGTGCGGGGGAGGCGGCCATGCTGCCGACGACGCGTGCGCAGGCAGAGGAGCGACGGTGAAGTCGGCATGAAGTGGCGGGATGCGCGCGGATTGCGTTCGCGTGTTCGCACCCCTTGACGTGCCTGGCGCGCATGAAAAAGGGCGCCGAAGCGCCCTTTTCCCTGTTGCCGTGTCCGATCAGCGGTTGCCGGACTGTCCGCCGCCGCCGCGTGGGCCGCTGCGCGGGCCACCACCGCCACCGGGACGCGGACCGCGCGGACCCGCCGGACGCGGGCCACCCGGACGGTTGCCGCCGGCCGGGCGCGGTGCGCGCGGCCGGTCATAGGGATTGAAGCCGCCGGGCGTGGCATGGTCGGACGGGAACGACGGCGCGTTGCCGGGGTGACCGTACGGACGCGGCGCGCGCTGACCGGCGGCCTTGGGGCCCTGCCCCTGGCCGGGGCCGCCCTGGCTGCGGTTGCCGCTGGGGCCGGAGCGGCCGGGCCCACCGGGGCCGCCCGCGCCGGGACGGCCGGCACCAGGACGGCCTGGACCGCCCGCACCGGGCTTCTTGCCGTAGGGCTTCTTCGGGCCACGGCCATCGGCATTGCGATGACCGGCCGGGCCGGTATCGACGCCATCCGGCACGTACCAGGTGCGGAAGGCGGCCGGATTGCCATCGGGCAACGGCTTGGGACCCTTCTGCGCGCGCTGCTTGAACGGCTTCTGCGACTGCTTGGCGGCAGCTTCGCCGCTGACCGTCAGTCCGCCATGCGGCTTCTGGTTGCCGCGGCGGCCGCGGTCTTCGCGCACGTGGTCGAAGCGGCGCAGTTCGCGGCCTTCATCGGCGGTGTTGTGGCCGTTGACGTAGGCCTTGCCACGGCCTTCGCCGGACAGGTGCACGGTGGACTTGGCGGCCTTGCGCTGGCCGATGACCGGCTGCAGCGTCAGCGCCGGCGGCGGGCCTTCCTCGAGCTTGAGTTCACGGCGCAGCACGTCGACCTGCGCGTCCGACAGTTCCTGCGACTGCCCGCGCAACAGCGGCTGTGGCAGGCTGACGTTGCCGTAGCGCACGCGCTTGAGGCGGCTGACCTGGCAGCCCTGGGATTCCCACAGGCGGCGCACTTCGCGGTTGCGGCCTTCCTTCAGCGTGACCTGGAACCATTCGTTGCTCACGTTGTCCTGAGCGGTGGTGCCGCCGATGCGCTTGATCTCGTCGAACTTGGCCGGGCCGTCTTCCAGCGAGACGCCGCGCGCCAGGCGGTCGACGATCTTCTCCGACACGCTCTCCTCGCCCTCGGGCGCACGCACCCGGCAGACGTATTCGCGTTCGACTTCGTACGACGGATGCATCATCGCGTTGGCGAGTTCGCCATCGGTGGTCAGCAGCAGCAGGCCGGTGGTGTTGATGTCGAGGCGGCCGATCGCGATCCAGCGCGCGCCCTTCAGGGCAGGCAGCGCTTCGAAGATCGTCGGGCGGCCTTCGGGGTCTTCGCGCGTGGTGACCTCGCCTTCGGGCTTGTTGTAGATCAGCACGCGCGCGGGCTCGGCGAGCGCGCTGGCGACGAAGACCTTGCCGTCGAGTTCGACGCGGTCGCCGCCCTTGATGCTCATGCCGGTCTGTGCGGTTTCGCCATTGACCTTGATCAGGCCGTCGGCGATGCGCTGCTCGAGCGCGCGGCGCGAGCCGAGTCCGGCCTGGGCCAGGACCTTGTGCAGGCGCTCTTCAAGGCGCGGGGCCTCGGCGGCCTGCTCGCTGCGCTTGAGCGAAAGTTTGCGGGTGCCTTTCTCGGCAGTGGGGTGTTGCTCGGTCATGCGTTGCTCCGGGTGCTGTCGCCGTCTTCGGCGAGGGCGTGGGTTGGGTCCTGGGAATCTTCCGGCGGCGGGTTGTCGTCGGAGGCAGTCGGGTGGTCGGCGTCGGCCGGGAGGGCTTCGTTGGCGGCGTGGTCGTCGCTGTCGCTGTCGTCGTGCGTGTCGTCCGCGTCGGCATCCTGGGCGTCGGCCA
Organism: Luteimonas sp. RIT-PG2_3; assembly: GCF_054902115.1. Classification (NCBI taxonomy): domain Bacteria; kingdom Pseudomonadati; phylum Pseudomonadota; class Gammaproteobacteria; order Lysobacterales; family Lysobacteraceae; genus Luteimonas; species Luteimonas sp. RIT-PG2_3. The sequence continues at coordinate 281,520 of NZ_JBUBPF010000005.1, read as the reverse complement.
GGCCGGCATCGGCGTCGTTGATGGCGATGTCGCCGAGCGCGCGCGGTTCGCGGGTCTCGCCGCTGAACTGGAACTGCGGCTCGAGTTCGCCGAAGTCCTTGAGTTCCGACAATGGCGGCAGCTCATCCAGGCGCTTGAGGCCGAAGTAGTCGAGGAAGCCCTTGGTGGTGCCCAGCAGTTCGGGCCGTCCGGGGATGTCGCGATGGCCGACGGCGCGGATCCACTCGCGCTCTTCCAGCGCCTTGATGATGTTGCTGTTGGTGGCCACGCCACGGACCTGTTCGATCTCGCCGCGGGTGATCGGCTGGCGGTAGGCGATCAGCGCCAGGGTCTCCAGCGTGGCGCGCGTATAGCGGGTCTGGCGTTCGGTCCACAGGCGCGCGACCCAAGGGTGCACGTCGGCCTTGACCTGGTAGCGCCACCCCGAGGCCAGCTCGACCAGTTCGACGCCGCGTTCGGCGCAGTCGGCCTGCAGGGTCTCCAGGGCCTGCTCGATGCTGCCCTCCGGGGCGGCTTCGTCGAGCGGGAACAGCCCGTTGAGCTGGACCAGCGGCAGCGGCTGGCTGGAGGCCAGCAGCGCGGCTTCGACGATCCGTGTGATGAGGAGTTGGTCCATATGCGTTGGCGGCGTGGTTCTGTCGTGTGCTGGATCGGTGGGACGGAAAGTCGCGGTCATCAGTCGACGTGGCGGGTGCGAAGGTCTGATTGCGCTCAGACGACCGCGTCGGCAGCGTCGTCGCTGACGTCGTCGTCGAACTCGCTGGAGAACGCCATCGGCTCGTTGGCGCTGCCCTCGGTGGCCAGCGACTTGATGTAGATCGGCCCCAGCGGCGCGTCCTGGACGATGTCGAGCAGGCGTTCCTTGGTGAGTTCAAGCACCGACAGGAAGGTCACCACCACGCCGAGCTTGCCTTCGCGGGCCTCGAACAGGGTTTCGAAGCGGTGGAAGGCGCCGTCGTGGAGGCGCGTCAGCAGCTCGCCCATCCGCTGGCGCACGCTGAGCGCCTCGCGCCGGATCGAGTGGCCGGTGAACAGCTCGGCGCGCTTGAGCACGTCGTGCAGCGCCATCAGCATCTCGCGCAGGTCGACCGGCGGCGGCAGCTTGACCGTGGCGCGGTCAGGAACCGATGCCTGCGCCGGGGTGGTGTCGCGGTCCTGCCGGGGCAGGGCGTCCAGGTCCTCGGCGGCCTGCTTGAAGCGTTCGTACTCCTGCAGCCGGCGCACCAGGTCGGCGCGCGGGTCGGCTTCCTCGTTCTCGTCGGCCGGCGGCCGCGGCAGCAGCATCCGCGACTTGATCTCGGCCAGGATCGCGGCCATCACCAGGTACTCGGCCGCCAGCTCGAAGCGCAGGTCCTGCATCACGCTGATGTAGGCCACGTACTGCTTGGTGATCTCGGCGACGGGGATGTCCAGGATCTCGAGGTTCTGCCGGCGGATCAGGTACAGCAGCAGGTCCAACGGACCTTCGAACGCTTCAAGGATGACTTCCAGCGCGTCCGGCGGGATGTACAGGTCCTGCGGGATCTGCAGCACCGGCTGGCCATGCACGACCGCCAGCGGCATTTCCTGCTGCTGCGGAGCGGTCGGGGCAACGGCTGTCGGTTCCGCGCTTGGCGCGGGGTCGTGACCGGGTTGTGTCATCGGGTTCGCGGCCCCTCTCCGGGCCACAGTTCAAGCGCTGCGATGGAAGGGCGCCGGTGGGATGAACCGGGCCGTCTTGCGGCAATCGGGCTGCACGATCGGTCGATCGTTGCCGCCAAGGGGATATCAGTGTCCAGCCTGTGTCCAATGCGAGGTTGCGGTCCGACGCCACACGCATGTCATGCCGGGGCATCTGGGTGCCGGTCGAATGGTCATGGGGTCAGCCGAGTCGAGGTGCGGCGGGCGATCTGGCGTCCATGGAACAGGACGGTCGCTGCTGATGTGCCTCGATACTGGCGTTTAGGGTACGGGGTGACGCATCGGCTGTCCAGCGCGCCGATGAACGCTGGCAGTGACCACTGCAACCGGCCGCTTACAATGGTCCGCTCACCGGAACGGAGCGGGGCTGGCCATGTGGTATGCGATCGAGGGACACGATGGTGACGGGGTGCTAGCGCAACGGATGGCCGCGCGCCCCGCGCATGTCGGCCGGCTGCTGGCGCTGAAGGACGAAGGCCGCCTGTTGCTGGCTGGCCCGTGCCCGGCGATCGATGCCGAGGATCCGGGCCCGGCAGGCTTCAGCGGCAGCATCGTCATCGCGCAGTTCGCGTCCCTGTCCGAGGCCCGTGCCTGGGCCGACGCCGATCCTTATGTCGATGCCGGCGTCTATGTCCGGGTGGACGTGCGCCCGTTCAAGCCGGTCCTGCCCTGACCCCGCAGGTCCGGCATTGGGCGGCGCCTGAGGGATGCTGCGATGCAGCACCCGGCGCCCCCCGTGATGTCCGCATGAGGCGCCGGATGGCGCGGCCTCGTGTCCCGTTGGCGGGCTGTGCAGCAAGTCTTTGCATCACGTGCTGGAAACGTTTACATTCCGTTGCACTCGCGGCACCTGGGAGGGCGATGTGAGTGTGACGATCAAGGATGTGGCAAAGCAGGCCAAGGTGTCGGTCGCGACCGTGTCGCGGGCGCTCAATGGCCACCAGAACGTCACCGAGGCCGTCCGTAGCCGGATCGTCGCCGTGGCCAATGAGCTGCGCTACAGCCCCCACCACGCCGCCCGCAGCCTCAGCAGTCGCCGCACCCACACCATCGGCGTGGTGCTGCCCGACCTGTATGGCGAGTTCTTTTCCGAGCTGATGCGCGGCATCGACCAGGTGGCGCGCGAGCATGGCCGGCACCTGCTGGTGTCGAGCTACCACGGCAATCCGCAGGCCCAGGGCGCTGCCCTGCGGGCGATGCGCGGCCGCGTCGATGGCTTGCTGCTGATGTCTCCGTTCGTCTCCGGCGAGGACCTGCTGCAGGACAACTTGGCGCCGACGATGCCGGTGGTGCTGATGAATACGCGCCTGGCCGACAGCCGCTATCCCGCGCTCTGCGTCGACAACCATGGCGGCGCCGTGGCGATGACCCGTCACCTGATCGCATCCGGCCGCTGCCGCATCGCCTTTATCGCCGGTCCCGAGGACAACTTCGACGCGCGCGAGCGCCGTCGCGGCTACGAGGACGCGATCGCCGAAGGGCTGCCGGGCGTCGCGCCCTGGGTGCTGCCCGGCGATTTCGACGAAGCCTCCGGCCATGACGCCGCGCAACGGCTGCTGGCCGGTGGCGAGCGCCCCGACGCGGTGTTCGCGGCCAACGACATGATGGCGCTGGGTTGCCTGTTCACCTTGAACCAGGCCGGCATCCAGGTGCCGCAGGAGATCGCGCTGGCCGGTTTCGACGATATTCCGCTGGCGCGCTACGTCCATCCGTCATTGACAACGATGCGGGTCGAGATCGCATCGCTGGGCGCACGCGCGATCAGCAGTCTGCTGGAGATGGAGGGCGGCGGCGCTGCGCCTCCGGTGGCGCAGCTGACGCCGCAACTGGTGGTCCGGGCGTCCACGCACGTCGAGGGTGTTGCGGACGGGGCGCAGGGGGGCGCCCGGGCGCTTGCACAGGAGCGGTTGCAGGAGGTGGCGGGAGGGTGAGTGGTTGAAGCATTCGATCCGCAGCTGAAAAAAATTTGCTGACAGATGTAACCGTTTTCACACCACCATCACGTAGTCAAGTTGTCAGATCCGCAGGTTTTTCACATTGAGTTTCTTCGGGAGAGTAACGTCATGAATCGTGGAGCCCGCAACACCAGGCACCTCAATCGCAGTCTGCTGTGCTGCGCTCTGGCCAGCTGCCTGCTGGTCGCCACCCCAGCATTCGCGCAATCGACCTCGGCCACCATCCGTGGGCAGGTCAACGCGGACTCCGCGCCGGCAACGGACGCGCAGGTCACCGCGACCAACCTCGCCACCGGCCTGACGCGCACCGTGCGCGCCGGCGCCAACGGCGGCTACAACGTCGCCGGCTTGCCGCCGGGCACGTATCGACTCGATGTTACCGCGGCCGGCCAGACCAGCTCGCAGACGATCACGGTCGCCGTCGGCCAGACCGCGACGGTCAACCTCGGCGTCGGCGGCGTGGCCGAATCGGCCCCGGCCGATGCGACCAACCTCGATACCGTGACCGTGACCGCGGCGCGGATGGTCGAGACCAAGACGTCGGAACTTGCCACGTACGTCTCGCAGAAGCAGATCGAAGCGCTGCCGCAGGCGTCACGCAACTTCCTGGCATTCGCGGACGCAGTGCCGGGCATGATCTTCGAAACCAGCGACAACGGAAACGCGAAGCTGCGTGGCGGTGCGCAGAACTCCAACGGCATCAACGTCTTCATCGATGGCGTGGGCCAGAAGAATTACGTGCTCAAGGGTGGCGTCAGCGGCCAGGATTCGAGCAGCGGCAATCCGTTCCCACAATTGGCGATCGGCGAATACAAGGTGATCACGTCGAACTACAAGGCCGAGTACGACCAGATCAGCAGCGCCGCGATCACCGCGGTGACCAAGTCGGGTACCAACGAGTTCGAAGGCAGCTTCTTCTGGGACCACACCAGCGAAAACTGGCGTTCCAAGACCTTCCGTGAGAACGAGGAAGGGCGCGACAAGACGCCGTCCAGCGAAGAGCAGTACGGCATCGCGTTCGGCGGGCCGATCATCCGCGACCGCCTGTTCTTCTTCGTGACCTACGAGGCCAAGGAGATCGAGCGTCCACGCGACATCCGCTGGGGCGACCGCGCGTTCAATCCGGCCGACCTGACGCCCGAACTGGCGAGCTACCTTGGTTCGACGTCGCTGCCGTTCAATCAGGACATGTATTTCGGCAAGCTGACCTGGTTCGTCAACGAGGACCATCTGCTCGAACTGTCGGCCAAGCGTCGTGAGGAAGAGGAACTGCAAGGGATCGGCGACGGCCCCAACACGGCGTCGTACGGCAGCAGCAAGACCAACGACAGTACCCGTCTTGACCTGCGCTGGCAGTGGACCGGTGAGAACTGGCTCAATGACTTCCACCTGACTTCGGAAGACGATTACTGGAGCCCGCGTCCGTTGACCATCGGCCCCGGCATCGAGATCCGCAACCATCTGGTCAACGTGGGCGACGGCGAAACCATCCTGAACCTGGGCGGCGGACGCGATTTCCAGAACAAGGGTCAGAAGGGCTATTCGCTGCAGAACGACTTCACGTTCACCGGCTTCGAACGCCACACCCTGAAGTTGGGCTTCAAGTACAAGGATGTCCAGGTCGATGCCTTCCAGCAGCAGCCGTACAACGCGCAGTACCGCGTCGACTACTACGAAAACCTGGCTGCCGGCCGCACGACGGTGGCGTCGTTCATTCCGTGGCGCGTCGAATTCGGCTCGCTGGTGCCGGGCGTCGAAGACCTCAATGTCAGCTCCAACAACAAGCAGTTCGGCATCTACCTGCAGGACGACTGGGAAGTCACCGACCGTCTGACCTTGAACCTCGGCCTGCGCTACGACTATGAGACCACGCCTGCCTACGAGGATTTCGTGACGCCGGCCGGTATCGCCACCGCGTTGCGCGGCTGGTCGAACCTGCAGGGTCCCAACGTCGACTACAACATCGAGGACTACATCAGCAATGGCAGCAACCGGAAGCCCGACAAGGACAACTGGGCGCCGCGCCTGGGCTTCTCGTATGATCTGAGTGGCGACCAGCGGCACGTGATCTTCGGCGGCGCCGGCCGTTCCTACGACCGTACGCTGTTCGACTACCTGGCGCTGGAGCAGACCCGCAACGCCTTCCCGTCGTACACGTATCGCTTCAATACGCCCAGCCACCCCTGCGCAGTTGGCACCGATCCGTTGTGCCGGAACTGGGATCCGAGCTTCTTCAACATCGAAAACCTGTATGCGTTGGCCGATGCGAACCCGGACCTGGGCGCCGAGGTCAACCTGATGAACAACAACCTGAAGACGCCTTACTCGGACCAGTTCAGCATCGGCATCCGCAATACCTTCGAAGTGCTGGGCAACGACTGGAACACCTCGGCGAGCATCTCGCATGTCCGCAGCTACGATGGCCTGCTGTTCACGCTGGGCAATCGCTGGCCCGACGGTAGCTACCGCAATCCGGCGAATCCGGGCGCGACCTGGGGCGGCCAGCCCTGGGATTTCCCGATTCCCGGTTACGGACGTCTGATCATTGCCGACAACGGCATCGAGACCAAGAACACCTCGTTGCTGCTGTCTGCCGAGAAGCCGTACACGCAGAGTTCGCCGTGGAGCGTGACCATCGCCTATACCTATAGCGATGCCAGCGAGAATCGCCTCAGTGCGGCGAATTCGGACGAGCACTACTCGTTCGACTATCCCAACCTGAATGATCAGCCGTTCCTGACCTCGCTGGGTATCCCCAAGCATCGTCTGGTGACCACCGGCCTGGTCGAGCGCTGGGGCTTCACCTTCTCCGGCAAGCTGGTGCTGTCGAGCCCGACGCCGAAGGAAGCGACCAACTGCTACAACACGACGTCGACCAACAACTGCTACTTCGATCCGTTCATCCCGGACAACACGATCGGGTTCAAGCAGTTCGACGTGGCCGTGCAGAAGGTCTGGGACACGGGCACCGACCTGCGTTTGCGGGTTCGCGGTGACATCTTCAACGTGTTCAACTGGGAAAACTACACCGACTACGAGACTTGGCGCGGTACGCCGGGCAATCCCAACGCCAATTACGGCATCCGCAATGGCGTCGGCACGGTGTGGCCGCCTCGCATGTTCAAGATCTCTTTCGGTCTGGACTGGTAATACTGCTCTCAGCCGGTCAACCTTCGGGTTGACCGGCTTTTTCTGGGGAAAGGTTGAAAACGATTTCATGAATAGTCAGCACAGCAAAACCCGACACAATGCGTCCTTCGCCACCTGCCTGGTCTTCGCCATGACGATCCTGCTCGGCGCCTGCAAACCCGCGCCCCCGGCGCCGGAGCCGCAGGTCGACGCGCCGACACCCGGACCGATCGCCCAGGTCGAGCCGCCGGCGCAGCCCGAGGCCGTGGCGACGCCGTCCAAGCCGGAACTGCCGCCGCTGTTCCGCGATATCGAACGGCGCACGTTCCAGTTCTTCTGGGATACGACCAACGAGGTCAACGGCATGACGCCGGACCGGTTCCCCTCGCGGCCGTTCTCGAGCATCGCCTCGACCGGCTTCGCGCTGACGGCGTACCCGATCGGCATCGAGAACGGCTGGGTCAGCCGCAACCAGGCGGTCGACCGCACGCTGCTGACGCTGAAGTTCCTGCGCCAGGCGCGGATGGGACCGCAGGCGACCGGGCGCGCCGGCTACAAGGGCTTCTACTATCACTTCCTGGACATGCAGAGCGGCCATCGCTTCGAGTCCTGGGTCGAGCTGTCGAGCGTCGATACCGGCCTGCTGATGATGGGCGTGCTGTTCGCGCAGAGTTACTACGACGGCGACGATCCGCGCGAGCAGGAAATCCGCAAGCTCGCCGACGAGCTCTACAAGCGCGTCGACTGGACCTGGCTGCAGCAGCGTCCGCCGCTGATCTCGATGGGCTGGTTCCCCGAGAGCGGCTTCATCTCGCACGACTGGACCGGCTATGACGAAGCCATGCTGGTCTACATCCTGGCGCTGGGCTCGCCGACGCATCCGGTCGGCGACGGCACCTGGGAGACCTGGACGCGCACCTACGACGAGAGCTGGGGCGTGTTCCAGGGCCAGGAGTACCTGAGCTTCGGTCCGCATTTCGGCCACCAGTACACCCACGTCTGGGTGGACTTCCGCGGCATCCGCGATCCCTATATGGCCGCACGCGGCATCGATTACTTCGAGAACAGCCGGCGCGCGACCTACGCCCAGCGGCAGTACGCGATCGAAAACCCGATGAAGTGGAAGGAGTACGGCGACACCATCTGGGGCCTGACCGCCAGCGATGGTCCGCAGCACACCACGCAGGACTACAACGGCGAGCAGCGCCAGTTCCGCCACTACAGCGCACGCGGCGCAGGCCTCTCGGTCGCCTATGACGACGGTACGATCGCACCGACGGCCGCAGTGGCGTCGATCGCGTTCGCACCGGAGATCGTGATCCCGGCCACGCAGGCGATGCATGAGCGCTTCGGCGAGTACCTGTATTCCAGCTATGGCTTCCTGGATTCGTTCAATCCCAGCTTCAGCTACGACATCCCGCTGAAGACCGGACGCATCGTCGCCGGCAAAGGTTGGGTCGCCAGCGACTACATCGGCATCGACCAGGGCCCGATCCTGACGATGATCGCCAACTATCGGAACGACTTCGTCTGGAACGTGATGAAGAAGAACCCGTACATCCGCAAGGGCCTGGAACGCGCCGGATTCACCGGCGGCTGGCTGGCCCCGGAAGGCGAGCCCAAGACCTCGGGCGCGCCCGATCCGGATGCCGCCGCGGCACGCGACATCGGCATGGCGCAATCGCGTGCCACGCCGATCAAAGCCAACCCGCCGGGCGCGCCGAGCAGCGATGCGCGTGCATCGCAGCCGGGCGATACCCAGCCGCCGCCCGTCGTCGAGCCGAAGAAGTAGGCACGCATGCTGTCGTTACGGATGCTGTCGTTACGGATGCCGTCGTTCCCGTTGCTGCGCAGGTCGCCATTGGCCTGGGGCGCAGTCGGCCTGCTGCTGGTGCTGCTGGCGGGCTGCGCGCGCCAGGACACGCAGACCACGATCCGCTTCTGGGCCATGGGCCGGGAAGCGGAAGTCGTGGGCGGACTGATCCAGGAGTTCGAGCGCGAGCATCCGGGCATCAAGGTCGACGTCCAGCAGATTCCGTGGACGGCGGCGCACGAGAAGCTGCTGACCGCATTCGCCGCCGACGGTCTGCCGGACCTGTGCCAGCTGGGCAATACCTGGATCCCGGAGTTCGCGGCGCTGGACACGCTGGAGCCGCTGCAGTCGTATGTCGACGGTTCCGATGTCGTCGAGCCCTCGGATTATTTTCCCGGCATCTGGGATACCAATGTTGTCGATGGCCGCTTGCTGGGCGTTCCCTGGTACGTGGACACGCGGCTGCTGTTCTATCGCAAGGACATGCTGGCGGCCGCCGGCTTCGACACGCCGCCGCAGACCTGGGCCGAATGGGAGCGGGCGATGGCTGCGATCAAGCGCAATGTCGGCCCGTCGAAGTACGCCGTGCTGTTGCCGGTCAACGAGTTCGAACAGCAGTTGTCGTTCGCGTTGCAGCAGTCCGACCCGCTGCTGCGTGATGACGACGGCTACGGAAATTTCCGCAGCGCCGGCTTCCGCAAGGCACTCGCGTTCTACGCCAACACCTTCGAGCAGGGCTGGGCGCCGAAGATGTCGGAAACCCAGATCTCCAACGTCTGGGATGAATTCTTCAACGGCTACTACGCGTTCTACCTGTCGGGCCCGTGGAACATCCGCGAGTTCCGCAAGCGCGTGCCGGCCGGTCTCGAGGAGGCATGGTCGACGATGCCGCTGCCCGGTCCCGATGGCCTGGGGGCGGGCATTGCCGGTGGCACCAGCCTGGTGCTGTTCAAGTCGTCGCCGCGCAAGCAGGCGGCGTGGACGCTGGTCGAGTTCCTGTCGCGCCCCGACATCCAGCAGCGTTTCCATGCCGAGATCGGCAACCTGCCGCCGCGGCGCAGCACCTGGGAGCATCCGGCGCTGGCGTCGGATGTCTATGCGCAGGCATTCCGCAGCCAGCTCGAGCGTGTCAGGCCAACGCCGAAGGTGCTGGAGTGGGAGCGCATCGTCCAGGAAATGCGGCTGGCCACCGAGCGCGTGGTACGTGGCGGTATGTCCCAGGACCAGGCCGTGACCGAGCTTGATGCGCAGGTCGACAAGATCCTCGAGAAGCGGCGCTGGATCCGCGCGCAGGGCGCGTCGCTGACGCCCGCGCAGGCCGCGTCGTCGCAGGCCGCTGCGAACCGGGAGCCCGCGCCATGACCGGCGTGCGCGCAAGCCTTGCGGGCTGGCTGTTCGCGGCGCCGGCCCTGGTGGTGCTGGGCGTGTTCTTCGGCTTGCCGGTGCTGTCGGCACTGGTGCTGAGCCTGACCGATTTCGATCTGTACGCCTTGGCCGATGGCGACCACCTGCGGTTCGTCGCCCTGGGCAACTACATCGACCTGCTGCAGACGCCGATGTTCTGGAAGGCGCTGGGCAATACGACCTACTTCGTGGTCGTCGGCGTCCCGCTGTCGATCGCGGTCTCGCTGTGCGCGGCGTTGCTGCTCAACGCCAAGGTGGCGCGCTTCAAGGCGCTGTTCCGCACGGCGTTGTTCGCGCCGGTGGTGACGACCCTGGTCGCGGTCGCAGTGATCTGGCGCTACCTGTTCCATACCAGCTACGGCCTGGTGAACTGGGGCCTCGGGCACCTGGGCATCGCACCGGTGGACTGGCTCGGCGATCCACGCTGGGCGATGCCGACGATCATGCTGTTCGCGGTCTGGAAGAACTTCGGCTACAACATGGTGATCTTCCTGGCCGGCCTGCAGGCGATCCCGCCGGACCTGTACGAGGCCGCGCGCATCGATGGCGCATCGCGCTGGCGGCAGTTCCTGCACATCACGCTGCCGATGCTGGGCCCGGTGCTGCTGGTCGTCGGCGTCATCACCATCTCCGGGTACTTCCAGCTGTTCGCAGAGCCCTACGTGATGACGCGTGGCGATCCGCTGCAGAGCACGGTCAGCGTGCTGTACTACATGTTCGAGGAAGGCTTCAAATGGTGGAATCTGGGTCGCGCATCCGCGGTGGCCTTCCTGCTGTTCCTGATCATCCTCGCGGTGACGACAGTACTGCTGCGGCTCGGCCGCAGGCGGGCGCTGGTATGAGCGCCCGTTTGGGCGCCGGCAAGGCGGACGCGGTGCAGCGCGATGTCGGCGAAGGCCGCTTCACGACGCTGTGGATCAATGGCGCGCTGCTGCTGCTGGCGCTGGTCAGCCTGGCGCCGCTGGCGTGGATGGTCTCGGTGTCGTTCATGCCGCTCGGCGAGGCCAGCCGCTTCCCGCCGCCGCTGCTGCCATCGGCGATGACGCTGGCCAACTACCACGAGCTGTTTGCGCGCACCGGCATCGCGCGCAACTTCGCCAACAGCCTGCTGGTCTCGGTCGCGATCACGCTGTTGTCGCTGCTGGTCAATACGTTGGCCGGGTATGCCTTCGCCAAGCTGCAGTTCAAGGGCAGGGAGCGGATCTTCCAGGTGCTGCTGGCGGCGCTGGTGATCCCGGCGCAGGTGGCGATGCTGCCGCTGTTCCTGCTGATGAAGCAGCTTGGCCTGGTCAATACCTATGCCGGCGTCGTGGTGCCTGCCCTGGCGACGGTGTTCGGGATCTTCCTGGTGCGCCAGTACGCGCGCAGCATCCCGGACGAAATGCTGGAAGCCGCGCGCATCGATGGTGCCGGCGAGATGCGGATCTTCTGGCAGATCGTCCTGCCGATGCTGAAGCCGGTGCTGGTGACGCTGGCGATCTTCACGTTCATGGGCGCATGGAACGATTTCATGTGGCCGTTGATCGTCTTGACCGACCAGGAACACTACACCTTGCCGGTGGCGCTGGCGACGCTGTCGCGCGAGCACATCATGGATGTCGAGATGATGATGGCCGGCGCGGTGGTCACGATCCTGCCGGTGCTACTGTTGTTCCTGCTGCTGCAGCGCTATTACATCCAGGGCCTGCTACTGGGCAGCGTCAAGGGGTGAGCGGCAGCGCTTGCGAGCCACCGGCTCGCGCTGCCGCGAACGCATGGGCAGGATGCCCGGGCCGGCATATCCGGAGCCGGTATGTCCCGCCATGGATGGCAGCGTGACCGTTGCAGCGTGGGACCGCGAGCCACCGGCTCGCGCTGCCGCGAACGCACGGGCAGGATGCCCGGGCCGGCGTATCCGGAGCCGGTATGTCTCGCCATGGATGGCAGCGTGACCGTTGCAGCGTGGGACCGCGAGCCACCGGCTCGCGCTGCCGCGAACGCACGGGCAGGATGCCCGGGCCGACTCTCTTCTCAGGCACAGGGATCGTGCCGCCCCGTTGGCCATGCGCGTCATCGTGGTCATCGCCATGGCCTTGGCCATGGCCGACCTGGGGGATAATCCACTGCGCCTGCAGGCGCCGGCATCATGGAGGTGACATGCGTCATTGGCTGATCGTTCCCGTTTCGACCCTGCTGTGGCTGGGCAGCCTGCCCGTGGCTGCGCAACCGGTCCCACCCGACGTCAGCCAGGTCCGCGTGCTCGACGATTTCTCCACGTCCACGCATTGGCGCGTGGTGACGTCGAACCAGGTCAGCGGCACGCTCCGCAGCGTCGAAGGCGAGCAGGGCCCGGCCCTGTGCCTGGACTACGATTTCAATGGCGTGTCCGGCTATGCCGGCATCCAGCGCGACCTGAAACTGACCTATCCCGAGAACTACCAGTTCCGTTTCCGCCTGCGCGGCGACACGCCCAACAACGACCTGCAGTTCAAGCTGGTCGATGCCAGCGGCGACAACGTTTGGTGGGTCAACCGGCCGCGCTACGACTTCCCGCGCCGCTGGCGCGAGGTGCGCTACAAGCAGCGCCACATTGACAAGGCCTGGGGGCCGGACCCGGACCGCGTCCTGCGGGCCAGCGAGAAGGTCGAGTTCACGATCTACAACAACGTCGGCGGGCGCGGCTCGGTCTGCTTCGACGAGTTGAGCCTGGAACCGCTGCCGGTCGACGACGGCTCGCCGTTGCGCCCGGTGCAGGTGCTGGCCACGGCCAATGCCGACGAGGCGATGGCGATCGTCGATGGCGATCCGGACACCGCATGGGAAGCGCCGATGGCCGAGCACGCGCTGGCGCTGGACCTCGGCCGAGTGCGCGAGTTCGGTGGTTTGCGCCTGCGCTGGAACGACGGCAAGCAGGCGTCGCGCTATTCGGTGGAATTGTCCGACGACGGCGAGCGATGGCGCGCGGTCCGCGATGTCCGCGACGGCAATGGCGGCGACGACTGGCTGGCGTTGCCCGAGTCGGAAGCGCGTTACATCCGCATCGAACTGCAGCAGGGGCCGGGCCGGCGCTTCGCGCTGGCCGAGGCCGAAGTGCTGCCGCTGGCGTTTTCCGCGCATCCCAACGACGTCATCAAGGCGATGGCCGCGAAGGCGCCCAAGGGACAGTTTCCGCGCGGGTTTTCCGGCGAGCAACCGTACTGGACGATCCTGGGCATCGATGGCGGCGACCAGCAGGGCCTGATCGGCGAGGACGGCGCGGTCGAGGTCGCGCGTGGCGGCTTCAGCCTCGAACCGTTCGTGCTGGTCGACGGACGCCTGGTCAGCTGGGCGGACGTGACCCCGGTGCAGTCGCTGGACCAGGGCTATCTCCCGATGCCGCAGGTGCAGTGGACGCGCGACGATCTCGACCTGCGCATCAATGCCTTCGCCAGCGGCAACCGACGCGAATCGCAGCTGGTGGTCCGCTATCGACTGACCAATCCGGGCCCGGCGACGCGCGACTACACGCTGGCGCTGGTGGCCCAACCCTTCCAGGTCAACCCGCCGAGCCAGTTCCTCAACACCATCGGTGGCGTCAGCCGGATCGAAGCGCTGTCGATCAAGAGCGGCACGCTGTCGGTCGCAGGCGTGCCGCGCGTGTTCTCCAAGCAGGTGCCCACGTCCGCGTTCGCGACCACGTTCGATGCCGGCATGGCGGTCTCGCACCTGGCGGGTTCGCCTGCGGGCGGATCAGGACAGACTGGTTCAGGCCAGACTCGATCAGGCCGGGATGCGAAGTGGCCGACGACGACCAGCGTCGAGGACCCGACCGGCCTGGCGTCGGGCGCACTGCTGTACCAGATGCGGCTGCGCGGCTGGGAGTCGCGCGAGATCTCGGTAATGGTCCCGATGACCGGCCGCTCGGTGCTGGCGCAGCGCTGGTGGGATGCCGGCCTGCTGCAGCAGGCGACGGCCGAAACCTGGCAGCACAGCCTGGACAAGGTCCGCTTCAGCGTGCCGCCGCAAGGCCAAGCGCTGGTCGACACGCTGCGCACGTCGACCGCGCACATGCTGATCTCGCGGATCGGTCCCAGGCTGCAACCGGGCACGCGTTCCTATTCGCGCAGCTGGATCCGTGACGGCGCGATGATCTCCGAAGGCCTGCTGCGGATGGGGCGCGAGGACGTGGTGCGCGACTACGTCGAATGGTATGCGCCGTACCAGTTCAAGAACGGCATGGTGCCGTGCTGCGTCGACGATCGCGGCAGCGACCCGGTGCCGGAGAACGACAGCCACGGCGAGCTGATCTTCAACATCGCCGAGTACTGGCGCTATACCGGCGACGATGCGTTCCTGGAGCGCATGTGGCCGCACGTGCTGGCGGCGTTCGAGTACATGGAAGTGCTGAGCCAGAGCGAGCGCACGCGTGCCAACCAGGCTAGGAATCCCGCGTTCTACGGCATGATGCCGGCGTCGATCAGCCACGAAGGTTATTCGGCCAAGCCCATGCATTCGTACTGGGACAACTTCTGGGCGATGCGCGGTTACAAGGACGCGGTGCAGGTGGCGCAGGCACTGGGCAAGACCACCGAACATGCGCGGATGGTCGCCGCACGCGACCGCTTCCGCGCCGACCTGCAGGCCTCGCTGTTGGCGGCTGCGAAACTGCACGGCATCGACTTCCTGCCCGGCGCGGCGGAGCTCGGCGATTTCGATGCGACCTCGACCACGATCGCATTGGCGCCGGGCGGCGAGATGCACCAGTTGCCGCAGGACCTGCTGCACAACACCTTCGAGCGTTACTACCGCGAATTCGTGCAACGCCGCGACGGCCAGCGCGAGTGGAAGGATTACACGCCGTACGAGTGGCGCAATGTCGCGGCCTTCGTCCGCTTGGGCTGGCGCGAGCGCGCCTGGGAGGTCGTCGATTACTTCTTCAAGGACCGCGTGCCGCAGCCTTGGAACCAGTGGGCCGAGGTCGTCTCGAAGACGCCGCGCAAGCCGTTCTTCCTCGGCGACCTGCCGCATGCCTGGGTCGGTTCGGACTTCGTGCGTTCGGCGCTGGACATGTTCGCCTACGTGCGCGAGAGCGACGAGAGCCTGGTGCTGGCCGCGGGCATTCCGGCCGACTGGCTGGACCATGGCATCGAGGTCCATGGCCTGCGCACGCCCGATGGCGAACTGGGTTACCGGCTGGCACGCCACGGCGACACACTGGTGCTGGACGTCGATGCGGACGCCGGCATGCCGGTCGGGGGCCTGGTGCTGCCGTGGCCTTACCCATCGATCCCGGGCGCCACCACCCTCGACGGCGAGCCGGTGCAATGGCAGGGCCGCGAGCTGCGCATCGGCAAGCCCGGCGCCAAGGTCGTCATCAAGCTATAGGGCGGGTCTCGACCCGCGATTCCTCCCCATCCACCCCGGCACGATCCATCCACCACGCCGGGCCAAGCCCCGGCCGACGTTAGCGGTTGCGGACGATCTGCGCGGCCTTGGCCGAGCTGTCTTCGACCTTGTCCCATTCGCCGTTGTCGAGCCAGGCCTTGGGCACCATCCACGAGCCGCCGATGCACAGCACGTTGGGCTGCTTGAGATAGTCGCCGGCGGTGTCTTCGCCGATGCCGCCGGTGGGGCACAGCTTCAGGTCGGTGAGCGGGCCCGCGAGGCCCTTGAGCATCGCCAGGCCACCGACCGCACTGGCCGGGAACAGTTTGCAGACGCGGAAACCGCGCGCCATCAGCGACAGGAATTCGGTGGGCGTCGCGCCGCCGGGGACAACCGGGATCGGTGCCTTGGCCAGCGCGTCGGCGAGCGCCGGTGGCGTACCCGGCGTCACCAGGAAATCCGCGCCGGCGTCGATCGACTGCTGGATATGCAGTTCACTCAACACCGTGCCGGCGCCGATGACGATCTCGGGCAGTTCGCGCTTCAGCGCGGCCAGCGTCGCCAGCGCGGCTGGCGTGCGCAGCGTCAGCTCCAGTGAGGTCAGGCCGCCCCTGAGCAGCGCCTCGGCGATCCGGCGCCCCTGGTCGACGCTGTCGACCGTGATGACCGGCAGGATGCCGGCGTTGCGCAGGAAGCGTTCCGCGGTGTTCTGGTGGACTTCAATGGACATCGGCAGCGGTTTCCTTCGTTCGTGAGGGTGGGGCGGTCGACCCCACAGACAGGCGGGCTGGCATCTGGAGGGAGCAGGCAGGCAACCCGCAGGCCGTTCGCGTGGTGCAGGCACTCACGCGGGCGGTCATGCGCGCGGCGCGCTAGGCATCCTTGCTTCTAGGCATCCTTGGCTTCGTGCGGCGCGCTGGCGGCTTCGGCGTTGCAGCCCAGGTCGTACTCGGCGTCGTAGTCCCATTGGCCGCCGTCGCGTGCCGGCGGCCCGCAGGAGATCGACAGTGCGCCCTGGTCGGCAGGCGTCACCACCTGGCGGTTGATCGCGAACAGGTTGCGCCCGATGTCCCATGCGGGAACGGCCGTGCTGGGGGCGACCGTGCGCGCGTTCCACTCGTCGGCATCGACCAGCACTTCCAGCGTGCCGGCCTCGCCATCGAGGCGCACGATGTCGCCTTCGCGCACCTTGGCGATCGGGCCGCCGTACGCGGCCTCGGGCGTGACATGGATCGCGGCGGGAATCTTGCCCGACGCGCCCGACAGCCGGCCATCGGTGACCAGGGCGACGCGCCTGCCCTGGTTCTGCAGCATGCCCAGCAGTGGTGCCAGCGAATGCAGTTCGGGCATGCCGTTGGCCTTCGGGCCCTGATAGCGCACGACGGCGACGAAGTGCTCGGGCAGCACGCCGGCGGCATGCAGCTTGTTGAGGCTGCGGGGATCGTCGACGACGACGGCCGGCGCTTCGATGGTGCGGAATTCGGGCTTGACCGCCGACAGCTTGATCAGCGAACGGCCGATATTGCCGCGCAGCAGGCGCAGGCCGCCCTGGGCTTCGAACGGGTCCGAGACCGGACGCACCACGCTGGTGTCGGCGCTCTCGGCGATGCCGGGCACATACTGCAGCGCGCCGTCGAGCAGGCGTGGTTCGTCGCGCCAGGCGCCCATGCCGCCGGGCATGATCGTGGTCAGGTCGGCGTGCATCAGGCCGGCGTCCATCAGCTCGCGGAACACGAAGGCGATGCCGCCGGCCGCGGCGAAGCGGTTCACGTCGGCCTCGCCATTGGGGTAGACGCGCGACAGCAGCGGCACGATCTGCGACAGCGCATCCATGTCGTCCCAGGTCAGCACGATGCCGGCCGCACGCGCGACCGCGATCCAGTGGATGGTGTGGTTGGTCGAGCCGCCGGTCGCCATCAACGCGACGATCGCATTGATGATCGCGCGCTCGTCGATCAACTGGCCCAGCGGTCGGTAATCGCCGCCGAGGGCGGTGATGCGCAAGGCGCGTTCGGTGGCGGCGCGGGTCAGCACGTCGCGGATCGGCTGGTCGGGATTGATGAACGAGGTGCTGGGCAACTGCACGCCCATCGCCTCCAGCAGCACCTGGTTGGAATTGGCGGTGCCGTAGAACGTGCAGGTGCCGGGTCCGTGGTATGAACCGGCCTCGGCTTCGAGCAGCTCCTCGCGCGTCGCTTCGCCAGCAGCGTAGCGTTCGCGGACTTCGGCCTTCTGCTTGTTGGGGATGCCCGGCGTCATCGGGCCGGCCGGGATGAACACCGCCGGCAGGTGGCCGAAGGCGAGGGCGCCGATCAGCAGGCCGGGCACGATCTTGTCGCAGACACCGAGATACACGGCGCTGTCGAACATGTCGTGCGACAGCGAGATCGCAGTCGCCTGGGCAATGATGTCGCGCGAGAACAGCGACAGCTCCATGCCTGCGCGGCCCTGGGTCACGCCGTCGCACATCGCCGGCACGCCGCCGGCCACCTGCGCGGTGGCGCCGAGCGCGCGCGCGGTGTCGCGGATCAGGTCCGGATAGTGCTCGAACGGCTGGTGTGCCGACAGCATGTCGTTGTAGGCGGTGATGATGCCGAGGTTGGGCGTGGCATCGGCACGCAGGCGCGACTTGTCGGTCGGGCCGCAGGCGGCGAACGCATGCGCGAGGTTGCCGCAGCTCAGGCGGCTGCGCAGCGGTCCGTTGGCATGCATCTGCGCAATGCCGTCGAGATAGGCCTGGCGGGAGGCGCGGCTGCGCTGGCGGACGCGTTCGGTGATGTCGTGGAGTACAGGATGGAGGCTCATTGGCGTTGGCGATGAGTCCGTGTCAGGAAAGGCCTCATGGGCACCAGTGCACATCGAGAGGCGGGCCCGGCGTGGTGTAGGCCACGCGGATGGGATATTCGAAAGGATCGTCGGCAGCCAGCACGCGGTCGAACAGTGCACGCTTGCGCTCGCCACGGATCAGCAGGATGCGCGCGCTGGCGGGCGCCAGGCCTGCCGGCGTCAGGCTGATCCGGCGACGCCAGGTGCCGGCGCCGGGGCAGCCGGCGGCATCCACAGGCACATAGGATTCCGGCGACGCGAAGGCCTCGTCGAGATCCTGCATGCCGGGGAACAGCGAGGCGGTGTGACCGTCCTCGCCCATGCCCAGCACGACGACGCCGGCCGGATGGCGCGCGTGCAGGTTGGCGATGTTGACCGCCTCCTCGATGCTGCGGCCGGGACGGGTCAGGGTCTCGAAACGGGTGTTCGCGGCCTTGTTCTGCAGCAGCGACTGGCGGACCAGGCGTGCGTTGCTGTCGGGGTCGTCGGGCTGCAGCCAGCGCTCGTCGACCAGCGCGACATCCACGCGGTCCCAGTCCAGCGGGGCCTTGGACAGCGCGGCGTAGATCGGTGCCGGCGTGGTGCCGCCCGACAGCAGCAGGCGGCCGCGCGGGCGCTGCTGCAGGTCGCGGCCCAGCGCCGACGAAATCGCGATCGCCGACGCCCAGATCCACTGCATCTGCGAATCGTAGGCGTGGAAGCGCACGCGCGATCCGGCGATCAGCGTGCTTGCCGCGTTGGGGGCAGGGGAGGTCTGCGACGCGCTCATCGGGCCATGGTCGCATTGTTTGCGTGACGGCAGGCCATCGCCGCCGCGCCCAGCAGACCGGCATGCGGATGCAGCACGGCGATGGACGGTACGCGCGCCATGTTCGGTGAGAACCGGCCCTTGTGTTCGAAGCGCTGGCGGAAACCTGAATGCAGCAGTTCGTCGAGCATCCGTGGCACCAGTCCGCCGGTCAGGAACACCCCGTCCCAAGCCCCCAGCGTCAGCACCAGGTCGCCGGCAATCGCGCCGAAGATCGCGCAGAACAGATCCACTGCGCGCATGCAGCGCGGATCGCCGGCGCGGGCACGCGTGGTGATGTCAGCCGGCAGCATCGGGCCGGGATCGACGCCATCGATCTCGCTGAGCGCGCGATGGAGGTTGACCAGGCCGGGGCCGCAGATCAGGCGCTCGTTGGACACCCGCCCGAACTGCGCCGACAACCGGTCCAGGATCTGCAGTTCCTCCGGCGTGCCGGGCGGGAAACTGACATGGCCGCCTTCGGTTTCCAGCGGATAGGCGACGCCGCCACGCAACAGCAGGCCGGCCACGCCCAGGCCGGTGCCCGGGCCGATGACCGCATAGGTGGCATCGGCCGTAGCGCTGGCGGGCTGCCATTGCGTTCCGCCGATCTGCTTGACGTCGGCGGCCTGCAGCAACGGCACGGCCATTGCCTGCGCGGCGAAGTCGTTGACCAGGTCGATGCGCGAGAAGCCGAGTTGCTGGCCGGTGCGCTGGCGCGAGATCACCCAGGGATGGTTGGTGATGCGCGCCTCGTCACCGTCGACGCGGCCGGCGACTGCGAACACCGCGGCATCGACGTCGTGGCCGGCGTGTCCGCAGGTGTCGAGGTAGTGACGGGCGGCATCGGCCAGCGACGCGAAATCGGCGACCACGAACGCACGGATGGTCTCGTCCAGCAACGGCGACGGCGACGCGGTGTCGGCCAGTGCGAAACGCGCATTGGTACCGCCGATGTCGGCCAGCAGGACGGGACGCTGCACGCTCATGCCTTGCGGCCACCGTTGCCGGGCAGGGTCGGCAGGAACGGTGCCGCTTCCGTGGGCCCCCAGGAGCCGGCCGGATAGCCATGCACGGGCACCTTGGCCTGGTCCCAGGCCTGGTTGATGCTGTCGATCCAGCGCCAGGCGGCGTCGACTTCATCGTCGCGCACGAACAGGGTCTGGTCGCCCTTCAGCGCGTCGATCATCAGGCGCTCGTAGGCGATGCGGCGCTTGGGCGGCAGCATCGACAGGTCCAGCGACATCGGCTCGAGTTCGGTGGCGCCCCACTCCGGGGCGGCCAGGCTGCCCATCAGGCCGAGCTCGATGGTTTCTTCCGGCTGCAAGCGCATGCGCAGGCGGTTGGGCTGCGCATGGCGACGGTCGGGCCGATCGAAGACCCAGTGCGTGACCGGCTTGAACGAGACGATGACCTCGGTCGCGCGCGACGGCATGCGCTTGCCGGTGACCAGCCGGAACGGCACGCCGGCCCAGCGCCAGTTGTCGATCCATGCGCGCAACGCGACGAAGGTCTCGACGTCGCTGTCGTGCTGGAAGGCCTTGGCGGCCTTGCCGTCGACGACGCCGTCGCCATAGCGTCCGCGCACGCTGTCGATGGCGGCATCGGCGGCGGTCATCGGGCGCAGTGCGCGCAGCACCTTGCGCTTCTCGTCGCGGATGCTGTCGGCGTCGAGCGCTGCGGGCGGCTCCATCGCGATCAGGGCCAGCAACTGCAGCATGTGGTTCTGGACCATGTCGCGCAGCGCGCCGTAGTCCGCGTAATAGCCTTCGCGGCCGTCGACGCCCGCGGTCTCTGCGACGACGATGTCGACCGATTCGATCCAGCGATGCTGCCAGACCGCTTCCAGCAGGGTATTGCCGAAGCGCAGCGCCAGCAGGTTCTGCACCGGCGCCTTGCCCAGGTAATGGTCGATGCGGAAGATCCGCGATTCGTCGAGGGCTGACTTCAGCGTTGCGTCGATCGCATGCGCCGAGGCCAGGTCGTGGCCGATCGGCTTTTCCAGGACCAGCCGCGACGGCGCTTCCAGCAGGCCGGCGGCTTTCAGTCCGCGACAGGCCGGCTCGAACAGGTTGGGCGGCGTCGACAGGTAGCTGACGGCGGGACGGTCGGCGTACTGCGACAGGGTCGCGGCCATCGCCTCGGCGTCGTTGAGGTCCAGTGCGTGGTAGCGCGTGCGTGCCAGCAGGTCGTTGAGCGTGGAGGCGTTGCGGTCGGCGTCTTCCTGGATGTGTTCGCGCAGCCAGCTGCGGAAGCCGTCGTCGCTGTGTTCGCTGCGGCCGATGGCAATGACCCGGAATGTTTCCGGCAGCAGCCGGTCGCGCAGCAGGTGCAGCAGCGAGGGAAACAGGTAGCGTCGCGCGAGGTCGCCGGTAGCGCCGAACAACAGGATGGTGTCATGCATGGACGCGTGCGGATCCTCGTCTGGGGATGTCGGAGAGTGGTCGGCCGGGGCGCATGCCTGCGCGGCGCGAACCGCAAGAGTAGCAGTTGATCTGTCGGTTTTGCGCGACCCCGCAGGCGCTGTCGGAGGCACGCGAGAATTTATTTCTTCTGGCATGACCGGATGTCCATTCCGGCCTGTCCACGGCTGTCCATGAGACAGCGACTGTCCTGTTGGCAGAGGTGGCATCCACGCCTACCCATGGGGTGCGATGGTCACCCGACATGCGACGCATTCCGTTTTGGCGGGTCGTCGTCGATGCGGCGTGGCGTTGGTGTCCGACCAGGTTGCGATGCGCCGCGCATGGCAACGTGGAACGGGGGGCGTGCCGGAGGACGCGTCCTCCTTGCAGGGTCTCATTGCAAGGAGGCGTGTGCTGCGGACACGACATGTCCTGGCGCGTATGCAGGCGAGGAGTCGTTGCATGTAAAGGGGCGTTGTCGTTGCGCAGGCCCGCCTGCGCTTGCACGCACGCCCAGCAGGGGCGTGCGTGCGAGCGGCAACGGGAATCGAAGACGGGCATGTTCAGGCCTGGTCGGGCAGGGGAGGGCTACGGGCCCCGGTCGGCGCGCCCGCGGCGTGGGGTGCCGGGTGGGCGTCGCTTGCGGGATTGGAAAATACTGCCATGAAAACGATTACATGCGAGAATGCCACGACAATCCATCCCTTGCATGGGCTGGATGGGGGCGGGCGTCCCGGATCGCGGCGCCAGCCCCGATGCCACCCCAGTTCCCAGAATCCGCCTGAACGGAGTCCAGATGGCCAAGGTGCAGTTGGAAACACTCGGCAAGCGCTACCCCAATGGCCATGTCGCGGTCGCGGAGGCCTCGTTCGAGGTCGCGGACGGCGAGCTTCTGGTGCTCGTGGGGCCATCCGGCTGCGGCAAGTCGACGTTGCTGCGGATGATCGCGGGCCTGGAGTCGATCACCTCGGGCACGCTGCGGATTGGCGAGCGCGTCGTCAACGATGTCGCCCCGAAGGATCGCGACATCGCGATGGTGTTCCAGAACTACGCGCTGTATCCGCATATGAGCGTGGCCGAGAACCTCGGTTTCGGCCTGAAGCTGCGAGGCTTCGACAAGGCGGCGGTCGACGCGCGCGTGCGCGAGTCCGCGAAGATGCTGGAACTGGACCAGTTGCTGGATCGCAAGCCCGGACAACTGTCGGGTGGCCAGCGCCAGCGTGTCGCGCTGGGACGCGCGCTGGTGCGCCAGCCGCAGGTGTTCCTGCTCGACGAGCCGCTGTCCAACCTCGACGCCAAGCTGCGCGGCAGCATGCGTGTCGAGATCGCGCGGCTGCATCGCCAGCTCGCCGCCACCATGATCTATGTGACGCACGACCAGATCGAGGCGATGACCCTGGGTCAGCGCATCGTGGTGCTCAAGGACGGGCTGATCCAGCAGATCGATATGCCGATGGTGCTGTATGCGCGGCCTGCGAATGTGTTCGTGGCGACCTTCCTCGGTACCCCGCAGATGAACCTGCTGCGCGCGACATCGGGAGGGCTGGTCGGCAGCGATGGCCACTTGGCGCTGACGCTCGCGAACGGCCAGGCGATCGCGCTGGCGGACGCGCCGGCCACCCGCTGGCTGCAGGCCCATCCGGACAGGGACGTCGTCATCGGCGTGCGCCCCGAGGATCTGCTGGTGCTGGCGGACGACGATGCCGGGCCAGGCCTGCAGGCGCTGGTCGAGGTGGTCGAGCCGGTCGGCAGCGAAGCCTTCGTGATCCTGCGTTGCGGCGACGAGCGGCTGACGATCCGCGTATTGCCCGGTCAGATTCCGCAGGTGGGACAGCAGGTCCGGCTGGGTTGCGACGCGCAGCGCTTGCATCTGTTCGATGCTGCGACCGAGGAACGCATCGAGACCACCGCGACGGCGTGATCGCGCTGGCCCTGTGCTGGCATCAGGTTCACATGCGCGCATCTTCGTGCGCATGCATGACCATGCAGGCCTTTACATGACGGCCACGCCGGCACCAGCGTCCCCAGCATGCATCGACGATGACGCCGGAACCTTCTTGCAGCGCCGCGACGCATCCGCGCAGTCCGGCATGCCGTGATCGGCGTCGCGCGTCGGAATGCACGGGTGTTGACTGCGCAATGAGGGATGTTGCGGCGCAATAACCGTAGCTTCACCTTGCATGCGGCATGATCGATTCATGCACCCCCACGCTTCCAGACGACGGCCACCGCCGGCGCCTTTGCATGGCATTGCGTTGTTTCTTGATGTCGACGGCACCCTGCTGGGGTTCGCCGATCGGCCGCAGGACGTGCGTGTGCCTGCGGGACTGACGGACAGCCTGCTCGCGCTGTCGCGTCGTTTCGGCGGTGCATTGGCCCTGGTCAGCGGTCGCCAGATTGCTGTACTCGATACCCTGTTCGCACCGTTGCGGTTACCCGCTGCCGGCCTGCATGGCCTCGAGCGTCGACACGCGGAGCTGCAGCAGTCCTCGGTCTCCCCGGTGGCCGACGGGACGCTCGCGGTCGCCAAAGCCGATGCCGTTGCGGCACTGTCTATGTGCACAGGCGCGCTGATTGAAGACAAGGGCGCGGCGTTCGCGCTGCACTGGCGACAGGCGTGGGATCCGCGGCAGGCCGCCATCGTTGCGCATGGCATCGGCGATCGCCTGCTTGCGCGGTTGCCCGGTTATCGCCTGCAGGCGGGTGATCACGTGCTCGAACTGCGGCCCGATGCCGCCGACAAGGGCAGCGCCATCGCGGCATTCCTGCAGGAGTCGCCCTTCCGGGGGCGCAGGCCGGTCTTCGTCGGCGACGACCTGACCGATGAAAGCGGGTTCATGACCGTCAATCGCCATGACGGCATCAGCGTGCTGGTGGGCGATCGCGCCGACAGTGCGGCCAACCATGGCCTGCCCGATATCGCATCCGTACATGCCTGGCTGGAGAGTCTGAGATGAATGAAGTCCACACCCGAGATGCCGCCAACACCGAACCGATGGATGCGCCATCGGCGGCGCTGCCCTCTGTCGCGTCGATACAACAGACGCTCGACCTCGGTGTGATCGGCAATGGCAGCTTCGGCGCGCTGATCGACCGGAAAGCCCGCGTGGTCTGGAGCTGCCTGCCGTCGTTCGATGGCGATCCGGCGTTCTGTGCGCTGCTGTCGCCGCGCGACCATGACGGCGGCGACTTCGCGATCGAACTCGTCGACCTGGCCTCGAGCGAGCAGCACTACCTACCCAACACCGCGATCCTGCGCACGGTGCTGACCGATATCCGCGGCGGCTCGCTGGAGATCCTCGACTTCGCGCCGCGCTGGCGCCAGCACGACCGCTTCTACCGGCCGGTCAGCATCATCCGCCAGGTGCGACCGCTGTCGGGACATCCGCGCGTGCGCGTGCAGGTCCGGCCGCTGTCGGACTGGGGCGCCACGGTGCCGCAGACCACCTGGGGCAGCAACCACGTGCGCTGGCTGCTACCGGGGTTCACGCTGCGACTGACCACGGACGTGCCGATCCGCTTCATACGCGATGCCTCCGAGTTCGTACTCAACCACGACGTGCACCTGGTACTCGGTGTCGACGAGACCCTCGATCGCTCGATCTCCGGCTACGTCCACGAGGCGCTGGAGAAGACGCGCGACTACTGGCGCGAGTGGGTGCGCTACCTATCGGTGCCGCTGGAATGGCAGGAGGCGGTGATCCGCAGTGCGATCACGCTGAAGCTGTGCCAGCACGAAGACAGCGGCGGCATCATCGCCGCGATGACGACCTCGATCCCCGAGGCGCCCGGCAGTGCGCGCAACTGGGACTATCGCTACTGTTGGCTGCGCGATGCGGCGTTCGTGGTGCGCGCGTTGAACCGCCTGGGCGCGACGCGCTCGATGGAACAGTTCATCGGCTACATCTTCAACATCGCCACCCATGACGGCAGCCTGCAACCGCTGTACGGCATCGATTTCGCCGAGCAGTTGCACGAGGAGGAAGTCGCCAGCCTGCGCGGCTATCGCGGCATGGGCCCGGTGCGTCGCGGCAACCTGGCCTGGCTGCAGAAGCAGCACGATGTCTACGGTAGCGTGGTGCTGGCCTCGACCCAGCTGTTCTTCGACCTGCGCCTGGTCGATCCCGGCGATGTCTCCACCTTCGAGCGCCTGGAGCCGCTGGGCGAACGCGCGTTCGCGCTGTACGACGTGCCCGATGCCGGGCTGTGGGAATTCCGTGGCCGTGCCGAGGTGCATACCTACACCGCAGCCATGTGCTGGGCGGCCTGCGACCGGCTGGCGAGGATCGCGGCCGAGCTCGGCCTCGAGACGCGCGAGGTGCTGTGGCGCGAACGCGCCGACATCATCCGCGCCCGCGTGCTCGCCGAAACCTGGAATCCGGAGCTCGGCCACATCACCGATACCTTCGGCGGCCATCGTCTGGACGCGTCGTTGCTGCTGCTGGCCGAGATCGGCCTGGTCAAGGCCGACGACCCGCGCTACATCGCCACTGTCGATGCGATCGGGCGCGACCTGCGCCGCAGCGACGCGCTGTTCCGCTACATCGCGCCCGACGACTTCGGCGAGCCCGAGACCAGTTTCACGATCTGCACGTTCTGGTACATCGACGCACTGGCCGCAATCGGCCGGGTCGACGAGGCACGCGAGCTGTTCGAGCGCGTGCTGCAACGGCGCAACCACCTGGGCCTGCTGTCGGAGGACCTGAGCTTCGACCACGGCGAGGCTTGGGGCAACTTCCCGCAGACCTATTCCCATGTCGGGCTGGTGACCGCGGCGATGCGGCTGTCGCGGCCCTGGCAGGACGCGCTGTGAGCCGGCTGGTCGTGGTCTCCAACCGGGTTGCACTGCCGGGCGAGAGTCGCGCCGGCGGCCTGGCGCTTGGGCTCGACGGCGCGCTCAAGGAACGCGGTGGCCTGTGGTTCGGCTGGAGCGGCCGCACCGTGCAGGAGGACAGCGGTGCGCTGCACGAACAGGTCGCAGGCGACATCCGCTACATCACGATGGACCTCAGCCGCGCCGACCACGCCGACTACTACAACGGCTTCTCCAACCGCACCTTGTGGCCGCTGCTGCATTTCCGCCTCGACCTGGTCGATTACAGCCGCGAAACCCGCGAAGGCTACCGTCGCGTCAATGCCCTGTTCGCGGATCGGCTGGCGCCGCTGCTGCGCAGCGACGACACGGTCTGGATCCATGACTACCACCTGATTCCGCTGGGCTTTCTGCTGCGCGAGCGCGGCATCGACTGCCGGATCGGCTTCTTCCTGCATGTGCCGATGCCGTCGGCCGACCTGGTGGCGGCGCTGCCCGACCATGCGCGCCTGTTCACCGCGCTGTACGCCTATGACCTGGTCGGGCTGCAGACCGCGCGCGACGTCGACCGCTTCCGCAGCTATGTGCGCCTGTTCGGCGGTGGCGGGATGGTCGACGACGACACCGTGCAGGCCCCCGGCGGCCGTCGCCTGCGCGTGGGCGCGTTTCCGATCGGCATCGATCCCGACCGCATCCAGAAGCAGGCGGCGTCGGCGATGGCCAAGCCCGCGGTGCGCGCGCTCGCGACCAGCCTGGAGCAGCGGGCGCTGGCGATCGGCGTTGACCGGCTGGACTATTCCAAGGGCCTGCCCGAGCGCTTCCATGCGTTCCAGCGTTTCCTGGAGCGGCATCCGGCCGAACGCGGGCGCATGACCTACCTGCAGATCGCCCCGGTGTCGCGCGGCGATGTCGACGAGTACCGGCAACTGCGCGACGAACTCGAGCAGATCGCCGGGCACGTCAACGGCACCCACGCCGAGCCCGACTGGACACCGCTGCGTTACGTCAACCGCAATTTCGCGCATGCCACGCTGACCGGCTTCTACCGGCTGGCGAAGGTGGCGCTGGTAACCCCGCTGCGCGATGGCATGAACCTGGTCGCCAAGGAGTACGTCGCCGCGCAGGACCCCGAGGACCCCGGTGTGCTGGTGCTGTCGATGCTGGCCGGCGCGGCGCACGAGCTCGACAGTGCGCTGCTGGTCAATCCTTATGACCTCGACGGCGTCGCCGATGCGATCGCGCGCGCCGGGGCGATGCCGCTGAAGGAGCGCAAGGAACGCTGGGCGGCGATGATGGAGCGCATCGAGCGCAACGACATCCATGCCTGGTGCAGCCGTTTCCTGGCGGCGCTGGAGAGCAGCCACGGACTGGCCTCGAGCCGGGCCTGCCTGCCGGTGCCGGGCGCGCGGTCGGAGCATTGACTGCCCCGACGTGGCGCGATGGCTCGGTGCCGTGGCGCTGTGGAGCCGAAGTGCCGGCAAACAGGGTGGCGCATGGACCGGCCGGCCGGAGGTCGCGGCCGCAGGTGAGATCGGCAGGCGCGCCCTCAGAAGGCGCGCCTTCTCCGGGTCCCGGTCAGCGGGCAGGCATGACTGCCATCCCGGCGGGAGGACCGGCGACCGGCACAGCCTGGGTTGCTTCATCCGCTTGAACTGCTGGAGCCGCCGGCGTCCCGCCCGCCTGGGCGCCGCGCACCTCGTTGACGGTCTCCTGGATCGCGCTGATGACCGCATCCGGCCGGTCGAACTGGATGTAGTGGGTGGCGTCGCCGAGCAGGCGTTGCTGACCACGCGTCGACCAGGCCGTCTGTTCGGCGTTGAGCTGCTTCCAGTTGTCCTTGATGCGCGCGGCCACCTCGGGCGTGTGGCCCATGGCTTCGATTTGGCTGGGCGTGAACGGCGCCATCGCGGTCAGGACCAGCAGGGGCCGGTCACCGAAGTCGTGCGCCGACATGGCCTGCTGCATGCTCCGCTCGCGACCTTCGATCTCCGACAGCGCGCCCTTGAGCGACTTCGGACCGTAAGCTTCCTTGGCTGCCGAGATCTCGGCCGGGACCCGGGCGTCGCCTTTGCCGCGCATCGCGAGGCGCACGATCCCCAGGCCCGACAGCGCCGATGCAAGTTTGATCTTGCCCAGGCCGTCCTTTGCGTTCACCGGCTGGTTGGTGACTTTCTGCAGGCGTTCGGCCTGCTCGGGGTGCGAAGGATCGACCAGCACCAGCCCGGCGACCTGCTCGCCATGCTTGCCGACATAGGTGGTCACGTAGGGGCCGCCGATCGAGTGCCCGACCAGGACCAGCGGGCCGCTGATTCCGGCCGAGGCCAGGGTGGCGTGCAGGTCGTCGGCAATCGCCACGGCGTCCTGCGGGGTCGACTTCGGGTCGCTCCACATGATGCCGGCGCGGTCATAGGCGCAGGCGCGGGTGATGCCGGCGACGGCGTCATGGACCAGGGCCCAGTCCAGCGAACCGCCGGTGCCGAGGCCGGCCTCGAAGACCACCGTGGGTGAGCCGGAGCCGCGGCAGTCGAGATGCATGTTGCGACCGCCGATATCGACCAGCTGACCGGGCGGCGGGTAGTCGCGGGCGGCGCTGCGCTTGCCTGCGAACTCGTAGATCGCACCACTGCCGGCCAGCAGGACGATCGCGGCCAGAAGGCTGATCCCCAGCCATTTCAACCCACGCTTGAACCGGGGCCAGCGTGTGACGTTGTTGTTCATGTGGAGCCTTGGGCAGATGGGGGGGGCTTGGATGTGGCGGAGACTTGCGCAGACGGGACGGCAAGCCGCGCGGAGCATAGCGGACCTGCCGACGCCACCGCATAGGCCAGAAGTGTCGCTGCCTAAATAGGGAGGCACGACGGCCCGGGGCTTGGCATCGCTTGGCAGGCATGGCTCGCTATACTGGCCCCGAAAAGGCTGTCAGTTCCGCGCAGGCTTCCGTCAAATCAATGACTTGGAGCGGTTGCCTGCTTCTGTTACCCCTATCCAACCGTGGCGGATCCCCTGGTTCCCGCGCGGTCGAGGCCAACCGAACACCGCATGCGCCTGTCCACGATCAAGCTCGCCGGTTTCAAATCCTTCGTCGATCCGACCACGCTGCACCTGCCCACCAACATGACCGGTGTGGTCGGTCCCAACGGTTGCGGCAAGTCCAACATCATCGACGCGGTGCGCTGGGTCATGGGCGAATCTTCGGCCAGCCGCCTGCGTGGCGACTCGCTGACCGACGTGATCTTCGCCGGATCCACCGCGCGCAAGCCGGTGTCGCAGGCGATGGTGGAGCTGATCTTCGACAACGCCGACCACACGATCGCCGGCGAGTACGCCGCGTTCAACGAGATCTCGGTCAAGCGCACGGTCAGCCGCGATGGCCAGAGCGGCTACTACCTCAACGGCGCCAAGTGCCGCCGCCGCGACATCACCGACCTGTTCCTGGGCACCGGCCTTGGCCCGCGCAGTTACTCGATCATCGAGCAGGGCATGATCAGCCAGGTCATCGACGCCAAGCCCGAGGACCTGCGCGTCTATCTCGAAGAAGCCGCCGGTATCTCCAAGTACAAGGAGCGCCGCAAGGAGACCGAGACCCGCATCCGCCACACTCGCGAAAACCTCGACCGCCTCAACGACCTGCGCGAGGAAGTGGGCAAGCAGCTGCAGCACCTGGCGCGCCAGGCCCGGCAGGCCGAGCAGTACACCGCGATCCAGGCCGAGCGCCGGGTCAAGGATGCCGAATGGAAGGCGCTGGAATGGCGCACCCTCGACGCCCAGCTGCAGGCGCTGCGCGAAGGGCTGTCGCAGGAAGAAACCCGGCTGCAGCAGCTGATCGCCGAGCAGCGCGAAGCCGAGCGCGAACTCGAGACCGGCCGTGGCCGTCGCGAAGACGCCTCCGCGGCGTTGAACAAGGCCCAGGCCGAGAGCTACGAAGTCAGTGGCACGCTGGCACGGATCGAACAGCAGATCGCGCACCAGCGCGAGCTGTCGCAGCGGCTGGTCAAGGCGCGCGAGGAAGCCGAGGCCGCGCTGAACGAAATCGGCGAGCACATCAGCGGCGATCAGACCCGCCTGGAAATCCTGCATGAAGGCGTGGCCTCGCACGAGCCCGAGCTGGCGCAACTGCGCGAGGACGACGAGATCCGCCAGGAAGCGCTGCGCGAGGCCGAGGCCGCGGTCGCCGACTGGCAGCAGCGCTGGGAAGCGCACAGCCGCGAACAGAACGAGGCGGTCCGGGCCGGCGATGTCGAGCGCACCCGCGTCGACTACCTGGACCGGCAGTCGCTGGATGCCGAGCGTCGCCGCGAGCAGCTGAGCGCCGAACGCGCCGCGCTCGATGTCGACGCGCTGGGCGAGGCCTTCGAAGCGATCCAGCTGCGGCACGAGGAACAGAAGATCGCGCTGGAAACCCTGGGCGAGGACCTGGAGCTGCGCAAGCAGGCCGCGCTCGATGTCCAGGACCAACAGCGTGGCGCCCAGAACGACCTGTCGGAAGTACGCAAGCGCACCCAGGAAGCACGCGGCCGGCTGTCGTCGCTGGAGACGCTGCAGCATGCAGCGCTCGGCCAGGAGCAGGGCGCGGCGGTGGCGTGGCTGCGGCAGCGCGGGCTGGATTCGGCGTCGCGCGTCGGCGAGCAGTTGCAGGTCGAGCCGGGCTGGGAAAACGCCGTCGAAAGCGCGCTCGGCCAATTGATTGAAGGCGTGCTGATCGACCATCCCGAGCAGCTCGTGGATGCCCTGGCCGACCTCGGCGAAGGCCGGCTGGCGCTGGTGGCCTCCGCACGCGGCGACGCCACGTTCGCGCCGACCTCGCTGGCGGCCAAGGTGCAGGGGCCGCTGGCGATCCGTCGCCTGCTTGCGCGCCTGCATGTCGCCGAGTCGCTGGGAGAGGCGCAGGCCCTGCAGGCCGGTCTTGCCGACGGTGACTCGGTCATCACGCGTGCGGGTGAGCGGCTGGGCGCGGGCTGGGTGCGCGTGATGCGCTCCGGCGCGGCGAAACAGGGCGCCCTGCTGCGCGAACGCGACATCCAGGCCCTGCGTGCGGAGATCGAGACCCTGCAGGAACGCGAACAGGCGCTGGAAGCCGACATCGCCAGCGGCCGCGAGCGCCTGCTGGCGGCCGAGCAACAGCGCGAGGAAGCGCAGCGCAGCCTGTACCTGGCGCATCGCGGCGTGTCCGAACTCGCCGGCCAGCTGCAGAGCCAGCAGGGTCGGCTGGAATCGGCCCGCGCGCGGATCGAGAAGGTCGAGGCCGAACTGGGGCAGTTGATCGAGGCGATCGACAACAGCGGCCAGCAGGCGCGCGAAGCCCGTGGCCGGCTGGACGACGCGGTCGGCCGCATGGGCGAGCTGGAAACCACGCGCGCCGCGCTGGAAGCAGAACGCCGCAACCTGGTCGAAGCCCGCGATGCCACCCGCAACGTCGCCCGCGACTCGCGCGAACGTGCGCATGCGCTGGCGCTGATGCTGGAATCGCAGCGTGCGCAGATCGCATCGCTGACGCAGTCGCTGGAGCGCATGGGAGGCCAGCGCGGCCAGCTTGACGCCCGCCTCGGCGAGCTGTCGGCGCAGCTGTCGGAAGGCAGCGATCCCAACGAGACACTGGAACACCAGCGCCAGATCGCGCTGGAATCGCGCGTGGACGCCGAGCGCAAGCTGGGCGCGGCGCGGTCGGCGCTGGAAGGCGTCGACAACGAGATGCGCGTGTTCGAGCAGACCCGGCAGGCGCGCGACACCCAGGCGCTCGCGCAGCGCGAAGCGATCTCGCAGCGCCGGCTCGACCAGCAGGCACTGGCGATCAAGGCCGAGCAGTTGTCGGACGCGGTCGTCGAGGCCGGCTTCGTGCTCGAGGAGGTCATCGCCGGGCTGGCCGACGAGGCCAGCGCACCGGCCTGGGAAAAGATCGTCGTCGATTTCGACGCCCGCCTGCGCCGCCTGGAGCCGGTGAACCTGGCCGCGATCGCCGAGCATGCCGAGGCCGCGCAGCGCAAGGACTATCTCGACGCCCAGGACGCCGACCTGACCACCGCGCTGGAGACCCTGGAGGACGCCATCCGCAAGATCGACCGCGAGACCCGCGGCCGCTTCAAGGACACCTTCGACAAGGTCAATGCCGGCGTGCAGGCGTTGTACCCGCGCCTGTTCGGTGGCGGCCACGCCTATCTGGAACTGACCGGCGAGGACCTGCTCGATACCGGCGTGGCGATCATGGCGCGCCCGCCGGGCAAGCGCGTGTCCAACATCTCGCTGCTGTCGGGCGGCGAGAAGGCGATGACCGCGGTCGCGCTGGTGTTCTCGATCTTCCAGCTCAACCCGGCGCCGTTCTGTCTGCTCGACGAGGTCGACGCACCGCTGGACGAGGCCAACGTCGGCCGCTTCACGGCGATGGTCAAGGAGATGAGCGAGAGCGTGCAGTTCCTGTTCGTCAGCCACAACAAGGCGACGATGGAGGCCGCATCGCAGCTCAGTGGCGTTACCATGCGCGAGCCGGGCGTCAGTCGTCTGGTGTCCGTCGACCTCGCCGAGGCGGCGCGTCTGGCCGGCGCGGCCTGAGCGTGCCCCGGAGTCAGCCCGATGACAAGCACCCGATCGCACAGCACCTGATGATGGAGTACCCAGCGACATGACCGAACTGCGGATTGGCATCCTCATTGCCGGCGTCCTGCTGATTGCCGCGATCTGGTACTTCGGCACCCGTCCGCGCACCGGCCAGGGCCGCAGGGTCGAGCGCGACGATCCCGCGCGTGCCGCGACCGGCACGGCCGGCGATCGCCAGGAACCCACGCTGGGCGCGCAGATCGAACAGGAGTTGTCGAGTACGGGCCAGGGCGATGCCGCCAGCGACCTGCAGGTGCAGGCCGAGATGGAGCTGCTCGACAGCACCGTCGGCAGCGTCTCCCCGAACAGCCAGCTCGGCAAGCGCAGCCACGAGGACTTCGACAAGATCGTCACGCTGTATATCGCGGCGCGCGCCGGCCAAGTGCTGCGGGGCCCCGACATCGTGGTCGCCGCCGAGAAAGCCGGCCTGACCTATGGCCACATGAACGTGTTCCACCGCCTGGTCGAGAGCCATCCCGAGCGCGGCCCGATCTTCAGCCTGGCCAACATCAAGAAGCCGGGCAGTTTCGAAATGTCCGAGATCCAGGCCATGGAAACACCGGCGATCGCGTTCTTCCTGACGCTGCCGGCGCCGGTCAGTGCGCTCGATGCCTGGGACGCGATGCTGCCGACCGCCGAGCGCATGGCGGAACTGCTCGATGGCGTGCTGCTGGACGAACAGCGCAATGCGCTGGGCCGCCAGCGCATCGCCGGGCTGCGCGACGAACTGCGCGCCTATGACCGCGAGCAGCAGGCGCAGGCGCCGGTGACGCGCAGTCCGCGCTGGTAAGGACCGCGCTGGTCAATGCCGGATCGGCACTCGCCCGATCAGCTGGTGTCCAGTCAATGCACGACGCCTCGATCACGGTAGTGGTCATCGCAAGGCCGATGGACAACGGATGGCGACACACGCTCGCAGTCACGCCGGCTAGGTTCGTACCCCCCGCGCGATCTTCGCGGGACGCGGATCGGGCAGGCGGTAGAATCCCCGGCTTCCAACGCCCTTCCGTCGTGAGCGCATGACCGCCAGCAACGACCCCGCCCGGCGCGCCGAGGCGCTGCGCCAGCAGATCCGCCAGGCCAGCGAGGCCTACCACGAGCGCGACGAACAGATCCTCCCGGACGTCGAGTACGACCGTCTGGTGCGCGAGCTCGAAGCGCTCGAACAGGCGCATCCGGAACTGGCCACGGCCGACTCGCCGACCCGGCAGGTCGGCGGCAAGGCCTCGTCGCGCTTTGCCGAAGTCCGCCACGCGGTGCCGATGCTGTCGCTGGGCAATGCCTTCAGCGACGAGGAGGTGCAGGACTTCGTGCGCCGCATCGACGACCGCCTCAAGCGCGGGCAACTGCTGTTCTCCGCCGAGCCCAAGCTCGATGGCCTGGCGATCAGCCTGCGTTACGAGCGCGGACGCTTCGTGCAGGGCGCCACCCGCGGCGACGGCGCGACCGGTGAGGATGTCAGCGCCAACCTGCGCCAGATCAGGGTCATCCCGCAGGGGCTGGAAGGTCGCGGCTGGCCTGAGGTCCTGGAGGTGCGCGGCGAGGTCTACATGGCGCGCGCCGATTTCGAGGCCTACAACGCCGATGCCCGGCTGCATGACGGCAAGGTGCTGGCCAATCCGCGCAACGCCGCGGCCGGCTCGCTGCGCCAGCTCGATCCGAAGATGAGCGCAAAACGCAAGCTGAGCTTCTACGCCTACGGCACCGGCGACGTGCAGGGCGGCGACTTGCCGGCGACGCATTCGGCGACGCTGGCGCAACTGCAGGCCTGGGGCTTCCCGGTCAGCGACCTGAGCCGGGTCGTCGAAGGCGCGGAAGGCCTGCTGTCGTATTACCGCGACATCGGCGAACGCCGCGACCGTCTGGCCTTCGATATCGACGGCGTCGTCTACAAGCTCGACGATCGCGCCGGCCAGCAGGCGATGGGCTTCGTCTCGCGCGCGCCGCGCTGGGCGATCGCGCACAAGTTCCCGGCGCAGGAGCAGACCACCACGGTCGAGGCGATCGAAATCCAGATCGGCCGGACCGGTGCGGCGACACCGGTCGCACGCCTGCAGCCGGTCGCGGTGGCCGGCGTCATCGTCTCCAATGCGACGCTGCACAACGCCGACCAGATCGCGCGGCTGGACGTGCGCGTTGGCGATACCGTGATCGTGCGCCGTGCCGGCGACGTGATCCCGGAAGTCGTCAGCGTGATCCTCGACCGTCGCCCGCCTGCGACCGCGCCCTGGCAGATGCCCCCGCATTGCCCGGTCTGCGGTAGCGACATCGTGCGCGAGGAAGGCGAGGCCGCATGGCGCTGCTCGGGAGAGCTGAGCTGCCCGGCGCAGCGCAAGGAGGCGATCGGACATTTCGCGTCGCGACGCGCGATGGACATCGACGGCCTCGGCAGCCGCTACATCGAGATCCTGGTCGATGCCGGCATCGTGCGCGGCGTCGCCGACCTCTACTCCCTGCAGCGCGACACCCTGTTGCAGCTCAAGCTGGTGCTGGACGCGGCGTCGCCCGAGATCTTGGCCGGCCAGATCGGCGTGCACCTGTCGCCGGAAGGCAGTGGCGACGCCCTGCGCCGGATCCTCCAGCTCGATGGCAGCGACGAGCGCTGGCGCGCCGAGGCCCTGGCGATGCCGGCCACGTTCGCATGGAACACCAGGAAGATCGCGACCAAGTGGGCGGACAACCTGATCGCGGCGATCGACGCCAGTCGCGATACCACGCTGGAGCGCCTGCTGTTCGCGCTGGGCATCGAGCACGTTGGCGAGAGCACGGCCAAGGCATTGGCCGTATGGTTCGGTGATCTGGAACTGATCCGGCACATGCCCTGGCCCTTGTTCAAGCGCGTGCCCGACATCGGCGGCGAAGTCGCGCGCTCGCTGGGTCACTTCTTCGAACAGCCCGGCAACCAGCAGGCGATCGATGCCCTGTTGCAGATCGGCCAGGTCCGCATCGGCGACACCCATCCGCCATCCGCACGCTTGCGCGAAGGCCTGGACCTGGCCAGTCTGCTGGTCGAGTCCGAGATTCCCGGCATCACCCGCCTGCGTGCGGAACGGCTCGTCGCGCTGCTGCCGGCGGCGCAGGCATTGCTTGACGCCGAGCATCACCAGTTCATCGCCGCCGGTTTGCCCGACGATGCCGCGCGCGCGCTGGCGCAATGGCTTGAAGCGCCGGGCCACGGTCCGTTGCTGTTGCAGGGCGAGCACTACATCGGCGTGCTGCTCGAACGCGCCGGGACCGCCGACGCGATCGTCGCCGGACCGCTGGATGGCCAGACGGTCGTGCTGACCGGCACCTTGGCGCAGCTGTCGCGCGACGACGCCAAGGTGCAACTGGAAGCGTTGGGCGCCAAGGTCGCCGGCAGCGTGTCGAAGAAGACCGCCTTCGTCGTGGCCGGCAGCGATGCCGGGTCCAAGCTGGCCAAGGCCGGGGAGCTCGGTATCGAGGTCTGGGACGAGGCGCGCCTGCTGGCGTTCCTGGCCGCGAACGGGCAGGGCGCATGAGCCTGGACGCAGCGCAGCGCTGGCCTGACCAGGGCGTGGTGGGCGACCTGCATTGGCGCCTGTCCACGGCCGCCGACGAGGCGCGGTTGCTGGCGATGATGCAGGCGTTCTACATCGAGGACCGGATCGTCCATGATCCGCGACGCATCGCGAGCGCCCTGCAGGCGCTGTGGTCCGCCCCGGACCATGGCGCGGTCCTGCTGTTGTCCACGGCCGGCGGGCAGCCCAGCGAGGAGCCCGCGCAGGTCGCCGGCTACCTGGCGCTCAGCGTGTGCTTCAGCCTGGAACAGGGCGGCCGGCATGCACTGATCGACGAGTTGTACCTGGGTCCGTCGATGCGCGGCCGCGGGCTGGGCGGGCAGGCACTGGCGCTCGCCCGGCAATGGGCCCGTCAGGCCGGACTGCCGGCGCTGCGCCTGGAAGTCCACCGCCACAACCCGCGTGCGAAGTCGCTGTACGAACGCGCAGGGTTCGTCGACGACCACCGCGACCTGCTGACGCTGCGCCTGGACGTGCCGGCATGAGCGCGTCTAAGAGCGGTAGCGGCGACGGTGACGACGACGCGCGCGCGCGACTGCATGCGCTGCGGTTGCGCGCGGCCCTGTATGCGCGGATCCGTGGCTTCTTCGCCGGGCACGGCGTGCTCGAAGTCGAGACCCCGATGCTGTCCGCCGCAGGCAATACCGATCCCAACATCGACAGTTTCTCGACCGTGTTTTCCGGCCACATCGATGCCGGCGCCCGCACGCGCTGGCTGCGGACATCACCCGAGTTTCCGCTGAAGCGCCTGCTCGCGGCAGGCATTGGCGATTGCTATGAACTCGGTCGCGTGTTCCGCAACGGCGAAGCCGGCGGTCGCCACAATCCCGAATTCACGATGCTGGAGTGGTATCGCGTCGGCTGGGATCACCACCGCCTGGCTGACGAAACCGTCGAGCTGGTGCAGCAGGCGCTGGCACTGGTCGATCGCGAAGCCTCGGTGACGCGCATCAGCTATCGCGGCCTGTTCCTGCACGTGCTGGGCCTGGATCCGATGCTGGCCCCGGACGATACCCTGCGCGCGGCCCTCGGCGATGTGGTCATCGACCCCGAAGGCCTGACTCGCGACGACTGGCTGGACCTGCTGATGACCCATCACATCCAGCCGGGCTTCCCGCCCAACCAGTTGCTGGTGCTGCACGACTACCCGGCCTCGCAATGCATGCTGGCGCGCATCGTGCAGCGCGCAGACGTGGCGGTCGCCGAGCGCTTCGAGGTGTTCCTGGGGCCGTTGGAGCTGGCCAACGGCTATCACGAACTGGTCGATGCCCACGAGCAGCACGCGCGCTTCCAGCGCGATCATGCGATCCGCAGCGGCCGTGGCACGGTGCTGCCGCAGATCGACGATGCCCTGCTGGACGCGCTGGCGTCGGGCATGCCGGCCAGTGCGGGTGTGGCGCTGGGCGTGGATCGCCTGCTGATGGCGATGATGGGGACGGGCCGGATCGCCGATGTCCTCGCGTTCGATTTTGCCCATGCCTGAAGGCCGGCGCCGGGCCGGCAGGGACCCAAGTCAAAGCCGGGGTCAGAAAAACTGGGGCAAAGCCTGGGTCGAGGTCGGGGGCAAAGCCGGCGGTCGAAGCCCGCTTCAGCGTCGACTTTGCGTAGAAGGTCGACGCTGACCCCGGTTTTTGCCGACAATGTGCCGATGAACGCATCTTCCGATTTCGACTTCGATCGCTACGACCATGTCCGTCCGATCCGCTGGACCGGCGACGCGCTGGAACTGCTGGACCAGCGACTGCTGCCGTTCAAGGTCGAGTACGTGCGCTGCGCCAGCAGCGAGGCCGTGGCCGAGGCGATCCATGCACTGGCGGTCCGTGGCGCGCCGGCGATCGGGATCTCCGCCGCCTGGGGCGTGGTGCTGGCCGCACGCGAGGTCGCGGCCACTGATGGCGCGCAGGCGCTGGCCGCGCTGACCCCCGCGATGGAGCACCTCAATGCCGCGCGTCCGACGGCGGTGAATCTGGGTTGGGCGCTGGCGCGGATGCGCCGCGTGCTGGCCCCGGCCGGTGCCGACTGGCAGGCGGTGCTGGAGGTCGAAGCGCGCGCGATCGAAACCGAGGACCTTGCCGCCAACCGCTACATGGGCGCGCTCGGCGCGGCGCTGATCGCGCCAGGCAGTGGCGTACTGACCCATTGCAATACCGGTTCGCTGGCGACGGCGGGCTTCGGTACCGCGCTGGGCGTGATCCGTGCCGGCGTCGCGCAGGGGCGGATCGAGCGGGTGTTCGCTGGCGAGACGCGACCGTGGCTGCAGGGCGCGCGCCTGACGGTCTGGGAGCTGCAGCAGGATGGCGTCGATGCGACGCTGATCGCCGACTCCGCGGCGTCGCACCTGATGAAGACCGGTGCGGTGCAGTGGGTCGTCGTCGGCGCCGACCGCATCTGCGCCAATGGCGATACCGCCAACAAGATCGGCACCTACCAGCTGGCGATCGCGGCCCGCCACCACGGCGTCAAGTTCATGGTGGTCGCACCGTCGTCGACGGTGGACATGCAGACCGCCGATGGCGACCAGATCGAGATCGAGGAGCGCGATGCCGCCGAGATGCTCGGCATCGGTGGCGTGCGGACGGTGGCCGAGGGCATCCGTGCCTGGAACCCGGTATTCGACATCGCGCCGGCCGGGCTGATCGACGCCATCGTCACCGAGAAGGGCGTCATCGAGCATCCGGACGTCGATGCGATGCGGGCGATGTTCGGCGGCTGAGCGGGGCAGGGGGCCGGTCCCGCGCAGACAGGCCGAGCGCGGTCGCGGGAATGTCTCCATGAGCCCGTGTTGAGCCGGTGTTGACCAGCAGGACGTTGTCGGCGCGCATGCGCCGGCATGGCTTGGTGGGCGGCCGCAGGCCATGCGGTTTCCGAGGTGCCTGCATGTCGCTCCAGAGCGGGCCTGCATCCATTCGCGGCGTTCCTGCGCGTCGCTGTCCGTGTGCCATGGCGGCGCGCAGGCATCCGCAAGCCTGCGCGTGAGCGCTCGCCTGGCCCCTCATCGCTCCGCAGCTGCGCCCCGTCGTGCCGGGACGCTATCCGGTCTCCGCGTCCATCACGAACCCGCCCGTCGCCAGCCCGCGCCGCAAGCCGCTCCATGCCGATGTGGCGCATGCCGTATGGTGGGGCGATGTGCTGCACCGGCGCCCGTCGCCAATGTCCCGGACAAGGCGCCGGGAGCGGCATCAGCGATGGCTTAAGTGATTGTTTTATCGTCGAAAACGACTTGGGTCGAGGGTCGGTTTGTGCTATGATTTTCTGTCTTTTTTCGATGCTTCCCGTGGGGGGTCCAGATCCCCGTCGGGCAACCAGGATGCAAGCACCCTAGATGGTCGATTCCGCGAAAGAAATCATTCCAGTCAACCTCGAAGACGAGATGCGCCGCAGCTACCTCGATTACGCCATGAGCGTGATCGTCGGGCGTGCGCTTCCCGACGTCCGCGACGGCCTGAAACCGGTGCACAGGCGTGTGCTGTTCGCGATGAACGAGCTGGGTGCGCACAGCAACAAGCCCTACTACAAGTCGGCGCGTATCGTCGGTGACGTGATCGGCAAGTACCACCCGCACGGCGACCAGTCGGTCTACGACACGCTGGTGCGCATGGCGCAGCCGTTCTCGCTGCGCTACCTGCTGGTCGACGGACAGGGTAACTTCGGTTCGGTCGACGGGGACTCCGCGGCGGCCATGCGTTACACCGAGGCGCGCATGTCGCGCCTGACCCATGAGCTGATGGCCGACATCGACAAGGAAACCGTCGATTTCCAGCCCAACTACGACGAGAAGGAACAGGAACCGACGGTCATGCCGACGCGGTTCCCGAACCTGCTGGTCAATGGTTCGGCCGGCATCGCGGTCGGCATGGCGACCAACATCCCGCCGCATAACCTGACCGAGGTCGTGGATGCGCTGATCGCGCTGATCGACAACCCCGAGATCGACATCGACGGCCTGATGGAATACATCCCGGGCCCGGATTTCCCGACCGCGGGCATCATCAACGGCGTCGGCGGCATCCACCTGGCCTACCGCACCGGCCGTGGCCGTGTGCGCATGCGCGCGCGCGCCGAGATCGAGGTCACCGACAACGGCCGCGAGGCGATCGCGGTCACCGAGATCCCCTACCAGGTCAACAAGGCGCGGCTGATCGAGAAAATCGCCGAGCTGGTCAAGGAAAAGAAGCTCGAAGGCATCAGCGAGCTGCGCGACGAGTCCGACAAGGACGGTATGCGCATCTACATCGAGATCCGTCGTGGCGAGTCTGCCGAGGTCGTGCTCAACAACCTCTACCAGCAGACCCAGATGGAGTCGGTGTTCGGCATCAACATGGTCGCGATCGTCGCCGGTCGCCCGCAGTTGCTGAACCTCAAGCAGATCCTCGAGGCCTTCGTCCGCCACCGCCGCGAAGTGGTGACGCGCCGGACGATCTTCGAGCTGCGCAAGGCGCGCGCGCGCGCGCACATCCTCGAAGGCCTGACCGTCGCGCTGGCCAACATCGACGAGATGATCGAGCTGATCAAGACCTCGGAGAACCCGCAGGTCGCGCGCGAGCGCATGCTCGGCCGCGTCTGGCAGCCGGGCCTGGTCGGCGCGCTGCTGGGGGCCGCCGGTGCCGAGGCCTCGCGTCCCGAAGACCTGCCGGCCGGCGTGGGCCTGACCACGGACGGCTACCAGCTGACCGAGGTCCAGGCCCAGCAGATCCTGGAGATGCGCCTGCACCGCCTGACCGGGCTGGAGCAGGAGAAGCTGACCGAGGAATACAAGCTGCTACTGGACACGATCCGCGGCCTGATCGACATCCTGGAGAATCCCGACGTGCTGCTCGAGGTGATCCGCACCGAGCTGCGCAACGTCAAGGAAGAGTTCGGCGACGAGCGGCGCAGCGAGATCCGCGCCAGCGAGGAGGATCTCGACATCCTCGACCTGATCGCGCCGGAAGACGTGGTGGTGACGCTGTCGCATGCCGGTTATGCCAAGCGCCAGCCGGTCACCGCCTACCGCGCGCAGAAGCGCGGCGGACGCGGGCGCAACGCCGCCGCGACCAAGGACGAGGATTTCATCGACAAGCTGTGGCTGGTCAACACCCATGACACGCTGCTGACGTTCACCAGCGCGGGCCGTGTGTTCTGGCTGCCGGTGCACCAGTTGCCCGATGCCGGCCCGAATGCGCGCGGCCGCCCGATCATCAACTGGATCGCGCTGGAGCCGGGCGAGAAGGTGCAGGCGGTGGTGCCGGTGCGCGATTACGAAGCCGGCAAGTTCGTGTTCTTCGCGACCCGCAACGGCACCGTCAAGAAGACCCCGCTGACCGAGTTCGCGTTCCGCCTGCAGCGCGGCAAGATCGCCATCAACCTCGACGAGGGCGATGCGCTGGTCAATGCCGAGCTGACCGACGGTACGCGCGACATCCTGATGTTCGCGTCCAACGGCAAGGCCGTGCGCTTCGACGAGAACACCGTGCGTTCGATGGGTCGCACCGCGACCGGCGTGCGCGGCATCCGGCTGGCGCCGGGCGAGACCGTGGTCGGCCTGATCGTGGCCGACAGTGCCGGCGACGTCATCGAGCAGGACGGCGAGACCGAAGACATTGCGGCTGCGGAGGTCGAGGCCGTCGACGTGCCGGCCATCCAGGTCGAGCGTGAGGACGAGGTCGATGCCTACATCCTGACCGCGACCGAGAACGGCTACGGCAAGCGCACGCGCCTGCTGGAGTATCCGCGCAAGAGCCGCGGCACCCAGGGCGTCATCGGCATCCAGACCACCGAGCGCAATGGCCGCCTGGTGGCGGCGGTGCTGCTGAGCCGTCGCGACGAGGTGCTGCTGATCTCCGATGGCGGCACCCTGGTGCGCACCCGTGCCGCCGAGATCTCGGTGGTCAGCCGCAACACCCAGGGCGTGACCCTGATCCGGCTGGCGTCGGACGAGCGCCTGCAGGCGATCGAACGCGTCGATGCCTCGCTGGACGAGGACGACAGCGACGACGCAGCGGTCGCCTCGGTGCCGACGGCGACCGTCGTGGCGCAGCTCGAGCCACCCGCCGCCGACGCCTGATCCGGCGCCCAGCGGTCGTCGCCCGGACCCTGCGCTGAGCGCAATGCCTGGGCGGCGGGTCGGACCGCCATGGCCTGCGCAGCCTGCCTGGCAGGCCCTGCGCAGTGGCCCTGGACGTGACATACGCAGCCTCGATGGGGTGTCTATACTGCCCCTGACTTCGGGAGGATGCGATGCGCGACAGAGACGGAATTCAACGGTCGGATGCGGTGTCGAACGGCTGCTCGCGTGCCCAGTTGAGCGCGCAGTTGCGTGCGCCGCAACGCAGGCTCCGCGCCTTCGGCGTGTTCGCCCTGCTGGCCCTGGTGCTGCTGCAACTGCCCGGCTGCAAGCGCGACGAATCCGGCCAGCTGCCCAGCGTCGGTGGCGAGGCCATCCAGGCCCAGCGCGACGAGATCGAGGGCTTCGGCGTGGTCCGTGCCTGGCCCGACCAGGGCGGCGAATCGCTGACGCTGGCGGTGGAGTTCTCGCAGCCGCTGGTCGGCACGCAGGATTTCGACAAGCTGCTGACCTTCGCCGAGCCGCTCGAGGCGCCCAGCAGCTGGACGCTCGACGATGGTGGCAAGGTGCTGCGCTATCCGCATGTGCTGCCCAACCAGCACTACACGCTGCGCATCTCCGGAGAGCTGACCGCCGCCGATGGCACCAAGCTGGGCAAGGATGTCGAGCAGAAGGTGTTCACCGGCGAGCTCGACCCGGTCGTGGGTTTCGCATCGCAGGGCAGCGTGCTGCCGGCCAAGGAATCGCGCGGCTTGCCGGTGGTGTCGATCAATGTCGACGAAGTCGACGTCGAGTTCCTGCGCGTCAAGGATGCTTCGCTGCCGACGTTCTTCACCGAGTACCAGCGCGCCGGCCGCAAGGGCAGCTGGGAACTCGACAGCCGCTGGAACGAGAAGACCCCGCTGCCGAAGCTGGCCGAGCCGGTCTACGTCAACCGCTTCGCGCTGGGCGGCGCGCGCAACGAGCGCATCCTGACCTACCTGCCGATCCAGGACATCACCGAGCTGCAGCAGCCCGGCCTGTACTTCGCGGTGATGAAGCGCACCGGTTCGTTCCGCGATGAATTCGAGACCACGTTCTTCACCGTCAGCGACATCGGCCTGCATGTGCGTGCCTACAAGGACAAGCTATTCGTGCACACCGCGTCGCTGCAGGACGGCAGCGCGATCGCCAACGTCGGCCTGCGCATCCTCGACGGCAAGGGTGAGGCGGTGTTCAAGGCCAGTACCGACCGCAACGGCAATGCGCTGATCGACTACACCCTCGACGCCGGCCATGTCCTGGTCGGTGCGCGTGGCAGCGATGTGTCGATGCTGCCGTTCAACCAGCCCGCGCTGGACCTGTCGGAGTTCGCGGTCAGCGGCCGCGAGCAGGCCTGGTTCGATGTCTTCGCCTGGTCCGGCCGCGACCTCTATCGTCCCGGCGAGACCGTGCGCGTGTCCGCGCTGCTGCGCGACAACGATGGCCGCCCGGTCGCCGCCAAGGACGGCAAGTCGCAGTCCTTGTTCGTCCGCCTGAAGCTGCCTGACGGCAAGACCTTCTTCGAGAGCCGCATCGAGCCTGGTGCGCAGGGTTACTTCAGTTTCGAGAAGACCATTCCGGTCGATGCGCCGACCGGCCGCTGGCAGGTCGAGTTCCGGACCGACCCGGCAAGCCGCGACGTCGTGCAGGGCATGACGCTGCGGATCGAGGAGTTCCTGCCCGAGCGCATGAAGCTCGAACTCGATGCGGTCGATGCCACGCTCAAGCCCGGCCAGCCGTTCCGGCTGAAGGCGACCGGCGCCTACCTGTATGGCGCGCCGGCCTCGGGCAACCGCTTCAGCGCCAAGCTCGCGGTGTCGGTGGAGCAGCATCCGGTCGAGGGCCTGCCCGGTTACTTCTTCGGCGATCCCACGGTCGACCTGCCACGCGAGGCCAAGGACGTCATCGACGCCACGCTCGACGACAAGGGTCTGTTGCAGCAGGACATCGCGCTGCCCGAAGAAGC
Source organism: Luteimonas sp. RIT-PG2_3 (assembly GCF_054902115.1). Lineage (NCBI taxonomy): Bacteria > Pseudomonadati > Pseudomonadota > Gammaproteobacteria > Lysobacterales > Lysobacteraceae > Luteimonas > Luteimonas sp. RIT-PG2_3. Next base: position 237,208 of record NZ_JBUBPF010000005.1, on the reverse strand, counting down.
CAAGCCGACGACACCGATCGCCGTGGTGGTCGCGGGCAGCCTGTACGAGACCGGCGGACGCAGCGTCAACCGCAGCCTCAAGCGCGTGCTGTGGCCGGCCGATGCGCTGGTCGGCGTGCGCCCGCTGTTCGACGACAAGGAAGGCGCCGACGCCAACGTCAACGCCGGCTTCGAGATCATGCGCGTGGGCGCTGACGGCAAGCCGCGACCGGGCAAGGGCCTGAAGGTCACGCTGGTGCGCGAGCATCGCGACTACCACTGGAACCACGACGACGAGACCGGCTGGCGCTACGAGCACAACAAGCGCTTCGAGAACGTCTCCACGCGCACGCTCGATACGGGCAATGGCGCCGTGCGCGTCGACTTCCCGGTCGAGTGGGGCGAGTACCGGGTCGACGTGCTCGATCCGCAGACCGGGCTGACCTCGCGCTATCCGTTCAGCGCCGGCTGGAGCTGGGACGACGAGAACCGCGGCCTGGATGCGCGTCCTGACAAGGTCAAGCTGTCGCTGGACAAGACCGCCTACCGCGCCGGCGAGACGCTGAAGGTCACGGTCACGCCACCGCACCCGGGCAAGGGCCTGTTGATGGTCGAGAGCGACCGCATGCTCTACGTCCACGAGGTCGATGCCAAGCCGGGCAGCACCTACGAGATCCCGATCAGCAAGGATTGGGAGCGCCACGACGTCTACGTGACGGCGCTGGTGTTCCGTGGCGGCAGCGCGGCCAGCAAGATCACGCCCGCACGCGCGGTGGGCGTGGTGCACGTGCCGATGGACCGCCGCGACCGTCGCGTCGCGGTCGGCCTGGTCGCGCCCAAGCAGACCCGCCCCGAGCGGCCGATGCACGTCACCGTCAGCGTGCCGCAACTGGCCGGCAAGCAGGCCTGGGCGACGATTTCGGCGGTGGATGTCGGCATCCTCAACATTACCCGTTTCCCGGTGCCCGACGCGGCCGCGCATTTCTTCGCGCAGCGGCGGTTGGGCGTGGACAGCTACGACGTCTATGGTCGCGTCATCGAGAGCTTCGAAGGCGGCAGTGCGCGGATCCGCTTCGGTGGCGACATGGCGCTGGCGGCCTTGCCGCAGGCCCGCCGTCCGACCGCGCGCGTGCAGACCGTCGACCTGTTCGCCGGGCCGGTCCAGCTCGATGCCAAGGGCAATGCGCGCGTACCGCTGGCGCTGCCCGACTTCAACGGCACGTTGCGCGTCTCGGCGCTGGTCTACTCGGCCGAGGCGTATGGCCAGCGCGCCATCGAGACCGTCGTGCGTGCGCCGATCGTCGCCGAGGCCAGCATGCCGCGGGTCATGGCGCCGGGCGATCGCAGCACAGTGACGCTGGACCTGACCAACTTCACCGGCAAGGCCGGCGAGTTCGATGTGCGCGTGGACGGCATCGGTCCGGTCACGATCGCCGAAGGCACACGCAAGGCGTCGCTGGCGATCGATGGCAAGTCGACGCTGAGCTTCCCGCTCAGCGCAGGCGAGGGCTATACCGTCGCCAAGGTGCGCGTGCGCGTGGACGGCAACGGCTTCAAGGTCGACCGCCAGTACGACCTGCCGGTGCGGCCGGGTTGGCCGAGCGTGCTGCGCGCCCGTACCCAGGTGCTCGACAGCCTGTCGCCGGTGAGCCTGAACACCACCGATGCCGACGGCCTGATGGCGGGCTCGGTCACCGCACGCTTCAATGTCAGCGCACTGCCGCCGATCCCGTTCGCCAGTGCGATCCGCGGCGCGCTCGATTACCCCTACGGTTGCGCCGAGCAGACCACCAGCAAGGGCTACGCCGCCTTGCAGCTCGACGAGGCGACCAGCCGCATGCTCGGCATCAAGGATGTCGATGCCGGCAAGCGCAAGCAGTACGTTGAAGCCGCGTTCGGACGGCTCGCGGCGATGCAGATCGCGTCCGGGCATTTCTCGATGTGGGGCGACGACGGCTACGTCAATCCGGGCCTGACGCCGTACATCGTCGAGTTCCTGCTGGATGCGCGCGAGGCCGGATTCGCGGTGCCCGAGGCGGTGCTGCAGAAGGCGCTTGAACGCCTGAGCGAGGACCTGTTGTCCGGAGGCAACGAGTTCTACGGCTACGACCATCGTAGCCACCTCAAGCTGGCCTACCAGGCGCATGCCGGCTACGTGCTCGCGCGCGTCAACCGCGCGCCACTGGGTACGCTGCGCGCGTTGTACGACAACGAGCGCAGCAAATCTCTGACCGGCCTGCCGCTGGTGCACCTGGGACTGGCGCTTGGCCTGCAGGGCGACAAGGCCCGCGGCGAACAGGCGATCGCGCAGGGCTTCGCGTTCAAGGGCGACCGTCCGGGTTACCTCGGCGACTACGGCACGCCGGTGCGCGATCGCGCGCTGATGATCGCGATGACGCACGAGCGTGGCTATGCCAAGCCGGCCTACGACGCGCGCGCGGTGGAACTGGGGCGCGATCTCGATGCCCGCCGCAACTCGGGCTGGCTGTACCTGAGCACGCAGGAGCAGATCGCGCTGGCACGACTCGGCCGGGCGCTGTCGTCGGGCCAGGGCAAGCTGGTGTCGGGCGTGTTGAGCGAAGGCAGCATCGACGAGGCCGTGGCGCCAGCGCGGATGGTCGGTCGCAGCTACGACTACGCCTCGCTGGCCAAGGGCGTGCGCTTCGATCCCAAGGGCGAGCCGCCGATGTTCGTCAGCATCGAGGTCGCCGGCGTGCCGCGCACGCCGCCGGCCGCGGACGCCAGCACGATCCGCGTCGAGCGTCGCCTGTACGGCACCGACGGCAAGCCGTGGACGCCCGGACCGTTGAAGGAGGGCGAGGCCCTGATCGTCGCCGTCAACATCGTCTCCGACGTCAGCATGCCCGATGCCCTGTTGACCGACCTGCTGCCCGCGGGCCTGGAGATCGAGAACTTCAACCTCGGCGACGCCAAGCAATGGGCCGATGTCGTGGTCGACGGCATCGGCATCAGCGACCGCGGCAGTGCCGCCGACGTCAAGCACGAGGAGTTCCGCGACGACCGCTATGTCGCGGCGCTGAAGCTCGAGCGCGGGCGTTCGGCGCGGTTGTTCTACCTCGTGCGTGCGGTGTCGCCGGGCAGCTATACGGTGCCGCCGTCGCTGGTCGAGGACATGTACCGGCCCGATATCCGGGGCGTCGGCAAGGCATCGCCGGAGCGCATCACCGTGGTGCAGCCTTGACGGCGGGGCATCGGGCATCGGGAATCGCTAGGCGCGAATCGGCAGGCGGGAAAAAAGCATGCTTTTTTCCCGACCTGTCCGCTGCTCGGGAATGATGGAGCCGCTTCAGTGAAGGGGCTGGCGGGCTGGTGGCTGCCCTGGCTGCGCTGGGGCACGGTCGCGCTGCTGGTGGCGCTGCTGGCGCTGGACCAGTGGTTCCCGCCGCAGCTGCCGCAATCGCGCGACACCAGCACCCTGGTCACTGCGCGCGACGGCACGCCGCTGCGCGCGTTCGCCGATGCCGATGGCGTCTGGCGCTATCCGGCCGATGCCGATTCGGTGTCGCCGCTGTACCTGCAGGCGCTGCTGGCGTACGAGGACCGCTGGTTCTGGCGTCACCCGGGCATCAATCCATTCGCGCTGGTGCGCGCGGCATGGCAGTGGGGCACCGGCGGCGGCATCGTGTCCGGGGGCTCCACGTTGACGATGCAGGTCGTGCGCATCCTCGATACCGGTCATGGCCGCTCGACCCGCAGTGTGCATGGCAAGTTCGTACAGATGCTGCGCGCGCTGCAACTCGAAGCGCACCTGTCCAAGCGCGAGATCCTGGCGCTGTACCTCGAACGCGCGCCGTTCGGCGGCACCATCGAAGGGGTCGAGGCCGCCAGTTGGGCCTATCTGGGCAAGCCGGCGGCACGGCTGTCGCAGGCCGAGGCGGCCCTGCTGGCGGTCCTGCCGCAGGCGCCGAGCCGGCTGCGCCCGGACCGTTCGCCCGACGCGGCGCGCACGGCGCGCGACAAGGTGCTCGATCGCATGGCGACGCTCGGCGTCTGGTCCCGCCACGACGTCGACGATGCGCGCATCGAGGTCGTGGTTTCGCGCGCGTTGCGGCCGCCGCTGTCGGCGGCGTTGCTGGCGCAGCGGCTGCAGGCTGCGCATGCGCGTGCCGACGATGGCAGCCGGCGCGAACGCATCACCTCGACCCTCGATGCCAGCCTGCAGCGCACGCTGGAAGAACGCGTGTCCTCGTACTTTTCCAGCCTGCCCGAGCGCACGTCGGCAGCGCTGCTGGTGGTCGACAACCGCACGCTGGAAGCGCGCGCCTATGTCGGCTCGGTCGCCTTCGGCGACAAGCCCAGGCTCGGCCATGTCGACATGGTGCGCGCATGGCGTTCGCCGGGGTCGACGCTGAAGCCGTTCCTGTACGGCATCGCGCTCGACGATGGTCTGATCCATTCCGAAAGCCTGATGGTCGACGCGCCGCAGGCGTTCGGAGGCTATCGGCCCGGCAACTTCGATGCCGCGTTCAACGGACCGGTCGGCGTGGCCTCGGCGCTGCGCTTGTCATTGAACGTCCCGGCCGTGGACCTGGTGGACCGTGTCGGTCCGGCACGGTTCGCGGCGCGGCTCGACAATGCCGGACTGCCGTTGCGGTTCCCGCGCGGCGCGCGGCCGAACCTGTCTTTGATCCTCGGCGGCACCGGCGCGCGGCTGGAAGACCTGGTCGGTGCGCATGCGGCCCTGCATCGTGATGGCATCGCCGGGCGCGTGCGCTATACGCCGGACGATCCGGTCATCGATCGCCGGCTGATGTCGCCCGGTGCGGCCTGGATCGTCAGGGAGATCCTGGAGTCGTCGCCGCGCCCGGGCGAACGCGGCGATACCTTCGACACCGGTCGCCGCCTGCGGGTGGCGTGGAAGACCGGCACCAGCTATGGCTTCCGCGATGCCTGGGCGCTGGGCGGCACGCGGCGCTACACCGTCGGGGTCTGGGTCGGCCGTCCCGACGGTACGCCGTTGCCCGGGCAGTACGGCGCGATCACGGCTCTGCCGCTGCTGCTGGAGACCATCGACAGCCTGCCGCGCGAGCAGGGCGATACCGCGCGGATCCCGCCACCCGCGACCGTGGCCGAAGCCGAGATCTGCTGGCCGCTGGGCACCCGCCTGCAGGACCAGGAGGCGGCGTCCTGCCATCGCCGCTTCACCGCGTGGACGCTCGATGGCGTGGTGCCGCCCACGTTCGCCGAACGCGACGCGCGGCTCTGGAGCGCGGGGCTCGAACGCTTCGATGCCGACGCGCGCAGCGGCCTGCGGCTGTCGGCTGAGTGCAGCCAGCCGCACCGGCGCGTGCCGCGCGAGGTCGCGCGCTGGCCGGCCCTGGCATCGCCGTGGTTGTCGTCGGCGATCCGTACGATGTCGCGGTTGCCGGCGCTGTCGCCGGACTGCCAGGGCGATGGTCGCGACGCCTCGGAGTCCTTGCGCATCGAGGGTGTCAATGCCGGCACAACGCTGGCGCGGGCGCCCGGCAGCGAGCGCGGCGTGCAGCTGGTCCTGCGCGCGCTGGGCTCGGAATCGCGATTGCAGTGGTTGCTCGACGGCCGCTGGATCGCCGAGACCCGTGGACGCCAGGGCTTCCGCCACGACTTCGACCGCCCCGGTCAGCACACCCTGACGGTGATCGCCGACAGCGGGGCCTGGGACAGCGTCGATTTCAGCGTGTTGCGTTGAGCTGACTCAGGCGCATCGAAGCGCGTGCCGGCGCGGCCTGGTCAGGACGCCGTCCTGCATGCAAGCACTCAGAACCTGTTCAAAGTCTGTCGCGAGCGCAGCCAGGTGGCGCGTGGTGTGCATACCAATGGAGAGCGGGCAGAAAGCGCAGTGTACGTGCGGGTACATGAGCAACCGAGCACCGCACGCGCGCCAGCTGGCAAGCGCAGCAAGACTTTGAACAGGTTCTCAAGCCGCAGCGTCGATCGCCGCCAGCACGTGCTCGGCACCCGACACCTTGTACTCGCCCGGTGCCTCGACGAACAGCTGGCGCACCACGCCATTCTCGGCGTACAGCGCAAAGCGCTTGCTGCGCATGCCCATGCCGTAGGCGCTGGCATCCATCTCCAGGCCGAGTGCGCGCGCGAAGTCGCCATTGCCATCCGACAGCATGCGCATGCCAGTCGGCACGTCCAGGCTCTTGCCCCAGGCCTGCATCACGAACGGATCGTTGACCGCCATGCAGGCGACGTCGATGCCGCGGCTGCGGAACGCATCGAACTGGGCGATGAAACTGGGCAGGTGCTTTTCCGAGCAGGTCGGGGTGAACGCGCCGGGGACTGCGAACAGCACCACCTTGCGGTCGTCGAACAGTGTGCGCGTGTCGATCATCTGGACGCCGTCGTCGATGTGCTTGAGCACGACTTCCGGAATCGGATCGCCGGTCTGGATGGTCATGGTGGTCTCCGCAGGGTGGGGGCTCGAGTCTAGCGGCCAATGCCGGCAGGCGCACGAAGTAGGCGGTCCCCGGCGCAGGCGGCTGCGAGGCCAGGCCGCGACCGACCGGTCCGGTCGTGTCCCGGGCCCTTGAAAGCGGGCGGATGTGCCCGGAATTGGAACATCGCTAGACTACGCACGGTCCAGTGACGCTGGTGTCGCGGATCGTCGTGTTGCGGAGCCCCCATGCAGTTCAAGGATTACTACGAGACCCTCGGCGTCGAGCCCAATGCCGGCGATGCGGAGATCAAGACCGCGTACCGGCGCCTGGCGCGCAAGTACCACCCCGACGTCAGCAAGGAGGCGGGGGCCGAGGAACGTTTCAAGTCGATCAACGAGGCGTACGAGGCCCTGCGCGATCCCGAGAAGCGCAAGGCCTACGACCAGTTGCGCGCGCGCGGTTATCGTCCCGGTGACGACATCCAGCCACCGCCGGGCGGCTTTGGTGGTCCCGGTGCGGGCAATTTCGATTTCGAGGAGGTCTTCGCGGGCGGTGGTGCCGGCGGCGGATTCAGCGACTTCTTCGAAGGCCTGTTCCGCCGGCAACAGGGCGGCAACGGCCGCGGCGGCCCGGGCCCGCGCGGACCGCAGCCGGTCGGCGACACCCGCGCCAAGCTGGCGGTCTCGCTGGAGAACGTCTTCAACGGCGACGGCGTGCGCTTCAGCGTCAATGGCAAGTCGTTCGACGTGCGCGTGCCCAAGGGCATCCGCCCCGGTCAGGTCATCCGCCTGGCCAAACAGGGCCAGCGCGGCGGCGACCTGCTGCTCGAGATCGAATACGCCGCCCACCCGAGCTTCGAGATCGACGGCCGCAACATCATCTATACCCTGCCGGTGGCGCCGTGGGAGGCCGCGCTGGGCGCGACGATCAGCGTGCCCACGCTGGGCGGCAAGGTGGAACTGAAGATTCCCGCCGAGTCCGAGGCCGGCCGCAAGCTGCGGCTGCGCGGACGCGGATTGCCGGGCACCGGCTCGACCGCGGCCGGCGACCAGATCGTCGAACTGGAAATCCAGGCGCCCACGCCCCAGGACGCACGCCAGCGCGAAGCCTACGAGAAGATCCGCGAAGCCTTCGAAGACTGGCGCAGGCCCTGAGCCATCACCGCGGCGGACCGCACCGGGTGGTGCCGGTCCTGCGGATGTCCGGCCTGTCCGCTCAGGCCGGAGGGTCGCGCACCACCAGCAGCCGTGCTTCGGTCATGTCCTCGATGGCGTAGCGCACGCCTTCGCGGCCCATGCCGGAGTCCTTGATGCCGCCGTAGGGCATGTTGTCGACGCGGAAGCTGGGGACGTCGCCAACGATGACGCCGCCGGCTTCGATCCGGTCCCAGGCCCGCATCGCATGCGCGAGGTTGGCGGTGAACACGCCCGCCTGCAGCCCGAAATCGCTGTCGTTGACGAAGGCGATGGCGTCGTCGAAGGCATCGAACGGTTCCAGCAACGCGACCGGTCCGAAGACTTCCTTGCGATAGACGTCGCTGTCGTGGGGCACTTTCTCCAGCAGGGTCGCCGCGATCAGGTTGCCATCGCGGGCGCCACCAGCGACGACGCGGGCGCCGCCCTTGCGCGCCTGCTGGATCCAGTCCTCGATCCGGTCTGCCGCCGCGGTGTCGATGACCGGCCCGATGAAGGTGCGCTCGTCGCGCGGATCCCCGGCGCGCAGCTTTTCGATCGCGGTCTTCAACTTGCGGCGCAGCTTGTCGTACAGGCTGTGGTGCACGTAGATGCGCTGCACGCTGATGCAGCTCTGGCCGGACTGGTAATAGGCGCCGAAGACCAGGCGTTCGACGACATGGTCCAGTGGGACGCCAGGATCGGCGTCGACGATGCAGGCCGCGTTGCCCCCCAGCTCCAGCGTGACCTTCTTCTTGCCGGCGCGCGCCTTCAGGTCCCAGCCGACCAGCCCGCCGGTGAAGCTCAGCAGTGCGATGCGATCGTCCTCGGTCAGGGCTGCCGCGTCGTCGTTGCTGCACGGCAGGATCGAGAACGCGCCCTTGGGCAGGTCGGTCTCGGCCAGGATCTCGCCGATGATCAACGCGCCGATCGGCGTCTTGGCCGCGGGCTTCAGCACGAACGGGCAACCCGCGGCGATCGCGGGCGCGACCTTGTGCGCGACCAGGTTCAACGGGAAGTTGAATGGCGTGATGAAGCTGCAGGCCCCGATCGGTACGCGCTTGACGAAGCCGCGGTAGCCGCGCGTGCGCTCGGAAATGCCGAGTTCGATGGTTTCGCCGGGGCTGCGGGTGGCCTCGCCGGCGGCAATCCGGAACGTGTCGATCAGGCGCGTGACTTCACCGCGCGCGTCCTTGATCGGCTTGCCGGCCTCGATGCACAGCGACAGCGCGAGTTCCTCGGCGCGTTCGCTTAAACGGCGGACGCAGTGTTCGAGCACGTCGCGGCGCTTGTCCGGCGGAAACGCGGCCATCGCCTCGCGCGCCTTGTATGCGGCCACGATCGCCTTGCGCACGGTCGCCGCATCGGCGAACGCCGTCCGCGTCGCGACCTTGCCGCTGTACTTGTCCAGCACGTCGAGGTCGGCATTGGCCGCGACCGGCTTGTTGGCCAGGTAGTAGGGATAGCGCTTGGCCAGCTGCGGGACGGACGAGCCGCCCTTGCGCTTGCGTGAGGACTTGTCTGCCATGTCGTGGGCTCCAGGGCTTGTGCGTGTTCGAAGGGTCCGATCCATCTCCCACGCCGGTCGCGACACCTGCGCGGGTATGGCTCGCAACCCGGATGACGACTCTAATCGATCGCGGGACATGCGCGCGTCAAGCGGCAGCGCAGACCCCGGTCTCGCTTCACGTGCTCATTCCACCTGCGCGCTGCGTTCGGCGATCTGGCGGTTGAGCAGGTCGTCGTCGCGGCTGTAGTCGATCGGGACGTCGATCAGGTCGACGCCGGGCGAGGCGAGGGCGCTGCGCAGCATCTGCGCGAAGTCGGCGATGCTGTCGGGGCGGTGGCCGCGGGCGCCGTAGCTGCGGGCGTACTGCACGAAGTCGGGGTTGCCGTAGTCCATGCCGAAGTTGGGATAGCCCTCGTGCGACTGCTTCCACTTGATCATGCCGTAGGCGTCGTCGCGCAGCACCAGCACCACCAGGTCCAGGCCGAGCCGCACGGCGGTCTCGAGCTCCTGTGAATTCATCATGAAACCGCCGTCGCCGCAGATCGCGACGACCTTGCGCTCGGGATGCACGATCTTTGCCGCGATCGCCGACGGCAGGCCCGCCCCCATCGTCGCCAGGGCGTTGTCGAGCAGCAGGGTGTTGGGCTCGCGGCAGCGCGCATGGCGGGCGAACCACAGCTTGTAGAGACCGTTGTCGAGGCAGGCGATGTCCTGGGGCGCTAGCGCCGCGGCGACTTCGCTGACCAGGCGCGGGACGCCGAGCGGAAAGCGTGGGTCATCGGCCAGTTCGGTGATGTGCGCGCACAGGGCGCTGCGCACGCGATCGAAGAACGCGAAGTCCCAATGCAACTGTCGCTCCAGCGCCTGGGCAAGCTGCCAGACCGAATTGGCGATATCGCCGACGACCTCGATCTGCGGGAAGTAGACCTGGTCGACGACCGCGCTGGAATAGTTGACGTGGATCACCGTGCGCCGGCCGCGATGCATGAAGAACGGCGGCTTCTCGATGACGTCATGGCCGATGTTGATGATGCAGTCGGCGGCATCGATCGCGCGGTGCACGAAGTCCTTGTCCGACAGCGCGGCGGTGCCCAGCCACAGCGGTCCGGTCTCGTCGAGCACGCCCTTGCCCATCTGGGTGCTGAAGAACGGGATGCCGAGCCGGTCGACGAAGGCGCGCAGCATCTTCGCGGTGGTCTTGCGGTTGGCGCCGGCGCCGATCATCAACAGCGGGTGGCGGGCCTGGCGGATCGCGGCGACGGCTTCGGCCATGGCCTTGTCCTCGGCCAGCGGTCGCCGCGTATAGGCGGGCGGCAGCAGGATCGCGTCGGTGTCGTCGCCGGCGATGTCCTGCGGCAGTTCGAGGTGGACCGCGCCGGGGCGTTCCTCCTGCGAGCGCCGGAATGCCTCGCGCACGCGCGCCGGAATGCTGTCGGCGGACACCAGCTGGCGCGTGTACTTGGTCAGCGGCCGCATCATGTCGACGATGTCGACGATCTGGAAATGCCCCTGCCGGCTGCTGCGGATCGGCTTCTGGCCGGTGATCATCAGCATCGGCATCGCGCCCAGCTGGGCATAGGCCGCCGGCGTGACCAGGTTGGTCGCGCCCGGGCCCAGCGTGGCCAGGCAGACGCCGGTCTTGCCGGTCAGCCGGCCATAGGTGGCGGCCATGAAGCCGGCGGCCTGCTCATGCCGGGTCAGCACCAGCTGGATGCCCGATTCGCGCAGGGATTCGAGCAGGTCGAGGTTTTCTTCGCCGGGAATGCCGAAGACGTACTCGACGCCTTCGGCAGCCAGTGCCTGGACAAACAGATCGGAAGCCTTGGTCATCGTGCGTCACCTTCGTGTCCGGGGCAGGACACAGCGCCATCCCGATGTTTCCGCCCCGCTGAAAACATCTGCTGAAGACAAGGACGACGACAGCGACGACGACGACCCGTGCGCGATCACTGCGGCGGCGCCATCGGTGACAGCGTGATGTCTGCGGCGCGGCCCGTGCAGGCACGCCAGAGATTGGATCACATCAGCTGTCGTCGTCCCGTGGATGCTCAAGGGACTCGACCCTGAGCTGCAGTTGTCCATCGGCGAGCCGCGCGCTGACGCGCTCGCCGATCGTGGCGTCCTCGACGCGGCGCAGCACGCGGCCATCGGCATGCTGGACGATGGCATAGCCGCGCGCGACCGTTGCCAGCGGACTGACCGCCTCCAGTGATCGCGCCAGCCCGCGCAGATGCGCTGCATCGCCCTGCAGGCGTCGTGCGATCGCCGCCAGCGGGCGCGGTTGCAGCGCGGACAGACGTTCCTGGAGCGCCTCCAGGCGCCGCTGTGGGCGCGTCGCCTGCAGTACGGCCTGGACATGGCGCAGGCGTGCGCCGCGGTCCTGCAACTGCCGTTGCATCGCCGCGCGCAGCCGGCGCAGGGCGTCCTGCTGGCGCTGGTCCAACGCCTGCAGCCGTGCCTGCGGACGCAGTGCCTGCAGCCGCAGTCCCGCGCGATCCAGGCGCTGGTCGCGCTGCTGGGACTGGTGGCGTTGCAGGGCAGTGATCCTCCGCTGCAGGCCCGACAGCCGCTGCAGCAGGTCGATGCGGTCGGGCACCAGCAGCTCGGCGGCGGCCGATGGCGTCGGCGCGCGCAGGTCAGCGGCGAAATCGGTCAGGCTGAAGTCGGTCTCATGCCCGATCGCCGAGATGATCGGGACCGGCGAGGCGGCGACCGCGCGGGCCAGGGCCTCATCGTTGAAGGCCCACAGGTCCTCCAGCGAGCCACCGCCGCGTGCCAGTAGCAGCACGTCGTGGCGGCCGGCGGCGAAGGCGCGGCGCAGGGTCGCCAGGATCTGCGCAGCGGCGGTCGCGCCCTGCACCGGGACCGGCAGGATCTCGACCTCCAGCAGCGGGAAGCGCCGCGCCAGCACGCTCAGTACGTCGCGCACGGCCGCGCCCGAGGGCGAGGTCAGCACGCCCAGCCGGCGCGGGTAGGCCGGAAGCGGGCGCTTGCGGGCCGGGTCGAACAGGCCCTCGGCCTGCAACCGGGCCTTGAGCTGCTCGAACGCCCGCCGCAGCGCGCCTTCGCCGGCTTCCTCCAGGCTGTCGAGGATCAGCTGGTAGTCGCCGCGGGCCTCGTACAGCGTCAGACGGCCGCGTGCCAGCACTTTCAGGCCCTCGCGCGGCTGGAACGGCAGCCACTGGCTCTTGGGCTTGAACATGGCGCAACGCACCTGGGCGCGCGCATCCTTCAGCGTGAAATACAGGTGCCCGGACGCCGGGCGCGAGACATTGCCGAGCTCGCCTTCGACGAAGACCAGCGGAAACGTATCCTCGAGCAGGCTGCGGGCGAGGGTGTTGAGCTGGGTCGGGCTCAGGATCTCCCCGGTGATGGCCTGGTCTTGTGTCGCACTCATGCAGCCAGCATAAACGTTGGGCCACCCGTTCCGGTCCCTTGCACAGGTAAAATGACCGACATGTCCGTCCTGCCAGTCCATCCGTCCTCCAGCGATCCGGCCGTCGCCGCGCCGGGTTGCCTCCCGGCCGCCGCCTTCGGCCCCGCGTCGCGCCGACCCAAGCGCCAGGTGCGCGTGGGTGATGTGCTGGTCGGTGGCGACGCGCCGGTCGTCGTGCAGTCGATGACCAATACCGACACCGCCGACATCGCTTCGACCGCCAAGCAGATCGGCGAGCTGTGGCGCGCCGGCTCGGAGATGGTGCGCATCACCGTCAACAATCCCGAGTCCGCCGCCGCGGTGCCGCGGATCGTCGAGCGCCTGGCGATGCAGGGCATCACGGTGCCGATCATCGGCGACTTCCACTACAACGGCCACCAGCTGCTCAGCGGCGAGCCGGCCTGCGCCGAAGCGCTGGCCAAGTACCGCATCAATCCCGGCAACGTCGGCTTCGGCAAGAAGCGCGACACCCAGTTCGCGCAATTGATCGAATTCGCGATGCGCTACGACAAGCCGGTGCGCATCGGCGCCAACTGGGGCTCGCTGGACCAGTCGCTGGCCGCGCGCCTGATGGATGAGAACGCGCTGCGTGCCGACCCCTGGGATGCCGGCCGCGTGCTGCGTGAAGCGCTGATCCTGTCGGCGGTGGATTCTGCCGAACGCGCGGTCGAGCTGGGGCTGGCGCGCGAGCGCATCATCCTGTCGGCCAAGGTCAGCGGCGTGCAGGAGCTGATCGCGGTCTATCGCGACCTGTCGGCGCGCTGCGATTTCGCGCTGCACCTGGGCCTGACCGAGGCCGGTATCGGCAGCAAGGGCATCGTCGCCTCCAGCGCCGCGCTGGCGGTGCTGCTGCAGGAAGGCATCGGCGACACCATCCGCATCTCGCTGACGCCCGAGCCCGGCGCCTCGCGCACGCAGGAAGTGATCGTCGCGCAGGAACTGCTGCAGACCATGGGCCTGCGCGCGTTCACGCCGATGGTCACTGCCTGCCCGGGCTGCGGCCGTACCACCTCAGAGTTCTTCCAGGAGCTGGCCGGCGTGGTGCAGAACCATGTCCGCGAGCGCATGCCGGAATGGAAGATCACCCATCCCGGCGCCGAGAACATGACGCTGGCGGTGATGGGCTGCATCGTCAACGGGCCTGGCGAATCGCGCCACGCCAACATCGGCATTTCGCTGCCCGGCACCGGCGAGACACCGTCGGCACCGGTGTTCATCGATGGCGAGAAGGCCGTGACCCTGCGCGGCGAGAACATCGCCCATGACTTCGTCGCGCTGGTCGACGAGTACGTCGACAAGCGCTATGCCCTTGCGCGGACCGACTGACCCCGCCGACGCCGTCCGCGACGTCCTGCGCGGAGAATCCGAAGCCGGTCGCAGCCTCGTCGCGCGCCACGGCCGCTGGTTGCTGCTGCTATTCGCCGGCCTGCTGCTGCCGATGTGGGGCTTCCTGGAACTGGCCGATGAGGTCCGCGATGCCGAGGCCTTCGGCTTCGACGAGCCGATCCTGCTGTTCGCCAACCAGATGGCGCGCGACGGCTACGACACGGTGTTCCTGTTCTTCTCGGCGATCGGATATCAGTGGGGCGTGGTGCCGTTCGACATCGCGCTGGTGGCCTGCCTGGCCTGGCTGCGGCGATTCCGCGACAGCGTGTTCGCGGCCGTCACGCTCGGCGGCTCGGCGCTGTTGAACATGGCCAGCAAGGCGTTCTTCGCGCGCGATCGCCCGAGCCTGTGGGAATCGATCGCCCCCGAGCACAACTACAGTTTCCCCAGCGGCCATGCGATGGGATCGATGACGCTCGCGGTCGTGCTGGTGGCGCTGACCTGGTCGACCCGCTGGCGCTGGCCGGTGCTGGCGGCGATGCTGGTGTTTGTGCCGATGGTCGGTCTGTCGCGCATCTACCTGGGCGTGCATTACCCGTCCGACATCCTCGCCGGCTGGGCGGCCGCGCTGGCCTGGGCGGTGGGCGTGTACCTGGTGGTCTACCGCCGCGTCCGCAGCCCGCGTGGAACGCCGTCCACGCCGTAGCGGCAGCGCCCTGCAGGAGCGGCGAGGGTCGCGGCCAGGCGTAAGACCTGTTCGCAAGACCTGTTCGAGAGGCCTGTTCGAGACCGCCCCCTGTTCGAGCCAGCTGTTCGAGCCGCCTGCTCACGGCAACTGTTCACAGCAACGGTTCGCCTGGGCGGCAAGCGCCCGCCATGGCACCTCAACAGCCGTGGAGACGCACCCGGTTACGGCCCTCGTCCTTGGCCAGGTACAGCGCGGCGTCGGCGTCGGTCATCAGGGCGGCGCGCTGCGGGCGTCGCGGATCGAGCGCGGCGATACCAACGCTGACGGTGATCCTTTCGCGGGTATTGCCGGGAGAAAACTCCGCCGCTTCCACGGCCGCGCGCACGCGTTCGGCCAGCGCGGCCGCGGCCTGCGCATCGCATTCGGGCAGCAGGATCGCGAACTCCTCGCCGCCGATGCGGGCGGCCACGTCCTCGCTGCGGGCGAGCTCGGCGATCAGTTGCGCGATCTGGCGCAGCACGCCGTCGCCCGACAGGTGGCCATGGCGATCATTGACGGCCTTGAACAGGTCGACGTCGATGATGCACAGCGACAGCGGGCGCCGGTGCCGCGATGCGCGCGCGATTTCTTTCTCCATCAGTTCCAGGAAATGGCGGCGGTTGCACAGATCGGTCAGTGCGTCGTGGGTCGCGAGCTGGTAGATCTCTTCGTGGTAGGCCGCTTCGATGCTGGTCTGGCTGATGAACTTCAGCACGGTCTCGCCGATCGTCAACTGGTCGCCGTCGACCAGGATCGCCTCGGCGACGGCCTCGTCGTTGATCCGCGTGCGGTTGGTCGCGCCGAGGTCGCGCAGCCGGTAATGCTCGCCGTCGCGCAGGATCTCGCAATGCCGGCGCGACACGCTCTTGTGCGCGATCACCAGGTCGGCCTCGTCCGAGCGCCCGATCATCACCGGCGCATCGTGGATGTCGACGCGCCGTCCCAGGCCCTCGCCATGGATCACCACCACGCAGGCCGAGCGCGGCGACGGCCGGTGCGGGCCGCTCGTCATCATCGTGCGCTGCGTGGTTTCGGAAGGGCCTGTGCGGTGCGGCATCAGCTGCGGGAGAGGCATCGGAGACGGGTGCTGTGGGAAGTGTAACCGTGGAATCCGCCCTCCGCGGCCGCTGCGGCGGTGTCGCGAGGCGGCCAGGCGATAGAATGCGCTGCGGCCAGGCGCTTGGCCGGCATGCAGGCATCTGCGGTACTTGGGGGCAGGGGATGGCAATGAACGGTTCGGAAGATCCTGACAGCACGCAACTGCTGGCCACGCGTTCGCCTTCCGGTCGCGGCGACGCGGGCGAGGC
Source organism: Luteimonas sp. RIT-PG2_3 (assembly GCF_054902115.1). Classification (NCBI taxonomy): domain Bacteria; kingdom Pseudomonadati; phylum Pseudomonadota; class Gammaproteobacteria; order Lysobacterales; family Lysobacteraceae; genus Luteimonas; species Luteimonas sp. RIT-PG2_3. Next base: position 221,365 of record NZ_JBUBPF010000005.1, on the reverse strand, counting down.
TGGCGATGCGATCGCACCCGGGACCCGGCTGGGGCGCTACCGGATCGGCGAACTGCTCGGTCGCGGCGGCATGGGCGAGGTCTACCGCGCCGACCAGCTCGAACCGGTCCGCCGCACCGTCGCGATCAAGATCATGCGCAACCGTCGGCTGGATGCTCGCCACCTGGCCTACTTCGAGGTCGAGCGCCAGCTGCTGGCGCAGATGCGGCACCCGGCGATCGCGCAGATCTTCGACGCCGACTCCACGCCCGAGGGCTATCCGTTCTTCGCGATGGAGTTCATCGCCGGCACGCCGCTGACCCGCTACTGCGAGGCGCATGGGCTGTCGCTGCGCGAACGCCTGGGCCTGTTCATCCGCGTCTGCGAAGGCGTGCAGCACGCGCACCAGAAGGGCGTGATCCATCGCGACCTGAAGCCGGGTAACCTGCTGGTTGACGATGTCGACGGACAGCCGGCGCCGAAGATCATCGACTTCGGCATCGCCACCGCCTCGTCCGCGCTCGAGGGCCGGGAAATCGCCGGCACGCCCGAATACATGAGCCCGGAGCAGGCCGACGGCGACAAGTCGCTGATCGACACCCGCAGCGATGTCTATTCGCTGGGCGTGGTGCTGTTCGAACTGATCACCGGGCAACGGCCGGCGATGGCCGGCGAAACCCTGGCCGGTGCGCGCCAGTCGTTGCGCCTGCCGTCCGCGGCGTTGGAAACGCTGCCGCCCGAACAGGCGCGCCAGGTCGCGCGCGTGCAGGGCTATCCGCTGGCCGGCATGCGGCGGCTGCTGCGCGGCGAACTCGACTGGGTGGTCTCGCGCGCGATGGCGCACGAACGTGCCGCACGCTATCCCAGCGCGGCGGCGCTGGCCGAAGACCTGCAGCGTTTCCTCGATGGCGACGTCGTGCAAGCGGTGCCGCCGGGCCGGCGCTACCTGTGGGGACGTTTCGTGCATCGCCATCGCGGCGCGCTGGTCGCCGCCAGCATGGTGCTGGTGGCCTTGCTGGGCGGGCTGGCGATGTCGGTCTATGGCCTGATGCAGGCGCGCGAGCAGCGCGCCATCGCCGAGGCGCGCAGCATGGAGCTGGGTAAGGTCGCCGCGTTCCAGCAGTCGATGCTGGAGTCGATCGATATCGAGGCGATGGGACTGGACCTGGCCGACGGCCTGCGCGCGCAGATCGGTGAGGCGATGCCCGAGGCCTTGCCGGCGTTCGAGCAGGCCCTGGTGCACGCCAGTGCCGCCGATCTTGCCCGCGGCCTGGTCGACGACAACATCCTGGCCGGCGCCGAACACGCGATCGCGCGCAATTTTTCCGACGAGCCTGCCCTGGCGACCGACCTGCGCGAATCGGTGGCGAGCGTGCGCGAGGCGCTGGGGCTGCATGCCGCCGCAGCGGCGGGCTTTGGCGTGGTCGCCGATGAGCGCGGCAAGCGCCTGGGCGATGCCGATGCACAGACCCTGCACGCGCGCAGCCTGCAGATCTCTGCACTGCTGGCCGCGCGCGAGGCCGCGGCGGCGATGGTGCTGATCGAGCGCGTGCTGCCGCAGGCCGCGCGCCTGGGCAAGGGCGACCCACGCCGGGTCGAACTGTATTTCAGCCAGGCGCAGGCGATCGCGGAGTTGGGCGATTGGCCGCGTGCGCGCGAACGCCTGGAAGCCCTACATGCCGACAGCGTACGCCACCTGGGCGAGGCCAATGTGCTGACGTCGCGGATCGCGATGGCGCATGCCCGCCTGATCGCGAAGATGGGAGAGCCGGGTACGGCCCGGCAGATGGTGGAAGCGCTGGCACAGTCGCAGATCGCCGAGCTGGGCAAGGAGGATCCGGCGACGCTGGACACCTTGTCGACGCTGGCGATGTTGCGCGCGATGAGTCGCGACCACGACGCCTCAGTGTCGCTGCAGCAGGAACTGGTCGCGATCCAGACCCGGCGACTCGGTGCCGAGCATCCGGCGACGCTGGCCCAGCGCATCAACCTGGGCAACATGCTGACCGATGCCGGCCGCAACGACGAGGCGCTGCCGGTGCTGGAATCCGCGGTCAAGGCGATGGTTCGCGTGCGTGGCCCGCAGCATGCGCAGACCCTGCGCGCGCAACTGAACCTGTCGTCGACCTATGCGCGCATGCAGCAGTTCGATCGCGCGATCCCGCTGCAGGAGCAGGTCGCACAGGTGCGCACGCGCTTGCTGGGGCCGCGCCATCCCGATACGCTGTTCATCCAGTTGAACCGGCCGATGACCCTGAGCCAGGCCGGGCGGCCGCACGAAGCGCTGGACCTGGTCGCGCAGATGCTGCCGGTCGCCTTGGAGGTACTCGGCGGACAGCATCCCCAGGTGCACGGCGCGCTGAAGTTCCAGGCCGCCGATGCGCAGGCCGTGGGCGACAACGCCCTGATGATCGCCAGCTCGCGCCAGTTGCTGGCGCTGCAGGAACAGTTCAAGGGCGTCGACGATCCGGACACGGTCGACACCGCGCTGCTGCTGGAGACGCGCCTGCGGGGGCTGCGCCAGGTGGCCGAAGCCGACGCGGTGCACCAGCGTTACGTGACCGCGTTGCTGTCGCGCGACCTGGCGACCTTGTCGGAGGACCAACGCGAGCTGGTGGCCGATATCAGGGCCGATGCGAAAAAGCGCTGAGGCGCTCCAGCCGTCCACGGGCTGCGTGCCCCGACCGCAGGACCCGCATCGTCACTCGCCGGGCTTGGCCGCCTCCAGCGGCGCATGCGTGGATGCCTGGCGCGCCAGCACCGCCTCGCGATGCGCGATGTAGGCATTGGACAGCAGGATGATCGACGCACCGATGACGGTCCAGCGGTCGATGCTTTCGCCGAACAGCGCCCAGCCGAAGAACGCGACCAGCGGCAGCTGGGTGAAGCTGATCGGCTGCAAGGCCGACACTTCGCCGAGCCGCAACGCACGCGTCCACAGCAATTGCCCCAGCGTGCCGAAGATGCCGGTCGCGATCAGCCAGACCCAGGCCATGCCATGCGGCCAGACCCACTGGAACAGTGCCGGCACCAGCGACATCGGTACCCAGAACGCGTAGGTGAAGAACACCACGGTGTCGGGCGGGTCGAGGCGGGCGAGCTGCTTGATCTGGATCGCGACCACGGCGCTGATCACCGCCGCCAGCACCGCGACCAGCATGCCGGCGGTGAACGCGCTGCTCCACGGGCGCAGGATCACCATGACGCCGATGAAGCCGGCCGCGACCGCCGCCCAGCGCCGGATCCGGACCTGCTCGCCGAGGAACAGCACCGCGGCGATGGTCACGAAGATCGGCGTCGAATACGACAGCGAGATCGCCTGCGACAGCGGCAGGTGGCCGATTGCCCAGAAGCCGCACAGCATCGACGCCAGGCCGATCACGGTGCGCACCAGATAGCGGCCGATGTGTTGCGTGCGCGGCAATGGCTTGCCAGGACGCAGCACGATCGGCAGCAGCGCGAGCAGGCCGAACAGGTTGCGGAAGAACGCGATCTCGGTGGTCTCGATCGTCGCCGAGGCCAGGCGGATGGTGATCACCATCACCGCGAAGGCCAGGGTGCTGCCCAGCATCAGCAGGGCGGCGCGGCCGGGTTGCGAACGGGGCACCCAGGTACGCGCGGGCGTGGCCCTGGGGGAGAGCTGGCCTACCATGCGGCACCGACGATCCGCGGCTCGGGTTCGATGGCGACGCCGAAACGCTGCTGCACCGAGGCGGCGATCGCGCGCGCCAGCGCCAGCAGGCCGGCACCGCTGGCCCTGCCGTGGTTGACCAGCACCAGCGCGTGCTGGGCGGCGACGCCGGCATCGACATCGATCGCACCGTCGACGCCGCGATAGCCCTTCCAGCCGCATTGCTCGATCAGCCACGCGGCCGAGAGTTTGGCGGTGCTGGCGTCGCGGCCGGGATAGACCGGGAACGCGGGATGCGCCGCACGCAGCGGTTCCAGCTGGGCCAGCGGGATGATCGGATTCTTGAAGAAGCTGCCGGCGTTGCCGATGCGTTCGGGGTCGGGCAGCTTGCGCCGGCGCAGCGCGCAGACCGCATCGGCCACGTCATGCGGCGTGGGATCGTCGATCCGCATCGAGGCCAGCTCGTCGCCGATGCCGGCATAGTCCAGCCGCAATCGCGGCACCAGCGGCAGCGCGAATTCGACCGCCATGACGATGTGGCGGTCGGGCTGCTGCTTGAACACGCTGTCGCGATAGCCGAACGCGCACTGCTGGCGGTCGCGGCGCTGGATCTGGCCGGTCTCGCGGTCCAGCGATTCCACCGCGTGGATGCTGTCCTTGATCTCGACGCCGTAGGCGCCGATGTTCTGGATCGGCGCAGCGCCGACGGTACCCGGGATCAGCGCCAGGTTCTCCAGGCCGGACAGGCCCTGGTCCAGCGTCCACGCCACCAGCGCATGCCAGCCGAGGCCGGCCTCAGCGCGCACGATGGCGTTGTCGGGGCAGCGTTCGACGATCGACACGCCCTGTGCGGCGATCGCGATGACCACGGCGTCGGGATCGGCGGCGAACAGCAGGTTGCTGCCGCCGCCCAGCAGCAGCAACGGGCGGTCCCGCAGGGCGGGCTGTTCGAGCAGGGCCGGCAGGGCGTCCAGCGCCAGCAGTTCGGCCAGCAGGGGCGCGCTGGCCGGGAGGTGGAAGGTGTTGCGTGCGCCAAGGTCGGCATGCTCGACCAGGCGGAACCCCGTACTCATGAATTGGCTCGTTACAGGTTGGGGAGGTTGCCGCGGCTGGGTGCTTCCTTGCGTCGGCGGATCGCCTCGACGCATTCTCCGATCAGCCTCGGCCCGCGATACACCAGTCCGCTGTAGCACTGCACCAGTGACGCACCGGCGGCCATCTTCTTGACCGCGTCGGCGCCCGACAGGATGCCGCCGACGCCGATCAGCGGGATCGACTCGGGCATCCGCGTGCGCAGCATCCGCAGCACTGCGGTCGATTTGTCCATCAATGGCGCGCCCGACAGCCCGCCGGTCTCGCGCGAATGCCGGTGCTCCTGCACGCTGATCCGCGAGACCGTGGTGTTGGTCGCGATCACGCCATCGACCTGCAGGTCCGACAGCACGCGCGCCGCCGCGTCGACATCGTCGTCGGACAGGTCGGGCGCCACCTTGACCAGCATCGGCACGCGCTTGCCGTGCTGCGCGGCCAGGCGTTCCTGCGCATCGCGCAACGTGCCCATCAGCTTGCGCAGGAACTGCTCTTCCTGCAGCTCGCGCAGGCCGGCGGTATTGGGCGAGGAGATGTTGATGGTGATGTAGTCGGCCAGCGGGTACACCCGTTCCAGGCAAAACAGATAGTCGGACTCGGCCGATTCGTTGGGCGTGTGCTTGTTCTTGCCGATATTGATGCCGAGGATGCCGCTGCGGTGGCGGACGCGCTCGACATTGCGTACCAGTGCATCGACGCCGGCATTGTTGAAGCCCAGCCGGTTGATGACGCCGCGATGGCTGGGCAGGCGGAACATCCGGGGCTTGGGGTTGCCGTCCTGCGGCTGCGGCGTGACCGTGCCGACTTCGACGAAACCGAAGCCGAGCGCGAACAGCGCGTCGATGTACTCGCCGTTCTTGTCCAGCCCGGCGGCCAGGCCGACCGGATTGGGGAACTCCAGCCCCAGCACGCGCGTCGGCAGCGGCGTCGGCCTGCGCGCCAGCAGGGGCGTCAATCCGAGCCGGTAGGCGGCCTGCAGCGAAGACAGGGTGACGCCGTGGGCACGCTCGGCATCGAGGGCGAACAGCAGGGGACGGGTCAGCGCATACACGTCAGCTGTTCAGTCCGAACCAGACCAACCCGCCGAAGAACAGCAGCATGGCCGCAATCGCCAGCAGCGTGACCACCAGCATCGAGTAACCCAGGATCAGGCCGGCCAGCGCCATGCCGTCGCCTTCGAGGCGCTCGGGCTCGCGGCGGATCTCGGCGCGGGCCAGGTGGCCGGTGATGATGGCGACGATGCTGCCCAGCCAGGGTACCAGGGTCCATCCGAGCAACCCCGATACGAGGGCGACGATCGCGAGTGTGCTGGTCTGTCTCATGCTGACGGGTCTCTCGACGGATACGGTGCGAACCTGCCGGTCAGGTCATCGTACCGGCATTGCGGTGGCCTGGGTCGTGACGACGCAGGCCCCACGGAAGCGGTGCCCGGGCCCGATGGGGCGGCCCGGGCGGGTCGCGATCAGAAATCGAACTTGATGCCCTGGGCCAGCGGCAGCGCGTCGGAGTAGTTGATCGTGTTGGTCTGGCGACGCATGTACGCGCGCCACGCGTCCGAACCGGACTCGCGGCCACCGCCGGTTTCCTTCTCGCCGCCGAACGCGCCGCCGATCTCGGCACCCGAGGTGCCGATGTTGACGTTGGCGATGCCGCAGTCGGAACCAGCCGCGGACAGGAACGCCTCGGACGCCTTCAGGTTGGTCGTGAAGATCGACGACGACAGGCCCTGCGGCACGTCGTTCTGCAGCGTCAGCGCCTCATCGAGGTCGTTGAACTTCATCACGTACAGGATCGGCGCGAAGGTCTCGGTCTGGACCACTTCGGCATCGTTGGACAGGCCGGTGACGATCGTCGGCAGCACGAAGTTGCCGGCACGGTCGTCGAGCGCGCGGCCACCGGTCTCGATCTTGCCGCCGCTGGCCTTGGCCTTGGCGACCGCATCGAGGTAGCCCTTGACCGCATCCTGGCTGTTCAGCGGGCCCATCAGGTTGGCCGGATCGGTGGGGTCGCCGATCTTCTTCTCGACCTGCTGGTAGGCAGAGACCAGCTTGGCCAGCACTTCGTCGTAGCGCGAGGCATGCACGAACAGGCGGCGCGTGGTGGTGCAGCGCTGGCCGGCCGTGCCGACGGCGCCGAACACGATCGCCGGGATCGCCAGCTTCAGCTCGGCGGTTTCGTCGACGATGATCGCGTTGTTGCCGCCCAGCTCGAGCAGGCTGCGGCCCATGCGCTGGGCGACGCGCTCGCCGACCTGGCGACCGATCTTGGTCGAACCGGTGAAGCTGATCAGCCCGACGCGCTTGTCGTCGACGAACTGCTGGGCCAGGTCGCTGCCGGCATCGTTGAACATGAAGAACAGGTCCGGGAAGCCGCCCTTGCGGAGGGCTTCATTGCAGATCTTCAGCGATGCGATCGCCGACAGCGGCGTCTTCGGCGACGGCTTCCAGATGCAGATGTCGCCGCAAACCGCTGCTACGAACGCGTTCCAGGCCCAGACCGCGACCGGGAAGTTGAACGCGCTGATGATGCCGACCAGGCCCAGCGGGTGCCATTGCTCGTACATGCGGTGGCCCGGGCGCTCGGAATGCATGGTCAGGCCGTACAGCTGGCGCGACAGGCCGACCGAGAACTCGCCGATGTCGATCATTTCCTGGACTTCGCCGTCGCCCTCGGGCTTGGACTTGCCCATTTCCAGCGCGACCAGCGAACCCAGCGCGTCCTTGTGCGTGCGCAGCGCGTCCGCACACAGGCGGATGGCCTCGCCACGGCGCGGGGCCGGGGTCGTGCGCCAGATCTTGAACGCAGCCTGGGCGCGCTCGACGATCAGCGCGTAGTCGGCTTCCGACGACGCCTGCACGCGCGCCAGCACGTCGCCATTGCTCGGGTTGATCGGTTCGATGACGCCGGCGTCGGAGGTCTTGGACCACTCCCCGCTGCCGAGATAGGTGCCCGATTCGTTGGCGGTCAGACCGAGTGCGGCAAGGACAGGGTGGGTCATGGAACAAGCTCTCCCAGAGATTGCAGGCCGGGATGGCGTGCCCGTTGGCAGCGCGTCCCGGCCGGTTGGCGAAGGTGGTGACCCCGATACGATTCGAACGTACGACCTGTCCCTTAGGAGGGGACCGCTCTATCCAGCTGAGCTACGGGGCCATGCGGGTTGGTGGTAGTGCCTGTGCAGTTGCTGTGCAGTTTCTGCGTCAGAACTTCAACTTCCCCACCGCTTCAGGCGCCCCGTCTGGCGAGAGATGTGCGTACATCTCAGTCGTCTTCTGGTCCGCGTGACCGGCGAGTAATTGTATCCGCCTCAGGGGTACCCCGGCCATTGCCAGATGCGCGCAGAACGTGTGCCGGAGCCGGTGAAGGCTGCCGCCGACCCCGGCCTCCCGGGCATCGGCCGCGAACCAGTCACCCAGCGTGTCGGGGTGGCAGGGGGCGATTCGGTCTGGCAGCTCCATTAGGCTGGCCTCGGCGGCGGCGTTCAGCGGGATTTCGCGCCAGGCCCCGGACTTGGTCCTGCCGGCGCCGGTCGCGTCGGGGTCGGATTCGACCCGTATCACCGTCATCTGGCCGTCCGCGACAACGTGCAGCGACTGCACAACCCGGACAGCCTCGCTACGCCTGAGGCCCGTGCAGGCCAGGAATCTCCACAGCGGGCCACGGCGGGTCTTGGACAGCTTGGCGACCTCGGCCACGGTGTAGAAGCGCACGGCCACGGAGCGCACGCCGCGCGGCGCTTGGACATGCTCGACCGGGTTGACGTCCAGCTCGCCCCACGCGATCCCGCGCTTGAACGCCGCCTTGAACCTGCGCAGCTCTTTGCCGACCGTCTCCCTAGCGTGGGTTTTGAGCCTGTCGGCTTTCCAGGCTTCGACCTCGGCCGCCCGGATCGTGTCGATCGGCCGGTGACCGAAGGTCCGCAAGAAGGGCTTGATCTCCTTCAGCAGGCCCTTATGCGTCGTCGGGTGGTCGGCCTTGTACCACTCGGCATAGAAGTCCATGAACTGCTGAACCGTGGGCAGGCGCGGCAGGATCCTCACGCCATGCTCTAGCTCGGCCTCTTTCGCGGAACGTATGGTCTCTGCCGCGCTGGCCGCAATTGAGCCAAGGGATTGCCTGACCTGGCGACCATTCTCGCTCCAGCTGAGATACCAGGATTTGCCGCGGAGGTAGATGGTTGCCATTCGGGACAGGTCGCAATCGCAGAGTAGAGGTCGGCTCGGGCGTACAGCTTCTTGCCGAAGGCGCGCTTGGGTGAGATGCCGAGCTTGGCGTATCCCTCACGGAAGTTCGACAGTGACACGCCGCAATACTCGGCGGCCTCGGCTTCTGTGAACCAGTCCTTGCCTTCGAGGCGGATCGGATCGGTTGAGGCCATCACCCCCTCTCCTTCGGCGGGGCGGGGATCTCAGCCCAGTGAGTCGGGGGGAACTTGTGAGGCCATCTCGGGAATGTCCCGTCGTCCTCAGCCCATCCCGTCCATGGGTCGGTGACGTATCCATTGGGTCCGTCGTTCGATATCAGCAAAATCACTTTCCTGCGTCCGAACGGCGCGCTATCAATCGTTCTCCACTCGCTCATCACATCCCCCGGTAGTTGCGGCGCCAGCGTTCGACAGCAAGTGCCCATCAGGCATAAACGTGTGGACAGGCCGCTTCGCTTCCACATATGCCGCTGCAGCTGACTCCTCGGTGTCAAAGAAGCCAAGGGAGATGCGCTTGCAGTCTGGTGGTTGAATCCTCGCTTGCCATTTCGATGCGGATTTGCTCCATGAAACGCCCATGAAACGGCTGGATGCGGGCGGCTTCTGCTTTCGTCTGTTCTGCTGATTCAGGCTTCCGGTCGCCTCTCTCAGGTTCGATATCCTGTTGTTCCCAGGATCGCCATCGACGTGATCGATCTGATGTGTCGGCCACACGCCATTCACTACCGCCCACGCAGCCCGGTGAGCCAGAACGTTCTTCTTTCTTCCGCCCACTGTGATCTTCAAGACCGCGTAGCCATCCTTTCGCTTCGTTCCAGCGATGCTCCAATGGCGACTACCAGGCTTCGGCCTGCGAAATAAGTTGCCTGTATCCGGGCAGTAAGCGAGAGTCTTCTGTATCTCGATAAGAAGCTCGGACTCATCAATATTGTGCCTGATCTTCACGACCGCTCCCGCTGGGGGATGGCGGCGTCGATTACAGCGTCCATCTCTATTGCCGGGTTAGGGGCAACATAGCGGGGGAATGGGAGGTTTACGGCTTCGAACCGCGCCCGATCCTTTCCCGAAATGATGCAGAACTTTCGACGCAGCCACCGATACCTCGCAGCATCCTCCGCATCCCTCCCGCCAGCATCGGGCGTGCTCGTGCGCAGGGCGGCTTCGATGGCGCGGAGGGCGTCGTCAACGTCCACCATCCGACCGTCTTCGTTGAAAGCGGCGTTGGTGAGTCCGGTGATGTCACCGAGCAACTCGCGGGCCTTCTGTTTGATGTCCGACATCACCCCACCTCCGGCTTGGCGGCGTCGGGCCACGCGCCCCATCCGTACGCGACCTTGTCTTCAGTCGGATGCTTATCCGTTCGCGGTCGCGATGGCGAGTCCCAGCTGCGACCCTTGACGGCCCACAGTCGTTTCCATCCCGACGCGCGCAAGCTCCCGCCATCTTCAGAAGCAAGGATGTAGGTCAGGCCGCGCCGGAAGCCCTTGGCCTTGGCAGCGCGCATCGACGCGCCGTAGAGCATTGAACATGCGTTCGGCGATCCATCGGTACAAAGACGAGTGACCTCGCAAGTCAGACCATCGTCCAGCTCTCTGGATACGGGCCGCCCAACCGTCGCAACGCCGACAAGTTCGCCGGCATCGTCGTGGACGCCGTGCGCCCACATGAACCCGGTGGGCACGCCGTGGTGGCGGTGATGCTCCCGGATGAACGGACGCGCGTCGTCGCGCTTCACTGGCCGCAATTCGAGGGACATCACGCACCCCCAGCCGAGTCAGCGTCTGGCTTTCGCTTCGCAAGCATCATCAGGGCGGCCGTAAGCGCCCCCTTGTCGCGTCCAACATGACCAATCACGCCTACCCGCACCGGCTTAACTGGCGCAACTGAGTCAGCGCGGGGCGAGAGGGCGGCATCTGAAACGAACGTGCGCGCATCATCGAATGCGCAGCGGGCATCGATACCGCTCAGCACCCCGCCAAGATCGTGCCTCTCGACCCATTCAGCGATATCGGCGTCGGTGACATCCACCCCGCCGGCCGCGCGCTCTGCTCGGCGGTTCCAGGCTGCGATGTTTCCTTCAAGCGTGCCGGTAGCATTGCCTGCGCTTGCTCCGCAGTCATCGCACGCCGGTCCTGCGCTATTCGAGCTGGCCCAACCCTTCTCGTCGATGCTCGTGCTGCCACAAAACGGGCACGGCTTCAGTTCAGTCATGACTGTCTCCTTTCGGGCTGGCGGGGTACGGTGTCGGGATGAAGCAATGCTGCCGCTCTCTCGTAAGCTTCGGATGCAACGGAAGCGTCATCGAACATGCCTAGGTGAATTCGCTTCCCGTCTACCTTGATGGTCGCCTTCCACTTCCCCCAATCGCGGGACACGCCCCTGTATCCGCTCGTATTGTTGGGACGCATGGGGTGGCGACGCGCGTTGACCTCCCGGCTCACTACGCGGAGATTTGAGATCCTGTTGTTGGACTTGCATCCGTCAATGTGGTCAATCTCGCCATCAGGGATACAGCCGTGGACATACATCCAGGCAAGCCGATGAGCCAAGTAGTCTCGCCCGTCCACGCAGATCTTGATGTAGCCGTTTGAGTGCTTTGATCCGGCAACCAGTCCGGGTGAGTTGCCTCGTACTGAGTGCCTCCATTGGAAGTGACCAGTATCGGCACAGTAGGAGAGCTTCTCGCGCAGCCGTTCTTCAGTAACGTGCGGCCTACTGTTCACTGTCGCCTCCCGATTCCGGCGCGGGCGCGGCGACCAAACCGCGCGCATCCTCGGAATGGTCAGCGGCGGTCAGGGCGGGATGAACGAGAGGCTCCCATACACCTGATTTGCGGCGCACGTCCTCGATCACGCTGTCGAGGATCGGCCCTTCCACACCACCGTCGCTGCGATAACGAATCCAGGCTACCACTCGGGCATCATCGCCGGCAGCGGGCTGGTGGCGACCGTTGTAGAGGTCGTACAGGCGTTTCCCCGCAGCATCAACAGCGATTGCGTTGTCGGAATCCTTGCCGTGCCGAATCGCCTCTAGCTCGTACTCCCTCATTGCGAGGTCGAAGGCAGAGTCGTCACCAAGCGCCACTGACTTCTGCTGCTGCTCGCTCGCCAGCTCTGCGCCGACGCGAGCTATCGCGGCATCCTGTGCGGCTTGGATGTCGGGCTGCTCGCTCAGTGCAGGCGGCCGACGACCGGCCATCTTCTCAATTTCGGCTGCCAGCTGCATCAGGTGCTCAAAGTTGAATCGCTGTTCGCCACCGGTCGGCCGGTCGTTGCGCGCAAGGAAGCGCAGCGCCTCGGGAACCGTCTTGTCGCACCCGTTGAGCCACCGAGCAGGCTCACTCAGGGTAAGGCGATGTAGGCGGCCAATCTCAGCGCCGGCTTCCTCGTGGGTAGCGACACCCAACATGTCGAGCAGGTGCGCGTGCATCTGCGAAGGCTCGCTCAGGGTGCGGAGGCGGGCGGCGATTCGATCAAGCTGGTTGGCGAACTTTGCAGCATCGAATTGCTCCATGAATTCTGGTGTGCGAAGTAGCGCGGACTGAACTTTCAGTTCGTGCTCAACGCTGACTGGGCGGGCGTCCGTCATCTGGTCCGTCATGTCTGTGGCCTCAGAAGTTGATTTCATCGTCCCGGAAATCGTCGTAAGCCTTGTCCGGCTTGGATTCCTGGCGCTGTGACTTCGAGCCTTCCTGCTTTCCGCCAACCAGCGTGATATCGGCAACACGCAGGGTGATGTAGGTCTTTCCGTCGTGCTCGCGAGTTCCAAGCTCGCCGGTCACGCCGAGCTGCGAGCCTTTGGTGATGTACTCGCTGACCTTCTCGAATCGCTTGCCCCACGCAGAGCAGTCGATCCACATCGTCTGCTTCTTGTCGCCGTAGCCCGAGTCCACTGCCAGCGACCAGCCTGTAACCGGATCGCCACCCTGGGTGAATCGCGTAACTGCATCCTTGCCGACTCGACCAATTGCGTTGAAGTTATTCATGCCACTTCCTTCTTGTTTGAGCGTTCGTGAGCGCGCTTGAGGGCGCTTCGGGCCTTGCTGCCCAGACGGGTCCACAGGGCGTTCTTTTCTTCGGATTCCAGGTGCTGGCCGACCAAGTAGGCATGAGCCTTGTCAGCCTCCTCGTCGGTCGGCTTCTCGTCGGAAAAGTGGTCATTGATCGCAGCCGCGATCTTGGCCAGGAACTCTTTGGACTCGTCGTCCATCGCATCCCACGCGCCATCGAGTGGAGTGACTTTCGCGGAGAGCTGGGGAAGTGCCGGGCCGGCATCTGCGTACTCCACGTCAACGACCGATTCTGCAGGCTGGGCCTGTGCCATCTCATCTGTCGTGTAGAGGCCAGACAGTTCAGCCGGGAACGCTCGGCGCAGGGCAAGCGCCTCGGCGACCTTGGCGATCATCAGCTCCGGCATCTTCCCCCACAGGCCGGACGGCTTGCCTTCCTTGGTGAGCTGCCTATAGCTGTCCATGCGGGCCACTGCATACAGCGGCTCCTTGAAGTCAGAGCGCATGACGCCAACCCGAGCAGCCAGAGGCGGCTCCTTAGTCAGCCAGCAGTCCGTCCACTCCTTGCCGTCGCCAGTCCACCACGGGCCTAGCTGGCCGGCATACTTGCCGCTGCGCTCTGCGATCAGGCGAAAGCCGTCGATGCTTACCTGGACGCTCATCACCTCGCGGCGCTCGCGGCTGTCCCAGCGCTTCACCGCATAGATCTGGCGAGCGAATGGGTCCAGTCCGGTGCGATTGCACTGCTGGATGAACAGCGACAGCTCGTCGTCCGTCGTGCCCTTGGCAATGGTCCGCTTGACCAGTTCAATCTGGCTATCGCCAATCGTTGCAAGCTGTGCATTCATCTCTCTCTCCTGCTGTGTGGGCGGGGCGGGCCGGTGCTGATATCCGGCCTTCGGATGTATGGAAGCTTGTTCAGAGCCTGAGCCGTGTCCGCCACGCTCATCCGGCTGGGTGCTATGCCGGCATGGGTGCCGCTTCCAGATCGCGCATCAGCCTGCGCATTCCGCCCCATAGAACTAATCTTGGTTGCCCTCGCCCCGGCCGGGAGATTGGGAGGGAGTGGCCGGGGCTTGGGCGGTGAAGTGGTAGTCAATCGCTGCGAGGATCAGCAGCACGACGGTTAGGGTTGCGATCACGATGAAGTCATCCACCGCGCACCACCGTCTGCAGCACCTGGCTGTGAACCGGAGGAGGAGGCGAGCAGTACGCCAGCGCCAGCCCGCAGAAGATCAGCGCGAACAGGACGAACCAGAACTGACGCTCTGACATCCAGCGAAGGGATGCGATCTCGGCGAGGAGGTTCATGATGTGCTCCTCCTGGCTTCGTCCCGCGCCTCTTCTGCTCGGTCAAAGTCGTCTGAAACCTGCTGCTCGGCCATCTCGCGGAGCTTTGCTTCGCGCGCTTCGCCATGGACTGCCGCGAGTCGCATCAGGCGGGCGAGCATCTCCGAGCCGGCCAGGGAGGCTGTGTCGTTGCGGTAGTCGTACAGATCAGCCAGCGCAATCTCGACTGCCGAGTAGTGCTCGCCGTCTTGCATGCCGTCGTTCCAGTCGTCGGCCTCTGCCCTGTGCGATTCGATCCAGGTCGCGTCCGACGTCAAAGCCTCGACCGCTTCGTCGAAATCTCCCTGATCTGCCGGGACCATCGCCTCGTAGTTCTGAGCCGCGCGCTTGAACGCCTCGTGTGCATTGAGTCGGGCCATCACGCCACCTCCCGCTCAAGCTCACGGATCTGGCTGCGCAAATCGTCGATGGTGTCCTTCAGCGTCTCGACCTCATCCTTGAGCCGATCAATCTCTTCACGGGACTCAAGCAGGTCACCGCATGCGGACTCCAGTGCGCCACGCAGCTTGTAAGCCGAGGCGCGCTTCAATCGATCAATGAAATCGTCCAGCTCGTTGCAGACAAACTCACTCACGACATTCGCGACTTCGGGGCATGTCTCGGCCTGGTACTGAAAGGACAGCTTCTCTGCGGCACTGGCCATCACACGCCCCCGGTGACGCGGGCGGCGCGGACTTCATCGATCAGCCCCGGCGCCATGTCGTAAGGCTTGGCCACTGCCGACTTGTGGATGCGGCACACCGAGGTGTGGCCGGTGATTGACGTTGGCGACCAGTTGTCGAGGTCGCAGTTGCATCTGACACCCTTCACGCGGTGAAGGTGGTTAGCGATTTCCTTGGGCGTAACCGCCAGCTCGTCGACGCCGCTCACTTCTCACCGCCTTTCGCCAGCTCGGCGAGGGCGGCCGCGTTCTCTGCGGCTAGGCGTTCGGCATCTCTACGGAAATACTTGGCATCCCTAATTGCCGCTTCTGGACTGCTGAACGTGTGGTAGGTGCGGAACTCAGCGGTTCCGCTCACATACACCACACCCCGCCATTCATTGATAGTTCCGGCAGGTTCAGCGCGGTATTCAACCGCCTCCACCGGGCCGCTCACGACACCACCTCCGGCATCGGAACCCGGCCGCCCATGCCCAGCTGGTCGCGCGGGTCGTGGATGTCTGTGTTGGCGTGCTGGATCGGCGAGGGCTTCGCAGCGCGCTTTAGGCGCTTGGCCTCGGCCATCAGTTGGATCCCGGCCAGCTCAGCCTCTGAGGCCGTCAGCCAGATTTCCGTATCGCCGTGCTGGATCACCGCGCGGCGCTGCACGTCGTCGCAGCGGACCTGGACCGGCCTGCTGGATACGTTCGTCGTTGAGTAGGCCATGACTCAGCCCTCGACCTTGACGGGCTTGCCGCCCTGCAGTGAGTACCAGACATCCGGGAGCAGGCCATCGCGGCCAGCGACACCCGCGAACACAGACACGATCTCCATCTCGTCGTTTCGCTCAACGAGCATGATTGCGCTGCCTTCGTTGGCCTTAGCCCGCCCCTGGTAGCCCGTGCTGATGGCGACGGAATGCGGCCCCTCGACGCTCGCAGCGGACTGGTAGCCCGTGTTGGTCGCAGCGGACCGGTTGCCCGTGTTGGTCGCAGCGGACTGGTAGCCCGTGTTGGTCGCAGCGGACTGGTAGCCCGTGTTGGTCGCAGCGGACTGGTAGCCCGTGTTGGTCGCAGCGGACTGGTTGCCCGTGTTGGTCGCAGCGGACTGGTCGCCCGTGTTGGTCGCAGCGGACCGGTTGCCCGTGTTGGTCGCAGCGGACCGGTTGCCCGTGTTGGTCGCAGCGGACTGGTCGCCACCTTCGGCAACCGTGGAATCGATGCGGTCGAGAATCCACTTGACGGCGTAGGTCACCAGCTCAGGAATCTTGATCTCGGCCTTCAGCGTGAGCCGGGCGGCCGCAATCTTGGTGTCGTCGTCATGGCGGGAGATCTCGCCGGAAGCCTCGACCACGGCGAACCGGTTGATCGTGCCGTCGTCAGCGATGGGGGCGTAGTAGCCCAGCACATCGAGCGGATACTCGCAGGCATGCAGCCCTGAGTTGCACGCCTTGACCGGCCCGGTGTGCGTGGCCGTCTCGCCGATGGCGTACTGGAAGCCACGGCACTTCAGGTCCTTGTCGAACCCCTTGAATGCGATGACGGTCGGTTCAGTGGCCTTGACCGTCTTCTTCTTGGTTGCTGCCATCCCGTTCTCCCTCCCCGTGTGGCGGGGTGTGGGAGAAGTATCCCCATAGGAATTATTCTAGTCAATCCCTAAAGGAATATTTGTGAGAACTTCCCGACCAACGGTAGTCCGAAGTTCTACATAGCAGCCTTCGGGAACCCGCCCTTGACAGTTATGTTATAATGTACTAGTTGTCGCATGAATGGGTAGCTGCGCACTTTTGAACCATTTGCTTGTCACTGCATCTAATAGCTACGACACCTAGCTAACACGTGTTGTCCTACTATCTTCGTCTGCTACTATCCCGTTCTAGGGGAGACCAATGAGCCATAAACACTTGAATCCAGCATTCATTCGGGGCTTTGCCTCCGTGATTGAGCTGTGCCCGACGCAGTCTCGCGCGCACATCAGGGATCAGATCGTGGCCTCCCAGTTGATGAGCGTGCATAGCGCATGGGAGCAGGTCGGAGACCTGTTAAGGGGAGCGTGTGAGCAAGAGGTCTCGACAGAGCCGAAAGTCGCGGAAACAATCAGGCAAATCGCAGGCCGCCGCCGGCCAGCAGAGCTCTTCGCCGAAAAGTAGCAACCCCCTTGCTGCCCTGCCGGATGAGCAGAAGCAGGAGATCATCGCTGAGGCAATTGAGCGGAATCCTGAACTTCTTCAAACCAGCGAGGTCAGGGCTGCGGTAATGGCGGTTGCAAAAAGTCATTCAGGCCCGTTGCCGGCGCCAGAAGATTACGCTGCTTATGAAAGGGCATGTCCCGGTTCTGGCCTTCGGATTCTTGGCATGGCTGAGCTTGCTCAAAACAGCATGATCGCGCTCAATGAAAGACGCATTGACGGTGACCTCGCTGAAGGTAAGAGAGGCCAGCTGTGTGCTCTTGTGATTGCCCTTGCCGGCCTCGCCGCTGGGTCCATCACTGCTGTCATGGGCGCACCGGCAGCGGTCAGTATCGCGTTGGGTGGCGCTCCTCTAGCAATGCTTATCGCACCATTCTTCCGGAGACGGGACGGGTAGGGCGACCTTATGTGATCCACACAACAAAGCCCCTCACGGGGCTTTTGTTTTAGGGGGAGATCCCCTCTGCATACGCGATGCAGCCTTCGATGAAGGATCTTGATCGCCCCTGGCACTGGGATGCCGAGTTGATCCCCTTGGCGTGAGCCCAGTCGTACCCGGCCCGATGGCCTGAGCAATTGTCGCGACACTCAAATCCGGCGAATGACCGCTTGACCGTAATGGGGTAGGGCGGTGCATTCTCGAAGAACGAGTAGTTGATCGCACGAACGCTCTCCGCGTCTGCTGGTGGCGGCGCTGCCGTGTAGTGCCGGGCACCGTCCTTCATGTAGCTGTAAACCAGCCCCTCCCGTAGGGCTGGCTGCTGTGCAGATAGCGTCCCTGATACCAGCAGAGCTGCGACCGCGAGAATTCGCACAATCCCCTCCTTATCCGGCTGGCAGGCAGTCTGCCAGGCTGGCCCCTGTCTCCGCAGCATCCACGTAGCCGTTCATGCGGTCAAGTAGGTCCTCAAGTTGGGGATCTGTTAGATCAAGCATGCTGGGCACACCCTTGACCTCCAGAAACATCGTGATCGCGTCTTGCCAGCCATGGGCATTGGCAATGCGGCTAATCTTGCGAATCATCTTCGCACGCTCGGACACGTCGATGACCGCACAGTCAACGTCAGGAGGGGCGGGAGGAGGCATTGATGCCGCCAGTTCAATCGCCAACGACTTCAGAGCAATAGGATCCAGAGCCAAATCACACCCCCTCAGCAATCTCCTCAAGAATCATGCGCACTGCATCCGTTTGAGAGCCTTCGGCCCTGGCAATCGCTTTAGCGGCCACCTGGATTGAGTGCCATGAGATTCGGTGGAATCGAGCATCGCCTGGCCTAAATGCAGCCATCATGTAAAGCAGCTCCACCGCCTGATCCATGTTGGCGTACTCAATTCCCACAGAGTGAGACGCTGTGGCGTTGGCGGCGGCGGACGGCCCCTGCTCTTCGAGGTCTCGATAAGCGAGATCGTCAAGTGAAACCCCAAGTACGCGAGCCAGCTTTGCCATTGACCTGAACTCAGGCTCCTTGGTCTCTCCTCTGGACCATTTGCTCACCGCCGACTGATTCTTGCCAATAGCCTCAGCCACTCTTGCCTGCGTCTGTGCAGACCCGAGAAGGAACGACAAATTCTTCTGGAAGGTATCCATATAGGGATGTTCGCCCCTACCGTTCGTCAGGTCGAATCCCCATAGGGATTGACAGTGATATCCCTATGGGAATAATAGGGAGCATGACCCCATCAGAAGCCATTGCGCACCTCAAGCACTCCGGCATGACCGAGCTGGTCATTGCCGCCGCCGTTGGTGCCCGCCAATCGACGATCAACCGGATTCGCCACGGCCAGATGCAGCCGACCTATGGGTTGGGGCGAGCCCTGGTAGACATGGCCGAGGCCCTGGACCAGCCCAAGCCCAAGAAGGCGAGGGCGGCCTGACATGTCACGCACGCCTAGTCACCTCACGGAACCTCACCTGGCCGTCCATGTCTCGCCAGATCGCGTAGGGGCGGCTACAGACGAACTGCAGCGTCACGACGTTCGGCGCATCGCTAACAAGCAACTTGGGCGACTGGGTCTGTCCCGGCGCGTCCGTTTCACTTCGATCTGAGTTCATAGCAGCCCGCTCTTCGGAGTGGGTTTATTTGGCCCGACGCCGCTTGGCAACGAAAGGCAACACATGGCAACCGATGGCAACCAAAAAGAACTGAACCTCGCTTGGGGCGTAACCAACGCGCCTGCGAACGCCCCTGACCGGGTGGTTCGGCAGATTGATAGCGAGGCCCAGGCGCTCCGCGTATCGATCGTTGCGGGGCACCACAAGCTCGACTTCATCGCCGCCTGCATTGGCAAGTCACGCAGCTACGTGTCTCGGCTGCAAAGCGGCGAGAGACCGATTCCTGACCGCCTTGTCGGCCCGCTGTGCGCTGCCACTGGATCGAACCTTCTACGCCAGTACATGGCCCTCCAGCGGGCACTGAACGTCTGCGACACGCAGCGACTGGTCGAACTGATGAGGACAGCCGCATGAACGCAACTGAGCGCGCAATCCAATCCGTCATCGCCAACTGGCACTACGCCGGATGCCTGCAGATTCTCCGAGAGACGTGGGTCGAAGGGGTGAGCGCGTAATGCGTGACTACGGAACGATCTACAGAGGGTTCTGGGCCAACCAGGCGCTGCGCGATGCCGGCGACGATGCGCGGACATTGGCGGCATACCTGCTGACATCTCCGCACACGACCACCCTGGGGGCCTTCAGGCTTCCAGATGCCTACGCTTGCGAGGATCTGGGGTGGGAGTCGAAACGGTTTCAGAACGGTTTGGAAACCCTTTCGAAAGCAGGATTCATCAAGTACGACTCGGCCACAAAGTGGGTGTGGGTGGTCAAGTTCCTGGAATGGAACCGCCCGGCCAATCCGAATATCTGGAAAGCCATCGCCAAGGCTGCGGCTGGCGTTCCTGATTCCATTGCTTTCAAAGATGAAATCATGGTCTCGGCTGGTGTTTCCGAAACGGTTTCGAAACCGTTAGGAAACACTCCATCTCCATCTCCATCTCCATCTCCATATCTATCTCCAGAAGGGGAAGAAATCCAAATTCCTCTGGTGGGGGAATCGGTTCACACGGTGACCCTGGCCGAGGTGGCGGAGTGGGAGCGGACCTATCCCCGCGTCAACGTTCCCGGCGAGCTGCTCAAGGCTCGGTCGTGGTCGGTCGCCAATCCTGCGCAACGCAAAACTCCGCGAGGCGTGGGGAAGTTCCTCAACGGCTGGCTGTCGCGAGCCGCTGACCGTGGCGGTGGCTCGGCTGTGCCGCCTGAGCAGCGCCCGGGTGGCGGACGGAGGGCGCTGTGATGCAGACCCCTGTCTATGCCGAGGAGGCCGTGCTGGGCGGCCTGATGGCCAACAACGACGCCTTCCACGATGTCGCGCCGCTGGTGGGCATGGATCACTTCACCAATCCGTTCCGTAAGCGGCTCTGGTCGGCGATCCGCAACCGCATCCTTGCCGGCGAGCCTGCTGACCCGGTGACGGTGATGGAATTGCTGCCCGACGATGCGGATGCGGTGCTGGAGCTGGCGAAGTCCACCACGTCGGCCCGTTCGGTCGTGACCTACGCCCACATCGTCCGCAAGAACTGGCGCAAGCGTGAGGCGTCGGGGATTGCGCAGCGACTGATTTCCGATGTTGCGGACGACGACGAGGAGGGTGTAGACCGGGCGGTCTCGGCGCTGATGGAGTTGAACGCCGAGGTAGCCGAACACGAGTTCACCGGACGGCAGTCGATGCAAATGGCTTTCGAGCAGGCCAGCATCGCTTTCCAGAACGGGGGCAAGCTTCCCGGAATCACTACCGGCTTAATCGAGCTGGACGCGATCCTGGGCGGCTTCCACGACTCGGACCTGACCCTGATAGGGGGTCGGCCCGCGATGGGCAAGACGGCGTTCCTGCTGGGCTTGGTGGAGGCGTGCGCAGGTGCCGGATACCCATGCGGGTTGATTAGCGCCGAGCAGCCGGCGATTCAGATCGGAATCCGCCGCGTCGCACTGTCATCTGGCGTGGGTGCGGCGGTCATCCGCTCGGGCCAGTTCCAAGACGAGGACTGGGGGCTGCTGACCGCCGGCATGTCCAAGGTCAAGGACTCGCCGATCTGGATCTACGACCGCAGCGCCGTGACGCTCGACGAACTGATCGGGATCGCCCGCAAATGGAAGCACACGCACGGCATCAAAGCGTTGTTCGTGGACTACGCCCAGCGGATCACGGTTCGTGGATCTGATCGGATCACCGAGGTCTCGCTTGTCGCTCGCGGCCTGAAGAACCTCGCCCGCGATCTGAATATCCCCGTTGTCACCTTGGCTCAGGTCAAAGCAGCCGTGGACACACGCCCCGATAAGAGACCGACATCCGGCGACCTCGCAAACAGCGACGAACTCACGCGTGAGGCCGACCAGATCCTGATGCTCTACCGGGACGAGGTCTACAGCCAGGACTCGCCCGACCGTGGCCTAGCCGAAGTGCTGATCGAAAAGAACCGACACGGACCGACCGGCTTCAAGAAGTTCGCCTTCATCCCCGAAACGATGGCTTTCCGGGATCTCAACAAAGACAAGCGATGGGAGAGCGCAGCATGAAAACAGACAGCAGCACGGGGGCGGTGGTAGTCAAGCCGGCCTTGGTAGATACGACTTGTGCAGTTGGCCTCGCCAGATCCAGGTACGGGGACCGCTACGGAATTGACTGGATCTACCACGACGACCAGTTGGGAACATTGTTTTCGCAGCTGGCCATCGACAACCTTAGTGCCGAGGTCGATCTGTGGAAGTCCCGCTTCTCGCAGGCCCGGTCGGATCTGGCCAAGCTGCACGACGATACTGCCGGCACTCCTTGCGAGCAGATCCGCCATGCGCAGGAGTTGGCGGAAGTCACAGAACGAGCCGAGCGCGCAGAGGCCGAGATCACGCGCCTCCAGTCCGAGATCGACAACAAGTGGGCCAGCGGAATCCACACGTGCGGGCCGATGTGCCAGCGCGCCGAGTGTGTGCTTCGGCGGGAAGCCGATGAGCTGCGATCGGATGCCGAGGAAGCCAAGCGGGATCAGGCTGCGGCATTGGGCTTGCTGTCCCGTATGCGATTCGCCTGTGGTGACGACGGCAAGCGGATGCAGGACGAGCTGGAAGCCTATCTGGGCGAGCTGCGGCGGGATGCGGGGCGGTGGCGGTGGATGAGGGATTCGCGCGCCTGCTCGATAAGCGTGACTCACAACGACCACCAAGTTGCCTACTCGACGGTAACGGAGACGCTGGGCGATCCTCAAGATCAGAATGACTACTACGGCGACGTTCCGGCAGAAGAGCGGGAACAGATGATCGCGCAAGACTCAATCTGGACGCTGCACATCTACCCGGATACGCCTGTCGGCTTCTACGTACATCACAGCGCAAGCCTCGACGGAGCCATCGACGCCGCCATGGCCGGGGAGGTGCGCCAATGATTGAGTATCGCGTGAAGTGGAAGCGCGAGGGCTTGAATGCCAAGCGCATCAAGTACACAAGTCTCAAGTTCGCGGAACGCCGGGCAGCCCTGCTGACCAGCGACAAGCCGTGGTTGGTGCTGGGCCTAGACCCTGCCGATTACCAGTGCTGTAGCGGCTACGAATGTGGATGCGGCGGAATCACAGTCCGCGAGCACTTGGAGTCCCAACGGTCGCAGTACCCCGCATTGGAGTACGTGCTGATCGAACAGCGCGAGGTCGGAAAATGGACAGCCGGGGAGGTGGGGGATGGCTGATCACAACTGCTGTGGATGCCCGTTCAACTTCTTCTCGGAAGAGTCTGATCAGGCACAGAACTACGGTTGCCTTCCAACTCCTCAGGACATCCGTCATATGCGGGTCGAGCACGGCCGGACATGGGCATGTCACTCCGAATCTAGCAAGCCGTGCATCGGTGCAATCGCAGCGCTAAAGAGAGGCGGCCATCCACACAAGATACTCAATCCAGTTCTATTGACTCTCAATGACCCGTGGCACCTCTATGCCGATCCGATGGGGGCTGTGTGATGCCCTATCCCGACATGTTCCGAGAGTTGAAGCCGCCGAGGTCCAAGCCCCGCGTGATGATGCACGGCGACGACTTCGGCTATGACGGTCCGATAACCATCGCGCACATGGCCTGTGGGAAGTGCGGGCATGACGCTGGCTGGTGGAGCTTCTGTAACGACACTGAAGCAAGGCGCGGAACGCCGTGTCCGACGTGCAATGAAAAGGAGGCGACAGATGTCTGAGCAGTGGAAGGAGATGCTGACGGAGCAGCAGCGGAAGATCCTAAATGCCGCATGCGGCGATTTGGCCGAGCAGATCACGTGGTACGGGCAGAGGCTCTCCAAAGACGACTTCCGCCACTTCATCGCCGGCACCGTTCTCGGCTGGCGAATGCTGCCCGGCATAAACCGGGGCGAGGGCGCGCCTGGATTCGTGATGCTTGGCGGATCGAGCATGAGCCTGACCAAGCAGCAGTGCATCGACGCGATCACGATTGCTTTCAGCATCGGGGATCAGCCGTGGGAGTACGAGCCGAGCCAGACCAAGGCGGTGCGTTGGTGTGAGGCAGTTTGCAAAGCCCGGTGGCTTACTGCGGAGGCGGCATGACCATCATCTCCCAGAAGCTCCGCGAATCGGCAAATCGTCAGAAGGTAATCCACGCGTCCCAGCCGGCGAGCCTGCCGCGAGGCCGCGTCGCCAAGGAATGTCATTGCGGCGCGTGGTTCGAGCTGCCGGCATGTCACGCGGAACGCCATCACTCCTGTTCCGCAGACTGCTCAACTGAGCGCAGAAGGCTGGCGATGGCTGCACAGATCCGGCATTGCGCCGAGTGCGGTTCGGACTTCAGGCCAAGGCCGAATCAAGTCGCTAAGGGCCAAGGCCAATTCTGCTCTATCGCCTGCGGCCTTATTGCCGTGCGCAGATCAGATGCATTCAAGGCCGGCCGAGCCAAAGCTGTTGAAACTCGCCGCAAGACGTACTTGCCACTTAAGGGTCCAGAGAACCCCAGATGGTCAGGAGGGCCGGCAGCGACACTCCGCCGCCGAGTCGAAAGCGGGGCGGCGGCAAAGCAGCTTCGCGAGTACCGCAAGGCCAATCCTCATAAGGCCAGGGAGTGGGCGCAGAACCGAAAGAACAGAGCTGTTGGCCGTCTTGAGTACGGAACGCTGCCCCGCTTAATGCGCGCTCAGAGGGGTAAGTGCGCGTTCTGCGCGACTTCGATTCGCAAGCGCTACCACGTCGATCACATCGAGCTGCTAGCGCGAGGCGGAAGGCACGAGTCGGGAAACATCCAGCTTCTGTGCGGCCCATGCAACTTGCGCAAATCAGACCGTGACCCGATCGCATTTGCCCAGCTGAACGGGAGGCTCCTCTGATGTGGAGCAAGAACAAGGCACGGATGACGACTGCTGAGCGGTCTCACGTCGAGAAGGTCAAAGAGTCCGGATGCGCCTGCTGCGGCGCTGCCGGCTGGGTGCATGCGCATGAGATCGAACAGGGCCTTTGGTGGACCTCAATTGGGCTGTGCCCCGACTGCCACACCGGGCCAATGGGCATCCACGGCGACAAGACGATGTGGCGGATTCACAAGATCAACGAAATGGAGGCTCTGAACGAGACGCTCCGGAGGGTTTACGGATGACAACCGACAAGGCAAGAGAGCAGGGCCGCGAAGCCGCTAAGGCGGGGAAGCCCTTGAAGGACAACATCTACGCGGGGAAGCCCGCATTGCGACCCCTCGCTCAGGCTTGGGAGCAGGGATATCGGGAGGCGAAGCGATGAATCTGATTGCAGAAGATGTCGAGGACGTGGTGCATGGCATTCAGATTCGGATGCTGCGGAAGTCTGGTGGCTGGGCTGTCTATGTGGATCGGGCGGGCAAGGTCCGAATGGAGGCCGTCAACGAGCCTCGCAAGAACCCGCTGCCTGACGATGATCTGGTCGGCGTCTACACCCGCAAGGCCAGCGAAGAGGACATGGAGGATGATCTAGTGGTCAGACTGCGAGAGATTGCAGACCCTCGCTACCGGATCACGGCCAAGGGGCGGGAGATGCTCGGTTGATGAGCCCCACCGCCCGGAGTCTGGCGGCCCTTCGCAAGGACGGATGGCACCCGTGGGTTGTCGAGACCTACAGCAGCTTCACCCGGAAGCGGTACGACCTGTACGGGTTCATCGACATCTTGGCGATCAAGGGCTCCGAGACCCTGGCGGTGCAGGCCACGAGCTACAGCAATGTCTCGTCTCGGGTGAACAAGATCGCGGATCACGAGAACGTCGGGAGGGTGCGCGAGGCGGGGTGGCGGATCGAGGTATGGGGCTGGCACAAGGTCGGCAATCGCTGGCAGTGCCGGGTCGTGGATTGCAGCTAGGGGAATGGTATGGACTACGGTCGAGTGAGCATCGCGATTGAGCACTTCATCGACGAGCTGGTCGCGGCAGGCGCTTCACGAAAAGACGTGGAGAGGCAAATGCGGCCGGTTGAGCTGATGGCCGTGCAGAGCATCGCAGAGAGCCAGCGGGACCAGTTGCTGCTGAATTTGGAGTACAGGTCGGCGGACCTGGCTGAAAGGTTCGGGGTGGACGAGCGCACGATCCGCAACTGGCGAAAATCGGCAATAGATCGGAAATTTGCTTCCGGCATGGATTCCGCACAAGTCGCTTGAATACCACCATGTTCAACCGCTTAGGGAGCGGACATGGCAAGCGAAGTTGTCGTGAATAAAGGCGGGGTGTTCATCCCGTTGCTGGCGGTACTGTTCATTGGGCTGAAACTGACCGGCCATGTGGCGTGGCCGTGGCTTTGGGTGCTTGCCCCGATCTGGATCCCGTTCGCCATCGCACTGGTGATCTTCCTGATCGCCTTGACGATAGCTGTGGTGGCGAAATGACGGACAAGCCGGTAGTTGAGTTCGGGAAGTTCTTGGGCTGGGGCGAGCACCCCTGTAGCGGCGAGATGAGCGCCACGCTGGGCGATGTGCGACAGCATCCGAAGCTAGGAAATCCGCCCACGGTCTACACCAGCCGAGTAGAGCGAATCGTCTACGACGACGACGGCGTGCCCAACGAGATCGAGACGCGGAATACGGTGTATCGGAGGGTTGCATGAGCGGCCCGTACCCAGACAACAACCCCAAGACCGCCATCGGCGCGATGAAGGTTCCGCTGCATCTGGTTCCGCCGGTCGCCTCGCACTACATGGCGCTGGCGTTCCGAGACGGCGCGGGCAAGTACGGTCCCTACAACTGGCGTGAGCACAAGGTCAGCGCGTCGGTCTACTTGGGTGCTGCGCGCCGCCACCTGGATGCATGGTGGGATGGCGAGGATATATCGCACGACGCCCAGGTCCACCATCTGGGCCACGTCATGGCCTGCTGCGCGATCCTGCTGGACTCGATGTCGGTGGACAAGCTCAACGATGACCGTCCGCCTAGTGGGGCGACAGGGGCATTGCAGCGCCTGTATGCACCTGAGCCGGGCGTGGTGCCTGTCTCGCGCAGCATGGAGGATCTGCAATGATCTGCCCCCGCTGCGGGTCCGAAGGCGCTCACAAGAACGGCGGTGGACGGGGCTGGTGCCCGACAGGTAGTCACAGCTTCACGATGCGCCCAGAGTCCGACGCCCTGCGGCTGATCCCTGATGGCTTCAGGGCCAAGGGCATCAGCACGCTGGTTGGGCCTGATGGCGCGATCAAAGCTCAGTGGATCAAGACGGCAGCGGACGACGAACGCCAGCAGGAGATGATGCTTGCGGCGATTGAGGCGATGTCTGCTGATTTGCCGAGGGTCAAGGCTCGCCTCGCTAGCGGGGAGTTCAACGCTGACCTGCTTGCGGTCTACCCCATTGGGGACCCGCATGTCGGGATGTACAGCTGGGCGGCTGAGACAGGCGATGACTGGGATCTCAGCATAGCTGAGCGCATGCACTGCGAAGCGATGGCAGCCCTGGTCGCGGCAGCTCCTGCGAGTGAGGAGGCGCTGATCGTCAATCTCGGCGATCTGTTCCACTACGACAGTCTGGAGGCCAAGACTCCCCGCAGCGGTCACATGTTGGATGCTGACGGTCGCTACGCCAAGATGATCGCGGTTGGCGTCAAGATCATGCGCCAGTGCATCGAATCGGCCCTGGCAAAGCACCAGCGCGTGCACGTCATCAATGCGCCCGGCAACCATGACGAGACCGGTGCCCTGTGGCTGTCGGTGGCGCTGTCGAACGTCTACGAGAACGAGCCGCGCGTGACAGTGGATCGTAACCCGTCGGTGTTTGCCTACCATCGGTTTGGCAAGGTGCTGCTCGGCGTCCACCACGGGCACGTCTGCAAGCCGGACAAGCTGCCCGGCGTCATGGCTGCCGACCGCGCCAAAGACTGGGGCGATACCGAGCACAGGCATTGGCTGATGGGTCACATCCACCACGAAAGCCGCAAGGAGTTCGCAGGCGTGACGGTCGAGAGCTTCGGAACACTGGCCGGCAAGGACGCATACGCAACCAGCGGCGGATGGCGCTCAGCTCGCGCCATGCAGTCCATCGTCTACCACCGCCAGCACGGCGAGGTGGCCCGCAGCCGCGTGAATGCGCAGATGTTCGAGGGGGCTGCATGAAGATGGAGCACGGCGACTACGACCTGCGCGGCGTCGATTTCGAGACGCAGTTGTGCGGCCAGATCACGGACACAATCATCGATGCTGACCGGCTAGCACGCCTGGAGCACAACAACGGGTTCCCCAACTTCGCCCTGTATCGGCTGGTACTGGCAGGTGATCGCCAGTACCTGCCAGCAGTGCGGAAGTGGTGGGTTCTTTTCGCGCTGGAGTGGTGCCGGACCAACATGCGCAGCGGGTATAGCGAGGAACTGGCGACGGTCGCCGCGTGGGACTCGTTGCAGCGTGCGATGGACCCTAGCCGCCCGATCCTCGTTGCTGATGAAGTGGCTGCCGACCTTGGCGTGAGCCTTCCGACCTACCTGCGTGCTCGGCAGAATCTGTCGCAAGTGCTGGGGGCAGTCATCAGCTCGTACTGGGCATGGCTGCAGACGACGTATCGGGTCGTGAAGGCTGCAGAGCGAAGAGTTTCCTGAACAATGCTTTAGCCGGTCAAATCCCGTGATGCAATGGTTTCTAGTCCTGAAACACGGGACAGAGCCTTGTCCGTACAGCTTCCCGGCGCGCTCCAAGTTGCGGCCAAGCCATACCCGGCGGACATCTATTGGAGCGGCCATGACTGAGATCGACGAGGAAGAAGACGAATCCTTGATCGAGGCCATGGACCCGATCTATCTCCAGGAGGAGACGTGCTGGGTCGGTGACGCGGACCTTCTGGCCCACGGCAGCGGCGCAGAGGGAGTCTTGGCGGTCCAGTACAAGGGCGGTCAGCTCTGGTACTTGGACGGCGAATCCCGGAAGTGGCTGAACGCTGAGGCTGATTCCAAGCCGCAGCGGGGGCTTCGGCCAGTCAACTAGCTCCACGCTTGCGGCGGCGCTGATGGAAGCGCAGGTGACCGTTCCACAGCTCGGCCACCATCAACGAGTCGCGTGAAATAGAGCTGTAGCCGGTAACCAACCCGGCCCGCAAGCACCTATTCGAAGAGGCCGGAGGGCCGGATCCGATAGTCCCATGCCTAGCGTATGGGGTGTCTCGGTCGTCAAAGCGACCCCGGATGCGTAACCGGGACTTATCTACAGGGGATAGGCGTTGGACCAGATCATCAAATCAGTGATCGGCCCGGGCTTGTCCCTGTTGCCGGCGAAGATGGATAGCGCCCGTGCTCGGGTGATGCTGATCGCCATTGGGCTGCAAGAGAGCCGGATGGTGCATAGGCGGCAGATCAAGGGGCCGGCACGTGGCTTGTGGCAGTTTGAGCGTGGTGGTGGGGTGCAGGGCGTCCTGTCCCATCGGGCATCGCGCCCGTATGCGCTGACTACGTGTGCAGAGCGCGGTGTGGATCCGACTGCACTGGCCGTCTACAACAAGCTAGAGCGCGACGATGTGCTGGCCTGTGCATTCGCCCGGCTGCTGCTGTGGACCGATCCGCCATCCCTCCCAGAGATCGGGAAGGCTGACGACGCATGGGCGCTGTACATCCGCACATGGCGTCCAGGGAAGCCGCATAGGTCGAGCTGGGATGACCTGTACCGCCAAGCCGTGAGCGCGGTCGCGTGATGGATGCGTCTAACGGCCTGTGGGCAGGAGCGGCAGCGGTTGTGGCCCTGCTCGGCAGGACGCTGTACGACAAGTTCATCAGCAGCGAAGGGCGGTCCTACGACGCGCTGGTTACGCAGCTTGGCGAGCGTATCGGCGCGCAAGAGGGTCGGCTGACCTCCCTGGAGAACGGGTTGGACGCCGAGCGAGAAGCCCGCAGGCAGGCCGAGACCAAGGTCTACGAGCTGACGATGCGGATCATGCGGCTCGAATTCGAGCTGAAGAAACACAACATTGAGGTGCCGGAATGACCCTTATCGCACTGCTTGCGGGCGGAATCATCGGCTTCATTCTGGGCGCAGTGTGGGCTGGCGCGCCGAGAGGGGATGAGAGCACGGAAGGCGACGACACTCTGTGATCCGCATCCTGCTCGGCGTCGTGGCAGTCCTGCTGTTCGGGCTGTCGGTCCAGTCCTGCCGGCTGCAGGAGAGCAGGGCAGATCAGGCGGCCAGTGACCTGAAGCAGGCCCAAGACGCCCTTGAATTCACGAATCGAACCCTAGAGCAGGAGCGCGCCAAGTCGGCTGCGCTGGCTCAGGTCGCCCAGCAGTACGAACAGGACAAGGCAGATGCACAGAAACGGGCTGATCGGGTTGTGGCTGACCTGCGGGCTGGCAATGAGCGCCTGCACCAGCGGTGGCAAGCGGCCATCGCAACCAGTGAACTGTCCGCAGCTTCCGCCGCCTCCGGCCAGCTTGATGCAGCCGCCGAGGACAGAGCAGAAAGTGCGGGAGCAATTGTTCGAGCAGCCATAGAGGCTGACGCTCAGATCAGAGGGTTGCAGGCAGTGGTTAGGGAATACGTGAAATGAGCAAAGGCTCCGGCCGTCGTCCCCAAGCAGTGGACGAGACGGCCATGGCTGCCAATTGGGCGGCGATCTTCGGACATAAAGTAGGGACAGACAATGGCCAATCCAGAGAACCTGGAAGCCAGGAAGGGTCGAGGACGGCCCAAGGGCTCGAAGAACAAGGTAACGGCCGAAGCGAAGGCGGTGATTGCCGCTGCGGCTGAGGAGTTAGGCGGGCAGAAGCGCCTCGTGACATGGGCGAAGGCTGATCCACTGAACGAGCGGGCGTTCTGGGCAACGATCTATCCGAAGCTGTTGCCGCTGACCGTAGCAGGCGACAAGGACAACCCGCTCCACACGATCACGAAGTTCACACTGGCTCCGCTTGAGTGACTGAGGCGCAGATCCGGCTTCCTGAGAAGCTGATTCCAGTGTTCCAGGGCAGGGCGGACGTTAGGTGGTCTCGTGGCGGCCGAGGCTCGGCCAAGACGCGCAGCTTCGCCAAGATGGTCGCAGCCAATGGCATGCGATTTGGGCAGGCGGGCGTTAAGGGGCAGTTGCTTTGCGGCCGGCAGTACATGAACTCGCTAGACGATTCCTCGCTGGAGGAGGTCAAGCGGGCCATCGAGGACGAGCCATTCCTGTCGGCCTACTACGAGGTCGGGGAGAAGTTCATCCGGAGCCACGACGGCAACGTCTGGTTCTCGTTCGCCGGCTTGGATCGGTCGATTGAGTCGATCAAGTCCAAGGGCCGGATCCTGATCTGTTGGGTTGATGAGGCCGAGCCGGTCACTGACTCGGCATGGTCGATCCTCATCCCGACTCTGCGTGAGGAGGACGAGGGCTGGAACGCCGAGCTTTGGGTGACGTGGAACCCGAAGCGGAAGGATGCTGCGGTCGAGAAGCGGTTCGCGCAGTCGAAGGACCCGCTGATCAAAGGCGTCGATCTCAACTGGCGGGACAACAAGAAGTTCCCCGCGAAGCTGGAGCGCGACAGGCAGCGAGACCTGGCCGAGAAGCCGGATCAGTACGAACACATCTGGGAAGGTGGATTTCTAAGCGCCATGGAAGGCGCGTACTTCTCCGGGCACCTGACTGCTGCGAAGGCAGAGGGGCGAGTTGGGGAGCTTGCTGCAGACCCGCTGATGACGCTCAGGGCCTATTGGGACATCGGTGGAACCGGCGCGAAGGCCGATGCCTGCGCTATCTGGGTCACCCAGTTCGTGGGTAAGGAAGTCCGAGTGCTGGACTACTACGAGCAGGTCGGCCAGCCGCTCGCAGCCCACGTGCAGTGGCTGCGTGATAGCGGATATGAGAAGGCTCTGTGCGTCCTCCCGCATGACGGGGCGACCAACGACAAGGTGCACCAGGTCAGCTACGAGAGCGCGCTTCGGCAGGCTCAGTTCAACGTGCGCGTGGTCCCGAACATGGGCGCAGGAGCAGCTAACCAGCGCATTGAGGCGGTTCGGCGGGCATTCCCGCAGATCCACTTCAACGCAGCCAAGACCGAGCCAGGCCGTGACGCGCTGGGTTGGTACCACGAGAAGTGGGACGAGAAGAGAAGCATCGGCCTGGGGCCGAATCACGACTGGGCTAGCCACGGTGCGGATGCCTTCGGGCTGATGTGCGTGGACTACCTCGCCCAGTCCTCTGCGGCCAATGGCGGCAAGCTCAACTACAAGAGACTCAGGTAAATGGCATCAGCAGACCGTCAGAAGCTCTCCGACGAGGACATCGAGGTCGCATGCCAGAAGGCGTTTGCCACGAGCTTGGGCGCGCCTGACAGCGATGTCTCTAAGGCCCGTGAGCGGAACCTGGACTTCTACAACGCGGAGCCTGTTGGTGAGCTGGGGCCGCCCGAGGTGGAGGACCGTTCGGACTTTGTGGCGACCGATGTGTCGGACACGGTTGACGGCATGCTGCCTCAGATCATGCGCATGTTCGTTGGCGCCGATGACGCGGTTCTATTCGAGGGCCAGGGCCAGGAGGGCAGCGAAGAGCAGGCCAAGCTGGCAACGGTCTTTGTGAACCACTTGTTCTACGTGCGCAACGACGGCGTTGGCGTCATTCACGACTGGTTTAAGGATGCGCTGATTCAGAAGGTGGGCTTCGTCAAGGTCTGGGCGGACGAGGAAGCAGACGACGCCAAGCAGCGTTACGAGGGCCAAGTTCCTGAGCAACTAGCGATGCTGATGCAAGAGGGCTGGGAGCTTGAGTCGGAGCCTGAAGCCGACGACGAGGGGCTGCTGCACTTCACTGTGATCAAGAAGGGCCGCAAGGTCTGTATCCGCGTCCAGGCTTGCCCGCCTGCTCACATCCGCGTGGACTCCAATTCCCGCTGGGGTGCCGACCCGGGCATGATCGCCCAGTGCTGGCCCCGCCCGCGCTACGACCTGACGGAAGAGGGCTACGACCTGACGGATGTGGTCGCGGCTGGCGGCGCAGAGCCAAGTTCTGCCATGCTGGCTGAGCTGGGCGAGACTGACGACTTCAGTTATGCGGTTCCGCACCCGTCGCACGAAGAGGTGGACTTCCGAGAGGTCTACATCAAGCTGGACCGCGACGGCGATGGCGTGGCCGAATGGCTCAAGGTCTGCATGATCGACGACAAGATCGCGACCTACGAGGACGGTTCTTCGGCCATTGAGCAGGTGGACGGCCACCCGTTCGTGTGGATCTGCCCGATGCCGCGCTCGCATGCTTTCTTTGGTGATTGCCCAGCAGACCGGGCAGTGCAGCCCCAGAGGCTGCGCACCCGCATCGTGCGGTCCATTGACGACAACATGGCGCTGACGGTGAATCAGCGGACCTACGTCAACACCAGCGCTGACGTGAACATTGATGACATCCTGGACAACCGCCCCGGTGGCGTCATCCGTGGCTCTGGGCCGGCAGCTAATGCAATCCAGCCCATCATCCAGCCGAGCTTGGGCGCGCCGGCATACCAGTTCAATGAGTTCATCGCGAGCTGGGCCGAGAACCGAACCGGCTTCAACCGCTACAGCGCGGGCACCGACCAGAACGCCCTGAACAAGACGGCGCGCGGCACCGAGCTGTTGACCGCCAAGGCTGACATGCGGATGGAGCTGATCGCCCGCTTCTTCGCGGTTGGAATGAAGCAGTTGTTCGCCAAGATGCTGAAGCTGGCGATCCAGCACCAGAACGTGACCGAGATGGTCGCGATCAATGGGCGGTTTGTTCCAATCAACCCGGGCGAGTTCCGCAACCAGTTCAACGTGAAGATCAATGTGGGCCTGGGCACGGGCAGCAAGGAGCAGCAGGCCAATCGCATCCTGGGGATGATGCCGCTGATCCAGGCGGGCGCTCAGGCCGGCGTGGTTCGTCCACAGCATATCGCCGAAGTGATCCGCCTATACGCGCAGGCTCTGGAGTTTAAGAACCCCGAGAAGTTCGTGGATCAGGAGCCGACCGGCATGCCGCCGAGCCCTGAAGCCTTCCAACAGATGCAGCAGCAGGTCGAGCAGCAGATGGGGCAGCTCCAGCAGCAGCTCCAGCAGGTCGGGCAAGAGAACGAGGCCCTCAAGGCAGAGAAGCGCTCCAAGGATGGAGACCTCGCCATACAAGCGGCGAAGCTGGAGCAGGAGGACCGCAAGCTTACCTTTGAGGAACAGAAGGCGGCAGCGGAACTGGCGCTCAAGGCCGATGATGCTCGCCGGGCGGATCGAGACAGCGCGGTGAACAACGCCGAGACGCTGCGTGACGGCAACCTGGAGGGCCGCATGGATGCGGTCGAACAGTTGCTGTCCCAGATCGTCGCCATGCTCCAGCCGCAGGAGGTCGCATGAGTCTAGAGACTGAGCTGCAGCGCGGACAGTTCGCGCAGGCCGTGCTGGACAACCCCGTCTACCAAGACGCATTCACCAAGATCGAAGAGGGCCTGACCAGAGCATGGCGAGAATCCAGAAGCAAGGACGAGCGCGAGGAGCTGCATCAGCTTCTACGCATGCTGGAGAAGGTCAACGGCCTGATCTCGGGCGTGATGCGCAGCGGCGAGGTGTCGAAGGACAGGCTAACGAAGCGAGCCACGGTAGTGCAGCGGATTGGGCAGCGGCTCTCAGGAGGTTGACTGAGCTGGAGACACCCAACAATCCGGTGTGCGTCGTGTACTGGCCTGACCCTCCGGCAGATCTCTGGGGTGGTCGCTTCGGAAACGCACAAATCAAGACAGGGCAGCCAAGTGCTGTCGTGAGCAGCGGCGAGACTTTCGCCCTGTAAAGAATCCCGCAAGGGGTCGTGAGGCAATGGAGCCTCTCGTATCACAAGGAAGTGAACATGAGCATGGAAGGTGACGGCCAGAACGGCCAGCCGGCCGAAGGCGTAGCCACGATTTCGGACCTGTCGGCGATGTTGGACGACGGTGACGAATCGGAACTGGACGCGCAGGACGAATCGGAAGGCGACGAAACCGAGGAGACCGAAGGCGAGGAAGTTGAAGCTGGGGCCGAGGATGAAGAGCGAGAGGAGGAGCCCACTGTCACGCTGAAGCATGACGGCAAGGAGTTCACCCTTAAGCAGTCCGAGGTCGTCGAGCTGGCCCAGAAGGGTTACGACTACTCGCAGAAGACGATGGCTGTTGCTGAAGAGCGCAGGGCTGTCGAGGAGATCAAGGCGCGGGCATCAGAGCTAAGGCAGCAGAACGAGCAGGTTCTGAATGACCATCTCGGCCGCCTGCAGGCACTGGAGCAGTTCCTTGAAGGGCAGGTGGGCCATGCGCCAACCGCTGACCTGATCCAGTCGCACGGGATCGAATACTACGTCGCACAGAAAGAGCAACACGAACACCGAAAGGGCCAGTTGGAGCAGGCACGGAAGGCCATCGACCAGGCGCAGCAGGAACAGTCCCGGCAACGGCAAGACTGGGCCACGAAGAAAGCCGATGAGACCGAAAAGGCACTGCGGGACACCCTCCCCGGTTGGAACGAGAACACGCTGAATGAACTGATTGGATATGCCGGCAAGTACGGCATCGGCAACAGCGTCTTTGGCGAAGTCCTCCTGCAGAAAGGCTTCTGGGAGCTTGCCCACAAGGCCAAAGCGTACGACGCCCTACTGGAGAAGAAGGCACAGATGAAGCCTGTCTCCAAGCTGGCGAAGGTTGCCCCTCCCGGCACCAGGACCCAACCCCCTCAACTGGCCAAGCACCAGGCGGCGCACAAGCAGTATCGCGAGAAGCCGTCGATGGACAACTTGGCCGCCATGCTCGATTAAAGGAATAACGACATGCCTGTCAACACCCTGATTACCCCTTCCATCGTGAAGGTCAAAGAGGATGTGATCGATCACATCTACAACTACAACCCGTCGGACGCTCCGCTGCTGTCGCTGATTGAGCGCCAGTCGGTGGACAACGTCTACTTCGAGTGGCAGCGCGACTCGTACCGGACTCCGGACCAGACTCGCTCGGCCATCGAAGGCGCAGACGCAACCTACGCGGCACAGAGCCAGCCGACCCTGCTTAACAACCGTACCCAGATCTACCAGGACACGGTGTCGGTCTCCAATACCGGCGAGCGCGTTGGTAAGTACGGCCGCAAGAACGAGTCCAAGCGCCTTCGCATGAAGAAGATGATCGAGCTGAAGCGCGATCAGGAAGCGGCCTGCCTGGGTTCTGGCGCGACCATCACCGGCACCGATGCCGTGGCTGGCCGTCAGCGTGGCCTGTACGGCTTCATCACCAACCGCCGCACTGGCGCGACTGGTGTGGCCCCTAACCCGGTGACCAACACCGCTCCTGTTGCGGGCACGCTTGCGGCGTTCGCAGAGGCTGACCTCAAGACCGGCCTCCAGACCGCCTACCAGAACGGCGGCGACGCCTCGATCGTCCTCTGCTCCCCGGCGCATAAGGTCCGCATCTCGACCTTCACCGGCAACGTGCAGCGGACCAACGAGGTTGGCACCAAGGCTCCGGCGGTCCTGAACGCGGCGTTCGACTTCTACCGTAGCGACTTCGGCGTGACCAAGGTCATCCCGAACCGCGTCATGGCGGGTTCGACGGCTGGCCTGCAGAACACGCTGTACATCCTCGACGCGGACAAGGTGGCCCTGGCCGTCCTGCGCCCGTTCGAGAGTGAGCAGCTGGCGACCGTGGGTGATGCCAAGAACTGGCAGGTCCGCACCGAAACCTCGTTGGTGGTTCGCGACGAGAAGCCGCTGTACGCCATCGCCGACGCGACCGTTACCGGCGCTTAAGCAACAAGCAAGGTGGTACTCGGGGCCGGCAGCGATGTCGGCCCCTTTCTTTTGGAGGGGTCATGCGGGCATGGATTGAAGAAATCGACGACGACACCGTGGCAATGGTGCACGGCGTTGATGGCAGCGACCTCGACACTTTGGCGACCTATTGCCGAGAGGCAGCTGAGTCCCAGAAGTCCAACAGCGAGATGAAGCTGGCCGCCTCCGTGGATGGCACCGTGATTCTCGACTGGTGTAACCGCCGTGGCATCACGTGGCAGCAGTTCATGGCTGACCAGGCCTTGCAGGCACGCTTTCTGGACGATCCCGTGAACCTACCGTTTCGCGTGTGGAAGGGGCGCATCTGATGGCCTATTCCACCTATGAAGAATTCCGCGCCTCGGTCCAGTTGCTGATTGTTGGCGACGACCTGGCAGGCGCAATCGAGGGCGTGACCTCCCTCGACACAATGATCTCGCTGGGCGAGGCATCTGTTCACTACGGCGGCGTATTCGCAGCCGATGGGAGACGGCTCGGCGCGCTCCGTGCGTCCTCGATGGAGTCGCCCTTGGCTGAGGTTGTGGCGGCAAACGCTTGCCCGATCCCGGCAGACTGCATGGAGCTTTCGATCATCTGGATCGATGGCGGCGTGCCTCTTGAGATCGTCGCTGAGAATGACCTGCGAAGCCGGCTAAAGTATTTCAACGGCGGTCCGGCCCGCAAGGCTGCACAGGCCGGCGACTCGATCATCTTCTCGCCTATTGTCGAGGACGGCACGGCTGTAGCTGGGCGCTACTACGCCAAGCCGCCGGCACTGAAGGAAGGGCTGCACCCGACGTTCCTGCGGTATCCCGAACTGTATCTGTACGCGGCTCTCGTCAATTCGACGCCGTTCTTCGGGCAGGAGTCCCGCACCGGACTGTGGCTGGAACGGTACACACAGCTCCTTGACCAAGCCAACGCGCAGGAACGTCAGCGCGTCAGTGCCGGCGGCCGACTGCGGCAGGTGTCTCGCTGATGTCTCGCTGGGTGCCGGTGAACATCGTTGGCGGCTTCTACACGGATGACGCTTGGGAGTGGGCCTGCCAAGACACGGTGAACTACATCCCCCGTTCGGGAGAGGTTGAGGGCACCAAGACGCCGACGATTCTCGTTGATGCGCCCGGCCTGAAGCCCTTTGCCCTGATCAAGCTGCCTGTCAGCCCGGAGCCGGAAGCGTGAGCGGCCCGATCCGTGGCATGCACGATGTCGAGGGCAAGCTGTTCGTTGTCTCGGGCAACGTGCTGTACCAGATCAGCAACGAGCGGATTGCGATCCCGAGAGGGACGATTCCGGGCGTTGGCCGCGTCTCGATGGAGCACAACCAGGTCGCGGGTGGCAATCAGCTGCTGGTGGTCAATGGCGACTCCGGCTATGTCTGGAACACCGCTGACAGCACGTTCACCAAGGTCACGGATACGGGGTTCCCGGGCGGATCGACTGTCGGGTTCCTTGACGGATACCTGTGTCTGGTCGAACCCTTCGGCCGCTACCTATTCCACAGCGACCTCGCAGACGCGCTGAGCTACAACACCCTCGACCGATTCGAGGCTGAGACCGCGCCTGATCGCAACATCGCCAGCCTGATCGTGAATCAGGAATGGTGGGTGTTCGGCGAGCGGACGACCGACGTTTTCGGCAACACCGGCCAGAACACCGGCACGTTCCAGAACAAGGGCGTATCGATCTCCAAGGGGTGCGCGGCCAGGGCGGCCGTACTGGCCATAGACAACGGTGCGATGTGGCTGGGCAGCGATCTGGTGGTCTACCACGCGCGCGGCTACGACCCGATCCGGGTCAGCACGCGGGCCATCGAGACAGCCCTGTCCAAATGCAGCCCGCAGGCCATTGCCAACGCCTTCATGTTCAAGTGGGAAAGCAGGGGGCACTCGGTTGCTTACCTGACGATCCCTGGCGAGCAGACGTGGGGCTATGACTTCTCAACGGGACTTTGGCATCGCCGCGCTTCCTATTCGCCCGTGTTTGATATCTCAGGGCGCTGGCGGCTGTCCGACCTTGTCTTTAGCAACGGAATGTGGATCGGAGGCGACTACCAGACCGGCAAGCTTTTCGAGTTGGACTGGGACTACATGCTGGAAGAGCAGGGCGTTTACGTCCGTGAGCGGGTAACACCGCCGGCCACGAACAACATGTCGAAATTCACGGTCGATGCAATCAAGATCGACTTTGGCGGTGGCGAAGAGGAGACGATTGCGGTCGACTTCCCGACGCCACAGCCGCCTGACGCGAACATCACGATCAACGGCACGCTTTGGCCCGAACAAGACTGGGACGAGCCGCTGACGGCTTCCTACACGGCCACGGGTGGCACTGCGCCGTACTTCTTCTATATCGCATCCGGCAGCTTGCCGCCTGGCCTCGTGCTCAATGGCGACGGTACGGTGATCGGAACGCCGAGCCAGACCGGCCTTTACCAGTGGCGAGTAGGCGTCTCTGACAGCCTTGGTCGCTGGAAGGACAAAGCGGACTCAACCTACGTTGTCGCCCCGCCGTTCTACCTGCTTCACTACTACGAGGACGGTCCGTGGGTCGACTATGGATCGTTGGGCCTGACGTTCAATCCGTCCGTACCCCCGCCGACCCTAGTTGACGCTCCGGGCGATAGGGAGGGGAAGGTCGCCTATTTCACGGGTGGCGCAAAGCTGACGGCGGGCGCAGGCGTGACTGTTGGATTCTCGGATTGGACGATGGAAACCGAGATTTTCAATGCTGGCGTTGCATCCACGCCGTATGTCATGGGGTTCCGTCCAAGTGGAGTCTGGACGGGTCTGCACCTGTCCACGAGCGGACAGCTTCTTTCCGGATGGATTGGGGATGCAAACTCGCCTTACGTTTCGATGACGGTTGACCGTTGGCACCACATCGTATGGCAGCGCAGAGGAACGGCATTCGAGCTGTTCATTGATGGCGTTCTTGTCTCAACCTACACATCGAGTGCTGGCGTTGGGACGGCAATTCCGGAGGTGGGCGGCGCGAGCAACATCTACCTTCGCGAAACCCGCTTCACACTCGGCAAGGCGATCTACCCGACTGCTGGCTTCGCCCCGCCGACCGGCCGCTTCAAGCCCGTATCCACCCCGATTGTGGAGCCCTGAACATGGCCGACCGGAAGATGACGTTCTGCTTCTCTAGAGATGGCTGTCGGAACTGGAGCAATCTTCGTGAGCAGTCTCTGGGCGAGCTGGGACAGTACCGCAAGGAAATCCGGTTCTACCTTCGCGCTGGAAACGTCACGATGTTCTCCGGAAAGATCCGCAACGCCTCTCCCGTCAAAGCGCCGATTCTTGGCGCCGTGATGCAAGTCACCCCGTCGGAGTTCTGATGCGCATCTCCACCTCGCCTGACTTCCTGCAGGCGGTGATGGATGACGAAAGGGTATCGCGGTGGGTGTCGCAGGACGGAGACGGCCACGCTGAGCTGGCGTCGATCTGGGGCGAGATGCTCGGCCTGGAGTTCGACACGGGCGGGTTCCTGTTTCATGACCTGGGCGACGGCGTGCGTGAGGTGCATACGCTCTTCCTGCCCAAGTCGGTCGGTGTGGAGGCGTGCGCCGAACAGGCCCTGTCGCACGTGTTCTGCCAGACCGGTTGCATGCGAGTAGTCACGAAGGTGCCCGCGATCAATCGGGCTGCTCGGCGACTGGCTGAGGGTGCTGGGTTCCGACTGGACTACACCATCCCTGACGGGTGGCGCAGCCGTGGCAAGCGCTATGACCTGCACGTTCTCTCCCTCGATTTCGATAGCTGGGCCAATCGGCACGGCTACCGGCAAGTCATCTCTCTGGTTGAGCCAGAGAAAGCAAGGCGCGCCCTGTACCGCTGGGCGGTTGTGAACCTCGATCTTTCTATTCTGGAGTAACCAATGCCCGCAGCAGCCATCGTAGGTGTCGCGTCCCTTGCGGCAGGAGCCATGCAGGCGAGTTCCGCCCGTAGCGCAGCACGCTCGCAGCAGGCCGGAAACAACGCGGCCATTGCCGAGCAGGAGGCCGCACGGCTTCAGACGCAGCAGAACATCCAGCCCTATCTGGATTCTGGCCAAAGTGGCCTTAATGGCCTCGCCGGCCTGCTCAACGATCCGAACTCGATCAAGGATAGCCAGGCGTACCAGTTCCGGTTCAATCAGGGCCTGCAGGGCCTGGATCGCAGCGCGGCCTCACGGGGCAGCCTGTACTCGGGCGGTGCTGACGCAGATCGCATCTCCTTCGGGCAGGGCCTCGCCTCGCAGGAATACGGCGACCAGTGGAACCGCCTCGCCGGCCTCGCTCAACTGGGCCAGAACGCAGCAGTCGGTGTTAGCTCGCTGGGCCAGCAGTCCGCGAACGCTATTGGCAACCTTCATTCGGCGAACGGTCAGGCTCAGGCGGGCGGCCAGATCGGTAGCGCGAATGCCTGGAGCAACGCGCTCGGCGGTTTGGCTGGACTGGCCGGACAGGCATACGGCCGTAAAAGTTCGTACCAGAAGACGGGGTGGAACTAATGGCCGACCTCATGTTCCCCGACATCGCTGGCCGGTTTCAGCAGGGCCAGCAATTGGGCCTTGCGCAGCGTCTGCAAGGGCAAGGCGAGCAGCGCCGCAACCGCCTTGCCGAGCTTGCCGGGCAGGCATACGGAGCGACTGGCGGCCAGCGAGACGCGTTCGTGCAGCAGGCCGTGGCGACCGATCCGGAAGCGGGTTTTGCTCTGGGTGGTGCGCTGCAATCGAATCAAGACGCGCGGACGAAAGAGCTTGTCAACCGCGCACGCTTTCTCGTCAACGCGCCCGCCGAACAACGCGCCAACTTCTACCAGCAGATGCTGCCCGAGTTGCAGCGCATGGGGATCGGCGAGTTTCCGGCACAGTACGACGATAGTGTCGAGCAGACCGCGCAGGCAATTGTGAAGGCGTATGGCAGTGTTGGCGGTGCTTCCGGCGTGCAGTCCACCTTCGTTAACGACCAGGGCCAGCGCGTCGCGATCATGCGGAACGGCTCGACCCAGATCCTCGGTGGCAACGACTCTGGCATGTCGCAGCAGACCGTCACGATCAATGGTCCCGATGGCCGCCCGGCGCAGTACACGTTCGACAAGCGCACGGGCAACTATGTGCCGGCGTCTCTGGGCGGGCAGTCCTCGGCACAGGGCGTGCCACAGCCACAGGTGCAGCAGTACGGTGGCATGGCCGACGTGCAGTACCGCACAGACGACGGCCAGCAGATCCCGCCGGAGGAACAGGCTATCGCCCAGCAGGCCATGCTCGCTGCTTCGCGCGGTCAGACGTTCGATATGCCTGTTCGTCCTGCCGGCGGAAACCAGCTCCAGACCTCTCGGCAGGTGCTGCCCCCTGCGTTGGACTACGGCCGTGGCGGCGCTCAGTCGCCGTTCGTGGGCCGCAGCCCAGAGGAGCAGGCCGCGTTGACTGAGGCTGCGAGGCTGCAAGCACAGCTTCAGTACGCCCCGCAGCAGCAGGCCATCGAGACGCAGGGAGCGATTGATCGGGCGCGCCAGGAGGCTGCGGTTAAGGCAGCGGCCGACACGGCAGCGCTAGATGCGACTCGGACTCGCGACTCAGCTGGGACTCTCGACCTGCTTAAGGAGGCAGAGGCTCTGCTTGGCGGGGCAACGGGCAGCGGTGCGGGGGCTGCGCGTGATCGTGCGGCCGGATTCTTCGGCGTATCAACTCCTGGGGCGCAGAACACCGCCGCCCTGCGCACGATTGCTGGGCAGCTCACGTCAAAGATGCCGCGCATGCAGGGACCTCAGTCCGACAAGGATGTGCAGCTCTACAAGGAGATGGCGGGCGACTTGGCAAATGACGTACTTCCGGTCGGGACGCGGCTTGCTGCTTTGCGCACGATCCGGACGCTCAATCAAAAGTATGCGGGGCATCAAGAGACTGCTTCCCCTGTCCGCATTCAGTCCGCCAGTGACTACAACTCGCTGCCCAGCGGTGCGCTTTTCATTGCGCCAGACGGCACTCAGCGGAGAAAGCGCTAATGGCGAACCCTTGGGACGACGATGAAATCGTCCAGGCGGCCCCGGCAACGGCTGGCAACCCCTGGGATGTGGATGAGATAGTTGCCGAGCCTGCAGCTCTAGAGATCGATATCGTCGGCGGAACGCCGGTCTCTGCCCAAGACTTCGCACGGCAGGCGCAACCCTCCTTTGCCGAGCGCGAAGGACGTGGGGCGGGGTTGTTGGCAAGGTCTGCGGCCCAGAGTGTTGGTGGACTTGTTGGAGCAATCGGTGGCGATGCCTTCAACGCCTACGTAGTCGATCCGATCCGCCGGCAGTTCCACTCTCCGACGATGTCCGATCTTGTCACGGGAAATGACCAGTTCCAGCCGTCTCCGTCATTCCGGGATATCGCGGGATCCTGGGCGGATCGTGCTGGCCTTCCTCGGCCAGAGAGCGCTCTGGAGCGCGTATCCGGTGACGTGAATGAAGCCCTGCTTGGAACTGCTACCACGATGGGCATCGGCGGTGGCCTCAATGCCCTAGCGAATCTGGGGCGTCCTGTCATCGCGCCCGTGACCAATCGCCTCGCGCAGTTGCTGACCTCGCAGCCCGGCTATCAGGTAGCTGGTGCGGTCGGCGGATCAGGGGCTGGCGGCATCACGCGTGAGTCTGGTGGAAGTCAGGGGCAGCAGTTGGCCGCGAGCCTTGCGGGCGGTCTCGGGCCCGGTCTCCTTGGAGCAAGCGGAGCGGCCACATTGCGCGGATCTGTTCGTGGGGCAGATGGCTCTGGGATGCAACAGACAATCGACGACTTCCGAGCCGTTGGTGCCAATCCATCCGTGGGGCAAGCGTCCGGCAACCGGTTCCTGCAAGGCGCTGAGAACATTCTGTCCAAGGCTCCAACAAGTTCTGGCGTCCTTAGCCGCTTCTCGACACAGCAGGCCGAAGACATTGGGCAGGGGTTGACTGGCTTGTCTGCTCGTATGTCTCCGCGCTCAAGTGGTGAGCAGGCTGGGCGCGCAATTGAACGTGGAGTGGACACCTTCCGTGGCAATTCACGCGCCCAGCAGCGCGCACTCTATTGGGCGGCTGACCGGCATATCCCCGATCAAACCCCTGTTGCGGCTCAGAACACATGGCAGGAAGTTGTCCGTCTTACCACGCCAACACCCGGTGCTGCCGCCACGACGGGGGCCATGATCCACCCAAGAATCGCCCAGCTGCGTGAAAATCTTGCTCAAGACTTTGCTGCAGGCGGTGGGCAGCTCCCATACAGTGCTCTGAGAGCTATTCGCACTCAGATTGGCGAGCAGATTAGCGATTTCTCGATGACGCCAGATGCGCCAACTCGCCAGTTGCGGCAGCTCTACGGCGTACTGTCTCGTGACATGGATGTCGCCGCGCAGGCGGCCGGCCCTGAAGCCGCTCAGGCTGCACGGCGTGCCAATAACTACACTCGGGTTCTCAATGAGCGCCTGGAGCAAGTTCAGCGGGTGATAGACAAGAATGGCGGCCCCGAAAAAGTGTTCAG
The DNA here is from genome assembly GCF_054902115.1 of Luteimonas sp. RIT-PG2_3. Taxonomy (NCBI): domain Bacteria; kingdom Pseudomonadati; phylum Pseudomonadota; class Gammaproteobacteria; order Lysobacterales; family Lysobacteraceae; genus Luteimonas; species Luteimonas sp. RIT-PG2_3. The sequence continues at coordinate 177,597 of NZ_JBUBPF010000005.1, read as the reverse complement.
CGCAGCTATGTCGGGGACCCGTGATGGTGGCACTACGCTTAGAGCCGTGATGCAGTCACTTCCTCCGGAGGGCCAACGGGCGGTCACTGCCGCAACGATCCGTCGCATGGGGCTGGCTTCTCCAGGGCAGCAGGACGTGACCGGGGAGGTGTTCAGTTCCAACAAGTTCATGACGAACTGGAACACGATGTCAGATGAGGCCAAGCGCGCCCTATTCCACAGGCATGGCCCAACGTTTACCCGTGACATGGATCGAATTGCTCGCGTGGCGGACAACATAAAGCAGGGCGCTGAGGTGTTTAGGAACGCATCGGGCTCAGCACACGTAGGTGCCGCATATGGCTACTGGATTAGCATGCTTGGTGCGCTGGGGACGGGGAATCTAAAAACGGCCGGCGGCCTTGCGCTGGGTGGCGCGACAGCAAATGGAGCTGCTCGACTGTTCACACAGCCGTGGGCTGTCCGCTGGCTTGCTAACTCAACGGCTTTGCCGACTGGATCGGCGGTCGCTCAGGCGCAGGCGCTTGGTCGCTTGGCCGAGCAGCATGGAGACCCTGAAGTCGGGGAACTGGCGAAGGCTCTAGAAGAACAGGCCAGAAACGATCAGGGCAACACTCGCAACGCCCAGCAGCAGTAAACCAATAATCCAGGCGGCCACTTTTCCGCCATCGCTAGGCTCGGCCGCATTCTCCAGCCAATCCTTGCCTTCGCCCCATTTCTTGGGCGGCTCGTACTTCGTTGACTTCCAGTCGTTCATAGAGACCTCGTGTGTAGGGTCCCAACCCCGCCGAAACCGTATCACAAACGCCCCCTCCAAGCCCGCCTCGCGCGGGTTTTTTGTTGCCCGGAGTAAACATGCCTCGTCAATTCGTTAACCCTGCCCCGGTGCTGCACGACCTGTTGGGGACTGAGCCGGCCTTCAACGGGTCGCTGGCCTTCTACGACCTGGGCACGACCACGCCCCGGACGACTTGGTCCGACTGGGCCAAGACGGTCCCGAACGAGAACCCAGTGCCACTGGACCCGTCGGGTCGGACTGACACGCAGATCTGGCTGGACGGGGAATACACGGTCGTCCTGCGCAATCAGGCAAACGAGGTGGTGTTCACCCGGGAGCTGCGCCCGGACGAGGCGTCTACCAACGCCATCCCGCCGTTGGAGACGGGCAAGTTCCTGACCAACGACGCGACCAACCTCCTGTGGCAGTCGATCCTGCAGCTGCCTGACCCTACTGGCTCCACGGGCCGCTACCTGTCCACGGATGGCGCGAACTTCCTCTGGGTCGAGCCGCCGGTCATCCCTCCTATCCCTGAGCCAAATGTGGTTGTCACAGACAACTCGGTCCGGATTGGCCTCAACACGGGCGACCGCTGGCTGATCCAGAAGGGGCAGGGCACTTCTCCCGCAACCGGAACGATTCACTCGTCTCTGGCTGTGGTGTTCCCGACTGCCTTCAAGGCTGGATCCGTGCCGCATGTGAGCCTGACGCCGATGCCTGGATATCAGGTCGATGGGCCAGCCGTGGCGTACCTCGCTGCGCCGCCGACCGCGACGGGTTTCACCGCCACATTCGACGTGGCAGAGGGCGACGTGGGCAACTCGAACATCACTGTACCCATCGTGTTCGGCTGGATTGCGCAGGGGATCGTGGCGGCCTAATGATCAATCCCTTCATCCCGAGACCTCAGCAGGTATTCCTTGATCGGAACGGCCTCGTCACGCCCGTCTGGCGCGACTACCTCAACAGCCTGACACCGCAGGCTGCGTCCAATGAGATCCAGGCGCAGATAGAAAACCTGCAGGCCCAGATCGACGCGATCAACAACGAGCAGTCGAATCCCGGCAACGTGTTCGGCCGATACAGCGTCAAGCAGTACGGAACCCTGGCGGATGGCACGGTCTACCTGCAGCTCGACGGCGATGTACCGACTCCCGGCATCCGCAAGGTCTACGGCACCAATGCGTCGGGCATTCGCGGCTGGGTGGACTTCCCTGAGCCAGAGCCAGCGGTGCTCCCCCTCGTAACCGGCGAGATCGCCAGCGGACAGCCCGTATTCGCCTACGCCGATGACGGTTCACTGATTTACACGGAGATCAACTGATGGCCAGCGGCCGTTTTGCGGACTACCTCGGCAAGGGGCTTGCGGCTGATCGGCCAGCGACGCCTGTTCTGCATCCTGAGATGCCTGGACTTTGGTTCTCGACAGATTCGGGCGAGTGGAGCGCTTGGGACGGCACGGCCTGGATTGAGGACATCATGGCGGGATCTGGCATCCCTGACGCCCCAAGCGACGGAACGACATACGGGCGCAAGGATGCGGCGTGGGTGGCAGTTGCCGCGGGAACTGGCGATGTCGTTGGTCCCGGATCGTCCATTGCGGACCAGATCGCAGTGTTTGACGGCACGACTGGCAAACTGTTGAAGGATGGCGGCAAGACCATCGCAGCGCTGCGAGTCCCGAACGTCCAGACGGTCACAAGCTCGGCGACGGTCACGCCCACGTTTGCAAACGATCTGGTCAAGGTCACTGCGCAGGCAGCAGCGCTGACCCTCGCGAACCCGACTGGGACTGCGATTGACAGCCTCGGCATGACGATCCGGATCAAGGACAACGGCACGGCTCGGGCTATTAGCTACGGCACCCAGTACCGCGCTATCGGAGTCACCCTGCCGACCACGACGGTTGTCAGCAAGACCCTGTATCTCGCCATGATCTACAACAGCGACGACACGACTTGGGACGTGGTCGCAGTAGGCCAGCAGGCATGATGCCGTTTCAGGCGATGCGGCTGCGGAATCCAGGGGGCAGCGGATCAATCGCGGCCTCAATCCTTGGGAAGCTGACCAGCTACTGGGACATGTCGGAGGCTTCCGGGGCGAGGCTCGACTCGAAAGGGGCCAACCACCTATCCGTTGTCGGGACTGTGAATACAGCAGCCGGCAGCCGTGGCTCTGATGTCGCGGCAGCGTTTGTGGGAACGGGCGGACTGGTGGCTCCCAATGACGCATCCCTCAACGTGCCGGCCGGTGGCGGGAACCACTGTTTCTTCGGTTGGCTCATGCTCACGGCACCCGCTGCGACTCAGTTCGCGGCAGCTAAGTGGAACGCCTCTGGATCGGGAAACCTGGAGTACGCCGTAAGCGCCCAGGCTGGCGTGCTTTACGCTCAAAATGGCGGCGTCGGATACACGAATGCGTCCACCACGGTCCCGGCCGCGAACACGTGGTCGTTCGTGGTCATGTGGCGAGATGCTGCCGCCGGGGCTGATGCCGGAAAGGTTCGCATCCAGCGAGACGAAGGGACAATCGCGCTCAGCGCCTCAGCAAGCAATGCGCCCGTCACGGCAAGCTCCCTCGGTTTCGGCCAAGCGGGGTCCTCTGCAACCAACCGCCTAACGGGCCGTCTCCAGCGCTGGGGCTGGATCAAGGGTGACATCCTGACCCCGGCTGAGCGCGCGTGGCTCTACAACGGCGGGGCAGGCCGGACTTACGCCGAGATCGTTGCAGCTGCTTGATCTAACCCCCTGAGACTCCCAGGCGTAGGATGACGGCATGCCCCCTGCCTGCCGATGGATCCACTCAGATGAAGGCTCGTGGCTGCACTGGCACTACGGGTGCATCGGCTCTGTGCGCATGGACGGGTCGTTCTGGCTGCGCGGCTGGGCCTCAGATCGGATCGAGGGGCGGGCCGCCAGCCGGGATCAGGCCGTCAGGCACATCACGCGGATGGTGACGCTGCGGGGGCTGCCCTGGGGCGCAAAGAAGCAAGCGAAGCGGAGCCGGCATTGACCCTGTGCAGTCTGTGCAGTTGGATACCCAAAACAGGGCATTTATTGGCATCTGTCCCCGGCAAGAATGGCGCAACTAAGCCATTCTTGGTTGGCGGGAAGCCCTTAGGAGGGGACCGCTCTATCCAGCTGAGCTACGGGGCCGGAACCGGCATTTTCGCATGAACCGCACGCGGCCGGGACTTCGATTTGCCCGGCGCGACCCGTCGTCGTGCGCATGGGGGTCGGTATGCAGGCGCTGGCCCGCGTGCGTGCCGCGGCAGGCGCCGCTCCCTGCGCAGGTCCCTGCGGCTGAACAGACAAAAAAGCCGCAGCCGTTGCCGGCTACGGCTTTGATGTGCGTTGGTGGAGCGGAGGGGGATCGAACCCCTGACCTCCACGATGCGAACGTGGCGCTCTCCCAGCTGAGCTACCGCCCCAACGTCGGGCGATTATACGGGTCCGTCGACGGCACGCAAATAGCCGGCCTGGGCCGGCGACGGCGAAGCGATGGCGACGACCGTGCCGCGGGCCTCAATGGAACTGGCGCCTGAGCAGTTCGAGCTTGGCGTGATAGCGCGCGCTGGCCTCGCCCTCGCTGGTGCGCTGCGCGTCGACCAGGGCCGCATCGGCGCGCTGCGGCTTGCCCAGGTGCAACCAGGCCCGCGCCAGCCCGAAGTAGAAGCGGTGCTCGTCGGGATGCAGGCGGATCGCCCGGCGATAGCGGCGCATCGCCTCGTGGTAATCGCCACGGGCTTCGGCGTTGTGCGCCAGCACGAACTGGTGGAACGGATCCTGGGCCAGCGCCTTGCGTGCGCGCCGCTCCAGGCGCTGCGCCTGCAGCAGGTCGCCGTTGCGCCGGTACAGCCGGGCCAGGTTCTGCATCGCATCGGCCTGCATCGGATCGAGCTGCAGCGCATGCAGGTAGGCGCGTTCGGCCTCGTCGGGCCGGGTCGCCTGCAGGTACAGCACCCCGGCATTGCTCCACAGCGAGGCATTGCCCGGCGCCAGCTGCAGGGCCTGCGACACGAACGGCAGTGCGGTCGCGGCCTGCCGGTCGATCAGCAGCTCCATCGCGCGGTTGTTGTAGTACATCGACAGCAGCGCATCGTCGGCGATCCGCCGGGGCGGACGGAACGCGATGACCGAGTCGGAAGCGACATCGACGGTGAACCGCCGCGCGGCAACGCGCAGGCCTGCGTTGACGTGTCCGCTGCGCAGCACGACATCGTTCTCCTGCTGCCAGGTCAGCGCATCGTCGACACGCTGGGCGTAGGCATCCAGGCCCAGCTCGCGCGCCAGTGCGATCGTCAGCAGGGTGAAGGTTAGGCAGTTCGCCTTGCGGGTCTGGAAGGCCTGCTCGACGGTATAGGTCGCGTCGGGCTGGTACTGCATGCCCAGCCATTCGGGCCGGAACAGGAACTGCATCAGTTGTTCGAGGGCGGCCTGCTGGTTGCCGCGATCGGGAATGGCCGCGAACAACTGCTGGCGCAGGGCCGGCGGAATCGTCATCACGTGGTCGGGCTTCGGGACCAGCATGGCGCCGGGCACGGTGACGGCCATGGGCTTGACGGCGGGCGCGCTGGTAGCGGGCTTGCCTGTAACGGGCGTGCCGGCGGAAGACATGGGCGCAGAGGCGAGGGGGGCAGGATTGCCCTGCGTCGCGGCGCCCGCGGCGGCGGGCAATAGCGACAGCAGCATCAGGAGCGAGGCGTGGAAGACGCCTCTTGGACGCATCGACCTGGCGTTCATGGACAAGCCCTCCGTTGAGGTCTGTCATCGCATCTGGCCCGAGTGTAGACCCGATTGCGCCCGCGCCGCGTGCAGGACGTCATGGCGGGCCTGCCGTCAGTCGGATTGTCGGGGCAGGGCGATCCGCCGGCCGAAGCGCGAGCGGCTCCAACGAGGCTGCTCCCATCAGGCCGGCGCCAGCCAAGCCGCTCCAATCAAGCTGCTCCAATCGGACTGCTCCTGACGTATGTCTCGAGGCAGGCGGTCAGAGGCTGATCGACGGCCCGCCCTGGCGGCGCTGCAACTCGCGCAGGCGGTCGCCCAGCAGGTCGAGATTGGCGGCGATGGCGTCGAGGCGCTGGCGCCCCGCGGCCGGCATCAGGCGCTCGGCCAGTGCATGCAGGGCGGCGCGCTGGTCCTGCCATTGCTGTCGCCGGGCACGGCTGACCTGGTCGAAAGCGGCGCGCTCGTCCGGCTGCGGGACGCCGTAGCCATCGCCGGGCAGCAAGGCGGACGGTCGGCTCAACAGGCCTTCCAGTTGCAGCAGCGCCTGCAGCTGCGTGCGTGCGTCGTCGTCGTGGTAGTCGACCGGCGTAGCGGTGTCGGGGATGCCGCGATCGAGCGTGCCTCGATCAAGCGTGCCGCGATCAGGCGTGGCGCGGGCGGGCGTGTGCTGCGCTGCGGGTTTGAGCAGCATGCGTTTGAGTGCGTCGCGCACCTGTAACTGCTGCCTGCGGTGGGCGGCCTGTTCCAGCAGCAGCAGCGCCGCCGCGGCGCGCAGGTCGGCCTGCTGCAGCCACGGCGCGCGATCACCGGGCGCAAGCGCCAGCCATGCCGCCACGGTCGGTTGCGGCAGCGCCAGCGATTGCCGGGCAACGTCGAACATGGCCTGGTAGTGCGTATCGGCCGATTCGAAGTAGTAACCCAGGCGACGCGCGCGATCGCCGTCGTCGAGCACGCCGGTATCGGCGATGCCAGCGCGCTGGAGTCGGCGCAGCAGGCCGTTGGGCGTGATGCTGGACAACTGCGCATCGGCCAGGCGCGGATCGGCATCGTGCAGCAGCTTGAAGGTTTCGACCGCGCAATTGTTGCCGACGAAGTAGTAGCGGCCGTCGTAGCTCCAGTGCAGTTGCGCGGCGCGCTCGAGCAGCCGGGCGATGCCGTCGTCGTCAAGCCGCAGCGGGATCGACTGCAGTCCGCGCAACTCGGTCCGCGTGTATTCCTCGATGACCTGGTCCAACGGCAACAGGAACAGCCGCGACGGATACGAGCCGGTCAGGCCCCGCCATGACGAGATCTGGACGTCGTCGACGAAGGCGCGGAACGACAGCACCAGGTGATGCTGCAGGTCGTGGCGGCAGTCGGGGCCGCGCGGCCGGCCGGGCGCGCAGACCACCAGCCGCAGCATGCTGTGCCCCCAGCGGCTCATGGCCTGGTCGTTGCCCTCGGCCAACAGGTATTCGACCGACTGCACGCGGGCGACGTCCAGCGTCTGCAGGCCGGACGCGTGGTCGGCATCGGCATCGGCGCTCGCGGCCGGCAGGTAGACCAGGGGCGCGCCGCAATCGCGCGTGGGCGTCGCGGCCTGGAAATGCGCGCTGAAATAGCGATGCAGCGCCGGGCGGCGGCAGGCGTACTCGGGATCGAGCAGATAGTGCTCGAGATTGACGGCGATGAACTCGACCGGGCTTTCGAGTTCGTAGGCATCGGGCGTGCGGTCGCTGAACGGGTTGGCGGACGCACGCAGGCCGAATCGCAGCGGCCTGACCTGCCAGCCCGCCAGATCGAGCAGGCGCGGGTCCCGCGACAGCCGGCCGGCCGGGGTGCGGTCGTAGAGATGCGCCAGTTCGTGCAACACGGTCGCCAATGCCGCGCGGGCACCGGGGTCGATGCTGCCGTCCGCGACGTCGCGCCGCTGCCAGCGTTGCAGCAATGCGCGGTCGAGCAGGATGCGCCGTTGCTGCGCGCGCCCGGCGACATGGGCCGGCAGGTCGTCGCGCCACTGGATCTCGATCGGCGCGTCGAGTGCGGCCGCCCACGTGGCGGGCAGGCGGGCGGCGGCATCGGCCAGCAACGAGGCCGCCGCGATGCGTTCATCTGCCGACAAGGTGGCGTCATCGGCAGATACGAAGGCGATGCGGCTGCTGGCGAATGCGGTCGCCTGCGCGCCCGCAAGGGCCGCGATGCACACCAGCCGCCTCCACTCTGCGAAACGCTGCTGCGCGGCGGGCCCGTGGCACGGCCGAGGCGCAGCGGGAGCTGGGGCGAGGCGGAGGCGCCCGGTCATGGCATGGGACGCCGCGCGCCGGGCCTGTGTTTCACGGGGTTACGCGCGAAGGCTCAAGCTCGGCGGAACAGGTTCACAGGGCCAGGATGGCCTGGGCCAGTGCCATGTCGCTGGCTTCACGTGCCAGTGCATCGCGCTCGCGCAGCAGGTGCAGCGCGGCCTCCAGGCGGGCGCCGCGCAGACGGCCGTCGCTGGCGACAAAGCTGGCGGCATCGTCGCGCGCCTGCACGATGACCTTGTCGTCGCCCGAGGTGCTGCCCGAGGATGCCGAACTGCCGCCCGACGAGGCCCCCGCCGAGGTGCCTGCAAAGCTCGAGGCGATGGCCGGGGATGCGGCAGCGAGCGAGGTGGTCAGCACGGTAGTCAGCACGGTGGCCAGCAGCGGCGAGGAGGGGCGTGATGGCGTCATGGGCAGGGGGCTCGTTCGGGTTGTGGAGGGGAACGTCCAAGGTTACCGGAGCCGCATGGCATTGACGCGCCTCCGGCCTCGGCGACACGGCCGTCGTCGCCATGGGATTCATTTTTGCGGCGGTATGATCTTGCCCCACGCGCGTGCAGCCGCAGATCCGCTCCACAGGCGTGTCGCGCAGGCTGTGTCCTCGAGGCGGATATCCCTTCTTGGACAACCATCCATATGCAGGCGTCCGTCCCTCTGCGTCGGGCGGCAGGCGTCAGGAACTTGGGAGTAGGTCATGGCTACGGGCTGGGCGGGCGATGGTGCGGTGCAGGATCAGATCGACGCGACCGTCAAGGATGCGATCGAGCGCGCGCGTGCGCAGTTGGGCAAGGGCCCGGGCTTGCGTCATTGCGAGGAATGCGATGCCGAAATTCCCGAGGCGCGCCGCAACGCCGTACCGGGCGTGCGCCTGTGCGTGCCCTGCCAGGAAGCCGCCGACGAGGAACAGGGCGTTGGCAGTGGCATCAACCGCCGTGGCAGCAAGGACAGCCAGCTGCGCTGATGGCGCGATCCGTGCCGGCGGAGTCGGCGCGTCAGGGCCGGGATCGAACCGCAGCGGGAAAATGCTCTAACCTGCCGCCTGTTTTTCAAGGCGGATGATGCATGGGCGGTGGTGGCAAGACACGCGACGGACGAGGCTGGTGGGCGCGACTGCTCGGGCGTCCATCCGTCCCTGGCCGCATTCCCGAAGGCGACGCGGGCGATGCACCGCAGGGCCGTGCGCCGGACAGTCGCGACCCGGCCGGGCGCGTCCAGCAGCCCTACGTCAGCCGGACCTGGCGCTATACCTCGCTGCAGTTCACCGGGGCCGTGACCCAGAGCCGGATGCGCACGTTCCAGCCCGGGCACCTGCTGGTCGACTACACGCGCACGATGATGGGCAGCCTGCTGTTCCGGCCAGCGCCGTCGCGCATCGGCATGATCGGGCTCGGCGGAGGCTCGCAGGTCAAGTTCATCCACCGCCACCTGCCGAAGACGCGGCTGGAAGTGGTCGAGAACAATGCGGCGGTGATCGCACTGCGGCGTCGCTTCCGCATTCCCGACAACGATGCCCGCCTGCAGGTGATCCATGGCGACGGCGCGCATTTCGTCCGCGACAACCCCGGCCGCTACGACATCCTGCTGGTGGATGCCTACGATGTCACCGGCATCCCGCAGGCCTTGTCGAGCCAGCAGTACTACGACGACTGCCGCGCTGCGCTTGCACCCGATGGCGTGATGGCCAGCAACCTGTTCTGCGCCGACGCCGACCGCCACATCGAACGCATGCGCCGCAGTTTCGGCAAGCGCCGCGTGCTGGTCGTCGAAGAAGCGCGGATGAGCAATCGCGTCGCCTTCGCCTGGGTCGGCGACCCGCTGCCCGGCGATGCGTTCGAGGTCGCTGCGCAGCTGGCGCGGGTCGCGCCCGGGGCACGTCGATCGCTGGCGCCGGTGCTCGAGGAGGTCGCCCGGGCGCTGCGGGCCCAGCGACTGACGCAGACGCCGGCATGAGCGCGATGGGTGGCCCGCTGGCATCCTGTCATGGCGGTGGGCCCGGCGCGGCGATGTCCGCCAGGTGCGAATTCCAGCGACATTGACCGCGGCGTTCTGGGCCCGCCGGCGCGGCTTGGCCCGATGGGCGCCCGGCAGGTGCGCAGGCCCGTTACGGTTGCCATCCCCGGCAATCGTCGTCAAAGTTCGCCTCTTGTCCATGAAACAGGGGTAGTCCATGCAGCGATGGACCCGCGTGCTTTTCGTTGTCCTGCTGGCCTTCGCCAGCGTCTGTGCCCAGGCCGCCAGCGGTGGCATGACGCTGGAGCAGATCGCCAATACCCGCAGCGTGGTGTCGGTGGCGATCAGCCCCGACGGCAGTCAGGTCGCCTATGTGCTGTCGGTGCCGCGCCAGGTCGGCGTCGATGACGATGGTCCGGCGCGCTCGGAACTGCATGTCGTCGATCGCGCCGGCAACAGCCGCGCTTTCGTCACCGGCAAGGTCAACGTCGGCGCTGTCGAATGGGCAGCCGACGGCCAGGGCATCCTGTATCTGGCCAAGCGCGACGGCGACGAGACCCGCGCGCTATACCGCATTCCGTTGCAGGGGGGCGAATCGCGCCGCATCGCGACGCTGAAGTCCGATATCGCATCCTTCAGCCAGTCGGCCGATGGTCGTCGCGTCGCGCTGCTCGCCAGCGAGCAGGAAAGCGACGAACTCAAGGCGCTGCGCAAGCAGGGCTTCAGCCAGAAGGTCTACGAGGAGGACTGGCGCCCGGTGCAGTTGTGGATCCGCGACCTCGCCGACGACAAGGCCGAACCGCGCCTGGTCAAGCTGGAAGGCAGCGTGCAGGGCGTGCGCTGGAGCCCGGCGGGAGATCGCCTCGCGCTGACGGTCGCGCCGCGCCAGTTGACCGACGACACCCTGGTCTTCACCAAGGTGCACATCGTCTCGCCGGAAGGCCGCTTGCTCGGGCAGGTCGACAACCCCGGCAAGCTCGGCGAGTTTTCCTGGAGCAGCAACGGCTCGCACCTGGCGATCATCTCCGCGGCCGACATCAACGATCCGCAGCAGGGTCGGCTGACCATTGTCGGCAAGAACGGTGGCGTGCAGCGCGACCTGCTGCCCGGCCTGGAAGGCCATGTCATCAACCTGGTCTGGCGCGACGACTCGCATGTGGTGTTCATCAGCCATGAGGGCGTGCAGGCACGCGTCGGCGAAGTCGCGGCCGACGGCAGCAATGCCCGCACGCTGCTGCCGGCACCGGGTCCGATCTGGACCGGCCTGGCGGTGGCCCGCAATGGCGACCTGGCGTTGAGCGGCAGCACGCCGACGTTCGCCAGCGAGGCCTTCGTGCTGCCTGCCGGCGGCACCGCGCCGACCCGGCTGACCGACAGCAATCCCTGGCTCAAGGACGTGCGCCTGGCCCGTCAGGAAGTGGTGCGCTACAAGGCCCGCGACGGCCTCGAACTCGAAGGCCTGCTGGTGCATCCGCTGGAGCGTCGCGGCAACGCGCGCGTGCCGCTGATGCTGGTCGTGCATGGCGGTCCGGAATCGCACTTCTCCCATGGCTGGCTCAATGCGTACTCGCAGCCGGCGCAGTATGCGGCGGCCGAGGGCTATGCGGTGTTCTTCCCGAACTACCGCGCCAGCACCGGGCGCGGTGTCGCGTTCTCCAAGCTCGACCATGGCCGACCGGGCATGGAGGAGTTCGACGACCTGGTCGATGGCGTCGATCACCTGGTCGGCATCGGCCTGGTCGACAAGGCCAAGGTCGGCATCACCGGAGGCTCCTATGGCGGCTACGCCAGTGCCTGGGGCGCGACCTATTACAGCGAGCGCTTTGCCGCGTCGGTGATGTTTGTCGGCATTTCCGACATGGCCAACCTGATCACCACCGGCGACATCCCGTACGAGCAGTACCGCGTGCACATGCAGACCTGGCCGTGGGAAAGCCCGGAGATGTTCCGCCAGGCCAGCCCGATCACGCATGCGCAGAAGTCGCGCACGCCGACGCTGATCCTGCATGGCGAAGCCGACCCGCGCGTGCCGGTGATGCAGTCGTACATGATGTACCGCTACCTGAAGCTGGCCGGCCAGGCGCCGGTGCGGCTGGTGCTGTATCCGGGCGAGGGACATGGCAACTCGCGCGCAGCATCGCGTTACGACTATTCGCTGCGCCTGATGCAGTGGATGGACCATTACCTGAAGGGACCCGGTGGCGAGCCGCCGGCGTATCAGCTCGACTACGCGTTGCCGAAGGCGGCAGCCGCGAAGTAGGGCGCTCATCGCGCTCGCCCGCGAGCGTCGATGCCATCGCATCCCCTGAAAGCCGCGACCCGGGTCGCGGCTTTTTTTTGGTGCTTCGTCTGATCGTGGGAATCGTAGGATTGCCGGATGGCGGATTCGGTGCGCTGATTCGGATTTGCAGCGGTCGCAGGCTGCGGCTGCTCTTCCCTCGGTCAGGGCATCCTGCCCTGACTCGGGCGCACGCCATCCACGGCGTGCTCGACGCAACCTCCACCCGCGGCCGCTGCCGCGAGCGTCACGATCGCGGTGTCGGCATGTTTTCGAAGCATGCCCTCGTCGTCGAAGACTTCAGCATATCCATCACCGGCCGTCGCGATGCAGGTTCCGAAGCCGGCGATGGCTCCTGTCTGGCATCTGGGCGTGGGCTGATGAGCTCGCACATGACAGTCGCCATCACGCGTGCTGCATGGAGGTGAATGCGCCGGGTTGTGCAGTGTTCGCGTTCGCAGCATGTCCGCGTTCATCGATGTCCCCATCGATCCTGCTGTCATCTGTGAGCACATGATCAATCACGCCGCCTTGCCGCGCGTGTCGCTAGCATCGTGGTCGTCGATCAGGAGCGCGCTTGCCGCGTTTGATGACAACCTGCTCTGCGACAGCCTGGACAGGACGCCCATGTGGGCGTCGAGACCAGGCGGGGCAGTCGACATGCGAGCGAATGCATGTCGTTGTCTACCGGGTGTGCGGTCACCGTGTTCATTCGCCTGGCAACAGGTTCCGGCAATGGCGGCGCATCCGGTCGACGCCCTCGCGCGATGCTGTCTATTCGCCGCGGGGGTTGATGATGATGCCTTGCAATCACGCCAGGCATGACCCAGCAATCCGGAGATTCAGCATGTCCAGCAACCAGAGCGTCAGCACCCTTAACGACCTGATCGCGATCACCCGCGACGGCAAGGATTTCTACGAAGAAGCGGCAGGCAAGGTCGAGGATCCGGGCCTGCAGTCATTGTTCTCGCGCTTTGCAGCCAGCAAGTCGCAGGTTGTCGCCGAACTTGGCGGTGCCGTGCAGGCCGCGGGTGGCCAGCCCGAGCAGTCGGGCACGATGGTCGGCAGCATGCAGCAGATGTACGGCAAGGTGCGCGCCGCACTCGGCGATCGCAACTACGGCTATGTCGCCGAACTCGAGGAGTCCGAGGACCGTCTGCTCGGCGCGTTCAAGGACGCATTGAAGGACGACGAGACGCCGCCGGCCGCCCGCGACGTCATCGGCCGCCTGTTGCCCGAGGTGCAGGGCTGTCATGACGTCATGCGCGACCGCAAGGCCGCGATGAAGCACGCCCACTGATCTTGTCCAACCTGGGCAGGCCCAACTGAGCAGGCCCAACTGAGCAGTCCCAGCTGAGCAGTCCCAGCTGAGCAGGCCTACTGGGTAGCAACCGTCACGCGGCGGGCGCGGCGCATGCCGTTGCCTGCCGCTGGCAGTTGCCATCCATGAGGCCTGTTTCCGCCCCTGTCGCCGCCGTGCGTCGGGGGGCGATGCGTACTGCAATGCCGCATGCACCCTCGACGTAGCTAGCTCGCCATAGCCACGGCTGCGGAGCCAGGGATGCGGGCAAGGGATGCGAGAAACAGGCGCTGCAGGCTGGCCGGCTCCCCCTTGGCAGGTGGGCGCGGCATCGGGACATGACCGGCATCCCGGTCGGTGCGGCCGACAATCGTCAATTCTTACGGTGCCTGCCGCATCGCGGACCTTCGTACCGCCGGTGCGATCAGGCAGAATCGCGGGGTCTTCCTGCGCGCGCTTCCCATGACCACCACCGCACCGCCCACCGCGTCGAAAGGCCGGGTCCTGTTTGCCAGCCTGATCGGCACCACGATCGAGTTCTTCGACTTCTACATCTATGCCACCGCTGCGGTGCTGGTGTTCCCCAAGCTGTTCTTTCCCGGCAGCGACCCGGCCTCGGCAACGCTGCAATCGCTGGCCACGTTCGCACTGGCGTTCTTCGCGCGTCCGATCGGCTCGGCGGTCTTCGGCCACTACGGCGACCGCATCGGACGCAAGGCGACCCTGGTCGCGGCCTTGCTGACGATGGGCATCTCCACCGTGGTCATCGGCCTGTTGCCGACCTATGCGCAGATCGGCGTGATGGCGCCGATCCTGCTGGCGGTGTGCCGCTTCGGCCAGGGCCTGGGGCTGGGCGGGGAGTGGGGCGGCGCCGTGTTGCTGGCGACCGAGAATGCGCCGCCGGGCAAGCGCGCCTGGTACGGCATGTTCCCGCAGTTGGGCGCGCCGATCGGGTTCTTCCTGTCGACCGGCATCTTCCTGGTGCTGACCGGCGTCATGGACGATCAGGCCTTCTTCAGCTGGGGCTGGCGCGTGCCGTTCCTGTCCAGCGCGGTGCTGGTGCTGGTCGGGCTGTGGGTGCGCCTGAGCATTTCAGAGACGCCGGCTTTCCAGCGCGTGCTGGATAAGCAGGAGCGTGCGCAGTTGCCGATGCGCGAGGTGCTGTTCGACCATCCCGGTGCGCTGCTGGTGGGCACCCTGCTCGCGGTCGCGACGTTCGTGCTGTTCTACCTGATGACGGTGTTCTCACTGAGCTGGGGCACTGCCCAGTTGGGTTACACGCGCGAGCAGTTCCTGTGGATGCAGATGGCCGGCGTGGTCTGCTTCGGTCTCGCGATCCCGATCTCGGCGCTGTACGCGGACCGCTTCGGCCGTCGTCGTGCGATGATCATCGCCAGCCTGGCGATCGCGGTGTTCGGCATTTTCTTTGCGCCGTTGTTCGTGTCCGGTAGCGTGCTGGGCACGATGTTCTTCCTGGCGCTGGGCCTGGGCCTGATGGGGCTGACCTATGGGCCGGTCGGCACGATCCTGGCCGAGCAGTTCCCGACGCGGGTGCGCTACACCGGTGCCTCGTTGGCTTTCAACCTCGCCGGCATCTTCGGCGCGTCGCTGGCGCCGTACATCGCGACCTGGCTCGCGGGCCGGTTCGGCCTGCAGTGGGTCGGCTACTACCTCAGCGCCGCCGCCGTGCTGAGCCTGCTGGCCTTGCTGGCGGTGGATCGCGCGCGCGACGTGCGCGAGACCGCGGCCGGCTGATGCCGGGCAGGAGCGTGCCCGTGAAGAGCGTGCCCGTGGAGAGCATCAACATGAAGAGCGCGACGATGAGGGGCGCGTCCATGCGCGCCTTGCGGGCGGGCATACACTGCATGGCACCTGCATACGGAGCGGTCGCATGAATGCGTGGATGCTGCTGGGCCTGGTGTTCGCCGTGGCCATCGGCATGGTGTTGCCGATGCAGGCATTGATCAACGCGCGCCTGGCCGAGCTGACGTCGGGGCCGCTGTTCGCTTCGTTCCTGTCGTTCCTGGTCGGGACGCTGGCACTGGGCGCGATGCTGCTGTTCAACCGTGGCGAAGGCGGGTTGCGTTCGCCACTGGAGATGCCGTGGTGGGTCTGGACCGGCGGCTTCATCGGGGCCTTGTTCGTGTTCGCCACGACCCTGCTGGTGCCACGCCTGGGGGCGGCCTCGATGATCTGCCTGGTCGTGCTGGGACAGGTCGTGGGCTCGCTGCTGCTGGATCACTATGGCGTGCTGCATGCGCCACGCCCTGCGGATGCGGTACGCGTTGCAGGCGCGTTGCTGGTGGTCGTCGGCGCGATGCTGGTCGTCAAGCCCTGGCAGCCGGCATGAGCGCGTTGCCCGAGGCATGGTGCGCAGTCGACGGGCTGGTGTTGCCGGAGGGCCAGCGGGCGGCGCTCGCCGCCGCCTACGCGACGCCGACACGGGCATACCACAATATCGAGCACGTCGGCGAAGTCCTGCGCCACTACCGCGATGCGGCCGATGCAGCGGGCTGGCGCCAGCCGCGCGAAGTCTGGCTCGCGGTGCTGTACCACGATGCGATCTACCAGGCCGGGCGCAGCGACAACGAAGCGCTGTCGGCGGAATTCGCACGCGCGCAGATTGCGCAATGGTTGCCCGACGCCGCGGTCGATGTCGATCGCGTCGTCGCGCTGATCCTGCTGACCGCACACCATGGCCAGCTCACGCCGGACCAGTTCGATGACGATCCCGATGCCGACGACACGCGCCGGTTCCTCGATTGCGACATGGCGATCCTCGGCGCACCGCCGGACGCTTTCGATGCCTACGACCGCGCGATTGCCGCGGAGTACCGTGGGCATGTCCCGGGCTGGTTGTTCAAGATCAACCGCCGGAAATTCCTGAAGGCCCTGCTGGGCAAGCCCCGGATCTATCTCAGCGGGGCATTCCATGCGCGACTGGACGCACAGGCCCGCAGCAACCTGCGTCGCGCGATCACGACCAAGCGGTAAGAACCTGTTCAAATTCTTGCTGCGCTTGCCATCTGGCGCGCGTGCGGTGCTCGGTTGCTCATGTACCTGCACGTACACTGCGCTTTCTGCGCTCCGCCACGCGCCACCTGGCTGCGCTCGCGACAGACTTTGAACAGGTTCTAAGCTGGACGTGGCTTGGTCGAGTGGGGTCGTATGGCTGACGCGTCCGTGCTGAAAGCCGCCCGTCGCGGGCATCGGGCCTGCCATGTTGGGTATCGAGGTCGAACGTCGGGCTTGGCGCATGGTCAGATCACCTGGAAACGAGGAAGCAGAACGTGGTGTTGCGTGCCGCCGTCGTCGAAGATCTTGAAGCGGTCAGTGCCCTGTGCATCGATGCGTTTACCCGGGCCGTCGCGCCGTCGCTGTCCGCGCAGGGCATCGCCACGTTCGCGCAGATCGCCGCTGCCGACAGCTTCCGCAGCCGCATGGCCGGCGACAACGAGATCCTGGTCATGCAGGACGACGCCGGCCTGCAGGGGGTCGTCGAGCTCAAGCAGGGGCGTCACCTGGCGATGTTGTTCGTCGCGCCGGGCCGCCAGCAGCAGGGTATCGGCCGCGCACTGGTCGCGGCGGCGGTCGAACGCGCGCGCGAAGACGTGCTGACGGTCAGCGCATCGCTGTCGTCGGTGCCGGCCTACCTGCGCTTCGGCTTCGCGTGCTCGGGCGAGGTCGCGGAGTCCTCGGGCCTGGTCTACCAGCCGATGCAGAAGCCGTTGCTTGCGGCGTCCTGATCGCCGCAGGCTATCATTCCTGCATGTCCAAGCTGCTGCTGAACCTGCGCAACGTCCCCGACGAGGAAATCGACGGCGTCCGTGCGTTCCTCGAGGCCAACGCCATCGAGTTCTACGAGACCACGCCCAGCCGCTGGGGGATTTCGTATGGCGGCATCTGGGTGCGGCACGACCGCGACCATGCCGAAGCCAAGCGGCTGATGGCCGACTTCCAGGCGCAATGGCGTGCGCGCGTGCGCGAAGAACATGCCCAGGCCGAGCGCGATGGCACCGCTCCGACCTTCGTCGACATCCTGCGCACGCAGCCATTGCGGGTCGCGCTGACGGTGCTGGCGATCCTCTTCATGTTCGGCCTGCTGGCCCTGCCGGGCTGGCTGTTGATGCGCTGAGCGCACCGGGCCTGCCGGGCCGCGGCTGCGCGGTGTGTCGGCTGAGCGGGGCATCGGCTGAGCAGTACTCGGGGGCGGCTCAGGCGAGCGCGTTGAATTGTTTGATATATTCGGGTTGGATATTTCGAATAATTTATTCAACGCAGCGGAGCGGCCTCGTGGACAAACGGCAATTCATCAGATCCGGCGTGCTGGCTGCGCTGTCGTTGCCGCTGGCCGGGCAGGGCCTGGCCTCCGCTGCGGCGCCGGGTGCGCGGCCGGGTCGCGTGCTGCCCGTGCGCTTGAACAAGGGCGATACCGTCGCGCTGGTCAGTCCGTCCAAGGCCACCGATGAGGCGCTCGACCTGACCATCGCGCAGGAAGTCATGCAGGCGCTGGGACTGCGGGTCAAGACCGGCGCCCACCTGGCCTCGCGGCGCGGCCATCTCGCCGGGACCGACGCCGAGCGTGCGGCCGACATCAATGCCATGTTCGCCGACCGCGAGGTCAAGGCGGTCATCTGCCTGCGCGGCGGTTCCGGTGCCGCGCGCCTGCTGCCGTTGCTGGACTACGGCCTGATCCGCGCCAATCCCAAGGTGCTGCTGGGGTATTCGGACATCACCGCGCTGCACAACGCGATCCATGCCAGGACCGGGCTGGTGACCTTCCATGGCCCCAACGGCACCGGCAGCTGGAACGACTTCAACGCCGACCAGTTCCGGCGGGTGTTCTTCGACCGCGAGCTGATGGACTACCGCAATGTCGTCGACGCCCGCGGCGAACTGGTGCAGCGGCAGAACCGCACGATCACGATTGCCGGCGGCAAGGCCCGCGGCGAGCTGGTCGGCGGCAACCTGACCGTGCTGACGGCGCTGGCGGGCTCGCCGTACCTGCCTGATTTCGACGGCAAGATCCTGTTCCTCGAAGATGTCGCCGAGGCCCCGTACCGCATCGACCGCATGCTCAGCACGCTGAAACTGATGGGCGCGCTGGACAGGATCGCGGGCCTGATCTTCGGCGAATGCAGCGACTGCAAGCCCGAGGGCGGTTACGGCTGGCTGACCATGGACCAGATCTTCGAGGACCACATCAAGCCGCTGAACATCCCGGCCTATCGCGGCGCGATGATCGGGCATATCCGCCAGCAGTTCATCGTCCCGGTGGGCGGGCTGGTCGAGATGGACGCCGATGCCGGTCGCTTCCGCCTGCTGGAGCCGGTGTTCCAGGGCTGATGCAAAAGCGGGTTGGATCCGCTGTCGACCGGGTTCTGCCGTGAGGCATGACATCCGGCACGGCCCCGGTCCGCACGCATGTCATAAAGTGGCGAGTGCCCACGTCGCCACGCATCGATGTGCCGTGCATGCGTCGACGACGCCGATCCGAACCCGTTCCGAACCCGTTCCGCGCGTTCTGCGCCCCCGCTTCGACAGGAGACCTTGATGAGCCGACTGCATGCCTGCCTGACCGCGACTGCCCTGATGTTCGCATTTGCCGGCCCCGCCGCCGCGCAACGGACCCTGGTCTTCGATGCGGCGACGGTCCCGCAGTCGGGCAGTGTCGCGATCACGGTGGCCGAAGGCCTGCCGCAGGCGGGCAGCTTCCAGGCGATCGACACCGCGACCCAGGGGGCATTGCGACGCGCGGCGACCGCGGCGGGCTTCAGCGGCAAGGCCGGTTCGCGACTCGACCTGAGCGGATTCGCCGGCTTCGACCGGCTGCTGGTGCTGGGGCTGGGCACGCAGGCGCCGGACCAGCGCAGTCTCGAGGACATCGGCGGCAATGTCGCGCAGGTCGCGGCCAAGAGCCGCAGTCCACGCTTCGAACTGGTCTGGGATGGTCAGCAGGCCGACGCGCCGTCCTGGCTGGCGTTCGGCGCCGAGCTGGGCCAGTACCGGTTCGACAAATACAAGACCGTGGGTGCCAGCGACGACAATGCCGCTGACGCCACCGGCAAGGGCGAGCTGGTGATCCGTTCCGGTGTGGGCGCTGCGGCAGGGACGGCCTATGCGGCGGACTGGCAGCCGGTCGCAGGGGCGGTGCGCTTTGCGCGCGACCTGGTGACCGAGCCGGCGAATGCTCTGTGGCCCGAGGCCTTCGTCGCACGCACGCGCGAGGCCGCGCGTGGACTGCCCGACCTGCATATCGAAGTGCTGGACGTGCCGGCAATGGAAAAGCTCGGCATGGGCTCGCTGCTGGCCGTCGGGCAGGGCAGCGTGCGGCCGCCACGCCTGATGCTGATCAGCTACAACGGCGGCAAGCCGGGCGACGCGCCGATCGCCTTCGTCGGCAAGGGCATCACCTTCGACAGTGGCGGCATCTCGCTGAAGCCGGGCACCAACATGTGGCGCATGAAGTACGACATGACCGGTGCGGCCTCGGCCACGGCCACCGTGCTGGGACTGGCCGGCCGCAAGGCGCCGGTCAATGCGATCGCGGTCGCGGCCCTGGCCGAGAACATGCCCTCGGGGTCGGCAGCGCGTCCCGGCGACGTGATCCGTACCGGCTCGGGCAAGACCTACGAAATCATCAGCACCGACGCCGAGGGCCGCATGGTGCTGGTCGATGCGCTGTGGTACCTGCAGCGCCAGCACGCGCCGAAGGTCATCATCGACATCGCGACGCTGACCGGCGCGATCGTCACCGCGCTGGGTAGCGACTATGCCGGCCTGTTCACGCGCGACGACGCGCTGGCGACGCAGCTCGCCAGCGCCGGCGAGCGCAGTGGCGAGGCGGTCTGGCGGATGCCGCTGCGCGAGGACTACGGCAAGGGCCTGCGTTCGCCGATCGCGGACCTGCGCAACGGCGGCGGCACGCCAGGCTCCGGCGCCGCCGCGTATTTCATCGGCGAGTGGGTCGACAAGACGATCCCGTGGGCGCACCTGGACATTGCCGGCATGGCCTGGAACGAAGGCTCGGGCAAGCCGACGTCGCCCGAGGGCGCGACCGCGTACGGCGTGCGCCTGCTCGACCGTTATGTGCGCGATCACCACGAATAGGGCAGTGCCGACCGCCCTACAATAGCGACATGATCACCAATATCGCCGCCTACCATTTCGTCGCCATCGACGATGCGGACGCGCTCGCCGGCAGGTTGCTGGAGCAGGCGACGGCGCGTGCGCTGCGCGGAACCGTGCTGGTCTCGGAAGAGGGCATCAACCTGTTCCTGGCCGGCGCCGATGCCGAGGTCTCGGCGCTGCTCGACGGGTTGCGTGCCGATCCGCGCTTCGCGACGCTGCAAGTCAAGACCAGCTACAGCCGCGCGCAGCCGTTCCCGAAGCTCAAGGTCAAGCGCAAGCGCGAGATCATCACCTTCCGTCGCGACGATGCCTCGCCGTTGCAGGGCCGCGCACCCGCCGTGGCGCCGGTCGACCTGGCGCGCTGGCTGCAGCAGGGTCACGACGATGCCGGCAAACCGGTCGTGCTGCTGGATACCCGCAACCGCGAGGAGATCGGCCACGGCACGTTCGCCAACGCGCTGACCCTGCCGATCGACAACTTCACCGAACTGCCGCAGGCGCTGGCGCCACATCGCGCGGCCCTGTCCGATGCCACCGTGGTCAGCTTCTGCACCGGCGGCATCCGCTGCGAGAAGGCCGCGTTGTGGATGCGTGCGGACGGCATGGACAACGTGCTGCAGCTCGACGGCGGCATCCTGGGTTACTTCGATGCCGTCGGTGGGCTGGGGTATGAAGGGCGCTGCTTCGTGTTCGACGGCCGCATCGCACTGGATCCGCAGCTCAACGCACTGGTCGACGAGGAGGCCGACGCCATGGCCGCCCAGGTCGAGGACGCGGCATGACCTGGCTCGGGATCGTCGTGATCATCATCGGCCTGTACCTGGCATTCAAGCTGGTCGGCGTGGTGCTGAAGCTGGCGATGTGGGGGCTGGTGCTTGTGGCCGCGTACTGGCTGCTGGCGCCGTACCTGGGGTGGCCGCCGCTGGACGAGGTGATCTACGTGCTGGGCCCGGATCTTTCGGGCACGCCGCTGCAGGATGTCGCCCGACCGCAGCCCTGAGACAGGCGCTGAGGCCGGTCGACGTGCGTCGACGGCCCGTGTCACGGATCGCCATGTGTTCGACGCCATCGGGTCCTGACGCGAGCGTTCGCGCTCAGACGAACCCGCCCAGACGGACTCGCCTCAGACGAACTCGCGCGACGGCAGCGTATAGCGTCGTTGCGGGCGGCCGACGAGGTCGAGGAAGTTGTTGAACACTGCGTCGGCCTGGCCCTGCATGTCGGCGATGTGCTGGCGGGTGTGCGCGCGGATCACATGCTCGTCGCGGCTGCCTTCGAGCCGTTGCAGTTCGGCGCGGTAGATGGGATTGGCCAGCCAGCGCTCGATCAGCGGCTCGTCCATTTCCAGGTGGAACTGGAAGCCGTAGGCCTTGTCGCCCCAGCGGAAGGCCTGTTGCTCGCAGCTGTCGGTGCGCGCCAGGTGCACCGCATCGCGCGGCACATCGAAGCGGTAGCTGTGCCACTGGAACACCGGCGTGCTGTCCTTCAGCGGCGACAGCACCGGATCCTCGCGGGCGGCTTCGGTCGCATGCAGCGGATACCAGCCGATCTCGGGTTCGCGATGCGGGATGACCGGTGCGCCCAGCGCATGCGCCAGCAGCTGCGCGCCCAGGCAGATGCCGAGCACGGGCTTGTTCTGGCCCAGCATTTTCTCGATCGCCTGCAGTTCGGTCTTCAGGTGCGGACGCGCCTGCTGCTCATCGACATTCATCGGTCCGCCCAGCACCACAAGTCCGTCGTAACGGTCGACATTGGGTTGGGCGTCGGGGTCGCGATCGAAGTTGACGAAGCGGATCCGGTGGCCACGCTGGCGGATCAGCGGATCCAGCGTACCCAGCGGTTCGGCGGCCACATGCTGGAAGACGAGGATCCGGGACATGCCTGATTCTAATCGGACTGCAATCGGGGTGGGCGAGGGGCCGGGTCTGACGAGGCGTGACGCCGGGGGCGGGTTCGACGTTTGAGAATAGTCGAACCTGACCCCTTCTGAAGCGCTTTGACGCGCGAGTCTTTGAAGCGTTTGAAGAAGCGTTTGAAGCCCGCTTCCTTTGCCGCGACGTCCCTGAAGCGGGCGGCTCAGCGGCGCGGCGGACCCTTGGGTGCGAACTTTCGCGGGCCGGGCGGCTTGCCGCCGGGACGTGCGCCCGGCGGACGCGGCTTGAACGATGGCTTGCCGGTGCGGCGGCCGTCGCTGGGCACGGTATCGGCGTCGGTCGCACGCTGCATGCGCAGCATCTGGCCGCCGACGCGGACCTTCTTCAGGTGCTCGAGCAGTTCGCGCGGCATGCCTTCGGGCAGGTCGACGAGGCTGTAGTCGTCGCGGATGTCGATGCGGCCGATATAGCGGCTCTCGAGGTCTGCCTCGTTGGCGATCGCGCCGACGATGTTGCCCGGCTGCACGCCATGCATGTGGCCGACCTCGATGCGGAAGGTCTCCATGCCCACTTCGGATTCGCGCGGCACGCCGGATTCGCTGCGGGGCGGACGCGGACCTTCCTGCGCGGGCCGGGCCTCGCGCGATTCACGGGCCTCACGCAATTCGCTGGACTCGCGCGGAGCACGTGGCTCACGCGCCTGTCGCGAGGCCTCGCGGCCACCGGGACGTTCGACGTACTCGCGCTCGAACGGTGGGCGGTCGGTCTTGCGCGGCGGGTCGAGCAGCAGCGGGGTATCGCCCTGGACGACCTTGGCCAGCGCGGCGGCGATCTCCGCAGCGGGCACATTGTGCTCGCGCTCGTAACGGTCGATCAGGTCGCGGTACATCGCCAGTTCCGGGCTTTCCAGCGCGCTGGTGATGCGCTCGAGGAACTTCGAGACGCGGCGTTCGTTGACGGTCTCGACGCTCGGCAGCTGCATCGGCTCGATCTTCTGCCGGGTCGCGCGCTCGATCGCACCGAGCATGCCGCGCTCGCGCGGGGCCACGAACAGGATCGCCTCGCCGCTGCGTCCGGCGCGGCCGGTGCGGCCGATGCGGTGGACGTAGCTCTCGGTGTCGTAGGGGATGTCGTAGTTCAGCACGTGGCTGATGCGCTCGACGTCCAGCCCGCGCGCGGCCACGTCGGTTGCGACCAGGATGTCGATGCGACCATCCTTCAGCGACTGCACCATCTTCTCGCGCTGCTTCTGCTCGACATCACCATGGATCGCGGCGGCCGACATCCCGCGCGCGGCGAGCTTCTCGGCCAGTTCCTGGCAGCCCAGCTTGGTACGCGCGAAGATGATCATCGCGTCGAACGGTTCGGCTTCGAGGATGCGGGTCAGCGCATCGAGCTTGTTGACGCCGCTGACCATCCAGTAACGCTGGCGGATGTTGGCCGCGGTGGTGGTGCTGGACTTGATCGCGATCTCGACCGGGTCCTTCAGGTAGGTCTGCGCGATGCGCTTGATCTGCGATGGCATCGTCGCCGAGAACAGCGCGACCTGGCGGGTCTCCGGGGTCTTCTTCAGTACCGCCTCGACATCGTCGATGAAACCCATACGCAGCATTTCATCGGCTTCGTCCAGCACCAGGCAGCGCAGCTCCGACAGGTCCAGCGAGCCGCGCTCCAGGTGGTCGATGACGCGGCCGGGCGTGCCGACCACCACGTGCACGCCGCGCTTGAGCGCGCCGAGCTGCGGGGCGTAGCCCTGGCCGCCGTAGATCGGCAGCACGTGGAATCCATGCATGCCGGTGGCGTACTTCTGGAAGGCTTCGGCGACCTGGATCGCGAGCTCGCGGGTCGGCGCCAGTACCAGCACCTGCGGCTTCTTGCCCGACAGGTCGATCTGGGCCAGTGCCGGCAGCGCGAATGCCGCGGTCTTGCCGGTGCCGGTCTGCGCCTGTCCGAGGACATCGCGGCCTTCGAGCAGCGGCGGGATCGTCGCCGCCTGGATCGGCGACGGCGACTCATAGCCGACGGCGCGGAGCGCCTGCAGCAGGGTGTCGGGCAGGCCAAAGTCGGCAAAGACGACTGGCTGGGTGGAGGGTTCGGCGCTCATAACGGGGCTCGTGGCACCGGAACTGCCGGCAACAGGAGTGACAGTTTACTTGCTTGGCGCCGGTTCCTGCCCGCGGCATGCCCTGGGGCCTGTTAACGCGACAGATACGTGTCGCACCGCCCCTGTGGGCGCGATTGGCAAGGAAGAGCGAGGGCGCGTATGTCGATACGCAACGCAGTGATGACGCCGTCAAGCGTGGCCACGGGGCCGCCCCTTCGGGTGTTGTCTCCGAGGCCGCCATGCGGCGCCGCAAGGCTGAACTGACGGCCAGTCAGTCGCTGCCCCGCGCGGCACCACCTGACGGGCTCGGAGACAGCATGCGACACGTATCTGTCGCGTTAACAAGCCCCAGGTGACTGGCCCGGAGCACCAGGTTGCGGCCCCGGCGCTTGGCTTCCAGCATCGCGGTGTCGGCCCGGGCGATGGTCAGGTCCAGCGTGGCCTGGTGGCTGTGCTGGGCCACCCCGGCGCTCAGCGTCAATGCGATCGGGCCGTCCAGCGCCGCGATCGCCTGGCGGATGCGCTCGGCGTAGTGGTAGGCGCCGGCCTCGTCGGTGCCGGGCAGCAGGGTCACGAATTCCTCCCCGCCCAGCCGGGCCAGCAGCTCGCCGGGCCGGCACTGCGCCAGCATCGTCGCCGCGGCGGCCTGCAGGATGCGGTCGCCGACGGCGTGCCCCTGCTGGTCGTTGATGGTCTTGAAATGGTCCAGGTCGAAGTACACCAGCGACAGCGAGGAACCCTCGTGCAGGCTGCGGGTGACCTGGCGCTGGGCGTGGACCTGCCAACCCTCGCGGTTCAATGCCCCGGTCAGCGAGTCGACGTGCAGGCGCGCCAGCAGGCGTTTGCGCAACTGGAACAGGTCCAGCGCACTGTCGAGGTAGGCCCGGCGCTGGGCCAGGCCGATGCTGATGCCGACCAGCGAGTACAGCAGGTACGCCAGCCACAGCATCGGCGGGGACGCCAGCAGCAACATCATCAGGAACAGCGGCAGGGCCAGCGCCAGGATCACCCCGGCCGTGGTCGCCGGGCGGAACGCATGCGGCAGCAGGATGATGGTCATCAGCATCGCCGCGACATGGGCCAGGCTCAGCCGCGCCGGCTCGGCCAGCGTGGTCATCACGATGCCGGTGCTGTAGGCGCAGACATAGGCCACGCCGGCCAGCTCGCGCCAGGCGCCGATGCTGCGCAGGTGGCTCAGCCAGGCAAACAGGAACAGAGCGGCGACCAGCAGCCCGCGTCGGGCCAGCATCAGGTTGGCGTCCGGGCCGGACATGATCACGTAGTCGCGCATCCAGCCGGCCAGGAACAGCAGCGGCAGCCCGTAGGACAGCAGCCGCCGGCTGTTGCGGGTGGTCAGGTAGGCATAGGCGAAGAACCGGTCGCGCTCGCTGACGTCGAGCTCGATCATCCGCCCATGGATCAATCGCATCAGTCCGTTGTGTCGCACGACCGTGTTCCCCCTGCGCCCCGGCACGATCGTGCCGGGGCCCTGTCGCTGGTCGACCGTCGCGCTGGCGGCGGCATCATAGTGTCAGTCAACGGCAAACACGCCCGTGTACGGGCAGGGTGGGAAATGCGGTGTTCATGTTGCGTACGCGCTTGCATCGGCAGCGATAGGCCGCATCTTCAGGGCTGGAGGTCATCGATAGGCGCGAACGCATCGATAGGCACGAATGTGGTTCGGCGCGGCAGATCAGGTCGGAACATGTGGATTGACTTTCGTGTGAATTGACATGCTTACAGGCATCCGCCAGAGGTATGCACGCTTGTCGGTACATGTGCTTTGAAGCCGGCTCGTTGAAGCCAGCGCGTTGAAAGCTGCTCCGATCGAACCTGCCCTCGCCATCTGCCGCCGTACAACCAGTTCGCGACTGCCCTTGCCACACCCACCTGGATGCCGACACCGCAATGATGTCCCTGAGATTCGACAACCGGTTCATCCGTTCGCTGCCCGGCGACACCTCGGTCGAGCCTGGCCCGCGCCAGGTCAGCGGGGCCGTGTGGTCGCCGGTGGCGCCGACGCCGGTCGCCGCGCCACGCTTGCTGGGCTGGTCGCGCGAGATGGCCCAGACCCTGGGGTTCAGCGATGCCGAGGTGGAGTCGCAGGCCTTCGCCGACGTCTTTGCAGGCAACGCGCTGCTACCGGGCATGCAGCCGTATGCCGGCAACTACGGCGGCCATCAGTTCGGCCATTGGGCCGGCCAACTGGGCGATGGCCGCGCGATCTCCCTGGGCGAGACCATCAACGCCGCCGGGGAGCGCTGGGAGCTGCAGCTCAAGGGCGCGGGTCCCACGCCGTATTCGCGCACCGCCGACGGGCGTGCGGTGTTGCGCTCGTCGCTGCGCGAGTTCATCTGCAGCGAGGCCATGCATCACCTTGGCGTGCCGACGACGCGCGCGCTGTCGCTGGTCGCGACCGGAGAATCGATCGTGCGCGACATGCTCTACGACGGCCATCCACGCAGGGAACCCGGCGCGGTGGTCTGCCGGGTCGCGCCGTCGTTCATCCGCTTCGGCCATTTCGAACTGCCGTATGCACGCGGCGACCATGCGCTGCTGCGACAGCTTGCGGATGTCACGATCGAGCGTGATTTCCCGTGGCTGTCGGGCCACGGCGAGACGCGCGATGGCGACTGGTTCGCCGAGGTCTGCCGGCGGACGGCGGTGATGGTTGCGCACTGGATGCGCGTGGGCTTCGTGCATGGCGTCATGAACACCGACAACATGTCGATCCTCGGCCTGACCATCGATTACGGTCCGTACGGCTGGATCGACGATTACGATCCCGACTGGACCCCCAACACCACCGATGCCGGTGGCCGCCGTTATCGCTTCGGCTGGCAGCCCAGGATCGCGCACTGGAACCTGGTGCGGCTGGCGCAGGCGTTGTCGCCGTTGTTCGGCGATGCGCAGCCGCTGCAGGCGGGACTGGACCTGTACTCGAGCACCTTCGACGCGGCCGAACGCGACCACCACGCGCGCAAGCTCGGATTGCCGGCGCTGCGCGACGACGACGCGTCTCGCGTCGCGGCACTGCAGGCCCTGCTGCAGGACGGCGAGGTCGACATGACGCTGTTCTTCCGCCAGCTCGCCGATGTCGATGCGCAGGCACCCAGCCTTGAGCCGCTGCAGCCCGCGTTCTACGACGGCGCCCGTCGCCAGCGCATCGAACCTGCCTTGCGCAACTGGCTGGAATGGCTGGCCGCACGCTGGCGTGACAGCGATGCCGAGGTCAATGTCGATACCGATGGCGACGCAGGCAACGCCGCCACACAGCGCCGTGCGTGCATGCAAGCGGCCAATCCGCGCTACGTGCCGCGCAACTACCTGGCGCAACAGGCCATCGATCGTGCAGAGGCGGGGGATACGGACGGCATCGCCGAACTGCTCGAGGTCATGCGCCAGCCCTATGTCGACCAGCCGGGCCGGGAGGCGTTCGCCGAGCGGCGACCGGACTGGGCCAGGACGCGGGTGGGATGCTCGATGCTGTCGTGCAGTTCCTGAGAGCCGGTTCCCGATCTGTCGCGAGCGCAGCCAGGCGGCGCGCAGTGCGCACAGGTTGGTGGCGGCCAACACAGTGGACGTACCGGTACATGAGCAACCGGGCACCGCAGGCGCGCCAGATGGCAAGCGCAGCAGGATCGTGGACAGGTTGCTGGCGGAGCGCCGGGCGGCAAGGCCCGGGCAGCGCGAGCGCCGATGGGCAGGGCGCCCCCGCAGAAAACAGAAGACCGGCTATGCGCCGGCCTTCTTGTCCTTCTTTGCCGCCCGTTTTTCCTTGAGCGACTTCTCGGGCTTTTTCTTGGTTTCTTTCTTCTTGTCCAGACTCTTGGCCATGCTGCGCTCCATGTGGTCGGTGATCGCGGGGACAAGCGTACTGCCAACGCGGCCGGCCGGATAGGGGGCGGTCGATGGTCCGCGGTATCGCCTGCGAGCACGCCGTCCGGCTTGACAGGTGTCGATGATCCGGTGGCGCGGGCCCGCATTGCCTTAGACTACGCGGATGCCCCTGATGACCCTGAATGCCGTCGACTATGGCGTCGGCGGCCCCTTGCTGCTGCAAGGCGTCGAACTGTCCATTGAACGCAACGAGCGGATTGCCCTGATCGGCCGCAACGGCGCCGGAAAATCCACGCTGATGCGCCTGCTGTCGGCCGAGATCAAGCCCGACGACGGCGACATCCGCCGCGAGGATGGCGTGCGGGTCGCCCGCCTCGAGCAGGAAGTGCCCGCCGGCGCGTCCGGCAGCGTCTTCGACGTCGTGGCCGACGGCCTCGGCGAGGTCGGCGCCCTGCTGGCCGAATACCACCACCTGATCCATGCCGAGGACCTCGATACCGATGCCCTGGCGCGCGTGCAGACGCGGATCGAGGAAGTCGACGGCTGGCGTGTCGACCAGCGCGTGACCGAGACGCTGGAGCGCCTGGACCTGGACGGCGAGTCCGAATTCGCACGCCTGTCGGGCGGCATGAAGCGACGGGTGCTGCTGGCGCGCGCGCTGGTGTCGGCGCCGGACGTGCTGCTGCTGGACGAACCGACCAACCACCTCGATATCGCCGCGATCGACTGGCTGGAAGGCTTTTTGAAGAACTGGAGCGGGGCGCTGGTGTTCGTGACCCACGACCGGCGCTTCCTGCGTGCCCTGGCGACGCGGATCGTGGAGATCGAGCGCGGCCAGGTCACCAGCTGGCCGGGCGACTGGGCCAACTATCTCCGCCGGCGCGAGGAGCGCCTGAATGCCGAGGCCCAGGAGAATGCGCGCTTCGACAAGATGCTGGCGCAGGAGGAAGTCTGGATCCGCCAGGGCATCAAGGCCCGCCGGACCCGCGACGAAGGGCGCGTCAGGCGCCTGGAATCGATGCGCCGCGAGCGCGCGCAACGTCGCGAGCTGTCGGGCAACGTGCGTATGGAGACGTCGAGCGCCGGGGCGTCGGGCAAGAAGGTCATCGACGTCAAGTCGGTGTCGTTCGGGTTTGGCGGCAAGCAGCTGATCGAGGATTTCTCGACCACGATCGTGCGCGGCGACCGCATCGGCCTGATCGGCCCCAATGGTAGCGGCAAGACCACGCTGCTGAAGCTGCTGCTCGGCGACCTGCAGCCGCAGTCGGGCGAGATCCGCATCGGCACGCAGTTGCAGATCGCGTATTTCGACCAGTACCGCTCGACGCTGCGCGAGGACTGGAACGCCATCGAGAACGTCGCCGAAGGCCAGGAGTTCATCGAGATCAATGGCAAGCGCAAGCATGTCATCGGCTACCTGCAGGATTTCCTGTTCAGCCCGGAACGCGCACGCGCGCCGATCACCCGGCTGTCGGGCGGCGAGCGCAACCGCCTGTTGCTGGCCAAGCTGTTCGCGCAGCCGTCCAACCTGCTGGTGATGGACGAGCCGACCAACGATCTCGATGTCGAGACGCTGGAACTGCTGGAGGAACTGCTGGCCGACTACAGCGGCACGCTGTTGCTGGTCAGCCATGACCGCGACTTCCTCGACCAGGTGGTGACGTCGACACTGGTCATGGAAGGGGGCGGCCGCGTCGGCGAGTACATCGGCGGGTACGAGGACTGGCTGCGCCAGCGTGCCAGTCCCGGTGCGGCGCCATCCACCGCCAAGGCGGCGTCGCCCGCGGCCGTCGTGCAGCCGGCGGTGGCCGCGGTGCCGGCGCCGGCCAAGCGCAAGCTCGGATACAAGGAAGGTCGCGAGCTGGAGCAGTTGCCGGGGCAGATCGAATCGCTGGAAGCCGATATCGCCGGCCTGACGGCAGCCATGAACGAGCCCGGCTTCTTCCAGCGCGATGCGGCGGCGATCACCGCCGACAACGAGCGCATCGCGGCCCTGCAGAAGACCCTCGAAACCGCCTATGCGCGGTGGGCCGAACTGGACGCGTAACGCGACGGGGAACGCGATGCTGCCCGGTGCCAGGGCAGCATCGGCTCAGGACAGCCGTCGCCTCAGGACAACATCTCGGGCGCGGCATCGAACTCCTGCTCGGGCAGGGCCAGGAAGGCCCAGAACGGAATCCCGGCCTCGCGCCAGGCCATCGAGGAGTCCTCCAGGATCGACAGCAGGGTATCGAACTGCACCTCGTCGGCATCGCGCAGGTCAGAGGCGGCCTCCAGCAGCAGCACATGGCCGCCCGGCGCATTGAGCCAGTCGAGGTCGCGCAGCAGGTCCGACAGCGCATCCCAGTTGCGGCCGCTGCCGGGCGGGAAGGCCAGTGCCATCGCCATCCGCAGCATCAGCGTGGACTTGCCGGTGCAGTGCTGCAGGTCGATGCGCGCCGGTCGCAGTCCGGCATCGCGCGCGGCCATCTCCAGCATCGGCAGGTCGTCGGCGGTCACGAAATAGACGCCTGCGCGCGTCGGGTCGGACAGCCCTGGGTCGAAGCCGGATTCACTCATGGTCTTGCCATCCTTGCGGGAGCTGGAAGTCGCGGAAACTCCCGTAGTGGTCGTCGGTGTAGTAATAGATCGCCGGCGGTTGCCCGCCGGTGATGATCCGGCGCGCGCCACGATGGCCGAGCCCGGGCGTGTCGACGGTGTATTCGCGGTAGTAGCCGCGCGGTTGCCTGGGCAGGCGCCCCTCGCGGTTCTGGAACGTGCTGCCATCCTGACGGTAGGGATGGGCGTCGCCGTTCGCGATCCGTTGCAGCACGGCATGCGCCTGCACGGGCAGAAAACCCGGATAAGCGCTGGCGGGAGAAGTGCTGGCTGAAGAGGGGCTGCCTGGATCGCGGCTGCGACGCGATGGCGGCGGTGATGGCGCGAGTGCGCTCTGGTCTGGCGCCGATGCCTGGTTCGACGCCGGACCCGTCGCGCCAGCGACCTGCGTGCCTGCGCCGGTGTCGATCCGGGATGTCGTCGACGGGGGGATCTGCAGCCACAGCGCCGCACCGACCAGGGCGATGGCCGCGAACAGCAGCACGAACTTGTTGCGTTGCAAGGGGATGTCTCCGCAGGAGGTGGGGTGGGCGCGGGGCTGGCCGGATCGATGGACGCGGACACTTTCCGCGCAGGTCAGTGCGCTGGCTGGTGAGGCGCTTGCTCTTGATGGCGCTCGCTTGTGAGCGTGCTTGCTCGTCAGCGTGCTTGTTCCTCAGGACGCGCGCTCGTCAGGACACGCGCTCCTCAGCTTCTGCGCCGCGTGAGCGCAGCCGTCAGGGGTTCAGTGTCGCGCCGCAGCCCTTGTAGGCCTGGTCGCCGACCATCAGGACCGCGTGGGCGGGATAGCTCTGGTCACTCATGCCGTCGCCGCATTCGCCTTCGCTGATCTCCAACGTGACCGCGGTGCCATCGGCGGTCTTGCCGACGTAGCCTGCGTTGGTATCGCTGCGCTGGACCGATGCGAGATCGAGCTTGCGCTCGCCGTAGTCGAGTGCCGCACGCAGCGCGGGAGCGTCGCCGGCGTCGACTTCGACCCACCAGCCAGGCTCGGTACCGATGCCGCGGAAAGCCACGCCGCGGGCGCGTGCTTCGTCCCAGGGCGACACGTCGTCGGTGACGCTGCATTCGGGATGCTCGACACCGGCCAGCGTCAGCATCGCGTTGTCGCCCTTGTTCCAGAATTCGTTGCCGTGTTCGTCGGCATAGCGCGCGCCCGAGGCCGACGGCGCCTGCGGCAGGATCAGCTGCTGGCCGGACCACGACAGCGTGACGTTGCCGGCGGTGTTGTCGAAGATACTGCCGATCAGCATGTCGCCGCAGCGGAAACTGGTCGTCACCGATGCCGGTGGCGCGGTCCCGGCTGATCCGGCCGATGGGGGTGTCGCTGCGTCCGGGGTCGCCGGGGCCTGTTGGCCGGTGGGCTGGCAGGCGGACAGCAGCATGGCGGTGCCAAGCAGCACGGATGCGCGCAGCCACCCTTGGGCGCGGTCGTGTCGTGGGTTCATCGCAAACTCCGTGCGGACAATGCTGGGCAATGTCCGCGATCGTGCGACCGCAGGCAAGCCATCGCGCCTGCGCAGGTCGGCTGCGGGTCAGCTGGGCCGTGGCGCATGGGCGTGAATGTCGCGTCGCCCTGCCGGCGCGTAGGCATCGGTGTCGCGCCGCGTTGCCGGCGCGTGGACGTCATTGCGCCGGCGCGGTATCGAGCCGGTAGACCGGATACAGGTTGAAGCGCGTGTCCCAGGCGCTGTGTCGGCGATAGAAGTAATCCAGTCGTGCCTCCGCGCTGCCGGCGAACGCAGGGTCGTCGCGCAGGCGGCGTTCGAAGTCGATCTTCAGGTCTGGATCGGTCGCCAGCATCTCGCGGGCCACGGCTTCGGCGACGTAGGGCTCCATGTACTCCTTGCGCTCGAAGTGGTTGTTGAACCGCCCCCAGGCGGCGAGCGAATCCGGCGCCTGCGGTTCCAGCAGGGCCATGGCCAGGCGCCCGCGCGGTTGTGCGATCGGCACGTACAGGCTGCCCGCGGGAATGGCCTGCGGTTCCAGCGACCAGCGCCCGGACAGCGTCAGCATCTGGTGGCCTTCGAAGGAGCCGCTGGCGAAACTCGCCTGGTCGGCGCGGAATACCTCGGTGGCGGCGCCCTGCGCCCCGGCGGCAAGCACCTGGAACGCGATGCCGTGCAGCGCAAGCTTCTCGCCGACCCAGGCCGCATGCGCGGCGGGCACGACATAGCCGGCACGCGGTGCGCGGACGACGCGGTCGGCGACCACCTGGTCGTGCACCGGCATCTTCCAGATCTGCGGCGTGTGCTCGTCGTAGCGGGTCATCAACGCCCCGGAGACATCGGAGTACGTGCGCGTGTACGCATAGCCGCGGAAGTCGACGATGCGCGCGTCCGGCGTGGCCTTGTAGCTCAGTGCGACCTCTTGGCCGGCGAGGGTCGCGCCGGTACGGCGATCGGCCGCCTGCGTCGCCGACCGCCACGCGCGACCATGGCGCGCCACCTGTTCGAGCACCGAGACCACGGTGTTGCGGGTGATGCGCACGCGCACCGGGTAGGGCTTCCAGGAGTGCGTTTCGACCAGCATCACCAGCCGGTTACGCAGGGCGTAGTAGCCGTTGGAGAAACGCGGAGGCGCGACGCCGTCTTCGATGCCTGACGCCGGATTGTCGGATTCGATGAACGAAGGATAGAACGGCAGCGGCAGCGAGCCCTGGCGCGCCAGATCGGCGATGACGCCCTCGCGCAGGGCCAGGCCGACCTGTTGCAGGTCGCGGTCGCCGGAATGGATCGGTTCGACCTGGATCGAGATGTCGTGTTCGAACTGCGCGCCATTGGTCGCGTGCAGGTCGATGTAGGCCAGCGGGTCCCAACGGTCGAGCAGCCGCAGCATCGCCTGCATTTCGACGCTGTCGGCCTTCGCGTAGTCGCGATTGAGGTTCTGGTTCTGGGCATTGGTGCGCCAGCCCATTTCCTCGGGGCCGCGCTGGTTGGGCCGGTTCCAGGCCGAGAAGCGCTCGTGTCCATCGACGTTGAACAGCGGAACGAAGATCCAGACCAGCTTGTCCAGAACGCCGGCGGTGGCCTGGCCGTCGAGGACCTCGCGCAGCGCCAGGAACCCCGCGTCCTTGCCGTCCGATTCGCCCGCATGGATGCCGCCCTGTACCAGCACCACCGGCAGTCCGGCCGTCGCCGCCGCGTCGGGCGTGAAGGCGCCGCTGCGGGTCACGATCAGGGCCTTGATCGCCCGGCCTTCGGGAGACAGGCCGATGTCCTGGCAACGCACGGCGTCGGGATAGTCGCGCGCGAACGCGGCACACAGGCTGGCGACCTCGTCATAGCGACCGGTCTTCAGGAATCCACTGCGCTCGGAGAGCGTCTGCAGCGGCGCAGTGTCGGCCGCGCGGGTGGGGAGCGTGCTTGTCAGCGACAGTATGCCCAACACGGGCAGCGTCAACAGCAGGGCCAGCCTGGCCGATACAGCAGCGGATCTGCGCATGCTTGCGGACACCCTCGGAGATCACCGCCGATGATGCCACGCCGATGGTCGCGGCGCGGCTATCCTGCTGATTATTCGCAGGAAACATGGCTATCGTGGCCCCACGGGCGGCGTCGCCGGATGGCCCTCGATGCGGCGCGGCGCTGGCGGCGCGGGTCTATTTCCTCGGTCCGTCAAGGGGGACAGCCCGGGTGGCATCGGGTAGCCTTCGGGCAGTCCTTCGTTCCCAAGAGTTCCTCGCATGACGACAAGCACGGCCTCATCCGCGGGCAGGATGCCCCGCCAGATTTCCTACATCATCGGCAACGAGGCCTGCGAGCGGTTCAGCTTCTACGGGATGCGCAACATCCTGATCCCGTTCCTGATCAGCTCGGTGTTGCTGGGCTACCTGCCCGCCGGTCCCGACCGCGACGCCGCCGCCAAGGACATCTTCCACACCTTCGTCATCGGCGTGTATTTCTTCCCGCTGCTCGGCGGTTGGCTGTCGGACCGCTATTTCGGCAAGTACAACACCGTGCTCTGGTTCTCGCTGATCTACTGTGCCGGCCATGCCTGCCTGGCGCTATTCGAGAATAGCGCGAACGGCTTCTACACCGGCCTGTTCCTGATCGCGCTGGGCTCGGGCGGCATCAAGCCGCTGGTGGTGTCGTTCTGCGGCGACCAGTTCGACCAGACCAACAAGGACAAGGCCAAGATCGTCTTCGATGCGTTCTACTGGATCATCAACTTCGGTTCGTTCTTCGCCTCGTTGCTGGCGCCGCTGCTGCTGCGCAACTACGGCCCGGCGGTCGCGTTCGGCGTGCCGGGTATCCTGATGTTCATCGCGACCTTCGTGTTCTGGCTGGGACGCAAGCAGTACGTCAACGTGCCGCCGACCCCAAGCGATCCCGATGCCTTCCTCAACGTGGTCAGGACCGCGCTGCGCACGCGCGTGCCCGGACGTTCCAATGCCGGCAGCACGATCGCCTGGATGGGCATCGCCATCGCTGTGGCATTGCTGCTGCTATGGGCGTTGTCGGCGGCAGGCGTCGAGCTGCCGTGGTGGCCGGACGATTTCAGCTTCGTCATTTCCGCATGCCTCGCGCTGGGCGTGCTGATCGCATTCGGCGGCTGGGGCGCCTCGCTGCAGCTCGAACGCGCGCGTGGCCAGCATCCGGATACCGCCGTCGATGGCGTCCGCGCGGTGCTGCGCATCCTGATCGTGTTCGCGCTGGTCACGCCGTTCTGGTCGCTGTTCGACCAGAAGGCCTCGACCTGGGTGATCCAGGGCAACAGCATGCTGATCCCGCACGATCAGTGGTGGTGGCCGAGTTGGCTGGTCAAGGAGCCGGCGCAGATGCAGGCGCTCAATCCGCTGCTGATCATGCTGCTGATCCCGTTCAACAACCTGGTGCTGTACCCGTTGCTGCGGCGGCTGGGATTCAATCCCACGCCGTTGCGTCGCATGGGCTGGGGCATCGCGTTCTCGGGCGTGGCCTGGATCGTTGCCGGCGTGATCCAGTTGTGGATCGACAGCGGCGACCAGGTGTCGCTGGCCTGGCAGGCCTGGCCTTACCTGCTGCTGACGTTCGGCGAAGTGCTGGTGTCGGCCACGGCGCTGGAGTTCGCCTACAGCCAGGCGCCGCGCGCAATGAAGGGCGTCATCATGGCGTTCTGGTACCTGACCAGCACCTTCGGCAGCCTGTGGGTGCTGCTGACCAATGCCGGCGTACGCGACGAAGGCGTCACCGCGCGCATCGCCAGCACCGGCCTCAGCGAGAACGCCTTCCTGATGTTCTTCTTCGCAGCATTCGCCTTCGTCGCGGCATTGGCCTTCGGGCTGTACGCCCGACGGTATCCGATGCAGGACAACTACCGCATCGCCTGAGGGGCAGCGCATGGAATCGATCGTCACCTACGCCCTGATCGGCGTGACCGTGCTGGTGTCCTGGCAGGCTTTCGGCAACGCCAGATTGATGGAGCGGCTGATCCTGTGGCCGCCGGCCATCCAGCGCAACCGGCAGTACGACCGCCTGTTGGGGCATGGCTTCATCCATGCCGACGGCATGCACCTGCTGTTCAACATGGTCACGCTGTTCTTCTTCGGGCGCTCGCTGGAGCCGTTCTTTGCCGGCTACATCGGATCGCTTGGCTACCTGGCGTTCTACCTGTCGGCGATCGTCATCGCGATCCTGCCGACCTACCTGCGGCACCAGCGTGATGCCCGCTACCGCAGCCTCGGCGCGTCGGGTGCGGTATCGGCGGTGCTGTTCGCCTTCATCCTGCTGTCGCCGTGGACGAAGATCTACCTGTTCCTGATCCCGATCGGCATCCCTGCGTTCATCGTCGGCGGACTGTACCTGGGCTACAGCGTCTGGATGGACCGCCGGGGTGGCGACAACGTCAACCACAGCGCCCATCTGTGGGGAGCGGTCTACGGCATGCTGTTCACGGTGATGATGGAGCCGCAGGTCGCCTCGACGTTCGTGTCGCGCCTGCTGTCGCCGCAATAAAGGACTCAGTCGACGGCCAGCACGCGTCCGGCGTCGGCCTGATCGGCGTCGGTGACGCGATAGGTCTGCTGCAGGCGGCCGTAGATCAGCGAGTCGAGCTGATCGAACTCCAGGGTCTCGGTATCGCCGTTGCGGACAAGGTCGAACAGGCGGCTGACGGCCTGGTGTTCGACGTCGCTTTCGGTCATGGACATGGATGTTCTCCGCTGTGGTCTTGCAAGGAATCAAAGCACTAATCGTGCCAAACGGAAATGTGATGGGCGTCCTCTGAAAAGTGACGCAGTGGGTCAGGTGTGACGACCCTATACGCCTGCCAATGACCTGTCCGGTGGCCACCTTTACGTGACCTGCAATCACCTTGCGTGGACCCGGCGGGTGATAGGTATGGACGCACTGCAAACAACGGAGGAACGGCATGCTTTTCACCCGCGCCAAAGCGGAAGCACTGCTCAACCGCACCGAAATGGGGCTGTACGACGACAGCCGGATCAACAACCTGCGCCGACTGGCGGCAAGCGAGATCGGCCAGCGCATCGAACGTGGCAGGCGCGCTCGTGACCGGGCCCGCGACCTGGTCCGGCGGCAGAAGCTCAGTTCGCGCGAACGGACCGGCGCCAAGCGTGGCGCGAGCGGGCTCGCCAACGAGCGCAGCAAGCAGAAGGCCGAACTGATGGCCGACATCCTCAAGCGTTTCGAAGCCGCGCTGGCGCCGGCCAAGAAGCGCGAGCGTGAGCTGAGCGGCCGTTCCGCGGTCGTGGCCCGCAAGCAGGCGGCATCGCGTACCGCCGCCAAGACCGGCACCACCAGGGCCGTCACTACCAAGGCAGCCAAGGCCAAGACAGCCAAGACGACGGCCAAGCGCGTTGCCGCGAGGCGTGACGGCAAGCTGGCGACCGCGCGCAACGCGACGGCGGACGTCAAGGCCAAGCCCAAGAAGGCCGCTGCGGCCACATCGGCACCCGCGACCAGCAACGCTGCTTCTGTCGCCCCTGCGAAGGCGGCCGCACCCACGAAGCGGGCAGCGGCGAAGGCCTCTGACTCTGCGTCGAAAGCACCCAGGACGGTGGCGGCGACAGACAAGCCGCGCCGCGCGCTGACACCCAAGCGCGCGCTGGCCAAGACACGCAAGCTGCTGGAGGCCAAGCAGGCCAGCGACCGCGAGGCCAAGCCCTGGCAGACGCTGGATCCGGATCGCCTGCACGTGCCCGAGCCCGGCTACCAGTCCTCGGCAGCCGCCCGCAACGCGGTCGCCTTGCATGCGGCCGAGAGCCGGATGGCGCCGATCCATGGCAGCATCAGCACCCGTGATCGCCGCAACCAGGGCAAGCGCGACCATCGTGGCGACAACGACTGAGGAAGCGAGCATGCCGACAGGCGCAGGGGAAGTGGCCCACGATCCAGCCGCAGGGCGGTTCGGGCTGGACGTGGACGGCCACCGGGCCGAACTGGTGTACCGGCTGGACGGGACGACGATGGTCATCACCCATACCGGCGTGCCGGAGGCCATCGGTGGCCGCGGCATCGCCGCTCGGCTGGTCGAGGCGGCGTTCGCACATGCGCGCGCCGCCGGCTGGAAGGTCGCGCCTGCATGCTCCTACGCCCGGATCTGGGCCGATCGGCACGCCGAGGTGGCCGATCTGCTGGCCTGAGCGGCACTGACCGGGAAACCGACCGGACACCGGTGGGGAGGCTGCCGGGAACGTCCCGCAGCATGCCTGGCGGGCGTCGCGGGCCACAATCTGCCAGACTGCGCCCCCCTCGGCACGACTGTTCCCCCTCCCAATGCGCCTGAACAAGCACATCAGCGACACCGGTTTCTGCTCGCGCCGCGAGGCCGACCGGCTGGTCGGCGAGGGACGCGTGACCGTCAACGGTATACGCGCCCGGATCGGCGCGGAGGTGGGCGAGGGCGACGTGGTCAAGGTCGACGGCCATGCGCTGAAGGCGCGGACCGCGACCAAGGGCCGCCGCAAGCATGTCTATATCGCGCTGAACAAGCCGGTCGGCATCACCTGCACCACCGAGTCGACGGTGCCGGGCAACATCGTCGAGTTCGTCGGCCACGAGCAACGCATCTTTCCGGTCGGGCGGCTGGACAAGGATTCCGAGGGGCTGATCCTGCTGACCAGCAACGGCGACATCGTCAATGCGATCCTGCGCGCCGAGAACAAGCTGGAAAAGGAATACATGGTCGCGGTCAACCACCCGGTGGCCGACGAGGTGCTGCGTGGCATGGCGCGCGGTGTGCCGATCCACGGCCAGCTGACGCTGCCCAGCAAGACCCGCAAGATCGGCCGCTACGGTTTCCGGATCGTGCTGGTGCAGGGGCTGAACAGGCAGATCCGGCTGATGGCCGCGCACTTCGGCCTGCGGGTCAAACAACTGATCCGGGTGCGCATCGGAACCGTCAAGCTGGGGCACCTGAAGCCGGGCAAATGGCGCAACCTGACCGACGCCGAGCTGGGCAGTCTGATCCCCGGCGATATCGAATGGTAATGGCCATTACTGACGTGTTCGCGCTATTCACACTTGCGGCCAAAAGTGAGGTATGGTGCGCTGACTGTTCAAAGCCGGGATCACGGTACATCGTGGCTCCGATGCGGTAGATCTCCAGGATTCAAAGCCCGGGAATGCAGATTCCCATGGCCGCTCCAGACGATCCGCTCCATCGCTCGCGTTACCCCTTGCTCGACACAGTCCAGGCTCCGCAAAAGCGGAACTGGTATCCATCCACTGTATGTTTCAAGGAGTAGCAACATGTCCGAGCGTCAGACCGGCGTCGTCAAGTGGTTCAACGATGCCAAGGGCTTCGGCTTCATCACCCCGGAAAGCGGCCAGGACCTTTTCGTCCACTTCCGTTCGATCCAGGGCACCGGCTTCAAGTCGCTGCAGGAAGGCCAGAAGGTCTCCTTCAAGGTTGTGCAGGGCCAGAAGGGCCTGCAGGCCGATGAAGTGCAGGCTGTCTAAGCCGTACCTCACGTAGTACGAAAACCCCGGACGGTGACGTCCGGGGTTTTTTTATGTCTGTTGTCGGGGCCAAGTGCGATGCTGCGGAGAAGACGCAAGCCTGCGCCTCGCGCTTCGCTGCTCGCGGCTGCGCGCTCGATGCTGCCGGCAGGCATCCTGCCAGCTCGATCCTGCCCATTCGCTGACGCCCGGATATCAAGCGCCTTCCTTCGGCCCGTTGCCGATCGGACGATTCACACGCTGGATGGCGTCAATCAATCAGCTGCGAGGCGGCCTTGATGAATTCCTGTTTGCCGACCAGGCGCGTCCCCGGCGCGGGCGACACTTTACCCACATGCATCGTGCCCACGTTCTCGGTCACCGCCAGCACGACATCCTGGCCTTCGATCCAGAACAGCCACGCGCCGAATCCGAGCACGCCACCGGTGTGGCCGATGACGGGCGGCGCCGCATCGTCGGCAAACTCGGTGCGGAACAGGCTGTGCCCGATCTGCGAACCTTCCGACGCCGGTTGCCATGCCTGCATGAAGGCCAGGCTCTCGGGTTTCAGCAGGCGTCCATCGCGCAGCGCCGCAGCGAAGCGCGCGATGTCGCTCGGCGTGGCGACCATGCCGCCCGCCGTCCATTCCACCGACAGGTTC
Organism: Luteimonas sp. RIT-PG2_3; assembly: GCF_054902115.1. Lineage (NCBI taxonomy): Bacteria > Pseudomonadati > Pseudomonadota > Gammaproteobacteria > Lysobacterales > Lysobacteraceae > Luteimonas > Luteimonas sp. RIT-PG2_3. Next base: position 137,194 of record NZ_JBUBPF010000005.1, on the reverse strand, counting down.
GAGCTGCTGGCATCCACAAGGCCGGGTCGGACTTCCGGGAATGCGGCATTGACGCCGGCGTCGCGACGGAATGCCTCGGTGGCCCAGTGGTACCGGTGCGGCAGGTGCGCCTGTGGCACCGGTTCGAAACCTTCGAGATGGATGTCCTTGAGTCCCAGTGGCGCCAGGATGCGTTCGTGGATTTCCGCCACCGCCGAACGCCCGGTGACGGCTTCGATGACCATGCCCAGCAGGGTGAAGTTGGTATTGGAGTAGCTGTAGCGTTCGCCGGGCGGCGCCAGTGCGGCATGGTCGCGGATGTAGGCCAGGGGATCCTGCTTGCCCCAGATTCGCGCCGGGTCGAGCTGGTCGCCACGTCCGGCCCGGATCCACACCGGGTCGTCTTCCCAGCTCGGCACGCCGCTGGTGTGTGCGAGCAACTGCGCCAGGGTCGCGGTGTCGGCATTGGCGATGCCCTGCACGGCGGCCGGACCCAGGATGTCGGCCGCGGTGTCGTCGACACGCAGCCGCTGCTCTTCGGCCAACTGCAGTACCACCACTGCGACGAACACCTTGGTGATGCTGCCGATCCCGAACAGCATGTCGGTGGTGACCGGCGTGCCGGTCGCGAGATCGGCAGTACCGGCCGTCCCGGTCCAGACCACGCGTCCGTCCGAGACCACGGCGGCCGACATGCCGGGAGAGCCGCTGGCGACGCGTGCTTCAAGCAGTCGCTGGAGTTGAGCACTGGCGACCGGGTTGATCGACGCTGGCGCGGTGTCGGCGGCTTCGGCGGCTCCGGCGACGACGCCCGGCAGCGGCAGCACCGCCAGACAGGCCGACAGCAGTGTGGTCAGCAGCACCCGGGAATGGGATCCCGGGAAGCGGGCGCCTGCCTGCGGGATGGCATGGGACGGGCGCGCCTGGGGATATGTGGGACCGGACATCTGCTCCGCCTTGGTGGGTGATGTGAATGTCGCAGGGATGACGCGTGGAAGCGCGCATCGCGTCCCGCCATTATCTGTGCGCATGCGGGGTAGGCAGGCACCAGTTTTTTTCGAATCACGCGCGCAATTCGCGATGCAGTGGTATCGGCGTGCCACTGCTCAGGCTATGCTAACGAAATCATAACCACCGTCCGTCCGGGACCCGATCGCCATGAAACGCCTGCTGTTGTGCCTGCTTCCGCTCTGCCTGATGGCCTGCCAGCGCGAGGCGCCGGCGCCGCAATCCGATCCCGCGGCAGTCGCCGCGCAGGATCCTGGCGCGACGGCGGCACCGGTCGTTGCCCCGGAATTGAAGGACGTCTTCGAAAGCGATCCGCGCTTCATCGTCGGCATCACCTACTCACCGGAAGCCAACAAGTACCCGGGCCTGGCCCTCGAACTGCACCAGTACGTCGAGCAGGTGCGGGCCGACCTGATGACGGCGCTGGAAGGCGCACCCGATGGCAAGGTGACGTCCCCGTACGACCTCAGCCTGGTGTTCACGACGCTGGTCGACAACCCGCAGATCATCGCCATCGGCGCCGAAGGCAGCAGCTACACCGGCGGTGCGCATGGCGCGCCCCTGCTGGAACGTTTCGTCTGGCTGCCCACGACCCAGCAGCGCTTGCGCGCCAAGGACCTGATTCCCGAGGCCAAGGGCTGGCGCGACGTCTCGGCCTATGTGCGCGAGCAGTTGCATGCGGCGTTGTCGCAGCGGATCGATGCCGATGAGCTCGAGCCCGCCGAGCGCGCCGAAGTGATGCGGTCGGCGGGACGGATGATCGATGCCGGCTCCGATGCGGAAGCCGAGAATTTCGAGCAGTTCGAGCCGGTGCCGGGCACCGACGGCAAGCTGGTCGCGCTGCGCTTCGTGTTCCCGCCGTACCAGGTGGGGCCGTACTCGGACGGAGTGCAGAGCGTCGAGGTGCCGGCCAGCGTGCTTCTGCCTCATGTCGCACCGGCTTACAAGAGCCTGTTCGTCGGCGGTTGAGGTCGACAGGGCAGGGCCTGGTCTGCCAGGCGGCAGGGGCCGTCGACTGGGCAGGGCTGGACGCCTTCCCGTGCAAGCTGGATGACGACGAGGCCGGAGGCCGCGTAAAGTAGCCCGGTCTGCATTGCAACGCGCATGTTGCCCATGCCTGCCACGACCCGATTCCGTTTGCGGCTCGAACGATTGCTGGCGGAAGCCGGCATCCAGATCGATGGCGATCGCCCGTGGGACCTGCAGGTCCGGGATCCGGGGCTCTACGCCCGGCTGCTGTCGGGCGGTGCGCTCGCGCTGGGCGAGAGTTACATGGACGGCGCCTGGGACACCGGCTCGCTGGACGGCCTGATTTTCCGCTTGCTGCAGGCGCGGCTGGATGAGCGCCGGATCGGATTTGCCGACATCCGTGATGCATTGCAGGCCTGGTTGACCAATCCGCAGCGCGGCGAACGCAGCTTCGAGGTCGGCCACCGGCACTACGATCTCGGCAACGATCTTTATGCGGCGATGCTCGGCAGGCGGCTGGTCTACAGCTGCGGTTACTGGCGCCATGCCGATCATCTCGACGATGCGCAGGAGGCCAAACTGGAGCTGGCCTGCCGCAAGCTGGCGCTGGCGCCCGGCATGACGCTGCTCGATATCGGCTGCGGCTGGGGCGAGTTGCTGAAATTCGCCGCCCAGCGACACGGGGTGTCTGGTGTCGGTGTGACGATCTCGCAGGAGCAGGCCGAGCATGCGCGCGCGCTGTGCCGGGGGCTCCCGGTCGAGATCCGGCTGCAGGACTACCGTGAGCTGGAAGGTCGCTTCGATCGCGTGGTGTCGATCGGCATGTTCGAGCACGTTGGCCACAAAAATTATCCGGTCTACTTCCAGACGGCACGGCGTTGCATGGCCGACGATGGGCTGTTCCTGTTGCACAGCATCGGCAGCAACGTCTCGCGCCACCGCACGGATCCGTGGATCGCGCGCTACATTTTCCCGAACTCGATGTTGCCGTCAGCGGCGCAGATCAGCCGCGACAGCGAGGGGCTGTTCGTCATCGAGGACTGGCACAACTTCGGTGCCGACTACGATCTGACGCTGCAAGCCTGGCGCGCCAACATCGAGCGTGCGTGGACTTCGCTGCCCGCGCGCTACGATGCGCGCTTCCGGCGCATGTGGCGCTACTACCTGGCTGCGTCGATGGCCAGCTTCCGCGCGCGCCGCATCCAGTTGTGGCAGATCGTGTTGTCGCCGCATGGCGTACCGGGCGGATACATCGCGCCGCGTTAGTGGAAGCAGAAGCGTCTCGGATTCGGAACCCGCATCGCCCCCTCCGGAAATTGCTTCTCGGCTCGATCAGTCCGTGCCGCTTTGCGGCCTGGTCCGGCCCGGGGAAGCGCGCCGGGCGTTCGCATGGGCTGATGTCTTCGATGGCGAAGGCCTGCCTCGAGAGCCTGCCGACACCGCACTCCTGACGCTCGCGGCAGTGGCGGGTCGGGCGGAGGCTGCGCCAAGCACGCCATGGATGGCGTGCGCCCGAGTCGGGGCAGGATGCCCTGACCGAGGGAGAGCAGCCGCAGCCCGACACGCCACTGCAAGTCCGGGCTCAGCGAATCTGCTTTTTGAGCTCTGTTTTTATCGGAGTCGAGGGCAAGGGTTTGGCTTGGGCGGCTTCGGAGGCCGCATCGCCCTGTCCGGGAGTGGCTGCTCGTCTCGGTCAGCCCGTGCCGCTGTGTGGCCCGGTCCGGCCCGGCGCAGCACGCCGGGCGTTCGCATGGGCTGCGCGGCATGCCGCGCAAGCAGCCCTGCTCACGCATGGCTGACTCGCCGCCGCGGGCCATCCATGGTCCGCTCTCCGCAATCCCCGGCCGAGGCGATGCACTGGTGTCGGATGCGCCGATGTCTTCTAAGGCAAGTGCTAGAGCCCCACCGACACCGAGGTCCTGACGCTCGCGGCAGTGGTGGGTCGGGCGGAGGTTGCGCCGAGCACGCCATGGATGGCGTGCGCCCGAGTCAGGGCAGGATGCCCTGACCGAGGGAAGAGCAACTGCAGCCCGACACGCCGCTGCGGATCCGAAGCCCGTGATCCGAGGGCGATTCGAAGCGAGCGATCCCAAAGCAACGCAGTGCCCCGACTGGGCGAACGCCCAAAGCAAAGGGCCGCCCGCGATTGCGGACGGCCCTTTGGGGTAAGGCAGTGGACGCGCTGTCTCTGGACGCTTACTTGGCGGCGGGCGCCAGACCGCGCTTGACCAACAACGGCTCGATCCTCGGCGCGTGGCCGGTGAAGTCGAGGAACAACTGCGAGGCATCCTTGCTGCCGCCGCGCGACAGCAGCGTGTCGCGGAAGCGATCGCCGTTCTCAGGCTTCAGGCCGCCGTTCTGCTCGATCCACTGCACGGTGTTGGCGTCCAGCACTTCCGACCAGATGTAAGCGTAGTAACCGGCCGAGTAGCCGCCCATGATGTGGCTGAAGTACGGCGTGCGGTAACGCGGCGGCACCGGCGCGTAGTCGATGCCCGCAGCCTTCAATGCGGCAGCCTCGGTGGCGACCACATCGCCTGCCGCGGGCAGCTTGTCGGCCGGCAACTGGTGCAGGTACTGGTCGAGCATCGCCGCGCCGAGATACTCGGTCGTGCGGAAGCCCTCGTTGAACGTCGCCGACGACAGCTTCTTGTCCAGCAATGCCTGCGGCAACGGTTCGCCGGTCTGGTGGTGCTTGGCGTAGTTGGCGAGGATCTCCGGCCAATCGGCCCACATCTCGTTGACCTGCGACGGGAACTCGACGAAATCGCGCGGCACGCTGGTGCCGCTGAAGTACGGATACTTCACGTTCGAGAACATGCCGTGCAGCGCATGGCCGAACTCATGGAACATCGTCGTGACCTCATCCCAGGTCAGCAGCGTCGGCTCCCCCGCGGGCGGCTTGGGGATGTTCTGGTGGTTGGCCACGACCGACTTCGTGCCCTCGAGCTCGGACTGCGACACATACGAGTTCATCCACGCACCACCACGCTTGGACGCGCGTGCGTAGGGATCGAAGATGAAGATCGCCAGCTGCGAACCGTCTTTGTCGAACACGTCGTAGACCCAGGTGTCCGGATGGTACTTGGGCAGGTCGGTGCGCGGCTTGAAGGTGATGCCGTAGAGCTTGGTCGCGGCGAAGAACACACCGTTCTCCAGCACGTTGGTCATCTCGAAGTACGGCTTGAGCTGGCTATCGTCGAAGTCGTACTTCGCCTTGCGCACCTTGTCGGTGTAGTAGGCCCAGTCCCAAGGCTCGAGCTGGAACGTCGGCTCGCCCTTGGCGGCCTGTTCGGCATCGATCATCGCCTGCAGGTCGGCGGCCTCCCGCTTGGCGTTGGCGACGGCGGCCGGCGCCAGCTTGCCGAGCATGTCGTTAACGGCCTGGATGCTGCCGGCGGTTTCGTCGGCGAGCACGTACTCGGCATGGTTCTGGTAGCCCAGCAGCTTGGCGCGCTCGTCGCGCAGCTTCAGCATCTGCGACACGATGCCGGTGGTGTCGTACTGGTTGCCCCGGCTGCCGCGCGCGACGGATGCCTTGTGCAGGCGCTCGCGGGTGCTGCGGTTGTTGAGCTGCGGCAGCGGCGGCTGGCCGGTGGTGTTGAGCAGGGTAATCGCGTACTTGCCTTCCTGCCCGCGCGACTTGGCGGCTTCGGCGGCACTGGCGATCTGACCTTCGCTGAGGCCGTCGAGCTCGGCGACGGTGTCGACGACCAGCGCCGAATCGTTGACCTCGGCCAGCACGAAATCGGTGAACCGGGTATTGAGCGCGGCCGATTCCTCGTTGATCTGCTTCAGGCGGACCTTCTGCTGCTCGCTCAACTGCGCGCCGGCGCGGACGAAACTGGTGTGGTAGCGCTCGACCAGGCGCAGGCTTTCCGGATCGAGGTTCAGCTGCGCGCGTTGCTGGAAGATCGCATCGACGCGCGCGAACAGCTTCGGGTTGAGCATGATCGCGTCGCGATGGGCGGCGAAACGCGGCGCGTAGTGGTTGTTGATCTTCTTGCGGGCGTCGTTGGTATCGGTGCCATTGAGGTTCGCGAACACCCGGCGCGCGTTGCCGAGCGTCTTGCCGGACTTCTCCAGCGCGATGATGGTGTTGTCGAACGTCGGGGCGTCGGCCAGGTTGGCGATGGCGTCGACTTCCTTGAGCTCCTCAGCCATGCCGGCGTCGAAGGCCGGGCCGAAGTGGTCGTCCTTGATCCGGTCGAACTGCGGATAGCCGAGCGTCAGCGTGCTCTGGGCGAAGAAGGGGTTGTCGGACTGCGCGGCATCGGCCGGCGCGGTGGTCGATGCGTCCGTACCGGCGGGGGCGTCGGACGGCTTGCAGGCGGTCATGGCGAGTCCCAGGGAGGCGGCGATCGCAAGGGTGAGGCGGGTGGTCATGATGGAATGGAATCCTTCCGTCGATGGGGGCGGCAGGCTAGCCGGTTCCGGCGGCGTCGCGCCTGTCGCAAGGGCGGAACATTAGGTAATTATGCCTGAGCCCGGCTTTGGCCCCGACCCTGGGGGTGTGGCGGGCCCGGGCGGGCCGCAAGGCGTGGGCGCCCGGGCGCGCTGCTTGTCGCTGTGCTGGGGCGGTGGTGGAGAAGCCTTGGCGTGGCCCCGTCGGCACGGAAAATCCGTTGTTCTCCTGAGAACAGGTTCTAAGTCGATGACCGCTGGCATGCCGGTCATGGCGGCGGTCGCAGCCGGGGGGATGCGCTGGTTCATGCGAGAATCCACCCGAATCAAGGACATGATGATGACGACCGCCTGGGACTTTTCCGCCACCGATATCGATGGCCAGCAACAAGCGCTGTCGGCCTATGCCGGCAAGGTGCTGCTGATCGTCAATGTGGCGTCGCGCTGCGGATTCACGCCGCAATACGCGGGGTTGGAGCGGCTGTGGCGCGACTATCGTGATCGCGGCCTGGTGGTCATGGGGTTTCCCTGCGACCAGTTCGGCCAGCAGGAGCCCGGCGATGAAGCCGAGATCCGCAACTTCTGCTCGCTGAGCTACGACGTCGACTTCCCGATGTTCTCCAAGATCGACGTCAATGGCCGCAACGCGCATCCGTTGTGGGCCTGGCTCAAGCAGGAGAAGGGTGGCCTGCTCGGGATCGCGGCGATCAAGTGGAACTTCAGCAAGTTCCTGGTCGGTCGCGACGGCCGGGTGGTCAAGCGTTATGCGCCCACCGATACGCCCGAGAGCCTGCGTTCCGACATCGAAGCCGCGCTGGCCTGAGCCAGCGCGTCCTCCGCCAATGTCGATGCCTGCGCCGGTGCTCGAGCTGGTCATGACCCCGCAGTCGGAATGGCTGCTGGCGACGTTGGGCGGGGTCGCGGGCGGGTTTGCCGAGAACCTGGACCGCTGGCAGCGGATTGCACGCGAGATGCAGGACAGCGGCGTGCTGCGGCTGCTGATGCTGGACGATTCGCTGGGCGAACCGATGTCCCGCCAAGAGATCGCGCGGCTGGTCGGCGAGATCTCGCCGCTGCTGCCTGCCGGCGTCCAGATCGCCTACGTGCTGCGCGATATCCGCCATATCGAGAATACCGAACTGGCGGCCCTGCAGGCGCGGCAGCTCGGGCACGACATCATGGTGTTCGGCGACCGCCAGGCTGCCGAACGCTGGTTGCGCTACGGCGAGCACGCATGATCGCCGCCGGATAGGCGCAATACGGTTGGAAGGGCGGCTGGACGAAACGCCGCGACGCCAGCGCAGGCGTGTCTGGCGCAGCCACTCGGGAAGAGGCGGTGCCCGCGATCAGCGGACGATCGTCACCGGCACATCGCTCTCGGCCAGGACCTTGGACGATACCGATCCCAGGAAGGCGCCCTTGATCGCGCCATTGCCGCGCGAACCCATGACCACCAGGTCGACCTTCTCCTTGGCCGCGACCTCGAGGACGCTGTCGGCGACATCGCCAACGACTTCCAGCAGCTTGACGTCGAGCGTGCCGCGCGCGAGTGCCTTGCGGGCCGGTGCCAGCATGCGGGCATGGTTTTCGGCGTGGTGCTGGGCGGCCGCTTCCGATCCCATCTTGCGCTCGGCGCCGGGGAACAGGGAATCGTCGACCGCGATGACCAGCAGCTTCGGCGGTTCGCTGAAACGCTTGGCCAGTGTCAAGGCGTGCTTCAGCGCGCCGGTGCTGATGTCGCTGCCATCCACGGGTACAAGAATCTTCATCGCATGCCTCCTGGAGTTCAGGCCATTGTAGGACGACCGGCGGCGATGTGCGGTCGACAGCGGCCGCCCGCCAGGAGGCGGACGTTACGTGGATCCATCATGGCGGCAACGGCCGCCGGCGGGCTCACTTCTCGACGAACGCGCGCTCGAAGACATACTGGCCGGCGGTTCCGATCCTGGGCGCTGCCTCGAAGCCGCGGGCATCGAGGATGTTGCGGAAATCGGCCAGCATCTGCGGGCTGCCGCAGATCATCGCGCGATCATGCGCGGCGTCCAGCGGCGGCAGGCCGAGGTCGGCCGCCATGCGCCCGCTGTCGAGCATGTCGGTCAGGCGGCCGCGATGGTCGCGACCGTCGAACTCGAAGCTCTCGCGCGAAACCGCCGGGTAGTAATGCAGCTTGGCCGCGATCTGCTCACCGAGGAATTCGTTCTGCGGCAGTTCGCGGACGATGTAGTCGCGGTAGGCCAGGTCCTTGGCCTCGCGCACGCCGTGGGTGACGATGACGTTGTCGAAGCGCTCGTAGGTTTCGGGATCCTTGATCACCGACAGCCACGGCGCGAAACCGGTGCCGGTCCCCAGCAGGTACAGGTTGCGGCCCGGATGCAGGTCGCTGATCAGCAGCGTGCCCGTGGGCTTGCGACCGATCAGGATCTCGTCGCCCGGCTTGATGTGCTGCAGGCGCGAGGTCAGCGGGCCGTTGTCGACCTTGATGCTGAAGAACTCCAACTGCTCTTCCCAGTTCGCACTGGCGATCGAATAGGCACGCAGGATCGGCTTGGTGTCCGTCGCCAGGCCGATCATGACGAACTGGCCGTTGTCGAAACGGAAGCCGTCGTCGCGGGTGGTGGTGAAGCTGAAGTAATCGTCCGTCCAGTGACGGACGTCCAGCACCGTTTCAGTGCCAAATGCGGAAGACATGGGGGAGGGGTCGGCAGTCAGGAACTGCGGGTATTGTAACCCGATTGATGAGATTGAATCTCATCTTCCGACCCTCCCGGGCGCCGTTGCCGGCGAACGTGCCCGGCAATTTTTCGCGTTGCTGCATCGCCCGGCGTCGCCATTGGCGGCCACGCACTCGCTGACGGCGGCCGGGCCTCAGCGGTAGCCCGCGGCCTGCAGTTCGAACAACTCGGCATAGCGTCCGCCTTCCGCCAGCAGGGCATCGTGGGTACCGCTGGCCTCCAGGCGTCCGCCATTGAGCACCAGGATCCGGTCGGCCATGCGCACGCTGGAGAAACGGTGCGAGATCAGCACCGCGGTGCGGTTGTCCGACAGCTCCTTGAAGCGCTGGAACACCTCGAATTCGGCGCGTGCATCCAGCGCTGCCGTGGGCTCGTCGAGGATCATCAACTGGGCGTTGCGCATGTAGGCGCGTGCGATGGCGATCTTCTGCCATTGCCCGCCCGAGAGGTCGACGCCGGTCTTGAAGCGGCGGCCGATCAACTGGTCGTAGCCGTGCGGCAGCGATTCGACCAAGGCATCGGCCATGGCCCGCTGCGCGGCATCGCGGATGCGCTGCTGGTCGTACATGCGGTCGATCTGGCCGACGCCGATGTTCTCGCCTGCGGTGAGGTGGTAGCGCACGAAATCCTGGAAGATCACGCCGATGTTGGCGCGCAGCTCATCGAGGTCGTAGTCGCGCAGGTCGTGGCCGTCGAGCAGGATGCGACCCTCGTCGGGGTCGTAGAGCCGTGCCAGCAGTTTGACCAGGGTGGTCTTGCCAGCGCCGTTCTCGCCGACCAGGGCCAGCACCTCGCCCGCGCGCAGTTCGAAATCGAGATGGCGCACGGCCCAGCGATCCGCGCCGGGGTACTGGAAGCCGACGTTCTCGAACACGAAGCCCTGGCGAATCGGTTGCGGGAACGCCACCGGGTGCACGGGCGACTTGATCTCGGGCTCGATCTCGAAGAACGAGAACAGGTCCTCGAGGTACAGCGCCTGGCTGGCGACCTGAGAGAAGCCGATCAGCAGGCTTTCCAGCAACTGTCGCAGGCGGCGGAAGCTGCCGGCCAGGAAGGTCAGGTCGCCGATGCTGAAATCGCCGCGCACGGTGCGCCAGGCGATGTAGCCGTAGGCGACGTAGTAGCCCAGCGTGCCCAGGGCCGCCAGCAGCGTGCCCCAGATCGCCCGGCGGCGGGCGAGGGCGCGGTTGGCCTTGAAGAACTTGTCGGCCAGGGTGCGGTAGCGCTCGATCAGGAACCTGTGCAGGTTGAAGATCTTCACTTCCTTGGCGGTCTCGACGCTGGCACCGGTCTGGCGCACGTATTCGAGCTGTCGCCGTTCCGGCGTCCACTGGAAGTTCAACGAGTAACCCAGTGCGTTGAAATGCGACTCGCCGACGAAGGCAGGCACCAGCGCGACCGCCAGCAGCAGGATCAGCCAGGGCGCGTAGATCAGCAGGCCGACCGCGAAGCTGACGACGGTGATCGCATCCTGCACCTGCCCGAACAGTTGCCCCATCAGGCTCATCCGGCCCATGGTCTGCCGACGTGCGCGGTCGAGCTTGTCCTGCAGGTCGGGGTCTTCGAAATCCTCGAGGTCCAGCGTTGCCGCGTGCTCCATCAAGCGCACGCTGGTGGCATTGGTGAACAGTTCCGACAGCAGCGAGTCGGCATAGCTGACGATCCGCCCCAGCAGGTCGGACGCGATCGCCAGCGCGAACTCCAGGGCCAGCAGCGAGGCGAGGTGGTCGAGCCGTCCGCTGTGCCAGGCGTCGGTCAGTCCTTCGAAGGCCAGTCCAAGACCGACCAGGCGGATGGCCTCGTCGATGATCAGCTTACCGATGTACAGCATCAGGATCGGCAGGAATGCGCGGATCAGGCGGATGCCGATCGTGGTCAGGGTCAGCGCGGGGCTGGTCTGCCAGATCTGGCGCAGGAACGGCGGCAGGTTGCGCATCGCATTGAAGCGCTCGCGCAGGTTGGGACGCTCCGCGGGTGCGGAGTCGGCACGATGGTTCGGGGAGGCGGACATGCCGCAATTGTGCATGAAGCGCGTGCAGGGCATCGTGCATCGACATGCGCGCTGCGGTCTGCAGGCGATCCGGACGGCGGGCCAGCGCCTGGCGGATCGGACCTCACCTGGCGTCCCGTCCGGTTGGGGCAGAGGGTGTTGGGCGCGGCTTGTTTTGCCTGATCGGCCCGATCGGCTTGATCAGCTTGATCGGCTTGCAAGGGATGGATGGCCTGCAAGGCCGTCACCGTTGGATCGCGCGACCGCCAGCGATGCGTACTGCCGGAAAGGTGGACGACGGGCGTGTCGATCATCGATCGCCGCCCGTCGTCGTCGTCATTGCTGGCCCGCGGTGGTCGATGGACCCGCGCAGGCCGGCGCTGGGCGCGGATCAGTCGAGCTTCAACTCGGCGCTGCCGGAGAAGGTTTCGATCTTGATCTCGCCATCGCCGCGTCCGTAGCTGTGCTCGAAGTTCGAACCCGGACCGTACTTGGGCTTGACGATCGTGGCGTCCGGCGCGCGCAGGCGGCCGCTGAAGCTTTCGGCGACAACGCGTGCCGACAGGTCGCGCGGGGCGATCACGGTGATGTTGCCGCTGACCGACTCGGCGCTGATCTTGCCGTTGCTGGCCAGACCGCTGCGGATCTCGGCATTGCCCGACACCGTGCTGGTGCCGATTCTGCGCGCCTGCTCGCCACGGGTGTCGATCACGATGTCGCCGGACACGGTCTCCACCTCGATGTCGCCGGCGATGCGGCCACGCAGCGAGATGTTGCCGCTGACGCTCTCGATGTCGACGTTGTTGCTGTTGAGGTTCAGACGCAGGTCGCCGCTGACGCTGTCGATCTCGACGTCGCGCGGCGCGCCGATAGCGGTGACGGTGCCGCTGACGCTGTCGATCTCGAGCTTCTGGCCGGCGACGCCGGCCACGTCGATGGTGACCGCGACGCCGCTGATGTCCAGGCTCGCCTGCAGCGGGACGTTGAGCACCAGGTTGGTCGGCTCGGTGTTGCTGCTGTTGCGCGGATACCGGACCTTGACCTCGAGGTTCTGGCGATCGCCCTCGATCTGCAGGCGCTCGACACCGTCGCCGAGGCTGCCGGTGATCTGGACTTCGGCGCGGTCCCAGGTGCGCACCTCGATGCGACCCTTGACGTTGGACACGTCGACAGTGCCGCGCGCATCCAGCGGACGGGTTTCGTTGATCGGGGTCGCCGCCAGCAGCGGCAGCGAGAATGCGAACGACAGGGGCAGGGCTAGCAGCAGGGTCTTCATGGCGTGGTTCCTTGGGTCGGGCGCGATGGTCACGCGCGCAGGCGTTGATGGGTCAGCAGTTGTTGTGTGAGGGTGAGGCGCTGGGCGTAGACACGCTGCAGCCGGGTCAGCAGGAAGCGCGCATCGGGGTCGTGCGTCAGTGCGTCGCGGATCTGCGCCGCGCTGGCATCGAGCAGCACGAAGGTGCCCTGGGTGTCTGCCGCCGTGGGCAGGCCGCCATGCAGCGCGGTCATTTCGCGCAACGCCGCCTCGTACTCGCGTGACATCGCATTGGCCTGCACGGCCAGCATCGAGCTGGGCGATACGCTGGACGCCGAGGGCATCGTTGGTACCGGTACGGTGTCGTGCACCAGCACTTCGCCGGCACCGTCGGGGCGCAGCTGCCACCCCATGCCGAGCGCAAGCGCGAGGGTCGCGGCCGTTGCCATCGACGCGATCCAGCGCACGCGACGCCTGCCCGTCGACCGCAGCGGGGTCACGGGTGGGGTCGCTGAAGGCACCGGCTGCGCGGCAAGGCGCGCGGCGATGCCCGGCCAGAGGTCGTGCGTGGGCGTGGCCTCGGTCCGCAGTGCGCGCAGTTGCCAGCGCAGCGCGTCGGGCAGGGGGCCGTCCTGGTCGGGGTGGAGGCTTTGTGGGGTGTCGTGGGTCATGCGTGCTCTCCCAAACGCGTGCGCAACAGTTTGCGGGCCCGGTGCAACTGGGCTTTGGAGCTGCCGACGGCCATGTCCAGCGCGTCGGCGATCTCTTCGTGTTTCCAGCCTTCGACGTCATGCAGCACCAGCACGGCGCGCGCGCGGGGCGGCAACTTGGCGACGGCCTGCTCCAGGTCGATCGACAGCGCGGTGACGTGGCCGGCAGTGTCGTGGCTGCCGAGGGTGTCGAAGGTCTCTTCCTCGGCATCCATGCCCGGCTGGCCGCGACGGCTGCGCAGTTCCATCAGCGCGGTATTGGCCGCCAGCCGGTGCAGCCAGGTCCCGAACGCGCTCTCGAAGCGGAACGCGGGCAGGGCCTGCCAGGCACGCACGAAGGCCTCCTGGGTCAGGTCCTCGGCACGGCTTCCGGTCTGTCCGACCAGGCGCACGATGACCCCGTGGACCCGGCCCAGATGGCGCCGGTACAGGGTTTCGAAGGCCTGCATGTCGCCACCGGCGGACGCACGCACCAGGGCGTGGTCGTCCTCCGCGGGGCAGGCCTGCAGGGCGTTGTCGGGGATCGCGTCGGTCATCGTGGCCATCAGCATATCCATGGGATGCCGGGTGGTCACCGAAGGTTTAAAGCACCGGACGCGCCGGGGCCGTTAAAATGGCCCGGCAATCCGCCAGCTATCGAGCCAGCCGTGACTCCAGCCACCCCCCAGGCCGCATTTCCGTCCGTCCGCCAGTCCGTCGCCATCGCCCAGGAAGACCTGATCCAGTCGGTCGCCGACGCCCTGCAGTACATCAGCTACTACCACCCGGTCGACTACATCCGGAACCTCGCCGCGGCCTATGAGCGCGAGGCCTCGCCGGCCGCGAAGGATGCCATCGCCCAGATCCTGATCAATTCGCGGATGTGCGCCGAGGGCCATCGCCCGATCTGCCAGGACACCGGCATCGTCACCGTCTTCCTCGAAGTGGGCATGGACGTGCGCTGGGACGACGCGACGATGGGCGTCGAGGACATGGTCCATGAAGGCGTGCGCCGCGCCTACAACCATCCCGACAACAAGCTGCGCGCCAGCGTGCTGGCCGATCCGGCCGGCAAGCGCACCAATACCCGGGACAACACGCCCGGTGTGGTCAACGTCAAGATCGTGCCCGGCAACCAGGTCGACGTCATCGTCGCGGCCAAGGGCGGCGGCTCGGAGGCCAAGTCGAAGTTCGCGATGTTGAATCCGTCCGATTCGATCGTCGACTGGGTGCTCAAGACCGTGCCGACGATGGGCGCCGGCTGGTGTCCGCCGGGCATGCTCGGCATCGGCATCGGCGGCACCGCCGAGAAGGCGATGCTGCTGGCCAAGGAATCGCTGATGGAGCCGATCGACATCGTCGAGCTGCAGGCGCGCGGTGCGTCCAACCGTGCCGAAGAACTGCGGCTGGAACTCTACGACAAGGTCAACGCCCTGGGCATCGGCGCGCAGGGCCTGGGCGGCCTGACCACCGTGCTGGACATCAAGGTCAAGGATTTTCCGACCCATGCCGCCAACCTGCCGGTCGCGATGATCCCCAACTGCGCGGCCACCCGGCATGCGCATTTCACCCTCGACGGCAGCGGTGCGGTGATGCTCGAGCCGCCGTCGCTGGAAGACTGGCCCAAGCTGACCTACAACCCGGACGGCGCGCGTCGCGTGCAGCTCGACACGATCACGCCCGCCGAGGTTGCCAGCTTCAAGCCCGGCGAGGTGCTGCTGCTCAACGGCAAGCTGCTGACCGGTCGCGACGCCGCGCACAAGCGCATCGTCGAGATGCTCGATCGCGGCGAGACGCTGCCGGTCGACCTCAAGGGCCGCTTCATCTACTACGTCGGCCCGGTCGACCCGGTGCGTGACGAGGTGGTGGGTCCCGCGGGTCCGACCACGGCGACGCGCATGGACAAGTTCACCGAGCAGGTGCTCGACCAGACCGGCCTGCTGGGCATGGTCGGCAAGGCCGAGCGCGGTCCGGCGGCGATCGAAGCGATTCGCAAGCACAAGTCGGTCTACCTGATGGCGGTGGGCGGATCGGCCTACCTGGTGTCGAAGGCGATCAAGGCCGCGAAGGTGCTCGCGTTCGCCGACCTGGGCATGGAGGCGATCTACGAGTTCGAGGTCAAGGACATGCCGGTGACCGTCGCCGTCGATTCCGAAGGCACGTCCGTGCACGAGACCGGCCCGCGCGAATGGAAGGCCAGGATCGCCGGTATCCCGGTGGTGGTGGCGTAAGCTTGTCGGCCCTGGCGCCGCGCGAATCCTGCGCGGCACATCCTCCGACCTGAAGGATCGCGTGCATGTCCGTCTCGCTCTATGGCTCCCCCAGTACCGCCAGCCTGGTCGTGCACTGGTTGCTGATCGAACTCGACGTGCCGCATACGCTGCACATGCTGGATTTCGACAGGCGCGAGCAGAAGTCCGGCGACTATCTGGCGCTCAATCCGGCCGGCCGGGTGCCGACGCTGGTCGTGGATGGCGAGGCCATCACTGAAGCGGCCGCGATCGTACTGCAGCTCGCAGACCTGTCTCCCCAGGCGGGCCTTGCCCCGCCGGTCGGCAGTCCCGCGCGGGCGCAGTATTACCGCTGGATGTTCTTCTGCGCCAATACCCTGCAGCCGGCCTATCGCGACTGGTTCTATCCCGGCGAGCCGGCCGGCGATGCGCATGTGGACGCCGCGCAGGCGCAGGCGCGCGCGAAGATCGAGCAGGCCTGGCAGCAGGTGGCCGATCACCTGCGAGCCAACGGCCCCTACCTGCTGGGCGCGCAGCGTTCGGCCGCCGATTTCCTGCTGACGATGCTGATGCGCTGGTCGCGCAACATGCCCCGGCCGGCGGACAGCTGGCCGGAATTGGCAACACTGGCAGGCCTGATGAAGGCGCTGCCGTCGTTCCACGAGACCTATCGTTGCGAAGGCATCAGCGACTGGGCCTGAGCAAGGCCGGTGTTGCCGTCGTCACTTGTCGTCCGTGGCGCGACAGCCGTCGTCGTCGCCCAGCCATTCGATGTGCGGGTACGGATCCTGGTGCAGGCGCAAATGCTGGCGTCGCCAGGGTGCGACGTCGTTGAATGCCAATCGTCCAGGCGTTCGGGGGACGGCCACCGCATCGTTGCCGTCCAGTTGCATCGGCGGTATGCCGGCGCATCCCGGCAGTGCGAGGCTCGCCACGCTGCGGCCATCGTCCAGCGATACCGCACGGACATGCGCACGGCGATCACGCGCCGCCATGTCCGGGGACACTTTGTCGATGTCGACGATCAGCCAGGCGATGCCATGCTCGATATCCAGCAGCCGCCCCTGGCCAAGGCGAACGATCCTCAGCGGCGAATGCGCTATCAGGATCGTGTCGTACCAGGCGGTCTCGACCCGCGTCCATCCCGGCATCCGCGCATCGAGCAGACGGGGCGAGTAGAAGCGGTTGCGATCGGGGCTGGTCGGGGTGTCTGTGCGGGCCTCGTTCGCGGTATCGATCGTTGCGGCATCGATCCGCGTCGCGACCAGTGCGCCGTCGCGGGCGCAAAGATGGGCCAGGACCGGCCCCGGCGCACTGGCGGACGAAAAGAATACCAATGCGCCCTGGCCGGGCAGCGCCTGGGCAGCGACCGGGCACCACATGCGGGCGCGCGAAGGCTCGTCACCATCGGGATGGAGCAGGGCATCGATGTCGGTGCCACAAAGCTTGCGGCCGCGAAAGCGGACCTCGACCTGCGTGCTGGCCGACATTGCGAAATAATGGCTGCCGCGTCGCTCGCGCCTGCTGACCTGCAAGCCCGTGTCGGAACACAGCGATGGAGAAGACTGAGACGGTTGCCCTGCTGACAGCGGCGGGCATGCCATGGCGAGCACGCTCAGCAGCAAGGCCTGCGGCATCCGGCGCAGGGACGAATGCCCTTGCATCAATCGACGTAGTCGTCGAAGGTCTTCTTGCCGCGGAATGGCATCAGGTGTTGTTCGACGATGCCCTTGGGCACGGTCTCGAGCTTCATGACGCCGTACTCCTGCGGCCATTCGGCCTGGTCGCGCGGCAGCTTGAACGTGCCCATCAGCATGTCCACCAGCGGCAGGTGGATGGCGTAGTTGACGTCGATGTATTCCTGCTGGCGCGCGTGATGCCAGTGGTGGTAGCGCGGCAGCACCAGCAGGTACTCGAGCCAGCCGAAACGCAGGCCGATGTTGGAGTGCGCCACGACCGCCTGCAGGCCGACCAGGATCACGTAGGCGTTGACTGCCGGCGTCGAGAACCCCAGCACCAGCAGCGGCAGCAGCACCGCGCTGCGGGTCAGCACGATCTCGACGAAATGGATGCGCGAGCCGGCGAGCCAGTCCATCTCGCGGCTGGAGTGGTGCACGGCGTGGAAACGCCAGAGCCAGGGGATGTTGTGGTACGCGCGATGCAGCAGCGCCTGCGCCATGTCGGCCACGAACACCGCGATCAGGAACTGGCCCCAGACCGGTAGCGACTGGATCGCGTCCTTCAATGACGGGAAGGCCGCAAGCCCGGCGATCGTCGAGGTCGATGCAGTGACCAGGATCAGGATGAACTGCACCAGCACGTGGCTCATGAAGAAGTACGCGATGTCGGTGCGCCAGCCCTTGCGCAGCGGAGACAGCGTGCGCTTGCCGAGGTAGCGTTCCAGCGGTACGAATACCAGCGCCGAGAAGAACAGCGAGATCACGAACCAGTCCAGCCCCAGCGAGAACGGCGTCTCGCCGATGGCGTCGAACTGTACGTTGGTGCCGCCCAGCAGCACCGCCAGCGTCGCACTGCCGACGCCGATCGTCGCGATGCGCTTGTTGCGGTCGCGCAGGATCGCCAGCGTGCCGAGGATGAAGGCCGCGACCAGGCCCAGCAACAACAGGTTGCGTGCGAAGCCCTCGTCGTAGACGGCGCGGAACTCCTTGCTGGTCAGCAGTTCGGGATAGTGGAAGCACAGCACGCCGAAGACGCTGAGCAGGCCCAGCATCGCCGAGGCATAGGCGAAGAACGAGCGGCGCGGGCGGGGGGCGGTGACGTCCATGTTGCGGTCCGGTTGGCGTTGGCTGCCGGGAAGCATAGCCAATCGCGCCCCGCCTGGACTACCTGTGGCGACCGGCGCGCGACCTCGCCGCGACCGTAGGGCCTGTGAACGAAGACCATCGGCGTAGCCCGTGGCACTGGCCTCGCGCGCCCTGGATCTTCAAGGGCGCAGGCCTTGCCCGGCGGCGGCCTTCAAGGGCAGGGCGTGATGACATTGATGTACATCGACAGTCACGTGCCTCAACGGCGATAGATGAACTGCATCGGCACGATGCGTTCGACCGGCACCTTGACGATCTCGGCAGGTGGTGCCGGCAGCGGCGCCGCGCGCAGCAGCGCCGCGATCGCTTCCTGGTCGAGCACCGCGTGTCCGCTGCTGCGTTCCAGCGCATGCGCCAGCAGCTCGCCATTGCGGCCGACGCTGATGCGCAGGTAGGCCACGCCCTGCTGGCGATTGCTGCGTGCGCGCTGCGGGTAGCGCTGATGGGTTTCCAGGTGCGCCAGCAGCCTGCTTTCCCAACTGGCTGGCGCCAGGTTGTCGCCGCTGGAGCGCACGTTCTGCGGTGCCGCCGAGGTGGCGGCAGGCGGCAGCCTGCTGGGCGGTGGCGCGGTGCTGCGTTCGACCTGTTCCTGCGTGGTGTCTTCGGTCACGGGCTCCTGGTACGGATCGACGACATCGGGCTCAACCTCGGGAACCGGCCGGGGCTCGGGTTTCGGCACCGGTTGCTGCTCCTGTTGGGGCCCCGGCGGGATCTCCTGCGGCGGCGCCGGCGGCGTCACCGGCTCGGGTGCGAGCTCGATCATCACCGCTTCCATCGGTGCTGTGATCGGCGCTGGCTCGGCGCTGCGGGCCGACAGCGTCACCGCGACCGCGACCACATGCACCATCAGCACCACGACCAGGCTGGTGCTCCAGCGCAGGCCTTCGCGGGTGTCCTGCCGGAAGGTCATGGCGCGCCTGCCGCCCGTGCTGGCGCAGCTTCGAGCCCGACCAGCGCGACCTTCAGGTAGCCCGCGTCACGCAGTGCATTCATCGCCTCCATCAGGTCGCCGTAGGGCACGGCCTTGTCGGCGCGCAGGAAGATGCGCTCGTCGCGATTGCGCCGGGTCAACGCATCGAGCGCCGCCTGCAGTGCCTCATGGCTGACCGGCTGCTCGCCCAGGCTCAGGCTCAGGTCGGCCTGCACGGTGACGAAGACCGGTTCGCCTTCCTTCGGCTGCGGCGTCGCCGTCGAAGCCGGCAGGTCGACCGGCACATCGACCGTGGCCAGTGGCGCGGCGATCATGAAGATGATCAACAACACCAGCATGACGTCGATGAAGGGGGTGACGTTGATCTCGTGGTTCTCGTCGAGATCGTCGTCGTCGTGATGGCCCAGGCGTGCACCCATGATCGTCTCCTCAGCGTGCGCTGATCGGGGTGATGCTGGCCGATGCCGCGCCGCGACGGTCGAGGTCGCGCGACACCAGTTGCTGCACCGCCGCCGACAGGTCGCCGATCAGTCCGCGTACGCCCGCAAGCGTGCGGCTGAAGTGGTTGTAGATGACCACGGCCGGAATCGCCGCGACCAGTCCGAGCGCGGTTGCCAGCAGCGCTTCCGCGATGCCGGGGGCGACCACTGCCAGGTTGGTGGTGTTGGATTCGGCGATGCCGATGAAGCTGTTCATGATGCCCCAGACCGTTCCGAACAGGCCCACGAACGGCGCTGTTGCACCGATCGTCGCCAGCAGGCCGGTGCCCTTGCGCAGGTGGCGGGAATAGCCGGTTTCGAGTCGGTCCAGGCGCGAGGCGACGCGCTCCTTGATGCCGGCCTTGTCGGAGACGTCCAGCGACAGCCGCAGTTCGGTTTCGGCCGCATCCAGCAGCTGTTGCGGGATGCCCGAGGCGAGGCTGGATTCGTCGCTGGCGTCCGAGAGGCGCGACGATTGCAGCAGCGCCTGGCGTGCGGCGCGCAGCGTGCGGTCGATCTTCAGCAGTTCCCACGCCTTGGCGACCAGCACGGTCCAGGTGACGATGGATGCGAAGGCCAGGCCGATCATGACCGCCTGCACGACCCAGTCTGCATTCTGGTACATGCCCCAGGGCGTGAGGTCGTGGCCGATGGCGGGAACAACGGGAAGGACAGCGGGGATCGACATGGCGTTTTCCGTGGAGCGGGACAGGAGAATGGGCGGGGCAAGCGGTGCCCGTGGACGTCGTGGACATCCATTGCGACCGCTGATGCGGCGCGGACGCGGCCGGAGCCGCGCCCGCGGGGTGGCTTACTGCAGTGGAATGCGGACGATGCCTTCCGGCGTGTCCGCACCGCGACCGTTCTTGACGCTGACGTACAGCGTCTGGCCGTCATCGGACAGCGCCAGGCTGTTGGGATGCGGCGGCAGGTCGAGGGTGTGCTTGACGGCGTAGCTGGTGGCATCGATGACGCTCAGGTGCCCGCTGCCGTCCTTGGTCTCGCGATTGACGCCGCGATCGGTCAGGTAGATCTCCTGGCGCACCGGATTGAACAGGATGTCGAGCGTGCCAACGCCCGCGGGCACGGTCTTGATGACCTTGCCGGTGTTGGTGTCGAACACCACCAGGCTGCTGGTGCTGGCGTCGCTGGCGAACAGGCGGTTGGACGCCGGGTCGACCGCCAGGTTGATGAAGTAATGCGCGTCGGCTTCGCCCGTGTCGAAGCGGTTCACGACCTTGCCGCTGTCCGGATCGACGACCGCGATTTCCTGGGTGCCGCCATGACCCACATACAGGCGCTTGTTCTGGCTGTCGTAGGCCGCGCCGGTCGGGTACTTGCCCAGCTTCTCCAGCGTGTGCAGGATCTTGCCGCTGGCGCCATCGACGATCCACAGGCGGCCTTCGGTTTCCTCCGGATTGGTCACGAACAGACGGTTGCCGGCCTCGTCGACGATGACCTTGCGGGTATGCGCGGCATTGCCTTCGGCGTCGGTCTTGCCGAGCTGGAAGACACCCTTGGTCGTGCCGGTCCCGGCATCGAGCGCGGTGACCGAACCATCCAGGGTGTTGCCGATGTACAGCGTGTTGGTGTTGCGGTTGAGGCCGAGCGCGAACGAGCGGCGTTCGACCGGATACTCGTGCTTGATGTCGAGCGTGGTGGCATCGAGCTGGTAGATGCGCCCGCCGTCCTTGGCATCGAAGCCAGTGCTGGCCGCGAACAACGAGGAGGACGCGGGATCGAACGCGATTTCATACAGGCCCTTGCTGACGTCCTTGCGCTGCGGTTGCAGCACGATGGCGCTGTCGGCCGCGGCGGGTTCTCTGGCGGGATTCGCGGTCTGCGCCGCAGGCGCGGTGGGGGCGTCGGTGGACGGCTTGCAGGCCATCAACGCCAGAGGGAGGGACAGTGCGAGCAGCAGGGGGTGGCGTAGGCGGGTCATGTCATCGGGTCTCTTTGCGGGTGAGGGCAGCGCGGCTGCGCTGGGAAGGCCGCTGGCGGAGCGCGCGGGAAGGCTGGCGCGCCGACGGAGGTTCGCCGGGCGCGGGCTGGCCCGGCAGGGGGTGCGCGAGCAGGCCGGCACTCTGGAAGTCGTTGAGCACGCGATAGATCGTCGATGCCTGGAACGGACGTCCGCTGGCCGCGAGCTGGCGTTGCATCGCTGCGACTCCGGGTCTGGACTGGTCGGCGTCGTCGTCGGGACGGTCCAGCAGCAGGCACAGCACCAGCCGGCGTGCGCTGGTCGCGCGCAGTCCGTGCCGGCGCAGTTGTGCGTTGCACGCCAGCATCAGGTCCTGCTCGTTGAGGCGTCGCTTCGCATCAGACATGGCGGCCCGTGACTCCTGTCGCATGTGCGGCAGGCGCCGAGGCGGTCGTCGTCGGCACGCCGGGCGAGCGCAGCGCGGCCACGCCCAGCAGCACCAGCGCCAACAGCGGCAACGCGACCGCGGCCGGCACGATCCACTGCGGGCGATACGGCAGCAGACCATAGACCAGCACGCCGCCGGACAAGGTCAGCGCGCCCAGCAGCAACACCGGCCCGATGTTCCAGTCGGCGATGACGATGGCCAGCGCGAACGCCAGCGTCAGCACCGCCCAGCCCAGCACGCGCAGCCGTCGAAGGCGTGCTGCGGGCACGGGCTTGCGGCCATGGACATCCTGGTGATGGCGTTCCATGGCCAGGCACAGCGCAGCAAAACCACTGAACGACAGTGCCAGCAACAGCACGATCATGGCCGCGTTCATGGCGTCACCGCCGGGGTTGCGTCGATGGTGGCCGCCGGGGTGGCCGTCTGCTTCGCACGCTTCTGTGCCGCGCTCAGTGGCGGCGTCCAGCGCTGCACGCGGACCGCCGTGTAACAGATCACAACGCCGATCGCGCAGGTCACGATGTCGACGCCTGCGACGGCCCAGTCGCCTTCGGACAGCGTGTGCCCGAGGTGGCGCGTCGAGGTCAGCAGGTTGAGCAGCGGGATGGCCGCGAACAGCAATCCGCCGATCCACAACTGCAGGCTCCACATCCGTCGACGCGGCCAGAGGAAGGCAAGGACCAGCGCTGCAGCCCAGGCATAGAAGAACACGTTGGCTTCGCCGCGCGGACGTTCCGCCATGTCCAGCGGCAACAGCCGGTTGGCCCAGAAGTACGCGGGGAACGCGATCGTCAGGCCGGCGACAGTGCCGATGTTGAGCGCGTCGACCAGCCGCAGGCCAAAGCTGATCCGGCCGCTCTTGGCATGCTTCTGGCGTTCCTTGACCGCCCACAGCACCACGCCGCTGGCGACCATCAGGCAGCCGGCAAGGCCGGAGATGAAGAACAGCGCATGCATCGGCCAGCCGCCGAAGCGCGCGACGTGCAGGCCGTACATCACGTTGCGGGTCTCGCTGGCCCCGCCCGGAGGATGCGAGTTCTCCATGACCTGTCCGGTCACTGCATCGATGCGGATCGCCGGCGTCTGCGTCGAGATCCGCTTGCCTTCGGTCTGACGCGCCTCGAACACCGCGTTGCGGTCGCCGGGGTTGTGCATCGTGAACGCATCCACGTCACGGTCCTGCCATTGGCCGCGTGCGATCGCCAGCAGTTCGTCGACGGATCTGGCGGCCATCGGTTCGCCACTGGCCGGACGGACGTCGGCCATGCCGCCGAAGGCCTCGGTGAAAAACGCGTCCTCATCCTGCGGATAGGCGACTTTGACGCCCCACGGCAGGTACATGAACATCAGCGTGACGATGCCGGTGTAGGTGATCATTGCGTGGTAGGGCAGTGCGAACACCGCGCTGGCGTTGTGGAAATCCAGCCACGAGCGCTGTCCCTTGCCGGGGCGGAAGGTGAAGAAGTCGGTGAAGATCTTCTTGTGGGTCACCACGCCGGTGATGATCGCGACCAGCATGAACATCGCACAGAAACCGACCAGCCACCGGGCCCACAACACCGGGATGTAGTACAGGTCGAAATGCAGCCGGTAGAAGAAGTCGCCGCCGCGCGTCTCGCGTGCCTTGACCTCCTGTCCGGTGCTCGCGTCCAGCGTGGCATCGCCGAAGCGGCCATCGCGTCCGCGGCCACGCCTGCGCTCGCCTTCCGGGCGCGGCTTGACCATCGATTCCGGATTGCGCCAGAACATCCGCAGCGCGGGATTGCGTTCGCCGGGCAGGGTCACGGTCCACTGCTCGGCCTTCGGCGCCTTGGTGGCCAGGTAGGCCAGCGCGCGCTCGGCGGCGAGGTCGGCCTCGACGCGTTGCCCGGTCAGCTCCGGCTTCATCCAGCGCGTGATCTCGTCGCGGTAATAGCTGGCGGTGCCGGCCATGAAGATCAGCAACAGCAGCCAGCCGACCAGCAGGCCAGTCCAGGTATGCAGCCAGGCCATCGATTGGCGGAAACCCTGCTTCATGCGGCCACTCCCTGCAACAGGCGCAGTCCGCCGTAGCACAGTGCGGCCGGCAACAGGATGCCGACCCAGGCGCGCAATGCGGTACGGGTCGCGAACGCCCACATCGCTGCACAGGCGTACAGCACGATGCCCAGCAGCATGCCGGTCAGCACGGACTGGCTGCGGTGCATCGGCAACGCCAATGACAGGAAGGCGGTGAAGCTGGCCGCAAGCGCATAGCCGCCGAAGATGGCGGCCAGCGCACGCGACAGCACCTGGACCCAGGCTGCCGACAGCCACGCTTGCAGGCGTTGGCGGACGGCGGGATGGCTGGCAGTGTTCAAGAGAGTGCTCGCTGGGAGGGTCTGGATGACAGGGGGGAGGTGTCGGTGGAGCACCCGGTCACGACCTGTGGGAAGAATCCAGGCCGTGACCGGGGTGGAACATCAGAAGCGGTAGCGCAGGGACAGCCTGTAGTCGCGAGGCGTGCCCCAGGTCACGCCGCTGTAGAAGCCGACGCGGTTGTAGTACTCCTTGTCCAGCAGGTTATTGACGTTGAAATTCAACGACAGCTGTTCGCTGACCTGGTAGTGCGCCGACAGGTTCAGCAGATAGAGACTGGGTTGCACGATCCTGCGCGATTCGGTGATCGCGCGGCCCGTCACGGGATTCACCTGGCCGGTCGGGACGCTGTTGACGTTGGCCCAGGTCTCGCTCTGCCAGGTCACGCCGCCGCCGATGCTCAGCTTTTCCAGTGCGCCGTCGAAACGGTAATTCGTGCGCAGCCGCAACAGTTTTGATGGCAGGTAGGTGGTGATCGCGGCGCCGTTCTTGTCTTCCATGTCGACGCGCGTGTAGCCACCGGCCACGCTCCAGTTGGCGGAGATGTCGCCCTGGACCTCGAGCTCGTATCCGTTGATCCGGTTGCCTTTGCCGGTCGAGCGATAGGCCAACTCGGAGGTGCCTGGAATGAAGCGGTAGCCGGCCGGGTTGTAGCCTTCGGGCGGGTTCAGCGGATCGAAACTGCCATCCTCGAGGCGACCGTCGTCGTCGATCTCGGCGAGGTTGTCCTTCTTGCTGCGGAAAGCGGCGATCGACGCATTCAAACCACCATCGAAGAACTCGCCCTTGAGCCCGACCTCGTAGTGGTTGCCCTCGATCGGGTCGATGTACTCGCCGCGATAATCGCGTGCGTTCTGCGGCGTGAAGATGTCCGTGAAGCTGGCGTAGGCGGTCAGGTATTCGCCGACATCGACCTGCAGGGCCGCATAGGGCGTGAACACGTCCTCGATGCCGTAGCCGGTCCGGGCATAGTTGCCGGTGGTGTCATTGCGCGTGAAACTGTACTTCTCCCAGTCGCCATAACGACCGCCGATGATGGCCTTGACCGGATCGGCAATGTTGATGCGTGCAGCGAAGTACACGGCCGACTGCTTGTATTCGGAATAGCTGCTGTCGTAGTCCTCGTACTGGATCTGGTACTGCGGGACGTTGCCGTCCCAGTTGCGCCAGTCGGGGATCACGGTGAAGAAATCGGCAGGCAGGATGTCGCTCGCTGCGGGCGTGTGGTTCTCGCCTTCGGCATTGGTGTAACCGACATTGATTTCATGACGGCGACCGAACAGGGCGAAGGCGCCGCCAAGCTGGGCATCCCAGGTGCGATCGGTCGCGTAGTTGTCGCCGCCGCCCCACCAGGCCGACTTGCCGGTGCCGTCAGGATTGGGGAAGTAGCCGTTGCCGCCGAACCAGCGGTGACCGTAGACCTTCTGGTCGTCCTTGGTGAAGCTGAGCTTGAGGTTCCAGTCTTCATTGAAGGCATGTTCGACGCGTGCGAACCATTGCTTCTGCATCGTCGCCCACTGGCTCCATCGCGCCGCCGTGTTGAACGACGAGGGCAGGTTCGCCAACGAACCATCGGACAGCCAGTAGGGAATGGTGCCCCAGGTCACGCCCGAGTTCTCGGGCTTCTGGTACGTGTAGCCAACGGTCAGCAGGGTTTTCTCGGTCAGGTCGCCTTCCAGCGTGCCGAAGAAGATTTCCTTGTCCGAGGTATACCAGTCGCGGAACGAATCGCTGGTCTGCTTGACGGCGACTGCGCGGCCACGGATGCGGCCGTCCAGCGCAAGCGGGCCGCCGATGTCGAACTCGAGGCGATGGCTGTTCCAGCGTCCCGTGGTCAGTCCGACGCTCGCGGCGAATGCATTGGTCGGGCGCTTGCGGACCTGGTTGATCGTACCGCCCGGATCGCCGGCACCCAGCGTCAGTCCACCTGCGCCGCGCAACACTTCGATGCGGTCATAGATCGCCGGATCGCTGATGACGCGCGTATAGCCGTTGCTGAAGGCATTGTTGATGCCATCGACCTGGTACGTGCTGATGCTGTAACCACGCGACATGTAGTTCACGCGTTCGGTATCGGTGATGCTGACCGCGATGCCGGTGGTCTGTTCCAGGATGTCGGTCATGGTCTGCGCGCCCATGTCCTCGATCTGCTGACGCGTCACCACGGTGACCGATTGCGGGGTCTCGCGCAGCGACAGGCCCAGGCGCGTCGCGGTATTGGCCTGCGGCGTCGTGTACGAGCGCGTGCCTTCACTGACCACGTTGCCGCCACCGCCACCACCCCCACCGACGATCCGTACCGCGTCGGTGACCTGCACGTCGCCGCTCCCGACCGGAGCCTGCTCCAGCGCGATGGTGCTGTTGTCGACCACGCGCCAGGTCAGGCCGGTGCCGGCCAGCAGCTTGCCGAGCGCTTCGGTGGCGGACTGGCGGCCATCGACCGCCTGCGCGTTGACGCCCGAGGGCAGGCCGGACGGGACGACGATCTGGACGCCGGTCTGCGCAGTAAAGTCGGCCAGCGCGGCCGGCAGCGGCTTGGCCGGGATCGACAGCGCGTGCTGCGCGGTGGTGCCGCCGGATTGTGCGAGAGCCGGTTGCAGCAGGCTGCCACCGAGGGCGGCGGCCAGCACGGCGACGGTCAGCGCGTGGCGGCGCAACGGTGTTGAAGAGGAGAGCGGGCGCAACATGTGGGATTCCTGGGGTTGTGCAAGGGAGCCCGATTCATCGGGTGTCGCAATGCACAACGAGTGACGAATGAGAATCACTCATGCTTGTCGAAGCAACAATCGGTGTTTCCACCTAAGCAGACGGCATGGCGGTGTCCGGGGCTGCGGGCCGGGTCTAGGGCGGGCGACGCACCTGCCTGCCGCGCGATGGCCACAGAACCTGTTTACGATCTGTCGCGAGCGCTGGCAGCTGGCGTGTGGTGGAGCGCAGAAAGCGCACTGTATGTAGCGATACATGAGCAACCGAGCACCGCACGCGCGCCAGCTGGCAAGCGCAGCAAGATCGTAAACAGGTTCTCAGTGGATGATCGAGGCGATCCCCGGGACCCGGGTCACGCGCAGCCCGAGGCTGTGTTCGAGCGCGCGCAGCGCGGTGCCGGTGTCGTCGATCCTGAAGGTGCCGGTAACGGCGTGGCCGCGCAGCGCGGCATTCGCCAGCACGATGCGCTCGCCGCTATAGCGGTTCAGGTCCAGCACGACCTGGGCCAGCGGCGCGTCCTGGTACAGCAGGACGCCTTGCTGCCACGCGCCCAGGGCGCGCACATCGACCTGCTGGCGACGGGGCTGGCGCAGGTCATTGCCCCATTTCACGCGCTGTCCGGCATGGACTTCGAATGCCCGCGCGCCGACACCCTCGATCCGGACCGCGCCTTCCTCGACCACGGTATTGGCGCCGCCTTCGCGGCGGTCGACGACGAAGCGCGTGCTGAGATCGTGGATCTCGGCCTTGCCGCTGCGCACCACGAACGGCGTGTCGATGTTGGCCACATGGAACGCGGCACGGCCACGCCGCAGGGTGATCCAGCGCCCGTGCGCGCTGATGTCGAGGTCCAGCGCGGTGTCGCCGTCGAGCAGCAGCGTCGAGCCATCGTCCAGCGTGATCCGCCGTTGTTCGCCCGGCGTGGTCGAGATGTCGGCCACGCTGCGCTGGTAAAGGCCCGGATCGCGCCATGTGCCAGCGGCCGCGACGGTGCAGGCCAGCACGCTGGCGGCAAGCCCCCAGCGGACCAGTGGACGGCGCTTGCGCGGTGGCGGCGGGCGATACCAGCCGCCTTCGCCAACGGCGGCGGCCGGTTGCGCCAGGGTTTCCCACACCTGCAGCTGCTCGTGCCAGGCCTGCAGGTTGGCCGGCGATTCCAGCCAGGCCAGGAAGCGCGCGCGTTCGAGTTCGTCGGGCGCGCCACGCATGCGCGCGAACCAGGCAATGGCGGCTTGCTGGGCGGTATCGGGAGGTTGGCGAGTGCTCGACATGGCTGACCTGGTAGGCGGGCTGGGCTAGGTGGTTCTTCGTAAAGAACGGACCACCGGGTGCTTTCCCTCATCGCGTGCGCCGCCGTCCATCGCCTGTCGTGATGCCAGGCAGCGCCGGCATGCTTCCATCGCCCGGATCATGTCCTTCTCGACGGTGCTTAGGGAGACGCCCAGCGCGGCGGCGATCCTGGGATAGCTCATGCCGTCCAGGCGTTGCATCAGGAAGATCCGCTGGGTGCGGATCGGCAAGGCCCGCAAGGCCTGCTGCAGGCCCTGCAACTGGTCCGAGGACTGCAGGTGGCGTTCCGGGGTGTCTTCGGACAGCGGTTCTTCCGGGGCCAGCGCGGCGTGCTGCTGGCGGATCCGGGTGGCGCGCAGGTGGTCGATGGCCAAGTTCTGCCCGGTCCGCAGCAGCAGGTTGGCGTCACCCGGGCCCAGCTTGCGGTCACGCAGGCGCAGGATCGTGTCCTGGGCAATGTCCTCGGCCATCGCCCGGCAACCAACGATGCGCTCGACGAAACGGATCAGCCGTGTCCGCTCGCGCTGGAACAGTTCGATAGTGGCCGGATCCATGCAGGGCAAAGGCGGGAGAGATGAAGTGGATGAGAATAATACGCATTCACGTTCATTGCCAGCGTGGCAGTCCGGTGCACGGTGTCGCGACCATGGGATGGAGGCTTTGTCCGGCCCGTCGATCCAGGCATGCAGGCGCGCACCATCGCCGCCGGGGCGAGGCGGCGGCGACATGAAGATGGCGACGGAGGGCGGCCTCAGGCGGCCGTGGGACTCAGAACCATTCCAGCAGCGAGACACCCAGGCCGACGTAGGTCGACTTGTGGTTGTAGTCGATCAGGCTCTCGCCATAGCCGTTGAACACCTGCAGGTGGCCGCGGAAATTGCGGTGGATCGGGAAGCCCCAGTCGAACTGCAGCGCGCCATGCGAGCGGTCGCCGCCGCGCAGCGAATGGCGGGCCATCAGCGAGAACTCGTGGCGTCCGCGGATGTGGGTCAGGGTCGCGTCGCCACGGCCTGCGAAATCGGCGATGTCGGGATTGTCATCGTCGTTGCCGTCGGGAATCCGGTACCACGGGCGCAGCATCAGCGCCCAGTTGTCGCGATCCAGGCCGATGTTGAACATCACCCGGTTCCAGCTGCGCGACAGCGGATCGCTGCGGCCGTTGGACTGGTGGTTGATGCCGACTGCAGCCATGCGGCCTTTCCAGCCGGCGATGCTGTAGCCGTTGCGGAACACCAGCAGGGCTTCGGGTTCGTAATTGGTTTCGCGGAACGGCCGCGACATTTCGCTGTTGTAGACCTGCCAGCGCGAACTCTGCGTATAACCCACCCAGACATCGCCGTTGTCGCCGAACAGGTCCTCGGCGACCTTGGTCTTGAAGCTGATCTGGAACTTGGCTTCCAGCGAGTCGAGTTCCTGCGGCTCGCTGACGGTATTGCGGGGATTGGGCGAATGCGGCGTGGTGTTGACGTTGCTGCTCCAGAACGCGGGCAGCAGATAGACCGGCTTGTAGGCGCGCAGGTTGAACGCCCCCAGCTTCGAGTCCTTGGCCAGCTCCCAGCGCGTATCCAGCAGCGATCCCTTGCCGGCATTGGCCAGCACTTCGGCATTCTCGGCGTCGTGCACGAACAGGTCGTTGATCGCGCGGCGGGCGCGTTCACGGCGTGTCAGTTCGTCGGCATCGGTGGCCTGGCTCGCTTCGGCCTGCGCCTGGCGCCGGACTTCGAGCGCGGCTTCGTCGGCCTGTTCCGGGCTGCGGCTGCCGCGTCCGGCGGCGGCGTCGTAGCAGGCCAGGCGCAGGGCATCGCTTTCCATCGCGGCGCAGGCCTCGATGTTGCTGGGTGTCGTGGACTGGGCATGGGCCGCGGGCGTGGCCAGCAATGCGCTGCCCATCAGAAGCAGGGTTCGGGAGGCGACGCTCATGTCGGGTCCTTCTGGGGGGCGGGCTGGCGGGGTTCGAGCAGGTTCTGGAAGTCGCTGCTTTGCTGGGCCTGGGCAAGCTGCTCGTCGATGTCAGTGTTGACCGAGGTATCGGCGCCGACGTCGTGCGAGGGTTCGTTGGCGACGGCGCTGGCGGCCGCGCTGGGGGCTGCGGCGGTCGCGGCGGCCTCGGCTTCGGTGCCATTGACGACGTGGTACACGGTGCGCGGAGATTCGATGCCGGCCTTCGAGAATGCAGCCTTGACCTGGCGGATGCACTCGCTGCGGACCTTGCCAAGGTCGCTTTCGCGCTGGTTCACCCAGCCGAAGAAGCGCAGCACAATCCCGGCTGGCGTGTACTCGACGACCGTCCACGACGGTTTGGGGTCGTCCAGCACGCCGTCGATCGTGGCGATGCGGCCCATCGCGAGTTCCTGCGAGGCGTGGATGGACTGCGCACCGTCGATGGTGATGCTGAAATCGAAGCGGCGCTTGGGGTTGCGGCTGTAGTTGAGGATGATCGCCTTGAACACCAGCGCGTTCGGCAGGCGCAGTTCATTGCCTTCCAGCGTCATCAACTGGGTGGCGCGCGAGCTGAGTGCGACCACGCGGCCTTCGTTG
Source organism: Luteimonas sp. RIT-PG2_3 (assembly GCF_054902115.1). Lineage (NCBI taxonomy): Bacteria > Pseudomonadati > Pseudomonadota > Gammaproteobacteria > Lysobacterales > Lysobacteraceae > Luteimonas > Luteimonas sp. RIT-PG2_3. The sequence continues at coordinate 106,462 of NZ_JBUBPF010000005.1, read as the reverse complement.
CCGTCGATCTTGACGTGCTCGCCTGGCGCGAACGGCCGGCGCAGGCTCAACAGGATGCCGGCGATATAGTTCTCGGCGATGTCCTTGAACGCGAAGCCCATGACCAGGCCGACCACGCCTGCCGAGCCGAGGACCGCACTCACCAGCGGCGTCGCGTCCAGCATGTCGAGCGCGATGACCACGCCCGACAGCACGATGACGATCTTGACCGCGCCGCGCAGCATGCCGTCGAGATAGGGATTGTCGGTGCGCAGTCGCAACCAGTGCAGCCTGCGCGAGATGAAGCCGCCCAGCCACGACGCGATCATCACGATCAGGATCGCGACCAGCAGCAACGGTGCCGCCGAGACCAGCTTCAGCATCTTGTCGGTGGCATTGCCGAACGCGAAGTCGAGCCGCTTGGCGACATTGGTATCCGCCGGCAGGTCCAGCAGATCGGGCTGCGCGGGCGGCGTGGCGGCCGGTGTCTGCGCATGCAGCTCGGGCGCGAAGCCGATCATCCAGCCGAGCGCCAGCAGCAGCGCCAGGGCGGCCAGTGCATTGCGGATCGCGTAGGGATGGAATACAAGCCGGTCAGGGAAGGCGGAGCGCGTCGGTATCGGCATCGGGCACGGGAGTGGGGTGACTGCGATGCAGTCTAAGCCAAGGCCCGGGAAACCGACGTTGACGCGCCGCACACGCGCTGAGCGCCGACCTGGGACGCCCAAGCGGTCTCGCCGAGATGGTCATGCCAGGTGAACCCGCTGATGTGAGCGTGATCAGGTGAACCAGGCCAGCGCGAAGATGCCCAGCATCGCGAAGGCCAGCATCAGCTTCAGCGCGATGCCGAACGCGATCCCCATCCAGGTGCCGACGCCGACGCGGGCGGCGGGCCCGATCTCGGCATGATGGAAACGACCGCGGGCCAGGAGCTCACCGATGACCGCGCCGGCGAAAGGGCCAACGAACAGGCCCGGTATCCCGAAGAACATGCCCGCGAAGGTGCCCAGCACCGCGCCGATGATCGCCTTGCGGCTGGCGCCGACGCGTTTGGCGCCGATCGCGGTCGCCCACAGGTCGACCAGCAGCGACAGTCCGGTCAGCAGTCCCAGGATCACCAGCACCCAGACGCCGATCTGTTCGAAGCCGCCCGCCCAGGCGGCCAGCAGCATGCCTGCGAACACCAGTGGCAGGCCGGGGAGGGCGGGCAGGATCGTGCCGGCCAGGCCCACCAGCACCAACAGCACCGCAAGCGCGTACCAGATCGACTGTAAGTCCATGAATTTTCTTCAGGTTTTCGGCGTAAGGCCGCAGATGGCGGGAGTGGTTTGCATTTTGTCAAATGCCGGGGTAATTTTCGATTGCTGTGTTTGTCAAGGCCCTAAAGTCAGTACGACCGGGCTGGAGTGGATTCGTGTTGTACGACATCTGTGTGGGGCGGTTCCATTGTCCGTGACATCGTTGCACCTCGCTTCCTCATTGCAAGCAGCCGTCGGTACGCCGGCGTTTCATCGATCCTAGACTCAATCGAATTGTTCCAGGGAGTGATGCAAATGGCAGAGCGCGAAACCGGTACCGTGAAGTGGTTCAACGACGCCAAGGGATTTGGCTTCATCAGCCGGGAAAATGGTCAGGACGTCTTCGTACACTTCAGGGCCATCCAGGGGCAGGGCTTCAAGAGCCTGAAAGAAGGCCAGACGGTGACCTTCACCGTGGTCGAAGGGCAGAAGGGGTTGCAGGCGGACGCGGTGGAACCGCAGTAAGCGAGGCTGCGGAAGCGGACATGGCATGACGAAAAAGCCCGGTCGAGAGACCGGGCTTTTTCCTTGTAGGGCTCCGTTTGGATGCGAGCAGGTCAGTAGGCGATCACGCGACCGTTCTGCACGCGTACCGCGCTGCCCTGGCGCAACCCGCCGACATCGGACTGGCTGATGACCGTGGTGCGGCCGTCGCTCATGCGCACGTGCACCAGGTAGCCCTGGTTCTCGACGCGGTTCTGGATCGCGTTGCCGGCCAGCGCGCCACCGACGGCACCGGCAGCAGTGGCGACGTTGCGGCGGCCATCGCTGTCGGTGTTGCGACGGGCGAGTTCCTTGCCAGCCACGGCGCCGACGATGCCACCCAGGATCGGACCGGCGACGTTGGTGCCCTGCTGGGTCGATGCGCGTTCGATCGCGATGACGGTGCCGCAGTCATAGCAGTTGGACGCATTCGGTGCCGGTCCGTACCCGCTGCCATAACCAGGACCGTAGCCCGGCGATGTGCTGGCGCAGCCGACCGCAGCCAGCGATGCGATGAGGATCATGGTTCCGGGAAGACGCAACTTCATGGCTCGCTCCTGTGTCGGGGTCGACCGACGTGCTGTTCGGTGACGCCAACACTAGGCGCGGCCGCGTGAACGCACCGGCAATCCGACGCGTCCACACATGGCGATGTGCGGATTCGTGCAGCTTCGATTCAGGGCGTGGGTAACGTCTGCCGTCCGGTAGTCCGGCAAGTGATGCGAAGCGGTCGGCAAGACGCGGCCGTCAGCGCGCTGACACCCGCCATGCAGCTGGGTTGCCTCAGTTGGCGAAGTCCTGGTGACAGGCCTTGCAGGTCTCGCCGACCTTGGCCTGGACGTCCTTCAAGCTGTTGCAGTTCAACGGCGGCGAGGCCAGCGCACTGTCCAGCGTGGCACGGAACTGTCCGGCGTGGGCGATGAAGCGCTTGTCGGTGCCAAGCTCGCCAAATGCGGGTTCGAGGTCGTTGCCGAGGCTGCGCAGCGACTGCAGGTGCGGCAGCAGATCGGTCGGGCTGCAGCGGTTGGCGTCGGCACTGGCGGCCAGCTGGGACGCGTGGGCCTGCATCAGTCGCATCGCCGCATGCGGGTAGTGGTCCTGCCAGGTCTTGCGAGCATCGATCGCCCGCAGCCCCATGACCACCCCGACCGCGCCCAGCACCAGGCCGAGCAGGAACAGGAACAGGTAGCGGCCGGCCGCGGAGGGCTTGGCCTTCACCGTGCCGCCTGGCGGGGTGCTGCCTGCGGGCGACGAAGAGGGACGGTTGGCGTCTGGCGGTGTCGACATGGCTGGCTCCTGGCTGGCGTGGGCCAGACGATAGCATGCGTCCAAGGCGCTAAAATGCGCCGATGGATGAATTGATGGATGAAATCTGGTCGGCACGTTTCTCGGGCATCGACCGTCTTTACGGGCGCGGTGCAGTGCAGCGTTTTGCGCGCAGCCGGGTGGCCATCGTCGGTCTGGGGGGGGTCGGTTCGTGGGTGGTCGAGTCGCTGATCCGCAGCGGGGTTGGCGCGTTGACCCTGATCGATGCCGACGATATCTGCGTGTCCAACACCAACCGCCAGTTGCCGGCGCTGGAAGGGCAGTACGGTCGCAACAAGGCCGAAGCCATGGCCGAGCGCTGCCGGGCGATCAACCCGTCCGCAAAGGTCGAGGCGGTAGCGGAGTTCCTGACGGCCGGCAACCTCGAGGCCTTGCTGGATCGCCAGTTCGATCTTGTCATCGACGCCTGCGACAGTTTCCGCAGCAAGGTCGAACTGATCGCCTGGTGTCGCCGGCGCAAGCAGGCGGTCATCACCGTCGGCTCGGCGGGCGGTCGCATCGATGCCACGCTGGTACGGGTACGCGACCTGTCGCGGACCGAGCACGATGCGATGCTGGCCCTGGTCCGCAAGAAGCTGCGCAGCGAGTTCAATTTCCCCAAGAACGCACAGCGTTACTTCGGCGTGTCGGCGGTGTATTCGCTGGAGAACGTCAACTATCCGCAGCCCGACGGCAGCGTCTGCGGCCTGCGTCCCGCGGTGGGACCGGATGCGGCCCTGAAGCTCGACTGCGGCGCGGGTCTCGGCGCGGCCACGCACATTACTGGTGCGTTCGCGTTCGCCGCGGCGGGCAAGGCGCTTGAGCTGCTGTTGAAACAGTCGCTGGCGCGCGATGCCCAGGCCGCTGTTGACGTGGCTACGGCGGCTGCGGCCGCACTGTAGGTGCAAGGCGCCTACTAGGCGCTCGCGGCCAATCCGAACAGCCGGCGCGCGTTGGCGCTGGTGACGGCCGCAATCTCTTCCACGGGCCGGCCGCGCAGGTCGGCGATGGTGTCGGCGATGCGCGCCAGGCGTGCCGGTTCGTTGCGCTGGCCGCGGATGCCGCTGTCGGGCTGGTCCGGGGCGTCGGTTTCCAGCAGCAGGTGCTCCAATGGCATCGTCGCGACCAGCTTGCGCAGGCGCTGCGCCCGGTCGTAGGTCACCGGACCGCCGAGGCCGAGCATGAATCCGAGTTCCCACAGTTGCCGCGCCTGTTCGGGGCTGCCGGAAAAGCTGTGGATCACGCCGCGCAAGCGGCCGACGCGGCGGATCGATGCAATGACGGCATCGACGGAGCGCCGCGCATGCACGATCAATGGCAGGTCGAACGTGCGCGCCAGCGACAGCTGCGCATCGAAGTAGAACTGCTGCGCATCACGGTCGAGATCCTCGACGAAGTAATCCAGCCCGCACTCGCCGATGGCGACCGGACGCTCGCGTTCGATCCACGCGCGCAACAGGTCCACGTGCGCCGGCTGGTGCTGGGCAAGGAACATCGGATGCATGCCATAGGCGGGATACAGGCCGTCGCCCAGCGCGCAGGCGTGCTTGAGTGCCTCCCAGCGGCCGGCATCGACCGCGGGCAGTATCTGCACCATCACGCCGGCGGCGCGGGCGCGCGCGACGACCTCGCTGCGGTCGTCGTCGAACTCGGGAGCGTCCAGGTGGCAATGGCTGTCGACCAACCCCCAGGGTGGTCGATCGGCGCCGTCCAGCGTGCCGATACCCCTGCCGGGGTTGCGGCTCATGGGAGCGGTGTCATGTCCCGGCAAGGCTCAGGACCGGGTCGCGCGGCCGTCGACCGGCGGCGCCTTCGGCGGGGCCTTCGACTTGCGGCTTGCCAGCAACAGGGTGGTCAGGCCCAGCAGCAGCTCGTCGACGAACGGGATCGGGTCGGGAATCAGCACATTGATGCCGAAGAGCACCGCGGCGATCGTGAACAGGCGGGGGTGGCTCAGGCGGCCCAGCCAGCCCAGCAGGGGGACAAGCAGCGGATTGGCCATGACGTGCTCCGTGCCCGCAGGCGTTTGGAAGGAATGGTGCCGGGAACGCTAGCACGCGGCCCGTGTGTCCGGCGATGGCGGTGCCCCCACCGACGCAGTTCATTGGGCCGTCAGTTTGGGAGGGAACTTATGAGCTCCTGTTCAGGTGGGAATTGCTGCAATGCTTGCGAATCATCAACCGGGCCCTGGCGCCCTGAGGACATCCCATGAAAGCCAATACGATCGCTATTGCTGTGGCCGCCATGCTGGTTGGCGGCGTCGCCGTCGGCGCATTCCAGAACAGCCGCAACAATGACAATGATGCTGCGGTCGGACAGGCGAACCCGGCGGGTGCAGATGCTGCCCTGGACGCGGATCGCGTCGCCGACAACGACATTCCGGCGTCGGGCAAGCTCGAGTACGCCACCGTGCTCGCGGCCAATCCGATCACCGAGAAGCAGAACCTCTACGCCACGGTCATCGGCAGCGAGGCCATCCGTGAGACCACGACGTCCAACTCGCCACGCGAAGTCTGCGAGGACGTGGTCGTGCAGGAGCGCGCGCCCGAGCGTGACGGCAACGTCGGCGGCACCGTCGCCGGTGCGGTCATCGGCGGACTGGTCGGCAACCAGGTCGGCGGCGGTACCGGTCGCAAGCTGGCGACGGTCGCAGGTGCCGTGGGTGGCGGCTATGTCGGTCGCGAGGTCGATCGCCGCCACGTCGGTGGCCGCGTGGTCGAACGCGTCGACCGCCAGTGCCGCACCGTCAACGATTCCGCGCAGAGCTCGCGGGTCGTGGCCTACAACGTGACCTATCGCAACCCCGACGGCACCACCGGCACGATGCGCACCGACAGCAAGCCGGGCAAGCAGATCCCGCTGGGTAGCGAGCAGCACACCGTCGGCTATGACGTCACCTATCGTTACAACGGCAACGAGCAGACGATCCGCATGGACCAGAAGCCGGGCGAGCGCCTGCCGGTGGTCGATGGCCACGTGGTCACCAGCGTGGCGACTAACGATGCCAGGGGCGAGGCCAGCTCGAGGCAGTAAGCAGTCAACAAGCCTTGAGCGGGAAGCCTTAAGCAGGCAGAACCACCGGCGCCGGACCTGCAGGTGGCAGCAGGTACCGGTTCCGCAAACCGCATGTGACGACGCCGCAGCTGTGAAGCTGCGGCGTCGTCGTATCCGGGTCACGCACCCGGGCAAGTGCGGACACAGGTCCGCTTGCGTCAGTGGAGGCGGTGCATGTCGACTTCAGCGGCGATGTAGCCGAACGCCGGCCAGCCCGCGCCGGACAGGATTTTCTCGAAGACCGCCTTGGCTTTTTCGGTTTCGCCGGTCACCAGGTAGTAGTTGGCAACGCCATAGCCCTGGGTCGCGATCGCCGTGGTATCGGCGGTGTCGGTGTTGAGCAGCGCGTCGGCCGATTCGATGCCCTTGTACATCAGCAGGCGGCGGTGGTAGCCGTCGTTCTCGAGGATCTCCATCTTCGGCGTGATCTTCTCGAGCAGTGCGGCGGCCTCGGCCTTGCGACCCAGGCGCATCTGCGACATCCACATCCAGTCGGTGACGGCGACGATGGAGTCGTCGTTGTTGGCGGCCGAGGTCTTCAGCAGTTCCTGGTAGGCGGCCAGCGCGGCGTCGTAGTTGCCCTGCAGGTAATGGGCCAGCCCCAGGTGGTACCAGATGTTGTAGGCCAGCGTCGTGCGGGCGATGCCCGACGGGTTGGGCGCGCCATCGGGCTCGATCTCGTCGGGCTTGCCGGCGATCAGTTCGGCCGCCTTCTCGAAATCGGCCTGGGCCTTCGGGAACTCGCGCAACGTGATGTGGCGATGGCCGCGATGGCGGTACAGCTTGGCGTTGTCCGGCCAGCGCTCGATACCCTGGTCGAGCACGGTCACCGCTTCCTGGAAGCGCCACAGGTAGCCCAGCCGACGGGCGACCCAGATCAGGGCCTCCGGGTCGTCCGGATTGGCTTCGAAATCGGCGCGTGCCTTGGCGAGGTCGGCCTCGAGCTTTTCCTGGGACGGCAGCGGGCTCGGCGGCAGCAGCGGCTTGCCGGACAGCGACATCACCGGGGCGATGGCGTCGGGGCTGGTGGCGGCGGGCTGGGCTGCCGTCCTGGCGGCAGTGCTGTCGGCGTCGGCAGCCGGCGGTGCCGTGCCGCCACAGGCGCTGAGGGCGGCGAAGATCGGGATGAACAGAAGCTTGCGAACCATGGGTGTCTCCATCTACGGGGTTGTGCTGATGACGTCCAGCGAGGTGCGGGACGCGTGGTGTCGAGGGGTGGGGTGGATGGCGATGCGTACGTCGGCCGCGAGGGTCGCACGCGATGCATCAGCGGGAGCTGGCGGACCTCAGCTTCAGCAGTTCGGTTTCGGCGGGCCAGAAGCCCTGCGGACTGTCGAGGATGATCCTTTCGAGCAGCGCATCGGCACCGGCCGCGTCACCCTGGAACAGGTGTTGCATCGCGACCGCGAACGAGCTGACCGGATCCTTCCTGGCCAGCACCACGTCCTCGGCGAGCGCTCCCTGCAGGTAGCGGACGCCGTCGTAGTAGCTGTCGTTTTCCAGCAGTTCCAGGCCGGCCGGCGTGTCGGCGACTGCCTGGGCGGCCTCGTCGTGCCGGCCGAGCTTGCGCAGGGCCAGGTATCGCCAGTAGCGGATGGCGACCTGGTGGTCCTGGTTCTGCACGAGTGGTTCGCGCGCGGAGCGCTCCATGCCGGCCAGCGTGGTCGCGTAGTCGCCGATCGCCCAACTGGTCTGCGCATGGTAGTAGTGCAGGTTGCTGCGATAGGAACCCAGGAACTGGTTACGGGCATTGACGATGCCGTCGGGCTCGTAACTGTCCTGGAGGGGTTCGATCAGCGCGATGCCGCGCGCGTAGTCGGCCAGCGCAGCGTCGAACTGGCGGCTGCGCGCGAGTTTTCGGCCGCGGAAGCGCAATAGTTTGTAGCTGTCGGGGAATCTCTCCAGGCCTTGGGTGAACACCGCGATCGCTTCATCGAAGCGGTTGAGGTAGGCCAGCCTGCGACCCAGCCAGATGTAGGAATCTTCGCGCTCGGGAGCGATCTTCATCGCGGCCCGTGCGATCTCGACGTCCTTTTCAAGGAAGGCGAGCGTCTCGGGCGACCATGCCGGATTGCGCAATGGCGTACCGATCAGCGAGCGTGGGCCGGTGGCGGCCGCGGTTGCTCCCGTCTCAGCGCTGGGCGCACCGTCCAGGGTTGCCGCGATGCTGTACAGCGGCATCATCAGCGCGAGGGCCAGCGCGCTGCGCAGCCAGGTGGAATGCGTGCGCGTCGTCATGTCGAGAGCTTGCTCTTGCGGATGCCATAGAAGAAATAGACGACAAGCCCCACTGCCATCCAGGCGAGGAAGCGCGTCCAGGTGGTGCCGGGCAGTTGCGCCAGCAACCAGACCGAGAACGCGATGCCGAGCAGCGGGACGAACGGCATCCACGGCGTGCGGAACTTGCGCTGGATCTCGGGACGCCGGTAGCGAAGGATCATCACCGAGGCGCAGATCACCACGAAGGCCGACAAGGCGCCGATGTTGACGAGCATCGCGAGGTCGCCGATCGGCAACAGGCCGGCGGCGACCGCCGTCAGCGCGCCGATGATCAGCGTCGGGCGGTAGGGTGTGCCATGCACCGGATGCACCTTGGCGAACCACGCCGGCAGCAGGCCGTCGCGTGCGAGCGAGAACCAAATACGCGCGGCACCGAGCATGAAGGCGAAGACCACGCTGATGATGCCGGTCACCGCGGTGATCGAGACCGCCACCGCGACCCAGCCCAGGCCGATCGACTTGAAGGCGTTGGCGACGGGCGCATCGTTGTTGAGCGTGGAGTAGTGCGCGATGCCGGTCAGCACCATCGAGATCAGGATGTACATCGCCATCGAGATGCCCAGCGACAGCAGGATCGCCCGCGGCAGGTCGCGCTGCGGATTCTTCGACTCCTCGGCGGCGGTGGTCAGCGTGTCGTAGCCGAACACCGCGAAGAACACGATCGCGGCCGCCGAGACGACGCCGGAGACGCCGTACTGGGCCATGCCCTTGGCGTCGATGGTCTGCTCGGGGATGAAGGGCGTCCAGTTGTCCGGGTTGATGTGGAAGATGCCGACGCCGATGATCAGCACGACGCCGATGACCTTGACGATGACGATCGCGGTATTGAAGCGTGCACCCCATTCCGTACGCAGGCTCAGCAGCACCGCAACGCCCATCGCGACCATGGCCGCCACGACATTGAAGATGCGTCCGTCACCGCTGCCGGGCGCGCCTCTTGCCCAGTCGGGCAGGGATAATCCGGCGGCATCGAGCAGGTTGTGCAGATAGCCCGCCCAGCCGCTGGAGACCGCGGCGACGATCAGGGCGTATTCCAGCAACAGGTCCCAGGCGATCAGCCAGGCCGCCAGTTCGCCGAGCACCGCATAGGTATAGGTGTAGGAGCTGCCGGTCACCGGGATCATGCCCGCGAACTCGGCATAGCACAGGGCTGCCGCCGCACTGGCGATGCCGGCGATGATGAAGGCCAGCGCGACGGCGGGGCCTGCGTTGACGGCGGCCTGTTGTCCGGCGAGGACGAAGATGCCGACGCCGATGATGCTGCCCAGTCCGATACTCGTCAGCTGCCAGAGCCCGAGCGTGCGCGGGAAGTCCCGCCTTGCGCCCAACTGGTCGTGCAGTGATTCGATGCTCTTGCGTCTGGTGATCGCGGTAAGAAAACCCATGCGCTGATTCCTTGGTAAATATGGGTATGGCGGGTCGGCGTGGGGCCGCTGTGAAAGAGATGTGAAGGTGTATAGTCCCTTCATCCCGATTACTTGAAAAAGGCTAGGTGATGATCCTTACCGAGAAGGAAGCGGAGCTTCTGAGCATCCTGAAAAAGGATTCGAAGAAGACCGTGTCGGCACTGGCCAGGGAGTTGTCGCTGTCGCGTCCGACCGTGCAGTCGATGCTCGACCGGCTCGACGCGGTGGCCATCGAGAAGTACACGGTCCAGTTGAAGCCGGAATTCAACAATAGTTTCATCCGTGCCTTTGTCTTCATGATCCGCGACCCCAAGCACTGGGCGAAGATGAAGGCGGCCATGCTGAAGATCGATGAAGTGCGCTCGTTCCATACCATCACCGGGCAGTACGACGTGATCATCGAGCTGCAGGTCGACTCCGGCAATTTCTCGCGTATGGACCGGATCCTCGACGAGATCGTCGCGATGGACGGCGTCCATCGTACCCATACCGCGATGGTGCTCACGAGCAGTTCCACGGGTAGCTGAGGTCCACGGGACGATTCCAGGGCAGGGTGCGGGAGCCGGCGAAAAGGCCGGGCCCGCCCGGAGAGACAGGCGGGCCCGGAATCACGATCAGCAGGTTGTTTGGAAACGTTGATCAGAGCGTCTTCGGTCAGAACTTCTTGGAGAAGCCGACGTGGATGTAGCGGCCGATCACGTCATAGGTGTTCGCGTCGGTATTGCCCTCGATCGGCGACGACAGCAGCGGCGCCCCCTTGTCGAACAGGTTCCTGACGCCGCCGAACACCTTGAACGAGCCGTCGCCGAAGCTGTAGGTCGCGTTCAGATGGTGGTACCAGTACGACGACACCGTTGGATTGGTGATGCCTGCCGTCGGGTTGGCGCTGCCGGCATCCAGGGCATTGGCGTACTTGCGGTCCTTCAGTGACGAGATGTACTGCGTGGCCCAGGCCAGGTTGAGGCCGCCGGTGCTCCAGTTGAGCATCGTGTTGGCCGACCATTCCGGGATCGCCGCGGTGTCGCCACCGACGGTGCCCACGCGATCGACGATCGCCGATGCCGGGTTGGCCTGGAAGGTGTTCTTCTCGACCCAGGTCAGCAACGTGGTCAGGGCCAGGCGCGAGCCGTTGCCACCCAGGCCGAAACCGTCGAAGTTCCAGGCGTAGTTGGCGGCGACGTCGACGCCCGAGGTCCGCAGTGCGCCGACGTTGGCGAGCGGAACGCGGAAGTCGGCGATCTCGTAGTTGCTCGGCGAGCGCTGGATCGTCTGGCAGAACTCGCTGTTGATGTCGAGGCTCTGGAAGCAGGCGTTGAGCGTGCCGATGGCACCGCCGGCCATGCGTTCGATCGCGTTGGAGATCTTGATGTCGTAGTAGTCGACGGTCACGTTCAGTGCCGGCAGCGCCGAGGGCGTCAGCACGAAGCCGAAGGTGATGGTGTCGGACTCTTCCGGCTCCAGATTCGGGTTGGACACCAACAGGCCCGAGATCGCCGCGCCGTTCTGCTGGTACACGCCGATCTGGTCAGCCGGGATGCCCTGCGCGATGCACAGGTCGCGGATCGCGCCGGTCGGGTTGGCCGTTGCCGAGCAGGGCTCGACGATCTGCGGGAAGGTCTGGGTCGCACCGCCGAACAGTTCGTTGATATTGGGCGCACGCGCGGCACGCTGGTAGACGCCGCGCAGGCGGAACGACGGGTTCACGCGCCACTCGCCACCAGCCTTGTAGGTGCTCACGCCACCGGCCAGCGAGTACTCGGAGTAACGCGCCGCGAATTCCAGGCCGATGTAGTCGGCGAACGGCTTGTCGGTCAGCAGCGGGACGTTGGCTTCGCCATAGACTTCCCAGACATCGAACTCACCTGCGGTCGCGCTGCGCTCGCCGAAGCCGGCCGAGATGAAGTCGCGGACGATCGGGGCGGGGTTGTCCTGCGCCGAGACCGAACGCCATTCCATGCCGAACGCGGTGCCGACCGGGCCGGCCGGCAGGTTGAACAGGTCGCCGGTCGCCGAGGCCGAGAACACTTTTTCGGTGGCCTGGATGGTGCTCAGGTTGTCAGAACGCAGGTACGCGACCTGCTCGGGCGTCCAGTTGGTCAGGCTGGTGATCAGCGAGCAGGCCGGATTGCCGTTGGCGCATCGGGTCGGATCGGTCGGGCTCGGGGTCGAGGCTTCGACGATCGTGCGGCGCGAGACGTCGCCGAGCTGGATCTCGGTGGTGTCGACGGTGCTGTAGCTGTAGCTGGCATCCCATGCCCAGCCCGACTCGAGCTGGCCCTTGACGCCGCCCAGGAAGCGGAAGGTGTCGCGGTTGAACGAGATCTCACGCTTGGGGAAGGAGTCGGGCACCAGGAAGCGCACGGCGAACGGTGCGTTCGGGTCCGGGCGGGCATTGAGCAGGGCACGGATCTCGGGCGAGATCCACGAGGCGTTGGCCGGCATCGGCGGTGCGTTGAACGTGGCGCGCACGTTGGGGGCCGACGGCGACAGCGCGGCGGACGACCGGATCTTGTTGTAGCTGATCTCGGCGTAGGCGCTGGTGTAGTCGTTGAAGAAGAACTCCGAGCGTCCGAAGACGTTGGTGCGCTCCATCGGGGTCTGGATCGCGTAGTCGCCGGTGGCGTCGAAGAACGCGTCGCGGGCCGCGACGTACGGGGTCGGCACGAGGTCGTTGAGCGCGTAGTCGCGGTTGGTGAACCCGCCGGTGCCGTTGGGCGTGGGGATCGCGAGCAGGGTGCCGCCGCGACGGCTGGCCGAACCGGTGCGCGCGAAGCCGCTGCCGGTGTCGGTCAGCGCATAGCGCGACAGGTCGCGCTGGTTGCCGCGCAGCAGTTCACGCTCTTCGTAGTTGACGTGCAACCAGGCCGAGGCGCGCTCGCTGGCGCCGCCCATCGTGGCCGAGGTGCTCCAGACGCCGGCATCGCCTTCGCTGGACATGCCGTACTGGGCTTCGACCTGCAGGCCTTCGAACTTGTCCTTCAGGATGAAATTGACCACGCCCGCCATCGCGTCCGAACCATAGACGGCCGAGCCGCCGCCGGTCACGATCTCGACGCGGTCGACCAGCGAGGCCGGTATGTTGTTGACGTCGACGACGCCGTTGGGGCCGGAGCCGATGAAGCGCTTGCCGTTGACCAGCACGAGGCTGCGCTTGGCGCCCAGGCCGCGCAGGTTGAGGGTCGAGGTCTGGTCGGAGTCGCCGAAGACGTTGCTCGACTTGGTGTTGCCCGCGACCAGCTGCGGCAGGGTATTGAGGTAGTCCTCGACCGACAGCGAGCCGCTGATCTTCATGGTCTCCTGGCTGATGCCGGTGACCGGGGTCGAACTCATCAGGTTCTTGCTGCGGATGCGCGAGCCGGTGACCACGACGTTGTCGAGGGTCACCGCTTCGCTGCTGTTGGAGGCGGTGGAGCTGGCGTCCTGGGCGGAGACGAGCTGGGGCGTCGCCGCGACCAGCGCGATGGCGACGGCGCGGGTCAGCAGGTGGGTCCGGAGTGGCTTGGTGTTCATGTGGATGTCCGTGTACGTAAGGAGTTTTTGTTGTGTGCGATCGGTGGAGCGTGTTGCAGGGGGATCAGGGTTTTTCGTTGCCGAACAGTGCGATCCAGTCGGCCTCGGCCTGGACGCGGGCGAAGAAGCTCCAGGTGTCGACCTTGGTGGCGATGCGCAGGAATTCCTTGGCCTTGGACAGTTCGCCGCGCACCAGCCAGTAGTTGGCGAGCGAGTAGGCGGTGCCGGCGCTGATCGCGTCGGATGTGCTGAAGGCCTTGCCGCTGTCGAGGGTGCTGTAGTAGGTCTCGGGGTCGCGCAGGTCCTTGTAGAGCTGGATGCCGTCGAAGTAGTAGTTGGCTTCGATGTTGTCCTTGAGGTCGACCAGGGTCAGCGTGTAGCCGGCGAGCAGGGCATTGGCCTCGTCGTAGCGCTGACTGCGCGCCAGGCTCATGTACTGCCAGTAGACGCCGGCGGTGATGCTGGGGGCATCGGACGTGCCCAGGCCCACTTCGCGCGACTTGCCGAACCATTCGGCTGCCTTGGCGTAGTCGTGCTTGGCGAAGTAGGCGTGGCCGAGGTGGTAGTACAGGTAGAACTGCACGACGTCGGGCGTACTCGGGAAGTAGTCGGGCCCCAGGCGTTCGCGCTCCAGCGGCTGGTTGCGGTACAGCTCGGCCGAACGCAGGCCGTCGACGATGGACTTGTCGAATTCGCGCAGGTTGAAGTAGCGATGCGCGCGATGGCGCAGCAGCTTGGCCGAGTCGGGATGCCGCTTCAGGCCGGCCGAGTAGACCGCGATGGCCTCACGCGCCAGGCCCTGGTAGCCGAGCAGGCGGCCGTACCAGGTGACATTGTCGATCGTGGGCGAAGCTTCGTAGGCAGCCTTGGCTTCCGCCACCGCGCGTTGCAGGGTGCCGGTGCCGGCGACGTTCATCGGGTTGCTGCCGCGGGTGTACATCGGCTGTCCGAACAGGTCATTTCCCTGCAGGAAACGGCTGTCATCCTGCGCGGAAGCCGAAAAAGAGGCGAAGCAAAGAGTGAGCGCTGCGAGCAGCGCCCTGAGGTGGATTGTCGATGTCATGGAGGTTCTCTGGAGTGGGTTCAGCCAACGACGTCGGCGTACAGGCGCAGGAGATTCCCGCCCATGACCTTGTCGATGTCTGTTTGCGAATAGCGACGCTTGTGCAGCTCGTCCCGGATCACCTCCATGCGATGCGGTCCGTTGAGCTTTTCGAGGTACAGCGGCCAGTCCTGCGGCGAAATCTGCGAGCCTTCTTCCTTCAGCAGGATGGCCAGTTCTTCCTGCGTGTCGGGGATGACGCGATGGTCACGGTCGCTGCCGATGCCGACGTGATCGATGCCGGCGACCTTGATGGCGTGGTCGAGGTGTTGGAAGTAGACCTCGAGGTTGTCGGTGCGCGCATCGGTCAGGAACGTGCGGATCTGGGTGATGCCGACCACGCCGCCGCCGGCCGCGACCGCGCGCATGTTGTCGTCGGTGGTATTGCGGCGGTGCGCGCGCAGGGCCTTGCAGGCGGTATGCGAAATGACCACCGGGCGCGACGAGGCGGCGATCGCATCGGCCATGGTGCGCATGCCGGCATGCGAGAGGTCGAGCAACACGCGCTGACGGCCCATCTCGCCGATCAGTTCGCGGCCGAACGCGGTCAGGCCGTTGTCCGGGTTCTCGAAGCACCCCGAACCGGCGCGGTTGTGGTGGTTGTAGGTCAGCTGGATGCTGGTGACGCCCAGCCGGCGCAGCAAGGCCACGCGCGTCAGGTCGCCATTGACGGGCGACGAGTCCTGCAGGTTGTAGAACACCGCAAGGCGTCGCGACGCCACCGCATCGGCGATCGCGGTGGTCGATACCGCCGGCAGGTACTGCGCGGGATGGCGGCGGAAGTACAGGTTGTATTCGGCCAGGTCCTTGAGCAGCAGGTCGAAGGCATCGGCCTCGGCCGCCTTGGGGTCGGTCAGGGTGATCGAGATCGCCCGCGTCCCGCTGGCGAGGATCTGCTCGACCAGTTCCGGGGTGTAGAGCGTACGGATCTCGCCCAGCGCGTCAAAGACGACAACCGGCAGGGCGGCGGCCGGCGTGCCGACGGTCCGTTCCGTGGTCTGTGGTTGTGCCGCCGAGGCCAGGCCTCCCATGGCGGAAAGGCCGTACAGGCCCAGTTTCAAGGTGCTGCGTCGTGTCCACGAACCGGTGTCCATCCTCCCTCCCCAGGGCGCTGTATTCGGTTGGTTCAGTTTTTGTGCGATGCAATAACAAATTTGCTCAGCAGGATGAAAACTGTATACAAAATTGGTATCAAATGTCACATATATTCAATTCATCCATAAAATAAGTAAAAAAACAAGTGCTGAGCTCCTAACAATTTTTCGGATGGCGTCGAATCTTTCGGATATCATTTCCGGCTCTTTCCGGAGGATTGAGCTCCAATGGCCTTGCATCCCTACGATCTGTACGACGTCCGCTCCCTGCTCAGTGAAGAAGAGCGTGCCGTGCAGGACACCGTTGCCCGTTTCACCGACGAGCGTGTGCTGCCGATCATCGGCGACTGTTTCGACCAGGGACGCTTCCCCAAGGAGCTGATTCCGGAAATCGCCGAACTCGGCCTGCTTGGCGCGACGCTGCCCGAGCAATACGGCGGCGCCGGCCTCAACGCGGTCAGCTACGGGCTGATCTGTCAGGAACTCGAACGCGGTGACAGCGGCTTGCGCAGCTTCGCCAGCGTGCAGTCCTCGCTGTGCATGTATCCGATCTACGCCTACGGCAGCGAAGAACAGCGCATGCGCTGGTTGCCCGATATGGCTGCCGGCAAGGTCATCGGCTGCTTCGGCCTGACCGAACCGCACGGCGGATCGGACCCGGCCAACATGAAGACCAACGCCAAGCGCGACGGCGGCGACTGGCTCATCAACGGCTCCAAGATGTGGATCACAAACGGCAACGTCGCCGACATCGCGATCGTCTGGGCGCAGACCGACGAAGGCATCCAGGGCTTCGTGGTCGAGAAGGATTTCGCCGGTTTCACCGCGCAGGAAATCAAGCACAAGATGAGCCTGCGCGCGTCGGTGACCAGCGCGCTGTTCTTCGACAACGTGCGCGTGCCCGATGCCAACCGCCTGCCCAACGTCAAGGGACTCAAGGGCCCGCTGGGCTGCCTGACGCAGGCGCGCTATGGCATCACCTGGGGTCCGATCGGCGCAGCCATCGCCTGCCTCGACGAAGCGCTGAACTACTCCAAGGAACGCATCCTGTTCGATCGTCCGGTGGCTGCCACGCAGAGTGCGCAGGTCAAGATGGCCGACTGGGCGCGCCGGATCACGTCGGCGCAGCTGCTGTCGCTGCAGCTCGGTCGCCTGAAGGATGCCGGCAAGATGCAGCCCACGCAGGTGTCGCTGGCGAAGTGGAACAACTGCCGCATGGCCATCGACATCGCACGCGAAGCGCGCGACCTGTTGGGTGCCGCCGGCATCACCACCGAACATTGCCCGATCCGTCATGCGTTGAACCTGGAATCGGTCATCACCTACGAAGGCACGGAAACCGTGCACCAGTTGGTGGTGGGCCGCGAGTTGACCGGGATCAACGCGTTCGCTGGTTGAACCCTGGTTGACCCGATGGGAGCGCGAACATGGCCGCAGACCTGGAGTTGCAGACCGAACGCCTGATCCTGCGCGTGCCGCGGATCGAGGATTTCGAGCGCTACGCGCAGTTGCACGCCGAGGACGAGGCGGTGCGCTACATCGGTGGCGCGCAGCCGCGTGCAGCGGCGTGGCGCAAGTTCCTGCAGATGCCCGGTGCCTGGGCGCTGCAGGGGTTTGCGATGTTCTCGGTGATCGAGCGCGACAGCGGGCGCTGGCTTGGCCAGCTTGGCCCGTGGCGGCCCGAAGGCTGGCCTGGCAATGAGATCGGCTGGGCCTTCCATCCCGATGCCTGGGGGCGCGGCTATGCCGCCGAAGCCGGCTTCGCCGCCATCGACTGGGCGTTCGCCAACCTGGGCTGGTCCGATGTGATCCATTGCATCGACCCTGACAATCATCCTTCGCAGGCGCTGGCCAGGCGGCTGGGCTCGCAGAACCTGCGGCCCGGGCAGTTGCCGCCGCCGCTCCAGGACCATGTGGTCGACATCTGGGGCCAGACGAAGGCGCAATGGCTGGCCGCGGCGCCAGCCCGGAGTCGTGCCGCGACATGAGCCCCTCGACTGTCCTTCAGCTCGACACTCCGCGGCTGTTGCTGCGTCCGCCCATCGGCGAGGACTTCGAGGCCTGGGCGGCGTTCCGCGCCGATGAGGTCGTCACCCGCTTCATTGGCGGCGTCGAGCCCCGTTCCGTGGCCTGGCGCGGGTTCTCGGCGATGGTGGGGATGTGGCAGCTGAAGGGCTTTGCGATGTTCTCGGTCATCGAGAAATCGTCCGGGCGCTGGATCGGCCGCGTGGGCCCCTGGCAGCCGGAGGGCTGGCCGGGCACCGAGGTCGGCTGGAGCCTGACACGCGACGCCTGGGGCAAGGGCTATGCGACCGAAGCGGCGGCGGCGACGATCGACTGGGCCTTCGCGCATCTGGGTTGGCAGGAGGTCATCCACACCATCGATCCGGACAACGATGCCTCCAAGTCGGTATCGCACCGGTTGGGATCGCGCCTGCTGCGGATGGATCGATTGCCCGAGCCGTACCACGAGAAGCCCGTCGAAGTGTGGGGACAATCGCGGAGCGAGTGGTTCGCGCGCAAATCAGGAACTGCGGACAGATGATCACCGTGCATGGCTATGCACCATCGGGCAACTGCCACAAGGTGCGCCTGCTGCTGGCGCAGACCGGTCGCGATTACCGCTGGAACGACGTCGACAGCCCGAATGGCGCGACGCGCACGCCGGCGTTCCTGGCGATGAATCCCAACGGCAGGGTGCCGGTGCTGGAGCTCGACGATGGTCGGGTCCTGGTCGAGTCCAATGCGATGCTGTGCTGGCTGGCCGAAGGCACGCAGTACCTGCCCACGGATGCCTGGCAACGCGCGCAGGCACTGTCGTGGATGTTCTTCGAGCAATACAGCCATGAGCCGTTCGTGGCGGTCGCGCGTTTCATCCGTGGCTGGACGCCGCTGGATTCGCCGCGCCGCGCCGCCGAGCTGCCGCGCTGCCTCGAACGCGGGCAGCAGGCGCTGGCGGTGATGGAGCAGCACCTGCAGGCGCATGCGTGGTTCACCGGCGACCGCTATGGCATCGCCGACATCGCCTTGTTTCCGTATACCGACGCGGCGCCGCACGGCGGCTTCGACCTGTCGCGGTATCCGGCGGTCCTGGACTGGTTGGCGCGCGTGCGCGCGACGCCAGGATTCCTGCCGATGCCCGATCCCGCCGCCGAGCAGCTTGCGTTGATCGCGCAATCCGCCTGAGCGCGCGCCCCTTTGATGCCAGTCCGTCTGCCCACGCCTATCTGATCACGCCCGTCTGATCCTGCCCGTGACGCGCGCGCCAGCCGGAAGCCCCTCATCCTGCGGCCTGTTCCGCGCCGAATCATCCAACCGCGCCGATCCGCCCGCATCCACCATCTCGAACGTCCCAGAGACCGCCGCATGTCCAGCCTTCCCAATCCCATCCCCGCCCGCATGAAGGGCTTGAACCGCGCCGAGATCTGCGACGTCAACTTCCAGGAGTTCGTGCGCGGCTGGAACGGTCGCAGCAGTGCGCGCCCGGCTGACGCTGCCACCGTGCTCGCCGGCAGCGCGCTCGACGCACGCGGCTTCGTGGAACTGTTCGAGTCGCAGTTGATCTCGCGCCATCTCGACCTGATGGCGCGCGTGCTGCGCGTGCAGAACAAGGTCTTCTACACCATCGGATCGAGCGGCCACGAAGGCAATGCGATGGTCGCGCGGCTGACCCGGCATACCGATCCTGCGTTCCTGCATTACCGCAGCGGCGGCTTCATGGCCGAGCGTTTCCGCAAGCTGCCCGGCATGGATCCGGTGATGGATTCGGCGCTGTCGTTCGCGGCCAGCGCGGACGATCCGGCCAGCGGCGGCCGCCACAAGGTCTGGGGCAGCAAGCCGCTGTGGGTCCTGCCGCAGACCTCGACGATCGCCTCGCACCTGCCGAAGGCCTTCGGCACCGCCGTGGCGATCGAGCAGGCGCGTCGCATCGGGCATGCCCTGCCGATTCCAGACGACAGCATCGCGATCTGTTCGTTCGGCGACGCCTCCAGCAACCACGCCACCGCGCAGACCGCCTTCAACGCGGCGGCCTGGACGGCCTACCAGAAGCTGCCTGCACCGGTCCTGTTCGTCTGCGAGGACAACGGCATCGGCATTTCGGTGAAGACGCCGGATGGGTGGGTCGGGCGCAACTATCGCGACCGCGCCGACCTGGACTATTTCCAGGCCGATGGCCTCGACCTGGCGGCCGGCTACGGCGACGTGCAACGCGCGGTCGAGCACTGCCGCAAGACCCGGCGGCCGACCTTCCTGCACCTGCGCACGACGCGGATCATGGGACACGCCGGCACCGATTTCGAGATCGAATGGCGCAGCATCGAAGAGTTGTGCGCGGTCGAGGCCACCGATCCGCTGCTGCGCAGCGCGGCGATCGCGCTGGAGTCGGGGCTGATGTCGCGCGACGAGATCCTGGCGATGTACGAGGAGATCCGCCAGCGCTGCTTTGCCGCCGCCGAGGACGCCGACCAGCGGCCGCGCCTGACCTCGCTGGAGGACGTCATGGCGCCGTTGGCGCCGTATACGCCTGCGGCGGTGCAGGCCGAGGCGACGCGGCCTGCGTCGGACGACAAGCGCATCGCGGCCTTCGGCAGCGAGGCCAAGCTGCCCGAGAAGCAGGCGCCGCGCCACATGGCGATCCAGATCAACAACGCGCTGCACGACCTGTTCGCGAAGTATCCCGAAGCGCTGCTGTTTGGCGAGGATGTCGCCCAGAAGGGCGGCGTCTATACCGTGACCAAGGGGCTGCACAAGGCCTTCGGCAACCGCCGCGTGTTCAATACGCTGCTCGATGAAACCATCATCCTCGGCCTGGCCCAGGGCTACGGCAACATGGGCATGCTGCCGCTGCCGGAAATCCAGTACCTGGCGTATTTCCACAACGCCTGCGACCAGATCCGTGGCGAGGCCGCCAGCCTGCAGTTCTTCAGCAATGGCCAGTACCGCAACCCGATGCTGATGCGCATCGCATCGCTGGGTTACCAGCGCGGATTCGGCGGGCATTTCCACAACGACAACTCGATCACCGCGCTGCGCGACATTCCGGGCCTGGTGGTCGGCTGCCCGAGCCGTGGCGACGATGCCGCGACGATGCTGCGCACGCTGGCCGCGCTGGCCAAGGTCGATGGCCGCGTCTGCGCCTTGCTGGAGCCGATCGCGCTGTACATGACCAAGGACCTGCATGAGCCCGGCGACGGCGGCTGGCTGACCTCGTATCCGGCGCCCGACGAAGCCATGCTGCTGGGCGAGGGCAGGGTGTACCTGCCCGAGAGCGGCGGCAACGGCGACGATCTGGTGATCTTCTCCTTCGGCAACGGCGTGCCGATGAGCCTGCGCGCGGCGAAGGCGATCGAGGCCAAGCATGGCTGGAAGACCCGCGTGGTCGACCTGCGTTGGCTGGTGCCACTCAACGAGACGTTCATCCGCGCACAGGCGGCCTCGGCCAAGCGCATCCTGGTCGTCGACGAAGGGCGCCACAGCGCCGGCGTCGGCGAGGGCATCATCACCGCGATCGCCGAAGGTGGTTTTGGCGGCCGGCCGTTCCGTCGCGTCGTCGGCGCCGATACCTTCACCCCACTCGCGGGTGCGGCCTTCCTGGTGATTCCGTCGGACCAGTCGATCATCGACGCCGCCGATACGCTGGCCTGATCGCAGCGTCGGCACTGTCGACCGGGGAGCATCGGCGCGGCATCGAAGGGTCATCGATCCGGATGCCGCGATCGCCCTGCAGTCAGGCCGGGCTGGTTGCCCGGACTGCTGCGTGTCCGGGGAGTCGTTGCGCGACAGTCGCCGCTGTGGCGAGAAGTGGTGTGCCGTGGCGTCCAGTGTTGCAGGGTCGCTCCAGCCCCGCGTCAGGGCTCGTAGCGGATATGTACGTCGACGCGTCGGTTCGGCGCCAGGCACGCGACCAGTGCCTGGCCACGCTCGTCGGGACATTCGACCACCGGTTCCGCGCTGCCGCGTCCGCTGGCGCTGATGGTGTCGGGCGCAACACCGAGCGCGATCAGGTACTCGCGCACGGCGCGTGCGCGACGATGCGACAGGTCGGCATTGACGCGCGGCTTGCCGATACGGTCGCTGTGGCCGATCACGTCGACCTTGACCGGCCGCGTGATCTGCAGCAGGCGACCTGCCAGAGCATCCAGCGACGCCAGCCCCTGTTCGCTGACATCGTCGATGCCGGCCTTGCCGAACGCGAACAGGCTGTCGGCCTGGAATTGCTCGAGCATCGGCGCTGCCGGCAGGACCGGTAGCGGTTCTGGTGCCTCGGTGGCGACCGGCCGTGACGCGCATGCGGCAAGCAGCAGGCTGGCCGCGACGCAGGCGATGCGCGAGGCCGCCGACGCCATGTCGCGGTCAGCGCGCAAGGCCATCTTCCAGTGCAAGTGCACGCACCGCGACATCGTCGATCGCGAAACGCGTCGCATCCGCATCGAGCTGGAACACCGCCAGCGCTTCCAGTCCGGCGCGACTGACGATCGGGACCGCAGCGCTGCCCTCGTGCGTCGCCTGCACGGCGGCCGGCTCGATGCCATCGCTGGCAGTGCCCTCGGAGCCTGCGCCAGCGCTGTCCGCGCCATGCAGGCGGACCAGGCCACGCTTGGCCTGTCCGAGGAAATGCGTGCGTGCGACGATCTCCTGGCCCGGATAGCAGCCCTTCTTGACGCTGTAGGCGCGCAGACGGTCCAGCGACAGCTGCTGCGGCGTCCATTGGCTGGCCTGTGCACCCGGCAGGCGGGGCAGGCCATGCGCGAGATCGAAAGCGCGCCATTGCGCCAGCAGCGAGACATCGGATGCGGGGAGGGCGGGCAGGGGATGTCCCAGTTGCAGGACCCGCGGCTGGCGCGGCGTGCCCATGTCGAACTCCAGCGAGCCGTCAGCCAAGGCCGAAAACCCGTCCGCACGGGCCACGGCCGGCGCGCGGAAAGCGCCCGACAGCAACAGATCGTTGCGCGGGCTGATCTTGAGCTTGCTGCGGAACTGGAACCTGCCCAGGGCCGAGCAGAAGGCCTCCGGGTCGGCATCCAGCAGCAGCAACAACAGGTCGTCGTCAGCCCGCTTTGCCAGCGCAAACAGCGCAATCACGCGGCCTTTGGGGGTCAGCCAGCCATTCCACTGCCAGTGTCCGACCGTCAATGCATCGACGTCGCCCATGAACTGCGCCTGCGCAAAACGGCCCGCATCGGGGCCCTGCAGCTGCACCGGATGGATGTCCGGAACGGCGAAAAAAGCATCAGGTGCATTTGCTGGCTTGTCGGACATGGCCGCCGGACTTAGAATTTAACGGGTGAAAGATCCCGATATCTTAGGCGAACCGGAGCATCCACCGGCGCAGGCAGAGACAGAAAAGCCTGTTGCGGAGGATGATCCGGCCGTGGTGCTGCCAAAGGAAATCGGTGGTCGCAAGGGCCCTGATCCAACCCGGTATGGAGACTGGGAAAAGAACGGTCGCTGCATCGACTTTTGACAATGATCGCGCGGTCCCGGCCGGCATCCAAGATCCAGCCACGCGGCCAGCGCCGCCAGCGAGGAGAGCATTAGCACCATGGCAAACCGCCAAAGACCCACATCACCCTTCATGCTGGGGCAGACGTATCGCTTCCAGATCACGTCGTTGATGTCGTTCCTCCATCGCATGACGGGTGTGTCCCTCGCGGTCGGCTCCATTGGACTCGTCTGGTGGTTGCTGGCCGTCGCGCAGGGTGGGGATGCGTATCTCAACGCGTCGCAATGCCTGTCGTCTCCGCTCGGCCTGGTGGTGCTGTTCGCCTTCACGCTGGCGCTGGTCTACCACCTGCTCAACGGCATCCGCCACCTGAGCTGGGACGCCGGCAAGGGGTTCGAGATCCCGCAGGTCTACAAGTCGGGTTACGCGGTGTTCGTGGTCGGCTTCCTGCTGACCGGCCTGATCTGGTTCTTCGCGTTGCGGGGTGGTGCATGAGCAGCGACAAACAGCAGGACGTCGTGCGTGATTTCCGCACGCCGGTATCGCGCGCACGCGGCCTGGGGTCGGGCAAGACCGGCACCGGACACTTCTGGTGGCAGCGCGTCACCGCCGTCGCGCTGGTGCCGCTGGTGCTGTGGCTGGTGTTCACGCTGGTGTCGTTCGTCGGCGCCGACCTGGATACCGTCCGCGCGACGCTCGCGCAGCCGTGGAACGCCATCGTCTTCGCGCTGCTGGCGATCGCGATGTTCTGGCATGCCAAGCTCGGCCTGCAGGTGGTGATCGAGGACTACGTGCACGCGCGCGCGGTCGAGATCGCGCTGCAGCTGCTTGTCACCTTCCTGTGTGCGATTGGCGCCCTCGCATCCCTTTACGCGATCGGCCGTATCGCCCTGCTGGCTTGAGTCCAACATGACCTCCGCTTACAAGATCACCGAACACAAGTACGACATGATCGTCGTCGGCGCCGGTGGCGCCGGCCTGCGCGCCACCTTCGGGCTCGCGCACAAGGGCCTGCAGACGGCCTGCCTGACCAAGGTGTTTCCGACCCGTTCGCACACCGTGGCGGCGCAGGGCGGCATCTCGGCCGCGCTCGGCAACATGGGCGAGGACGACTGGCGCTTCCACTTCTACGACACCATCAAGGGCTCGGACTGGCTGGGCGACCAGGATGCGATCCAGTACATGTGCCGTGAGGCGATCCCGGCGATCGTCGAGCTCGAGCACCAGGGCGTGCCGTTCTCGCGGACCGAGGAAGGCAAGATCTACCAGCGTCCGTTCGGCGGCATGACCACGCATTACGGCAAGGGCACGGCCGAGCGCACCTGCGCCGCGGCCGACCGCACCGGCCACGCGATCCTGCACACGCTGTACCAGCAGTCGCTGAAGCACGACGCACGCTTCTTCATCGAGTACTTCGCGCTCGACCTGATCATGGACGAGGAAGGCGTCTGCCGCGGCGTGCTGGCCATCGACATGGCCGAAGGTTCGCTGCACCTGTTCCGCTCGCATGGCGTGGTGCTGGCGACCGGCGGCTACGGACGTGCGTACTTCTCCGCGACCTCGGCGCATACCTGCACCGGCGACGGCGGTGGCATGGCGCTGCGCGCCGGCCTGGGCCTGCAGGACATGGAGTTCGTGCAGTTCCATCCGACCGGCATCTACGGCGCGGGCTGCCTGATCACCGAAGGCGTGCGCGGCGAAGGCGGCATCCTGCGCAACAGCAATGGCGAGCGCTTCATGGAGCGCTACGCGCCCAACGCCAAGGACCTGGCGTCGCGCGACGTCGTCAGCCGCTCGATGACCATCGAGATCCGCGAGGGGCGTGGCGTCGGCGAGCACAAGGACCACATCCATCTGGACCTGACCCACCTGGACCCGAAGGACATCCACAAGAAGCTGCCCGGCATCGCCGAGAGCGCGAAGATCTTCGCGGGCGTCGACGTCGAGAAGCAGCCGATCCCGGTGATCCCGACCGTCCACTACAACATGGGCGGCATCCCGACCAACTACCACGGCGAAGTCGTGCAGTTGAAGAACGGCGAGCCCGATGCGGTCGTGCCGGGCCTGTACGCGATCGGTGAAGCCGCCTGCGTGTCGGTCCACGGCGCCAACCGCCTGGGTTCGAACTCGCTGCTCGACCTGGTGGTGTTCGGACGGGCGGTCGCCAACCGCTGCGCCGAGACCATCAAGACCGGCCAGCCGCACAAGCGCCTGGCCGCCGATGCGACCGACAAGGCGATCGGCAACCTCGACAAGCTGCGCCATGCCAATGGCGATACCCCGACCTCGGTGATCCGCGACCGCATGCAGCGTTCGATGCAGGCGCATGCCGCGGTGTTCCGCACCCAGGAGACGTTGGAAGAGGGCGTGCGCCAGATGCAGGAGATCAACGCCTCGTTCGCCGACGTCAAGATCAGCGATCGTTCGCTGGTCTGGAACTCGGACCTGATCGAGACGTTCGAGCTGCAGAACCTGCTGGGCCAGGCGCTGGTGACGATCACGTCGGCGGAGAACCGCAAGGAATCGCGCGGCGCGCATGCCCGCGAGGACTTCCCGGACCGCGACGACAACAACTGGCACAAGCACACGCTGACCTGGCTCGACGATGCCGGCAAGACCCGCATCGACTATCGCCCGGTGCACATGTACACCCTGGATGACGAAGTCGAGGTTGTTCCGCCCAAGGCGCGCGTCTACTGATGGCGCCCAGGTTCGACATCGCCGGAGCGCGCGCGCAGGCACATCTGCATGCGCAACCGGTGTTCCTGATCTACCAAGCCAGCCGCCCGTTGCGGCAAGCTCCCATCACGGTAAATCGCTGACATGGCTGAATTCACCCTCCCCAAGAACTCCAAGGTTCGCAAGGGCAAGCACTTCAAGGCTGCGCCAGGCGCCACGCGCGTGCGCAACTTCAAGGTGTACCGCTGGAATCCGGACGACGGCGAGAATCCGAGCACCGACACCTACGAGGTCGACCTCGACAAGTGCGGCCCGATGGTCCTGGACGCGCTGATCAAGATCAAGAACGAGATCGATCCGACGCTGACGTTCCGGCGCTCGTGCCGCGAGGGCATCTGCGGTTCGTGTGCGATGAACATCGACGGCACCAACACCCTGGCCTGCACGCGCGCGATCGACGACTGCGCCAAGGCCGAGGTGCCGATCTATCCATTGCCGCACATGGACGTCATCAAGGACCTGGTGCCGGACCTGACGCATTTCTACGCGCAGTACGCGTCGATCCAGCCATGGATCCGCACCCAGAGCGCGCCGCCGCCGGATCGCGAGCGCCTGCAGTCGCCGGAAGACCGCGACAAGCTCGACGGCCTGTACGAATGCATCCTGTGCGCGTGTTGCTCGACCAGCTGCCCGAGCTACTGGTGGAACGGCGACCGTTACCTCGGCCCGGCGATCCTGCTGCAGGCCTACCGCTGGATCATCGACAGCCGCGACGAAGACACCGGCGCGCGCCTGGACGACCTGGAAGACCCGTTCAAGCTCTACCGCTGCCATACCATCATGAACTGCGCGCGCACTTGTCCCAAGGGCCTGAACCCGGCCAAGGCGATCGGTCAGATCAAGCAGTTGATGCTGGCACGGCATGGCTGACAGCGCGGTTCGCGGCGTCCCGGGATGACCATCGACGACGCCGCCGAACTGCGTCGCCTGCGCTGGCGTTGCCGGCGCGGCATGCGCGAGCTGGACCAGCTGTTCACACGCTGGCTGGAGCGCGAATGGCCGCAGGCCCCGGCCACACAGCGCGGCGTTTTCCTACAGCTGCTGGACTGCGAGGACGATAAACTCTGGCGCTGGTTCATGGGCTACGAGGTGGCGCCCGATGACGCAATCGACGCGCTTGTCCAACAGATCCGCGGGATGCCGCCTTGAATGGCGGCCGTCGCGCTACCTGATTGCCGCGCTGGCCGGGCTGGGGCCTTGTGCCGGCTTGTCCGTGCTGGCGTCCGACCTGCCTGCGAACCTGGCCTGGCCCTGCGCGTTGCTGGCCGTGGCCACCGGCGCTTGGCTCGCCTGGCGTGAATCCCGCCGCCCGCGGCGACAACTGCTGATCAGGCCTGCGCTGCCCGGTGCTGGGCTGCCTGCGCCCGTACCGGCGGAATGTGGGCGGTCTGGACCGCAGCCGGGCGCAGATGCGTCGACCGTCGACGGAATCCCGGTGCAGCGGCTGGTCCTGCAGTGGCGTGGGCCGTTGGCCTTTCTGGGGTGGCGCGATGCCGACGGACGCATGCAGCGGCTGTCGTGGTGGCCCGACACCCTGCCGGCAGACCTGCGACGTGAACTGCGTCTGGCCGCTCCGGCCCGCGTTGCTTCGCGGCGCAGTCGTTCGGTGGCACCATAGCCGCTGCCCCGTCAGCCCTTGCCCATGTACAAACCCATTCCGGTCGCCATCGGCCTGCGCTACCTCCGCGCCAAGCGCCGCAATGGCTTCATCTCCTTCATCTCGCTGGCATCGATCCTCGGCATCGCGATCGGCGTGACCGTGCTGATCACCACGCTGGCGGTGATGAGCGGATTCCAGCGCGAGATCAAGGACCGCATGCTCGGCATGGTCGCGCATGCCACCGTCATCGCCTATGGCGATTCGATGGAGAACTGGCCGCACGCCGTCGAGATCGCGCGCAAGGATCCACGCGTGGCCGGCGCGGCACCGTATATCGATACCCAGGCGTTGCTGCGCAGCGGCCGCCAGGAGCCTGCCGCAGTCCGCGGCATCGACCCGGAGGCGGAATCCACCGTGTCCGAGCTGGCCGACGTCATGGTGCAGGGCAAACTGTCGGACCTGACGCCGGGCGCGTACAACATCGTGCTGGGCAAGGAACTGGCGCAATGGCTGGGCGTGCAGGTGGGCGACAAGATCGTCGTCACCACCGATTTCCAGGTCACGCCGATGGGTGCGGTGCCGCAGTTGAAGCGCTTCACCGTCAGCGGCCTGTTCGAGGCCGGCTACCAGGACTTTGATCGCCGGCTGGCGGTGGTCAACCTGCAGGATGCGCAGCGCCTGCTGCGGATGGGGGACGGCGTGACCGGCGTGCGCCTGAAACTGCACGACATGAACATCGCCTGGGACGTCGCGCGCGACCTCGCAGTACAGCTCGACGGCCTGTACCAGGTGCGCGACTGGAGCCAGGAAAACGCCAACATCTTCCGTGCATTGAAGATGGAGAAAACGATGATCGGCATCCTGCTGTCGCTGATCATCGTCATGGGCTCGTTCAACCTGGTCGCCTCGCAGGTGGCGCTGGTCACCGACAAGCAGGCCGACATCGCGATCCTGCGCACGCTGGGCCTCGCGCCCGGCGGTGTCATGCGCGTGTTCGTGGTGCAGGGCACGATGATCGGCGTCATCGGCACCGTGCTCGGCGTGGTCAGCGGCCTGCTGCTGACGTTCAATCTCGAACACATCCTGCGCGGGCTCGAACGCCTGTTCGGCGTGGTGCTGATGCCCGAGGACGTCTATTACGTGACCGGCCTGCCGATCGACCTGCAGGTCAGCGATGTCGCGATGATCAGCAGCGTGGCGCTGGTGATGGCATTCCTGGCGACGGTCTATCCGGCCTGGCGCGCATCGCGCACGGCACCGGCGGAGGCGCTGCGCTATGAATGATGCCACGCGCAATGGAACGGGCCAGGCCGCGTTGCCGGGCGGCAAGCGCCGCTTCTGGCAGCGCGCTCCCGAGCCCGTGGTCCGCAACGATGGTGCGGTGATCCGCGCCGAGGCGCTGGGCAAGGTCTACGCCGAGGGCTCGCTGCGGACGCAGGTGTTCGACGGCCTCGATTTCGCGGTCCATCCCGGCGAGACGGTCGCG
This sequence comes from Luteimonas sp. RIT-PG2_3, assembly GCF_054902115.1. NCBI lineage: Bacteria > Pseudomonadati > Pseudomonadota > Gammaproteobacteria > Lysobacterales > Lysobacteraceae > Luteimonas > Luteimonas sp. RIT-PG2_3. Next base: position 77,682 of record NZ_JBUBPF010000005.1, on the reverse strand, counting down.
ATCCTGGGCGCATCGGGTGCCGGCAAGAGCACGCTGCTGCACCTGCTGGGCGGGCTGGATACGCCCAGCTCGGGCGAGGTCTACGTCTCCGGACACCAGATGAGCGCGTTGTCGAACGCCGCGCGCGGACGCCTGCGCAACCAGGCACTGGGGTTCGTCTATCAGTTCCATCACCTGCTGCCGGAATTCACTGCACTCGAGAACGTGATGCTGCCGCTGCTGCTGCAGCGCGATGCGGACCCCCTGGGTATCGAAGTCGGCTCCGGCGTCATGGGCACCATCGGACTGCCGTTCTGGGCCGTGTATCGCGCCGGGCTGGAACTGCTGCATGCCGGCCTGTCGGCGATGGATCGCAAGTCGGTCAAGGATGCCAGCGACCGGGCGCAGGCGTTGCTGGAATCGGTGGGGCTTGGCCATCGCCTCGAACACAAGCCCGGCGAACTGTCCGGCGGCGAACGCCAGCGGGCGGCCGTGGCACGTGCGCTGGTGAATCAACCCGCTTGCGTGCTCGGCGATGAACCGACCGGCAACCTCGACGAGAAGACTGCGTCCACGGTGTTCGAACTGATGCTGGAGCTCAATCGCGAACAGCGCACGAGCCTGGTGCTGGTGACGCACGACCGCCGTCTGGCGCGCCGGCTGGATCGCGTGCTGGAACTGCACGAAGGCAAGCTGCGCGAACTCGCGCCGCAGGACGTCTGACTCCATACGCGGGCATCCCTGCGGAAGCCACGTGGGCCGGGTCTAGACCCGGCGCCCTCGAATCACGCGAACGCGCAAACGGCGTCCAACACCCTCAAGCCCACGACGCCGTCAACCCCACACCCCACAACAACCTCATTCGCCCGGCGCGGGATCCCCCGGATCGCTGACACCCATCGTCGCGAGGATGGCTTCGGCCAGTTCGGTTTCGCTGAAAGGCTTGGTCAGGTAGGCCTTGGCGCCCTGGCGCAGGCCCCAGACGCGGTCGGTGTCCTGGTCCTTGGTCGTGACCAGGACGACCGGGATGTGCTTGGTGGCGGGGTCGCGGGTGATCGAGCGCGTGGCCTGGAAGCCGTTGAGGTTCGGCATCACCACGTCCATCAGGATCAGATCGGGCAGTTCCCGGCGTGCGGCCTCGACGCCGGCGGCGCCATCCTCGGCGGTCAGGGCCTGGTGGCCCATTTTTTCGACGATGCGACGGATACCCAGCAATTGGGACGGGGAGTCGTCGACGATCAGAATGCGCGCCATGCCATGCCCCTGTGAATGCGCCACGATTGTAGCCACTGCCCGTGCGATTGCGCAGCAGGCTCGGCTGAGAACCTGTTCACGATCTGTCGCGAGCGCAGTCAGGTGGCGCGTGGTGGAGCGCAGAAAGCGCAGTGTACGTGCGGGTACATGAGCATTTCGAGCACCGCACGCGTGCCAGATGGCAAGCGCAGCAAGATCGTGAACAGGTTCTAAAACGTGACCAGTGTCCTGCCGAGCGAGCGGCCGTCCAGCATCTCGTCGAAGACGCCTGGCAGGCCGGCGAGGGTGACTTCCCGGGTGCAGATCCGGTCGAGATGGCGCGGTTTCCAGTCGCTGGCCAGCTGCTGCCAGACGCGGTCGCGGAGGTCGCGTGCGGTTCCCGAGGAGGCGACGCCGATCAGCGACACGCCGCGCAGGATGAAGGGCATCACCGAGCCCGGCAGGTCCGCGCTCGCGGCCAGGCCGGCGCTGACGACGTTGCCATACGGCCGGGTCTGCGCAAGCAGGCTGACCAGCATCGCGCCGCCGACGTTGTCGAGGCCGCCGCCAAAACGTGGCGTTTCCAGCGGGCGGGTGGTCGCGAGGGCCTCCCGGCCCAGGACCTGGCTGGCGCCGATCGCGGTCAGGTAGTCGGCGTGTTCGGGTTTGCCGCTGATCGCATGCACCGCATAGCCGGCGCTGCTGAAGATGTCCACGGCCAGCGAGCCGACGCCACCGGTGGCGCCGGTAACCGCGATCGGGCCATGCGCCGGCGTCTGCCGGTTCTCCTGCATGCGCAACAGGGCCAGCGCGGCGGTGAAGCCGGCAGTGCCGAGGATCATGCTGTCGCGCAGACTCAGACCGGCCGGCAGCCGGACGGCCCATTTGGCTTCGAGCCGGGCGTACTCGCTGTAGCCACCGTCGCGCAGCTCGCTGAGCGCGCAACCGGTGATCAGCACGGCGTCGCCTTCCTTGAAGGCCGGGTCCGTCGATGTCACCACGTGTCCGGCGACATCGATGCCGCCGACCAGCGGATAGTCGCGCAGGATCCGCCCCTTGCCGGTGCCGGCCAGGGCGTCCTTGTAGTTCACCGACGAGAACGACGTCTTGATGACGATCTCGCCCGGCGAGAGGTCGTCGATCGACAGCGTTTCGATGCCGCTGCGATAACCGTCGGCATCGTTGTGGATGCGCAGGGCCTGGAACTGTGCCGGAAGGCTGGTCATGGTGTCCTCTGATGACGTTGGATCACGCGGGCGGCATCGCCAGGCATCGAGTGAATGCCCGAGGTGATGAACGCGTCGCCACGCGCCTTGGAGTTCACGCCCCTCAACGCAACGCGGTCCTGCGTTTTTCATCAATCCATTTACTCGCCTGCGCGGGCTGGTAGGCCCGCATCCAGGCGAACATCGCATCGATGTCGCTGCCATACCAGAGGTCGGCGCGCTGGTCGGGATGCAGGAAGCGCTCGTCGACCATGCGATCGATCATGCCGATCAGCGGTTCGTAGAAGCCATCGATGTCGAGGAAGGCGCAGGGCTTGTTGCCGATGCCGAGCTGACGCCAGGTCAGCATCTCGAAGATCTCCTCCATCGTGCCGAAGCCGCCGGGCAGGGCGACGAAGGCGTCGGACAGGTCGAACATCCGCGACTTGCGCTCATGCATCGAACCGACGATCTCCAGTTCGGTCAGCCCACGGTGCGCGACTTCCCAGTCGGCCAGCTGCTTGGGGATCACGCCGGTGACCTGGCCGCCGCCATCGAGCACGGCATTGGCCACCACGCCCATCAGGCCGACGTTGCCGCCGCCATAGACCAGTCGCAGTCCTTCCTTGGCGATGCGGTCGCCAAGCGCGAACACGCGGTCGGTGTAGATGGGCTTGTTGCCGGCGTTGGAGCCGCAGTAGACGCAGATCGATTTCATGGGTGCGTACACCTCTGGACGGGACGGATCAGGAATCACTCACTTGCGGCGCTGGCGGACGAGCATCGTGACGCCAAGGGCGATGAAGGCGATCCCGACGCCACTGAAGGCGATGCGATCACTGGCGAACGCGCCGACCACGAACATCGCGCCGGCAACGATGTACAGCGTGGCGGAGAGATGGGATGGCATCGGCTCGGGTGACATGCGTGTCTCGCAGTGGGGATCCGGGAGCGGGTGGGGCGTGGCAGTTGGGAGGGAAGGAGGCGGACGGTACAGCGTGCCTGGATGCGGATCTCCAAAACGCAAAAGGCTCCGCCGGGGCGGAGCCTTCGCGCAGGCCAACAGTCAGTTGGCCTTGTGGATCGCGCGCTTGTCGACCGCCATTGCCGCATCGTGCACGGCTTCGGACAGCGAGGGGTGTGCGTGGCAGATGCGGGCGAGGTCGTCTGCGGAGCCCTTGAACTCCATGGTCAGCACGCCTTCGTGCACCAGTTCCGACACGTTGGCACCGACCAGGTGCATACCCAGCACGAGATCGGTCTCGGCATGTGCTATCACTTTCACGAAGCCTGTCGGCTCGGCCATCGCGACGGCGCGACCCACCGCGGCGAACGGGAAGGAGCCGGCCTTGTAGGGCACGCCTTCTTCCTTGAGCTGCTGTTCGGTCTTGCCGACCCACGCGATTTCCGGCGAGGTGTAGATGACCCACGGAATGGTGTCGAAGTTGACGTGGCCGGGCAGGCCGGCGATCAGCTCGGCGACCGCAATGCCTTCTTCGAAACCCTTGTGTGCCAGCATCGGGCCGCGCACGCAGTCGCCGATCGCCCAGACGCCATCGACGCCGGTGTGGCAATGCGCGTCGACCTCGACCTGACCGCGCTCGTTGAGCTTCACGCCGGTGCCATCGGCCAGCAGGCCCTTGCTCGCGGCGCGGCGGCCCACGGCAACCAGCAGCTTGTCGACCGTCAGCGTCTGCTCGCCACCCTTGTCCGTGTAGGTGACGACGACTTCCTTTTTCTTGCCCTTGCCGGTGACTTCGGTCTTGGAGACCTTGGCGCCGAGACGGATGTCGAGGCCCTGTTTCTTGAACTCGCGCGCGGCGACCTTCGACACTTCGGCGTCGGCTACGGCCAGGAAGTCCGGCAGGGCCTCGAGGATCGTGACTTCGGCGCCGAGGCGCTTCCAGACGCTGCCGAGCTCGAGACCGATGACGCCGGCGCCGATCACGACCAGGCGCTTGGGCACTTCGGTGAAGTCCAGACCGCCGACGTTGTCGACGATGGTATCGCCGTCGAACTTCGCGAACGGCAGCTCGATCGAATCCGAACCCGCGGCAAGGATGACGTTGGCGCCCTTGAGCTCTACTTCGCTGCCGTCGTGCTGCTTCACCGTGACGATGTTGCCCGGCTGCAGTTGTCCGAAGCCGTAGTACGGCGTGATCTTGTTGGCCTTGAACAGTTGCGCGATGCCGCCGGTGAACTGCTTCACGATGGCATCCTTGCGGCCGATCATGGTGCCGACATCGATCTTCGCGTCCTTGACGCTGATGCCGTGCTGTTCGAACTGGTGGGTCAGGTTATGGTACTGGTGCGAGGAATCCAGCAGTGCCTTGGACGGAATGCAGCCCACGCGCAGGCAGGTGCCGCCCAGTGCGGGCTTGCCGTCCTTGCCCAGCGCGGCGTCGATGCAGGCGACCTTCTTGCCCAGCTGCGCGGCGCGGATCGCGGCGTGATAGCCGGCGGGGCCGGCTCCGATGACGACGACGTCGTATTGTTCGCTCATTTCATTCGCTCACAGGCAATGGGGAGAAGAAGCGGGAATCGCGGCCTTGGGAACTGCCAGGGTCTGGCCCTGGCGATATCCCGATCCCCGGTTCCCGATGCGGCTGGGCCTTACAGGCCGAGCAGCATCCGTCCCGGGTTCTCGAGCTGGTTCTTGATGTCGACCAGGAACTGCACCGCGTCCTTGCCGTCGATGATGCGGTGGTCGTAGCTCAGCGCGATGTACATCATCGGCGCGGCGATGACCTGGCCGTTCTCGACGATCGGGCGCTCCTTGATGGTGTGCATGCCCAGGATCGCGCTCTGCGGCGGATTGACGATCGGCGTCGACAGCAGCGAACCGAAGGTGCCGCCGTTGGTGATCGTGAAGGTGCCGCCCTGCAGGTCTTCCAGCTTCAGTCCGCCTTCGCGCGAAGCCTTGGCGAAGTCGGCGATGCCCTGTTCGATCTCGCCGAAGCTCATGCGCTCGACATTGCGCAGCACCGGGGTCACCAGGCCGCGATCGGTCGAGATCGCCACCGAGATGTCGGCGTAGCCGTGATAGATGATGTCCTCGCCATCAACCGAGGCGTTGATCACCGGGTAGCGCTGCAGCGCGTTGGAGGCGGCCTTGGCGAAGAAGCTCATGAAGCCGAGCTTGATGCCGGTGTCCTTCTGGAACTGGTCGCCGAGCTGCTTGCGCAGCGCCATCACGTTGGACAGGTTGACTTCGTTGAACGAAGTCAGCATCGCGATCGAGTTCTTCGACTGCATCAGGCGCTCGGCGATGCGCTTGCGGATGCGCGTCATCGGCACGCGCTCTTCCGGACGTGCGCCACCGCTGACGCCGGCGGTCTTGCCGCTGGCGTAGTTGACCAGGTCTTCCTTGGTCACGGCGCCGCGACGGCCGGTGCCTTCGACCTTGGACGGGTCGATGCTCTGGCTGACGGCGGTGAAACGCGCGCCCGGGGGCAGGGCGTCGGTACCGGAGACCGGTGCAGGCGTGGTCGAGCTCGGTGCGGCGGCAGCGGCCTTGGCGGCTTCCGCCTTGGGCTGGACTTCCTGCGCGCCGGCAGCCGGCTCCTGGGCCTTCTCAGCGGGGGCGGCGGCCGCGGCCGCGCCTTCCTCGATCACCGCGATGACCTGCTGGCTGTTGACCGTGGCGCCTTCCTCGAAGCGGATTTCCTTCAGCACGCCGTCGACGGTGGACGGCACTTCCAGCACGACCTTGTCGGTCTCGAGGTCGACGATGTTCTCGTCGCGCTTGACCGCGTCGCCGGGCTTCTTGTGCCAGGTGGCGATGGTGGCGTCGGAGACGGATTCGGGCAGGACGGGGACTTTGATTTCAGTGGCCATGGGTGGCTTCCTGGACAGCAGTATTGGGCGATGGATGGTTCGGAGCGGAGGCTGCGGATCTGCTTACTCGGCGACGGTCTTGCCGATCAGCGGGTTGACCAGGGCGTCGGCGATCAACTGCTTCTGCTCGATCACGTGATCGTTGAGATGACCGACCGCCGGGGAGGGCGAGCGACCCCGACCGGCGTAGCTGAGCGTCTGGCCGTCGGCCAGGCAGGCTTCCAGGTGGTGCTTGATCTGGTACCAGGCGCCCTGGTTCTGCGGCTCTTCCTGGCACCAGACCAGGTCGGTGGCCTTGCCGAAGCGCTTGAGCTCGGCGGCCAGCAGTTCGCGCGGGAACGGGTACAGCTGCTCGACGCGCAGCAACGCGACGTCGTGCTTGCCCAGTGCGGTCTGCTGCTCGAGCAGGTCGTAGTAGACCTTGCCGGAGCAGGCGACGACGCGCTTGACGTTCTTGACTTCCGCGGCGGCATCGCCGATCAGGTGCTGGAAGCTGCCGTTGGCCAGTTCGTCCAGCGTCGAGGTCGCCAGCTTGTGGCGAAGCAGCGACTTGGGCGTCATGACCACCAGCGGCTTGCGGGTCTTCATCCGCATCTGCCGGCGGATCATGTGATAGGCCTGTGCCGGCGTGGTCGGCACGCAGACCTGCCAGTTCGACAGGGCGCTCAGCTGCAGGAAACGCTCGAGGCGCGCCGAGCTATGCTCGGGGCCCTGGCCTTCGTAACCATGCGGCAGGAACAGCGCCAGACCGCACAGGCGCTGCCACTTGGCCTCGCCCGACGACAGGAACTGGTCGATGACGACCTGGGCGCCATTGGCGAAATCGCCGAACTGGCCTTCCCAGATATCCAGCGTGCCCGGTTCGGACGTCGAATAGCCGTACTCGAACGCCATCACCGCTTCTTCGCTGAGCAGCGAGTCGATGATGGTCGCGTCTTCGGGGTTCTCCACCAACTGCTGCAGCGGGATGTAGTCCGCGTCGCTGTTCTGGTCGTGCAGCACCGCATGGCGGTGGAAGAACGTGCCGCGGCCGCTGTCCTGGCCGACCAGGCGCAGGCGGTCGCCTTCGTTGAGCAGGCTGGCGTAGGCCAGGTTCTCGGCGAAGCCCCAGTCGGCCGGCAGCTCGCCGGCGACCATCTTGCGGCGGTCCTCGTAGATCTTGGCCACGCGCGGATGCAGGGTGATGCTGTTGGGGATCGTGGTGATGCGATCGGCCAGCGCGCCCAGGGTGTCCAGCTTGACGGTGGTGTCGACGGCATCGTCGATGCTGCCCGACAGGTACGGATCCCAGTCGATCGTCAGGTCGTAGTCGTCGGGCTTGCTGTCGGCAAGCTCGGTGGTGACTTCGCCGGCGTCGAGCTTGTTGCGGTAGCCGTCGACGATCGCCTTGGCGTCGTCGGCAGTCAGCGTGCCGGCGGCGACCAGCCTGTCGGCGTACAGCTCGCGCGGGGTCTTGTGCTTGCGGATCGTCTGGTACATCAGCGGCTGCGTCGCCGCCGGTTCGTCGGCCTCGTTGTGGCCGTGGCGGCGGTAGCAGACCAGGTCGATGACGACGTCGCGGCCGAACTTCTGGCGGAAGTCGTAGGCCATCTCGGCGCAGAACACGACCGCGTCCGGATCATCGGCGTTCACGTGCAACACCGGTGCGCCGACCATCTTGGCGACGTCGGTGCAGTACAGCGTGGAGCGCGCGTCCTGGCGTTCGCTGGTGGTGAAGCCGACCTGGTTGTTGATGACGACATGGATGGTGCCGCCGACCGCGAAACCGCGGGCCTGCGACATCTGGAACAACTCCATGTTGACGCCCTGGCCGGCGAACGCGGCGTCGCCGTGCAGTAGCACCGGGACGACCAGCTTGCGGGCCTTGTCGCCGCGACGGTGCTGGCGCGAACGCACGCTGCCGGCGACGACCGGGTTGACGATTTCCAGGTGCGACGGGTTGAACGCCAGCGCCAGGTGGATCGGGCCGCCGGGGGTCTGGATGTCGGCGCTGAAGCCCATGTGGTACTTGACGTCGCCGGTGTGCGCGGCGTCGTCGCCATGGTGCTCGAACTTGCCCTCGAACTCGTCGAACAGCTTGCGCGGGTTCTTGCCGAGGGTGTTGATCAGCACGTTCAGGCGGCCGCGGTGGGCCATGCCGATGACGATGTCCTTGACGCCGTCTTCGCCGGCGCGACGGATGGTGTCGTCGAGCAGCGGGATCAGGGCGTCGCCGCCTTCCAGCGAGAAGCGCTTCTGGCCGACGTACTTGGTATGCAGGTAGCGCTCGAGGCCCTCGGCGGCGCTGAGGCGCTCGAGGATCCGGCGCTGCTCATCGGCGCTGCGGGTGTAGTTGCCACCGGCGGCTTCGAGGCGCTGGTAGATCCACTGGCGCTGCTCGAAGTCCGGGATGTGCATGAACTCGGCGCCGATCGCGCCGGCGTAGGTCGCACGCAGCCGGGCGAGCAGGTCGCGCAGCTTCATCCGCGGCTGGCCGGCCACGCCGCCGGTGCTGAACTCGGCGTCCAGGTCCGACTCGGACAGGCTGTGGAACGCCAGGTCCAGGTCCGGCGGGTTGATCGGCGGCACCAGGCCGAGCGGATCGAGCTTCGCACCCAGGTGGCCGCGCGAGCGATAGGCGGTGATCAGGCGGCCGATATGGCGCTCGCGCTCATCGCTGCTGTCGCTGTGGCCGACCGCAAGGCCGCGCGCGGCACGCTTGCCGGCATCGGCAACGGCGGAAATGACCGCCGAATGCGGCACGTCACCGGCTTCGCGCCCTTTCAGGCTGTCGAACCAGGTCTGCCATTTGGGATCGACACTGTCGGGATTGACCAGGTACTGCTCGTACAGGTCCTCGATGTATGCGGCATTGGCACCGAGTTGGGAGGACTGCGCAAACTGCTTCAGAAGACTGTCCACGTCTGGCGTATTGGGCTCGAAGTAAGGGGCAAACACCTGATACGGAAAGAAAATCAGGCGCGAGAAATAAGGGGTTGACGCGCTGCACAGTATAGCCGGAGGCATCTGGGCAAAGCACCCTTCGGGGGTGAAATAGTCGATGTTCCCGCCTGCGACCATCGTCGCAGGGCCGCGAACGCCCCGCTGGTGTGCAGGACAGGCCTTGCGTCCCCGCGATCAGGCCAAAGGCCTGATCGCCAAGAGCAGCCTCTCTCAGGCCAAAGGCCTGATCGCCAAGCGTAGCCGTCTCAGGCCAGAGGCCTGATCGCGATACGTGGCTCCTCTCAGGCCAACGGACGCGGTGTCGCTGGCCTCACAGGCCCAGCGCCCGGAACTCGGTGCAGGGACGTGAACGTTCCCAGACCGGCGCGAATGCGGCGATCAGGCGCTGCGCGCGGGCTCGCAGATCGCTGCCGGCCTCACCCTCCAGCCGCTGTGACAGCGGACGCCGGTAGTAGTCGCCAGCGTCGTTGACGATGCAAGCGCTGGTATCGCCGCGATCACCGGCCTCGACGACCTCGCGGAGCGTGAAGATGCTGGGCAGGCGCTGTGCCAGCGCCAGCAGCGGTGCCTGCGCACGTTCGACGCTGGCGGCATCGTGCAGCAGGATCCAGACCTCCCGGCCAGGGCGGCCGGTGGCGAAACCGCGCATCGCTTCGATGAAGGCCGGGCTGTCGAACAGGCCGGGATCGAGCGCTGCGCTGCGGATCCACACCTGGCGACGCGCACCGGCAACGACCGTGAGGCTGGCCTCGAGCGCCTGGGCGTGATCGACCACCCGTCGTGGTCCTGCCATCTCTTCCATCATCGACCCTCCCATTGCGGCGTTCCCGTCGTGGCGGCTCAGCCGGCGTCGTCGTCCGTGTCGCCGGCATCGTCGGCGTCGAGGTGCAATTGATAGTGGCCGCGCTCGTACAGCGCGATCACGACGTCGCGACCGGCGGCGGACAGGCTGGCGTAGACCGGGCCATCGAGCTGGTCGAGGGCCGCGATCTTCTGCGCATCGCGCGCCGACAGTGGATAGTCCTGTCCCGAGACATACAAGCGCGCGCCCTTGGCCGCACGGCGCCAGGCCATGCGCGAGAATGGATGCCGCTGCAGCACGACATCGGGCTGCTGCAGGTCCCATTCGACTTCGATGCGCGACCGGCATTCTTCGCCCGGCGTCGCGAACCCGGCGCTGCGGTAGACGGTGATGAAGCGGCCGAACCAGTCGCCGAGGCGGTCTGGGTCGTTCATGCGCAGCACGTTCAGGGCCTGGACCACGCGCTCCATCGCCGCGGCATCGATCTCGTTGCTGTCGCGGGCCGGCACCAGGTCGGGGTCGGCATAACGGATGGCGTCGTCGGCCTCGGCGGCGAGGGTGTCGATGTAGTCGCCCATCAGTTCGGCGGCGGACGGGGCGCGCATGCCGAACGAGAACGTCAGGCAGGGGTTCTCGGCGATGCCGTGGTGCGGGACGCCCGGCGGCAGGTACAGCATGTCGCCCGGATCGAGGACCCATTCGTGGGTCGGCGTGAACTGGCTCAACAGCTTGAGCTCGACGTCGTTGCGGAACCCGATCGACGGTTCGCCACGGCCCATCGCAGCCGAGGCATCGATCTGCCAGCGGCGCTGGCCCTGGCCCTGCAGCAGGAAGACGTCGTACTGGTCGATATGGGCGCCGACCGAGCCACCGGTCGCGGCGAAGCTGATCATGATGTCGTCCATGCGCCAGCGCGGCAGGAACGCGAAATGGCGCAGCAACGCGGCGACATCGGCATCCCACTTGTCGACGTCCTGCACCAGCAGCGTCCAGTCGCGGTCGCCCAGTCCCGGGAAGATGTCTTCGGCGAAAGGCCCCTGGCTGACGCTCCATGCATCGCTGCCGCGGTCGTGCGCGATCAGCCGTCCCAGCGTGCCGTCCTCGCACGACAGGCCGGCCAGGTCCTCGGGGCTGATTGGCGAGACGAAGCCCGGGAAGGCGTTGCGGATCAGCAGCGGGCGCTTCTGCCAGTAATCGCGCAGGAAGTTCGCCGGCGGCAAGCCCAGCGGCAGGTGGGCAGTGGCGTCGATTTCGAACGGGAGGGTTTTCATGCGGGGCAGCCTACAAGAAGGGAGTGCGGCCGACACTGATCGGCATCAATGCGGAGGAAGGGCGATCGCGTCGTAACCGGCGGCAGTGAACGACAGCAGGCACCAGCCATGGCCGAACGGGTCGGCCATCTGCACGATCCGGCCCCAGGCCTCGTCGCGGATGTCGCCTTCGGCCTGCGCGCCGGCCGCGATCGCTCGCGCCAGTGCCTGCTCGAGGTCATCGACGACGAGGTCGCAATGCATCGGCATCCGGTGTCGCTGGTAGTCGCGCAGCCCGGTCGTGCTGCCGGCTGGGCCGGCCGCCTGGCGACCGGGGGCCTGTTCGAGCAGGTAGATCGGCACCGCGGCGCCGAGCAGTTCCAGCGCCTGCTCGCCGAGTCGTCGTCCCGGACGCAGGCCGAACGCGTCGCAATAGAAGCGTTCGGCGCGGGCCAGGTCGGGGACGTCGATGTTGAGGAGCGGTTGCATGGTTGGCGAGGTGGGGCGCATCGGTGGGCGGCGTCGGTGCACCGGACTCAGGCCATCATGCCAATACCGTCGGGCCCACACCGTCAGCCCGGGCCGGCGCACTCAGATCGCGCGCGCCAGCGTGGCCGCCAGTCCGACATAGCCGCCCGGCAGCAGGTCGCGCAGGCGCTGCTTGTCGGTCTCGGGCAGGTCCAGCGTCTCGACGAACGCCTGCATCGAGTCGGCGGTGATGCCCTGGCCGCGGGTCAGGGCCTTGAGCTGCTCGTAGGGGTTGGGCAGGCCATGGCGACGCATCACGGTCTGCACGGCTTCGGCCAGCACTTCCCAGGACGCGTCGAGGTCTTCGGCCAGCCGTACCGGGTTGACGCTGAGCTTGCCGAGGCCGCGCTGCAGCGCATCGAGGCTGATCAGGGTATGGCCGAACGCGGTGCCGAGCGCGCGCAGCACGGTCGAGTCGGTCAGGTCGCGCTGCCAGCGGCTGACCGGCAGCTTGGCGGCGAAATGCTCGAACAGCGCATTGGCGATGCCGAAGTTGCCCTCTGCGTTCTCGAAGTCGATCGGGTTGACCTTGTGCGGCATCGTCGAGCTGCCCACTTCGCCGTCCTTCAGCGCCTGCTTGAAATAGCCCAGCGAGATGTAGCCCCAGATGTCGCGGCACAGGTCCAGGCCGATCGTATTGATGCGCTTCTGCACGTCGCTGATTTCAGCAACGCAGTCATGCGGTTCGATCTGGGTGGTGTAGGGGTTGAACTCGATGCCCAGCGATTCGACGAAGTGCCGGGCGAACGCCGGCCAGTCGACGTCCGGGTAGGACACCACGTGCGCGTTGTAGTTGCCGACCGCGCCGTTGATCTTGCCGGTCAGGGCCACGGCGGCCAGTTGCTCGCCCTGGCGCTGCAGGCGCGCGACGACGTTGGCGATTTCCTTGCCGACGGTGGTCGGCGAGGCGGTCTGGCCATGGGTGCGCGACAGCATCGGCAGTCCGGCATGGGCATGGGCCAGCGCCTTCAGCGACTGGATCAGGCTGTCCAGCGACGGCAGCAGCACCTGCTGGCGCGCCTGGCTGAGCATCAGCGCGTAAGACAGGTTGTTGATGTCCTCGCTGGTGCAGGCGAAATGCACGAACTCCAGCGCCGGTGCCAGCGTCGCGTCGTCCTTGAGCTTCTCCTTGATGAAGTACTCGACCGCCTTGACGTCATGATTGGTGGTGCGCTCGATAGCCTTGACGCGGGCCGCGTCGGCGACCGAAAAATCCTCGGCCAGGGCCTGCAGCGTGGCCTGCTGTGCGGCGTCGAACGGTGCCAGTTCGGCGATGCCCGGTTCCGCGGCCAGTGCGAGCAGCCACTCGATCTCGACCTTGACGCGCGCGCGGATCAGTCCGTACTCGGAGAAGATCGGGCGCAGGGCATCGACCTTGCCGGCATAGCGGCCATCGAGCGGGGACAGGGCAAGCAGGGCGGCGTCGGACATGGGCGGGGTCGGGGGCATCAGGCGGGGCCGACCATTTTAGGCCCTAGCGGCCATGAGGTGTGGATCGCCGGGAGATCAGCGCGACGGGCTGCGGATCGCGACTTCGTGGCTCGCGTATCCTTGGCGGTGTCAGCCAGCGACTTCGCCAGCCGTGAAACCTTTCCCACGGAGCCATGATCCATGAGCAAGTCTGCGTCATCCCCCGCCTTCCGCACCGAACACGACAGCATGGGCGAGCTGCAGGTCCCCAGCGAAGCGCTCTGGGGCGCCCAGACCCAGCGGGCGGTGCAGAATTTCCCGATCTCCGGCAGGCCGATGCCGCGCGGCTTCATCCGCGCACTGGGCCTGATCAAGGCCGCGGCCGCGTCGGTCAACGCCGATCTCGGGCTGCTGCCCGCCGCCAGCGCCCAGGCGATCCATGCCGCCGCGCTGAAGGTGGCCGACGGCGTCCATGACCTGCAGTTCCCGATCGACATCTACCAGACCGGCTCGGGCACCTCGTCGAACATGAATGCCAACGAGGTCATCGCCACGCTGGCCTCCACCAAGACCCGCCGCATCCATCCCAACGACCACGTCAACCTGGGCCAGAGCTCGAACGACGTGGTGCCGACCGCGATCCGCGTCTCGGCGCAACTGGCCGTGGTCGAGGATCTGCTGCCGGCGCTCAAGCACCTGCGGCGCACGATCGACAAGCGCGCGAAGTCGCTGGACAAGGTCGTCAAGACCGGACGCACCCATCTGATGGATGCGATGCCGCTGACGTTCGGCCAGGAGTTCGGTGCCTGGTCGTCGCAGCTGGCATCGGCCGAGCAGCGCATCAGCGATGGCCTCAAGCGCCTGCGCAGGCTGCCGATCGGCGGCACCGCGATCGGGACCGGCATCAACGCGCATCCGCAGTTCGGCAAGAAGGTCAGCCGCGCGCTATCGACGCTGACCCGTACCACGTTCGATTCGGCGCAGGACAAGTTCGAGGGCATCGCCACCCAGGACGATGCCGTCGAGCTGTCGGGGCATCTCAATACGCTCGCGGTCGCACTGATGAAGATCGCCAACGACCTGCGCTGGATGAATGCCGGTCCGCTGGCCGGACTGGGCGAGATCGAGCTGCCGGCACTGCAGCCGGGCAGTTCGATCATGCCGGGCAAGGTCAATCCGGTGATCCCGGAAGCCACGGTGATGGTGGCCGCGCAGGTGATCGGGCACCACACCGCGATTACGGTGGCCGGGCAGACCGGCAACTTCCAGTTGAACGTCACGCTGCCGCTGATCGCGGCCAACCTGCTGGAGTCGATCCAGTTGCTGTCCAACGTGTCGCGCCTGCTCGCCGACAGCGCGATCGCCGGGCTGCAGGTACGCAAGGACAACATCAGTGCCGCGCTGGATCGCAACCCGATCCTGGTGACCGCGTTGAATCCGGTGATCGGTTATGAAAAGGCCGCGGCGATCGCCAAGCGCGCCTACAAGGAGAACCGTCCGGTGCTGGACATCGCACTGGAAGACAGCGGCCTGGAGGCTGCGGAACTGAAGAAGCTGCTCGATCCGGCGGCGCTGACGCGCGGCGGCATCCAGGCCGGTGGCGGCGTTGGCGGCGGCTGACGCTTGAATCGCGCCCTCTCCCCGAGCGGGGAGAGGGTGCTGGATACGGGGCCGATGACGCCGGTGTGCTGGTCGTGCCCGTGGCGGGTGTCGTGCTGGCATTGCGGCACGGCCGCCGCGTTGCCCCTCAGTCCCTGCCGCGTCAACGCCTGATCGTTGACTGTGCGGCCAGGCGGTGCGCATCAGCCCGTGCCTGATCAGTCAGCGCTTGCGTGGAATGTCAACCGTGCCCTTGACGCCATTGTGGTGGATCGAACCGCTGCCCGACGAACGTACGGTCAGGTTGCCGGACACGCCGTCGACGCTGAAGTCGCCGGATCCGACCGAGCCCAGGGTGACGTGGCCGGTGACGCGCTTGAGATCGGCGTCGCCGGACCCGATCGAGGCGATGTCGACGTTGCCGGCAGCGCCATCGAGCTCGAAATCGCCCGAACCGATGCTGCCCACCTTGACCGCGCCGCGTACGTTGCTGGCGTTGACATCGCCCGATCCCACCGAGCGCACATCAAGGCTGCCGACATCGTTGAAGCTGGCATCGCCGGAGCCGACGCTGACGCTGGCGGCGCCGCGGATGCGGCTGGCTTCGAGGTCGCCCGAGCCGACGGTCGCATGCAGCGACGCGATGCCGGTGATCCAGGTGTCGCCGGAGCCGACCGACATCTCGACCGCGACATTGGCGGGGACCGTGGCGTTGAGCGTCATGTAGGCGTAGTTGTTGCCGAACCACGAGCTGGTGGCGTTGGTGCGTGCGGCGGTGACGATGAGCTTGTCGCCGCGCTTTTCCTGGCTCAGGACCAGCTGGTCCAGCAGGTTGGCGCTGGATGCGCAGGCGCGTCCCGCCACGGTAGCGCGCGCGCCGGGCGCAGCATCGAGCTTGAGCTTGTTGCCGCCGATCGAGAACGCGACGGTGCGGACACCGGTGTAGTCGAGTTGCAGCGACTTCGGCGCGGAATGCGCGCATTGCTTTTCGTCGGCGAGGGCGGTGCCGGCGACCAGCAACAGCAGCGGGGAGAGGAGCAGGGACATGCGTGTCATAGGGGTTCCTTCATCGGTGGCAATCCAGGGGTTCGATGCCGCTGGTGGCGGCAGGGTTTAAACGCGGGAGCGTTCAACGGACGCCGCCGCAACCGCGATGCAGGCCGGGCCGCAAGGCCCTCGCTCCTCAATCGGCGGGAGGCCATTCGCCGGTCGGGACGCGTTCCCCGGTCAGCATCGCCAGCGCGCCGCCGCACATGGCCTGGCGGCGCTCGGCAGTACCCGATTCGAACGGTCCGAGGCGCGATGCCAGCACGCGGTCGCGGTATGACGGCAGGGTGTCGTCGGCGGCCAGCACCGACAGCGTCAGCAGGCGTCCGCGTTCGATCGCGTCCTGGTGCGTGTTGACGAAGCGGAAGTAGGCACTGGCGGCCCGGGGCAGGTAATCCGGGTCCATCGCGGCGCAGGCTTCGATCAGGCGAAGCATCGCGAACGTCGCGACATAGGCGATGTGGTCCTGGAAGGCCTGGGCGCTTGCATTGCGTGCGTTGTCTCCAGAGCTGGGGGCGTCCTGGGCGAAGGCGGGCGTGGCCAGTGCGGCGCAGAGCAGGAGGGTGGGGAGCATGCCGATGAGCGCGCGAGGGTTGCGGTGCATGGCCGGATCCTTGGGATGGGGCGGTGCTGGGGCTGTCGGGGGTTGCGCTGCGGAACTGCGGTTTACTGTGCCTGGATCCTGTCGCGATGCGGGCGGTGGTGCGGTGTGGCCGGGTTCGGATGGTCTGGCCGAACCATTCATGGCTTGGTGTTCTAGACGCCGCGCGGCAGTGCCGACATTTGCCGCGCCGGGATCATTGTGCGATGCCGTTCCTGGCGTGGGAGTACCGGCTTCGGATGGTCCGGCCCGGCCGCCCAGCCCCGCGCAGCGCGCGGTGCGTTCGTCTGTGGCGCGAAGCAGTGCTTCGCAGGCGCCACAACCTCACCCATGGCCGGGCGTTCGCGAACGCGGTCGATGCCGATAGGGCATCGACCAAGCGCGTTCGCTCACCCCTCGTCGCGCCAGCGGCGGAGGCGGATGGCGGCGAAGATCATCGCCGCGCCGGCGGCCACGCCGATCCACAGGTCCGGGCTGGTCAGGTTGCGGTAGACGTTGGCGGGATGGACCAGATCGCGGAGCGCACCGGGCGTTTCCAGGCCCGCCTGCTGCATGTGGTCGATATCCATCCAGGTGATCGGCACCACGCTGCCGAGCAGGCGCAGCACGATGTTCTTCCAGAACCACCAGCTGTCGAGGTCGAACACGCCCATCACCTGGAACCAGGCCACGAAGATGCCGGCGAACACCGGGATCATCACCGCCCACAGGAAGGGCTTGCTCTTGGCCCAGGCCGAGCACATCAGCAGCCAGCCGACGGTCGGCATCGCCCACAGGGCATAGACCGGGATCGCCATCAGATACTGCGCGGCCAGCGTCAGCGGATGGCTGTTGGCCCACAGCAGGGTGAACGGGTTGCCGCCATGCACCAGCACGACCACGCTGATCAGCACCAGGAAGCAGAACATGGTCAGCACGGAGGCCAGCGTGGCCAGCAACGGCGCCACCAGCACTGCACTTGCGACCTTGGACAGTACGGTCTCGGTATCGGAGACCGGCAGCGACTTCCAGAACAGCACGCTGCGGTCCTTGCGCTCGTCGAACAGGGCGCCCAGGCAATAGAAGAACATCACGAACACCAGCACGATGAAGGGCCAGATCGAAGCCGACATCACGCTCAGGTTGATGCCGTCGGAGAGCTGGGCCATGTCCTCGGGCTTGAGCTGGTTGACCAGCGCGCCCAGGTCCAGGCCGTTGATGGTGATGTTGTCGTCGAGCTTGATCTCGCCGCTGCCGATCGCCTTGCGCATCGCGATCACGCCGATGACGATCACCATCAACGTCAGCAGCAGCGAGATGCCGCCGGCGACGAGCGGCGCCCACAGGAAACCACCCTTGTGTTCCCAGAATTCGCGTTGCAGCAGCAGGCGGAAGCGATGGGTCTTGTGGATCGTGGCGGCCTGCGAGGCGACCGGTGCCGCGGCGTCGTCGCCGAAGGACGCGCCGTTGGAGGAAGTGTTCATGCGTAGGTTCCTTTCATCGTCGCGACGAACAGGTCGGCCAGGCCGGGTGTGCGGGTCTCTCCATATCCCGAGACCGCGGAGTGCGAAACGCCATCGAACAGCATCACGGTCTTGCCGAAGGGCAGGGCGCGTTCGTCGATGGGGTTGAGGCTGCGCGCGGCATCGGTCTGGTCGGCATTGACCAGCACTTCGACGAAGCGCTCGCCCAGCTGGTCCATGGTGGCGTCGAGTGCGATCTTGCCGTCGCGGATGAACAGCACGTCGGTCAGGATGTGCTCGATCTCCTCGACCTGGTGGGTGGTGATGATGATCGTCTTCTGCTCGTCGAAGTAATCCTCGAGGAGGCGCTGGTAGAACTGCTTGCGGTACAGGATGTCCAGGCCAAGCGTGGGCTCGTCGAGCACCAGCAGGCGGGCGTCGATCGCCATGACCAGGGCCAGGTGCAGCTGCACGATCATGCCCTTGGACATTTCGCGCACGCGCTGCCCGGGCTTGAGCTGGGTATTGGCGAGGAAACGCTCGCACTTGGCGCGGTTGAAGCGTGGATGCACGCCGGCGACGAAGTCGATCGCATCCTTGACCCGCATCCAGCGCGGCAGCACCGCGACATCGGCGATAAAGCAGACATCGTTCATCAGCGCGTCGCGTTCGGTACGCGGATCGCGTTCCAGCACCTTGAGGTCGCCTTCGAACGGGATCAGTCCCAGGACCGCCTTCAGCACGGTGGTCTTGCCAGCGCCGTTGGGGCCGATCAGGCCGACGATCCGGCCCGGCTCGATGCCGAAGCTGGTGCCGTCGAGGGCGACCTTGTTCTTGTAGACCTTGCGCAGGCCGCGGGCATTGACGACCTGCGGAATCTCGACGACCGGGGTCATGACACACCTCCCTGCTTGACCGGTCCCAGCAACTCGTTAGCGGACAGGCCCAGGCGCTGGATGCGCTCGATGACCATCGGCCACTCTTCCTTGAGGAAGCGCTCGCGCTCGTTGGAGAGCAGCTTCTTCGACGCTTCATCGGTCACGAACATGCCAAGGCCCCTTCTTTTCTCGACAAGTGCCTCGTCGGCCAGTTCCTGGTAGGCCCGCGAGACGGTGATGGGATTGAGTTGGTAATCGGCGGCCACCTGGCGCACGGACGGCAGGGCATCGCCGGGTTTGAGGACGCCATCGAGCATCATCGCGATCACCCTTTCCTTCAGTTGACGATAGATGGGAGCGCCATCGCTCCACTGGATATTGACCATGGGCTCAGCTCCGGGCACCGCGCTGTGATCCGCGTGCAAAAGAGAAGTAGGGGACCGCGATGCTGCTGCGGACCGCGCGTGCGCGGGCGGCCGCCGAGGCCCTGGCCGAGGCCTTGGCTTCTTCGGCGTCGGTGTCGGACTGGCGTGCTTCTAGCAGCGCGCCGGCCACCGCGGCGTCGACGGCGACGGTGGCGATGAAGCCTGCGGTCAGGGCGATCGCCTGGCTGGTCGAGCCGGCCTTGGCGACCTCGTCCTCGAAACGCTCGACCCGGGACTGGACGCGGGCGTTGACGGCGGCGGGGTCGCGGACCGTGACCTGGATCGGCAGGTGGGCAGGCGTGAACGTCACGCTGTCCGCGGTGCCGGATTCGCCGTTGGCATCGACCATCGGGAGGATCGGTTGCGCGGCCATCAGGCCGACGAAGAACATCACGCCGGTGACCGAGAAAGCCGCTATCGTGTTGTGGAGTTTGCGGTTCATGCGAACATCCTGCGTTGGTCAGTAGGTGTTGTATGTAACTATAACACCTAAACAGTAGGTGTCAACGCCTTTGTGCATCCGCCTGACCCAACTGATGGCAGGGGGGAAGCAGGGCCCCCTTATTTCAGGAGAATCCAAGTGAAATCAGTGATTTGCGCTGTTCTGGCTGTCGTCCTCGCAGCGCTGCCGACGGTGTCTCCGGCGCAGGATCTGCTCGACCGCAGCTTCCGGCCGCTGGCGGGCAAGCAGGTGGTCAACCTGAAACAGGCCTATGCCGGCGATGTGCTGCTGGTGGTCAACACCGCGAGCAAGTGCGGATTCACGCCCCAGTTCGAAGGCCTCGAGGCCCTGCATTCGCGCTACGGCAAGCAGGGCTTTGCAGTGCTGGGCTTTCCTTCCGGCGATTTCCGCGAGCAGGAATTCACCGACGAGAAGGAGATCCAGGAATTCTGCACGCTGACCTATGGCGTGCGTTTCCCGATGTTCGAGAAGGTGCATGTCGTCGGCGACAACGCGACGCCGCTGTATCGCGATCTGCTGGCGGCCACCGGCGAAGCGCCGAAATGGAACTTCCACAAGTACCTGATCGGTCGCGATGGCAAGGTCATCGCCAACTGGGGCAGCCGCACGACCCCGGATGCGCCGGAACTGGTGCAGGCGATCGAGCGCGCGCTGGCGGCGCCCCGTCCGGCACGCTGAACCGCACGATCGGGCGCCCGATCCACCGCTGCACCGATCGACAGGCGGCCTGATCGACGGCCGGCGCGCCCACGCCGGTGTCGCGTGGCACGCAGGCCGGGCGGCGATGGGCGGCAGGCCGGGTCCAAGCCGACGCGCGCATGAACGACGGACATTGCTCACTGCCGCGCCCGCCGCGACAATAACGGGCTTGGCCGCCGCGGTGGCCCCAGGCCTGGCAGGAGAGTGATCCGGATGAACCCGATGGTGCGCGGCGCAGCCGCGTTGATATGCGTGGCGTTCCTGTGCGTGGCCGGCGACGTCGTCGCCCAGCAACGCACGAGCCTGGCGACGGACCGCGACAAGGTCAGCTACATGGTCGGCATGGACGTGGCGCGATCGCTCGAGGCCGCGGCGCCCGATATCGACATGACCACGTTCGAGCGCGCGATCCGCAACGCGATGGACGGCAAGCCGCCGCTGATCAGCGAGCAGGACGCGACCGCGATCTCGCCGGTGCTGAGCCAGCGCGCTGCGGCCCGCAGTGGACGCCAGGTGCCTGGACTGGCGCCGGGTTCGATGCCGCCCGAGGTCGCGCGCGACAAGGTCGGCCTGATGCTGGGCGCCAACATCGGCATGTCGTTGCGCGGCATCGCCGACGACATCGACCTGCCAGTGGTGCTGCAGGGCTTCCGGGCCGTCGTCGACAAGAGCACGCCGCTGCTCAGCGAGGAAGACACCAAGACGGTCGCCGCCGCGTATGCGCAGCGCCGGCAGGCCAAGGTCGCCGAGGCCGCGCAGGCCAACCGCCAGGTCGGCATCGACTTCCTGGCCGCCAACAAGACCAAGAAGGGCGTGTTCAGCACCGCGTCGGGGCTGCAGTACTCGGTGCTGACCAATGGCACCGGCGCCCGGCCGATCCCGACCAGCCGCGTGCGCGTGCATTACCACGGTACCCTGCTCGACGGCACCGTGTTCGACAGTTCGGTGCAGCGCAACCAGCCCGCGGAGTTCGGCCTTGGCCAGGTCATCGCAGGCTGGACCGAAGGCCTGACCCTGATGCCGGTGGGCGCCAAGTACCGCTTCTGGATTCCCAGCGAACTGGGCTACGGCCAGAACGGCAGCCCGCCGACCATCGGCCCGAACTCGGTGCTGGTGTTCGAGGTCGAACTGCTCGAGATCCTCTGAATCATCCTGGTCGCGTTCCGTCGCGGCCTGTCTCCCCGATCCGTCTTGCTCTGATCCATCTTGCACTGAACCCCTGACCCGTTTTCCCTTGTTCCCGGAGCCCCAACCATGAAGATGTCCCTGCGCACCCCTTCGATCGCGCTGCTCGCGGTCGCCATCAGTGTTTCGTTGCTGGCCTGCAAGCCGCTCGACAAGGACACCGGCAAGCCGGTCGATGGCGAGGAGAAGCCGGCAGAGGCGGCCGCCGAGAAGTCCGCGCTTGGCGCGCTGAAGACCGAGCAGGAGAAGGTGGCGTATGTGATCGGCACCCAAATCGGCGAGTCGCTGAAGCCGATCAAGGACGACGTCGATTTCGACACCCTGATCAAGACCGTGCGCGCGACCGTCGACGGCAAGTCCAAGCCGCTGGACGAAGCCGAGGCGATGCAGGTCATGCAGGCCTTCGGCGAGCGCATGCAGGCCAAGCAGCAGACCGAGCTGGCATCGCAGCGCACCAAGAATGCCGAGGAAGGCAAGGCGTTCCTGGCCGAGAACGGCAAGAAGCCCGAGGTCAAGACCACCGCGTCGGGCCTGCAGTACCAGGTGCTGACCGAAGGCAAGGGCGCCAAGCCGGCCGCGACCGACACCGTGCGCGTGCACTACAAGGGCACGCTGCTCAACGGCGAAACCTTCGACAGCTCCTACGATCGCAACGAGCCGGTCCAGTTCGCGCTGGCGCAGGTCGTACCCGGCTGGCAGGAAGGCCTGCAGCTGATGCCGGTCGGCAGCAAGTACAAGTTGTGGGTGCCCGGCGAGTTGGGTTACGGCGAAGCCGGCACGCCCGGTGGCCCCATCGGCCCGAATACCACGTTGGTGTTCGAAGTCGAATTGCTCGACATCGTCAAGACGCCCTGATCATCCCATCAGGGACGAACACATGGTCCACGGACGGCTTGAAGGAGCGGGTGCATGCAGGTAACGATTTTCGGAACGGGTTACGTGGGGCTGGTCACCGGCACCTGCCTGGCCGAAGTGGGGCACGACGTGGTCTGCGTGGACATCGATCAGGCCAAGGTCGATGGACTCAATGCCGGTCGCATCCCGATCTTCGAGCCGGGGCTGGAGCCGATGGTGCTGGCCAACCACGAGGCCGGGCGCCTGTCGTTCACGACCGACGCCGCCAAGGCCATCGGCACCGCCGAGATCCTGTTCATCGCGGTGGGAACGCCGCCCGATGAGGATGGCAGCGCCGATCTCCAGTACGTGCTGGCGGTCGCGCGTACGATCGGCCAGCACCTGCAGCGTCCTTCGATCATCGTCAACAAGTCCACGGTGCCGGTCGGTACCGCGGACAAGGTGCAGGCGGCGATCGCGGCCGAGCTGAAGGCGCGTGGCCAGTCGCTGGCGTTCGAGGTGGTGTCCAACCCGGAGTTCCTGAAGGAGGGCGCCGCGGTCGAGGACTGCATGCGCCCGGACCGCATCGTCATCGGCAGCCGCAACGCCGATGCCGTGGAGCGGTTGCGTCGCCTGTACGCGCCGTTCAACCGCAACCACGACCGCATCGTGACGATGGACGTGCGTTCGGCCGAGCTGACCAAGTACGCGGCCAACGCGATGCTGGCGACCAAGATCAGCTTCATGAACGAGATCGCGAACATCGCCGAGCGCGTCGGCGCTGATATCGAGATGGTGCGCCAGGGCATCGGTTCGGATCCGCGCATCGGCTGGCACTTCATTTATCCCGGTGCCGGTTACGGGGGGTCCTGTTTTCCCAAGGACGTGCAGGCACTGGCGCGGACCGCGGCGCAGAATGATTGCGAGCCGACCCTGCTCAACGCCGTCGAGACCGTCAACGAGCGCCAGAAGGGCCACCTGTACGAGCTGGCGCTGCGCCACTACGGCGGTGCCGAGGCGCTGCGCGGCAAGACCGTCGCGCTGTGGGGGCTGTCGTTCAAGCCCAATACCGACGACATGCGCGCGGCATCGAGCCGGCGCCTGCTCGAGCAGCTGTGGGCCGCCGGGGCGGTGGTGCGCGCGTTCGATCCCGAGGCGATGCACGAGACCCGGCGGATCTTTGGCGAGCGCGACGACCTGGTCCTGTGCGAACGCGCCAACGATGCCCTGCAAGGGGCCGAGGCGCTGTTCGTGATCACCGAGTGGAAGCAGTTCCGCAGCCCCAATCTGGCGATGCTGCACGAATCGCTGGCCGACCGCGTGGTCTTCGACGGCCGCAACCTGTACGAACCCGACGAAATGGAAATGGCCGGGCTCGCCTATTACGGCATCGGTCGCGGCCGTTCGCTGATGCGCCATTGATGGATGCCCCGGCATGAACGAGCTGGAAGCACGCATCGTCGAGCTTGAAACGCGCCTGGCATTCCAGGAGCATGCGTTGGCAGAGCTCAACGATGCGTTGTCGCAGACCCGGCTCGAGCATGTGCGTACGTCCGAGCTGCTGCGCCGCACCCTGGACGACATGAAACAGGTGCGCGGCGAGATGTTCCCGGATCCTTCGCAGGAACCACCCCCTCCGCATTACTGATGATCCATGACTGACTCATTGCGCGACCAGTTGCTTGGGCTGGGCTTCAAACCGGCCCCGCGACCCGAGCGGAAGCCCGACCCGCCGCGACGACCCGAACACAAGTCCGGCAGGCAGCCCGATCGCAGGCCCGACCCGCGCGGCGCGAACGCCAAGCCGGGTGCTCAGGCGACGCCCGGCGGGCAGCGTCCGGCCGCCAGGGATCAACGTCCCGGTGGCGGGCCGCGGCAAGGCCAGCGCCAGGGCGAAGCTGGGCGCGAGGGCCAACGGCCGCGGCCGCCTGCGCGCGATCCGCGCAAGGGCGGCGACATCGACCTGGCCAAGGCGTATGCGATCCGTGCGCAGCGCGAGAAGGACGAGCGCATCGAGGCCGAGCGCCGCAAGCAGGAAGAGGCGCGCCTGCGCCGCGAAGCCCGCGAGAAGCTGGCGGAATTCCTGAAGGACAAGTCGCTGAACCTGGCCGATGCCGATATCGCCCGCCACTTCGAATACGGCGGCAAGATCAAGCGCATCCACGTCAACGAGGCGCAGTTGAAGGACCTCAACGCCGGTGTGCTCGGCGTGGTCCAGCACAACGGACGTTATCTGCTGGTCACCGCGGCGGTGCTGGCCGAGGCCGAGGCGATCTTCGCGCCCGCCGTCGCCTTGCGCGTGGATCCCGATGCACCGGTCGCGGACGAATACGCCGATCCGCAGTACCAGGTCCCCGACGACCTGGTCTGGTAGGCGATCCGCTCAGCTCGCAGGCCCACCGATAGCAGCTTGCCCGCGTGCAGCCTCAGCGCTGCGCTGCGCCGCGTCCGCGGTGGCCGGCGGGAGGGCGGACGCGTCCGGAACTGACGGCGCCGCTGCGGTCGCTGTCGACGCCGCCATCGCACCGGCCACTTCACGACCCGCCTGCCAGACCGCGTGGATCCGGCGCGAGTTGCGGATGTCGGCCGTGGGATCGGCATCGAGCACCACGAAGTCCGCACGCTTGCCGACGGCGATCGTACCGCGATCGTCGAGCCCCAGCAGCGTGGCGGCGTCGCGCGTGGCCGCGCTGAGGGCCTGCGCGGGCGTGAAACCGGCCTGTGTCATCAGCTCCAGTTCGCGGTGTTCGGCGAAGCCCACGACGCGCTGGGGCATCGCGCCGGAGTCGGTGCCGAAGCCGATGCGGATGCCGCCCGCGTGCAGGGTCCGCAGGTTGGCCAGGTTGACCGTGACGGCCTTGCGCGAGGCCGCGATGTTGGCGCCCTGCAGCTGCCTGGTGCGCCAGGCCGGGTCCGACCATTGCGCCAGCACCGCAGGCGGCAATGCCTTGCGTAGGAAAGGATCGTCGAGCCACTGCGGATGTTCGGCGTAGACGTAGTTGGCCTCGTCGATGTGGACCGTCGGCACGTACCAGGTGCCGGCCCGCGCCATCGCGGCGACCAGCGTGTCGCTGACCGGCACGTCGCGGACGCCATGGCCGATGATGTCCAGGCCGCTGGCCACCAGGTCTTCGGCCTGCGCGAGGTCATGCAGGTGCGCGGCGACTTTCAGCCCGCGCGCATGCGCCTCGGTGATCGCTGCGCGGTAGATCTCGGGCGTCATCATCGGGAAGCGTCCGCCGAGGTCGTCGACCCAGAGCTTGATCAGGTCGACGCCGGCATCGGCCTGCATGCGCACGGCCTCGCGCGCTTGTCCGGCATCGGCAGGCCGCAGCACCGGATCGTGTTCGAGCCCCATGATCTGCGCGGGGGGTGCGCCACCCGGCGCGCCGATGCCGCCGGCGGCGCCATACAACTGCGCGCCCAGGGTCGGGTCCTCGCGCACCTCGTCGCGGATCGCGATGAAGTCGCGCCCATTCATGCCCAGCGCAGTCACCGTGGTGATGCCGTAGGCCTGGAATTGGCGCAGGTCGCGGATGACGTTGTCGCGCGTGTAGAAACGGTCGCCGTGTTCGAGGCCATCGGTATTGGCGACATGCGAGTGGTTGCTGACCAGACCCGGCATCAGGTGGCGCCCGGAATAATCGATCCTGCGCGCACCGGCGGTCAGGGAGGCGGGTGCGGCATCGCCGACATGGACGATGCGGT
This sequence comes from Luteimonas sp. RIT-PG2_3, assembly GCF_054902115.1. NCBI lineage: Bacteria > Pseudomonadati > Pseudomonadota > Gammaproteobacteria > Lysobacterales > Lysobacteraceae > Luteimonas > Luteimonas sp. RIT-PG2_3. The sequence continues at coordinate 51,614 of NZ_JBUBPF010000005.1, read as the reverse complement.
CATCACGGACGACCAGGGTCTGTTCGCCGAGATCGCGGCTGCCGTCGAAGATGCGCGCGTGTTCGATAACGATGGTCGATGCCGTGGGGGCCGCCGTCGATGCCTTGTCGGCGCTGTCCACCGGCGTGGCATCCGAGGCCCGCTGGCAGGCGCCGAGCGTCAGTGCGGCGGCACCCAGCATCAGCATGCGCGTCCAGGGCACGCGCGACGTGTACACGTCGCGCTGCGGATGGCGTGGCGCGCGCGGCGGGGCAGGGTGTCGATGTGGGGGCATCGTGCTTCCTCTTCTGGACCGTTGCCCAGCATACCCAGTCGCGGTTGCAGGCGATGTGAGCCGTCGGTATCGAGGGGGCGTAGCCGCGGTTGCGTCATTGCGCAACAGGCGCAGCGTATCGGCGGACTCAGAGCCAGAGCATCGGTGGGCTCAGGGCAGCGACAGGCTCAGGGCAGCGATCGGGCGATGCGCGCGTCCTGCGGCGCGCGCAACAGCCAGCGCCACGCAATGAAGGCGCCAGCCAGCGCGATGAATCCGGAGATCGCGAACGCGACGCGGCCGCTGGACTGCCAGGCCAGGCCCGCCAGCAGCGCGCCGAGCACGCCGCCGCAGCCCGATGCCAGGCCATAGAACACGCCCTGGCCGTGACCGTTCATCGGCCCGGGGAAGAACCGCGCCAGCAACTGCATGCCGGCGGCGAAGAACGCGCCGAAACTCAGCGCATGCGTGGCCTGCGCCAGCATCAGGATCGCGAGGTTGTCGACGAACAGGGCGGTGACCCACCAGCGCAGCGCCGCGCTCAGGATCGCCAGCGTCAACACCGCGCGGGCGTCGAAGCGGCGGAAGATGCGCGCCGACAGGAACAGCACGCCGACCTCGACGCCGACGCCGATGGCCCACAGCCAGCCCTGGATGCTGGGCGGATAGCCGTGCTCGTTGAGGTAGATCGCGAAGAACGTGTAGTACGGGCCGAACGAGACCTGCATCAGGAACGCCGCGACCAGGAAGGCGATCACCGGCGGGCGGCGCATCGTCGCCGAAAAGCTGGGCGCGCTGGCATCGACGCCGCCAACCGGTGGCCGCGCGTACTGGTTGCACAGGGCCGAGCCCAGCATCGCCACGAACAACGGCAGCATCAGCCAGGGCAGCATGCCGGCGCCGAGGCGGTCGATCAGCTTGCCGTAGACGACGACCACGACGATGAAGCCGACCGAACCCCAGACCCGGATCGTGCCGTAGCGCTCGGCGCGTGCGGCCAGGTGCGACAGCGTGATCGATTCGAACTGCGGCATCACCGCGTTGTAGAAGAAGCAGAACGCGGTCATCGCGACGAACAGGCCGACGAACTCGAGCGGCAGCAGGAATGCCGAGAAGCTCAACAGCGCGAGCAGGCAGCCGCCCTGCAGCCAGCGGATCGGCGTCGCCGAACGCGAGGCCAGCGTGGTCCAGGTACTGGGCGCGACGATCCGGGTGGCGTACCACAGGCTCATCAGGATGCTGATCGCGCCGACCTCGAGCCCGCGCGACTGCAGGTACAGGCTCCAGTACGGCGTGAACGCGCCGAGCGCCGCGTAGTAGCACAGGTAGAAGCTCGAGAGCCGCGCGAACGGCACCACGGCGTGATCGTGGGCGGGGGAGCGGGTCATCGTGCGGGCGTCAGGGCAGGCGGTCGGCGGCCAGGTCGAGCAGGCCGTCGACGCGATGCGCGATCCGGCGCAGCCGCGAGATGCCGAGGTCGCGGATCAGCGAATGCGTCTGGTGCGGCACCACGGACTGGTGGATGTCGTGCGGCGTGATGTTCTTGCCGTGCACGCCGGGGATGAAGTCGACGCCGGCAGCGGCGTAGCAGTGCTGCACCATCGCCGAGCAGTACAGCGCGCCTTCCTTCGACAACAGATTCTCGCGTTGGCGCAGGCGCTGGCTGTGCATCGCCAGCAGGGTGCCGACGAGTTCGGTCAGCGAGTAGCTTGACAGCCCCGACAGCAGGTCGAGCCCGGCGATCCGGGCCGCGCGCACCTGGGCGTCGTCGAGCCCGAAATCGAGGATCGCGATGTTCGGGAACAGCGCCTCGTCGAAGTAACGGTCGACGCGGTTCTCCTGGACGCCCAGCCGGATCTGCCGGTAACGCAGGTCCAGGTCGGATTCGAGCACCCACCAGTGGCCGTCGATGCGCGTTTCGCTGAACATGAAGGCGTGCGACCAGAGGCTGCGGTGGCCATCGCCGGTCAATGGCGCCTGTGCCTTGCGGATCAGCTTGTTGATCCAGTCGCGGCCGCCGCACAGCCCGATCCGGCCCGGCGCGGCGTGTCTGGCGATGAAGCTGGCATTGCTTATGCCATCGGCGGCATCCATGCGTCTTGTCCGGGTCCTGGCGCCGAGGCGGTCTTAGAATCTGTTCACGATCTGTCGCGAGCGCAGCCAGGTGGCGTTTGGCGGAGCGCAGAACGCGCAGTGTACGTGCAAGTACATGAGCATTTCGAGCACCGCACGCGCGCCAGACGGCAAGCGCAGCAAGATCGTGAACAGATTCGTGCGGAGGCCGCCTTGAAGCGGCTATTGGGCGGGCAATCGGGCGCCGATGCAAGCCATGCGTGCGGGCGCGGCGCGCGTGCTCGTCATGCACGCAACGGCATGCGCGGCAGGTCGCGCGCGCATGCCGGCCTGGCCGACGATCACTCGGGATCGTAGTCGAGGTTGGAGGCGAGCCAGCGCTCGGCCTGGACCAGGTCCACGCCCTTGCGGCGCGCGTAGTCGGCGGCCTGTTCCTTGGACACCCGCCCGACCACGAAGTACTGGCTCTGCGGGTGGCTGAAGTAGTAGCCCGAGACGGCCGCGGTGGGCAGCATCGCGTAGCTTTCGGTCAGCGTCATGTCGGCATGCCTGCCGGCGTCGAGCATCTCGAACAGGCGCTGCTTTTCGCTGTGCTCGGGGCAGGCCGGATAGCCGGGCGCCGGGCGGATGCCCTGGTAGCGCTCGTCGATCAGGGCCTCGTTGTCGAGCGCCTCGTCCGCGGCGAAGCCCCAGAACTCGCGGCGCACGCGCTGGTGCAGGCGTTCGGCCAGGGCCTCGGCCAGGCGGTCGGCGAGCGCCTTGAGCAGGATGGCGTTGTAGTCGTCGTGGTCGGCCTCGAAGCGCGCGACGTGCGGGTCGATGCCGATGCCGGCGGTGACCGCAAACGCACCGATCCAGTCCTGCTTGCCGGAGGTCCGGGGCGCGATGAAGTCGGCCAGGCAGAAATCCGGCCGTTCGACCGGCTTGTCGACCTGCTGGCGCAGGAAGTGCAGGGTCACCGGCCGCCCGTCCGCATTGCCCGTGTCGACCTCGACGTCATCGCCGACCGCATTGGCCGGCCACAGTCCGAATACCGCTTTGGCGGTCAGCCATTTCTCGTCGACGATGCGCGCCAGCATCGCGCGCGCATCGCGGTACAGCTCGCTGGCCTGGGTACCGACGATCTCGTCGGTCAGGATCGCCGGGTATTTGCCGGCCAGTTCCCAGGCCTGGAAGAACGGCGTCCAGTCGATGACGTCGACCAGCTCCTGCAGCGGGTAATCGTCGAACACGGTCACGCCGGGCTTTGCCGGCGTGGGTGGCGTGTAGTGCGCCCAGTCGCCCTGGAAGCGCTGGGCGCGCGCCTTCTCCAGCGACACCAGCCGCTTGGCATCGCCACGGTTGCGATGGCGGGTGCGGATCTCGGCGTAGTCGGCGTCGTTGGCGGCCATGAACGGGCCGCGCAGGTCGGCACTGATCAGCGACTGCGCCACGCCGACCGCGCGCGAGGCATCCTTGACCCAGACCGTCGGCGACTTGTAATGCGGGTCGATCTTCAGCGCGGTATGCGCACGCGAGGTGGTGGCGCCGCCGATCAGCAGCGGCGTGGTGAAGCCCTGGCGCTGCATCTCGCGCGCGACGTGGCTCATCTCCTCCAGCGACGGCGTGATCAGGCCGGACAGGCCGATCAGGTCGGCATTGACCGCGCGCGCCTTGTCCAGGATGACCTGCGCCGGCACCATGACCCCGAGGTCGATGACCTCGAAGTTGTTGCAGGCCAGCACCACGCCGACGATGTTCTTGCCGATGTCGTGCACGTCGCCCTTGACGGTCGCCATGACCACGGTGCCGTTGTTCTTGCCGACGTCGCCGGTGCGCAGCTTCTCGGCCTCGATGAAGGGCAGCAGGTAGGCCACGGCCTTCTTCATCACGCGCGCGGACTTGACCACCTGCGGCAGGAACATCTTGCCGGCGCCGAACAGGTCGCCGACGATGTTCATGCCGTCCATCAGCGGGCCTTCGATGACGTCGAGCGGGCGCTTGGACTGTTCGCGCGCTTCCTCGGTGTCGGCTTCGACCCAGGCGTCCAGGCCATGCACCAGCGCATGCGCCAGGCGCTCGCGGACCGGCTTCTCGCGCCAGGCCAGATCTTCGACCTGGGCCGCGCCCTTCTTGCCCTTGTACTTCTCGGCGATCTCGAGCAGGCGCTCGGTGCCGTCCTTGCGACGGTTGAGGATGACGTCCTCGACGCGTTCGCGCAGGTCCGGATCGAGCTCGTCGTAGATCGGCATCGCACCGGCGTTGACGATGCCCATGTCCATGCCGGCGCGGATCGCGTGGTACAGGAATACCGAATGGATCGCCTGGCGCACGGTCTCGTTGCCGCGGAACGAGAACGAGACGTTGGAGACGCCGCCGGAGACGTGGCAGTGCGGCAGGGTCTGGCGGATGATCCGGGTCGCCTCGATGAAATCGACGGCGTAGTTGTCGTGCTCTTCGATGCCGGTGGCGACCGCGAAGATGTTGGGATCGAAGATGATGTCTTCGGGCGGGAAGCCCACCTCTTCGGTCAGGATCCGGTAGGCGCGCGTGCAGATCTCGACCTTGCGGGCGCAGGTGTCGGCCTGGCCGTCCTCGTCGAACGCCATGATCACCGCGGCGGCGCCGTAGCGCAGCACCTTGCGCGCCTGCTCGACGAACGCCTCCTGGCCTTCCTTCAGCGAGATCGAGTTGACCACGCTCTTGCCCTGCAGGCATTTCAGGCCGGCCTCGATGACGGTCCACTTGGACGAGTCGACCATCACCGGGATCCGCGCGATGTCGGGCTCGGACATGATCAGGTTGAGGAAGCGGGTCATCGCCTTCTCGGAATCGATCAGCCCCTCGTCCATGTTGACGTCGAGGATCTGGGCGCCGCTGGCGACCTGCTGGCGCGCGACTTCGACGGCTTCTTCGTAGCGGTCTTCCTTGATCAGCTTCTTGAACTGCGCGCTGCCGGTGACGTTGGTGCGTTCGCCGATGTTGACGAACAGCAGGTCGGGCGTGATGACCAGCGGCTCGAGGCCGGACAGACGCGAGTGGCGGACGGGGGCGGGAGCGGTCATGGCGAGGCGTGTCGATCGTGGCGGGCACAGGCGCAGGCGTGCGCCGCGCGTGGCGGGAGGACGGGGCGGGTCAGGCGACGGAGCGGGCGGCCGGACATGATCAGGCGGCCAGTCGCGACGGGCCGGCCAGGCGACGCGGCGCGATGTCGCGGACGGCATCGGCGATCGCGCGGATATGCTCGGGCGTGGTGCCGCAGCAGCCGCCGACCAGGTTCAGCAGGCCGGCCTCGGCGAACTCGCGCAGCATCGCCGCAGTCTCTTCCGGGGTTTCGTCGTATTCGCCGAAGGCATTCGGCAGGCCGGCATTGGGATGCGCGCTGACGTGGCCGTCGGCGATCGTCGCCAGCGTCTCGATGTGCGGACGCAGGTCGCGCGCCCCGAGCGCGCAGTTCAGGCCCACCGACAGCGGGCGCCCGTGCGCGACCGAGGCATAGAAGGCCTCGGCGGTCTGGCCCGACAGCGTGCGCCCGGAGGCATCGGTGATCGTGCCTGAGATCATCACCGGCAAGCGGCCGCCGCGCACATCGAAGACTTCCTCGATGGCGTACAGCGCGGCCTTGGCATTGAGCGTGTCGAAGATCGTCTCGACCATCAGCGTGTCGGCACCGCCATCAATCAGGCCTTCGATGGCCTCGCGGTAGGTCCCGCGCAGTTCGTCGAAGCTGGTGTTGCGGAAACCGGGGTCGTTGACGTCCGGGCTGATCGATGCGGTGCGGCTGGTCGGGCCGAGCACGCCGATGACGAAACGCGGCTTGTCGGGCGTCAGCGCCTCGGCGGCGTCGCAGGCCGCGCGCGCGACTTCGGCGCCGGCCTTGTTGAGTTCGTAGACCAGGTGTTCGAGGTGGTAGTCGGCCTGGCTGACCGAGGTGGCGTTGAAGGTGTTGGTCTCGACCAGGTCGGCGCCGGCATCGAGGTACTGGGCGTGGATCGCGCCGATCAGGCCCGGGTTGCTCAGCAGCAGCAGGTCGTTGTTGCCCTTGAGGTCGTGGCCGCAGGCCGGGCCGTGGCCATCGTCATGGGCATGCAGGGAGTCGAAGCCCTGCGCGAAGCGCGTGCCGCGATAGTCCTCTTCCTCCAGGCGATGGCGCTGGATCATCGTGCCCATCGCGCCGTCGATGATCAGGATGCGCCGGGCCAGGCCGGCTTCGAGCTTGGCGACGCGTTCGGGGTGCAGCCAGGGCAGGGTGGTCATGGCTTCCTCGCGATCAACGAGATCACTTCGAAATGCGGCGGACGCTTCTCGCGGGTGACGGTCTCGGAATTCAGCAGCTCCAGGCCGGCGCGGGAAATGAACCGGCGCAGTTCCTTCTCGCTGAAGCCCAGGTTGGCGTGGCCGTAGGCCTCGACCACCGACTGGTGGCCGTGGCTGGCCAGGCTGGACAGCAGCAGACGCCCGCCCGGGCGCAGCACGCGCGCGGCCTCGGCGACGGCATTGGCCGGCTTGCTGGCGTAGGTCAGGGCATGCATCAGCACCACCAGGTCGAAACTGGCGGCATCGAACGGCAGCGCATGCATGTCGCCTTCGGTGACTTCGACGTTGCGGAAGCGGCTCAGCCGCTCGGCGGCGGCGGCGACCACGCGCTTGCTGGCGTCGACGCAGACGTAGCGGTTGGCATGCGGGGCCAGCAGCTCGGCCAGAACTCCGTCGCCGGAGGCGATGTCGAGCACGTCGCCGGTTTCCAGCAGCGGTAGCGCCGAACGCGCCAGCGCCTCCCAGGTCCGGCCCGGCGAGTAGTGGCGTTCCATGTCGCCGGCCACCGAGTCGGCCCAGTTCTGGTCGGCCGCGCGCAGGGCCAGCACGCTGGCGACGCGTTCAGCATCCTGGCGCAGCAGGGGATCGTCGCTACCCGTGCTGAGCGCCTGCCACAGCGCCTGTTGTGCCGGGTCGAGCGCGGCATGGTCGAAGCGGTAATAGGCCGACACGCCGGCCCGGCGGTCGCGCACCAGTCCGGCTTCCTTCAGCTTGGCCAGGTGGGTGGACACCCGCGGCTGCGCCAGCCGGGTGATCGACGACAGCTCCGCGACCGTCAGCTCCTCGCCCTCGAGCAGGGCCAGCAGGCGGACGCGGGTCGGGTCGGCAAGCACCTTGAGCCGGGACGACCAGGCTTCCAGATCCATAAATATCTCCATATCGCGATATAGAGATAAGTTTCCTCCTCGCGCCCCGCAGGGTCAAGCCGTGCGCCCCGGGAAATGTTGCAGTGCAATGAAGGTATCCACTCTTTTTTGCATGAAATGTCGAGTGTTTTCGGGCGTCGAATGTGCGTGCGACGTGCTGGGGTTTAGGCGCAGCCACGTCTACAATGTGCACCCAAGATCGCCGATGGAGTGGAAACGTGGATTTTGGGTTCAGCGATGAGCAGTTGATGTTGCAGGACGTGGCGCGGAGGATCGCGCAGGAAAAAATCGCACCCAGTGCGGAGCACTTCGATCGCGTGGGCGAATTCCCGCTCGACAACATCCGCGTCCTTGGCGAGAACGGACTGATGGGCATCGAGGTGCCCGACGAGTACGGCGGCGCCGGCATGGACCCGATCGCCTACGTGCTGGCGATGGTCGAGATCGCCGCGGCAGATGCCGCGCACTCGACGATCATGTCGGTCAACAATTCGCTGTTCTGCAACGGCATTCTGACCCACGGCACCGAGGCGCAGAAGCAGACCTACGTCCGCGCCATCGCCGAAGGGCGCGAGATCGGCGCCTTCGCGCTGACCGAGCCGCAGTCGGGCTCGGACGCGACCGCCATGAAGTGCCGCGCGACGCGCCAGGCCGACGGCAGCTTCGTCATCAACGGCAAGAAGAGCTGGATCACGTCCGGCCCGGTGGCCAAGTATTTCGTACTGTTCGCGATGACCGATCCCGACAAGGGCGCGCGCGGCATCACCGCGTTCCTGGTCGACGGCGAGCGCGCCGGCTTCCACCGCGGCAAGACCGAACCCAAGCTCGGCATCCGGGCCTCGGCGACCTGCGAGATCGAATTCGACGGCTATGTTGCCCAGGCCGACGAGATCCTCGGCGAGGAAGGCCAGGGCTTCAAGATCGCGATGGGCGTGCTCGATGCCGGCCGCATCGGCATCGCCTCGCAGGCGATCGGCATCGCCCGCGCGGCGTACGAGGCGACCATCGCCTACGTCAAGGAGCGCAAGGCCTTCGGCGCGCCGATCGGCACGTTCCAGATGACCCAGGCCAAGATCGCCGACATGCGTTGCAAGCTCGATGGCGCGCTGCTGCTGACGCTGCGCGCGGCCTGGTTGAAGTCCAAGGGCCAGCGCTTCAGCAACGAGGCGGCGATGGCGAAGCTGACCGCGTCCGAGGCGGCGATGTGGATCACCCACCAGGCGCTGCAGATCCATGGCGGCATGGGCTACTCCAAGGAGATGCCGATCGAACGCTATTTCCGCGATGCCAAGATCACCGAGATCTACGAGGGCACCAGCGAGATCCAGCGCCTGGTCATTGCCCGCAACGAGACCGGCTTGAGATGAACGCCCGCACATCGCGGACCGCCCCTGCGTCGACCGCAGGTGCAGCCGCGTCCCGTGCCCGCGCCGACGCGGGCCGGCACTGACCCTTCCAGGAAGTCGAGCATGCATCACTGCAGTGGAGTGAAAGACATCGCCTTTCCCGTCATCCGCGGCTGCGATGGCCGCCCCCGCAACATCGCATCCGTTGCCTCGTTTCCGTCGTACGGGCCCGATTCCGGACACGGATGACCCGCCTGTAGGCGACATGCGCGCCTGTCGCGCCCGCTGACCCCTTTTCCCCGGCCTGCCCATCCTGCTGGCCGTCATCCATCGGACTACTGTTTCCATGAGCACTCAACGCAAAGCTGGAGCATCCTCCACCCCGAAGACGGCCAAGCCGGCGCATCCGCCGCGGGTCAGCCCGAGGGACAGCCTGCTCGATCCCATCTTCAGCGCGATCCGCAAGCTGGCCGGCAAGGCCCACCAGGACGACGCCAGCGCCTTCGCCAGCGCGTTCTACCGGCGCATGTCCGAGGATGAAATGCCGCTGCACAGCGCGGACGGCTGGGCGGCGCTGGCCAACGACCTGCTGGACTTCGCGCGCAAGCGCAAGCCGGGCACCGCGATCCTGCGGATCTTCCATCCGATGCTGAAAACGCATGGCTGGGAGTCGTCGCACACGGTGTTGCAGATCGTCAACGATGACATGCCGTTCCTGGTCGACTCGGTGTCGATGGCGCTGGCCGAGCAGGGCATCGGCGTGCACGTGCTGGGACATCCGCTGGTGCAGATCAGCCGCGACCGCAGCGGCAAGCTGACCGCGGTCGGCGAGGGCTCCAGTGAATCGGTGATGCACCTGGAGATCGACCGGCAGACGCCGGAAGGCATCGCCAGGATCGAGGACATCCTGCGCGGCGTGCTGGCCAGCGTGCGCAACATCGTCGACGACTGGCGCGCGATGCGCGACAAGATGCAGCAGGTCGCTGCCGACCTGGCGACGCGGCGCATGCCGGTGCCGGACGCCGGCCGTCGCGAGGCGCAGGAATTCCTGCGCTGGGCCGCCAACGACCACTTCACGTTCTTCGGCTATCGCGAGTACCAGGTGCGCAAGCGTGGTGGCGAGGACGTGCTGGTCGCCGTCGACGGCAGCGGACTCGGCCTGCTGGGCGGCGAGGACACCGGCAAGGCGCGCTCGCTGAAGTCGCTGGCCGCGCATTACATGCAGCATTCGGGGTCGATGGATGCGTTGATCCTGACCAAGACCAATGCCCGCTCGGCGGTGCACCGTCCCGGTTACATGGACTACATCGGCGTGCTCAGCTTCGACGACAAGGGCCGCCCGGTCTCGGAGCAGCGCTTCATCGGCCTGTACACGTCGAGCGCCTACAACCGCCGCCCGTGGGAGATCCCGCTGGTGCGCGAGCGCTTCGAGCACGTCATGAGCGAGTCGGGCCTCAACCCCACCGGTCACAGCGGCAAGGCGCTCAAGCACATCCTGGAGACGCTGCCGCGCGACGAGCTGTTCCAGTGCACCGCCGACGAGTTGTTCCGCGTCGGTACCGGCATCCTGGGCCTGCAGGAGCGCGTGCGCAGCAAGCTGTTCCTGCGCAAGGACCGTTACGGCCGCTTCTATTCGGCGCTGGTCTACATCCCGCGCGACCGCTTCAACACCGATGTCCGTCGCCGCATCGAGGCGATGCTCAAGCGGCTGATGCAGGCCGACCAGGTCGATGCCAGCGTGCTGATCAGCGAATCGCCGCTGGCGCAGCTGCACCTGATCGTGCGTCCGCGCGAAAACGCCAAGGTCGACGTCGACCAGGCGATGCTGGAAGCCGAGCTGTCGGCGATCGTTCGCAACTGGCAGGACGACCTGCGCGACGAGCTGATCGTCCGCCATGGCGAGAGCACCGGCCTGGCATTGGCCAACAGCTTCGGCCGCGCCCTGTCGGCCGGCTACATCGAGAGCGCGACACCGGCGATCGCCGCGACCGACGTCGAGCGCCTGGCCGCGCTGCGTTCACCCGACGACCTGCAACTGAGTCTGTCGCAGTCGCCGCACAGCCCGGAAGGCGAGGGCCTGCTGCGCTTCAAGCTGTACCGCCAGCACAAGGACATCCCGCTGTCGGACGCGTTGCCGATGATGGAGAACATGGGCCTGCGCGTGATCTCCGAGCACCCGCACCGGGTCGAGACCGATGGCACGCCGGCCTATATCCAGGATTTCGAGGTCGAGACCTCGATCGCCGGCCTGGATGTCGCGCGCGCATCGACCGACTTCTCCGAAGCCTTCGCGCGCCTGTGGCATGGCGATGCCGAGAATGACGGGTTCAACAAGCTGATCCTCGGCGCCGGGCTGGACTGGCGCCAGGTGTCGGTGCTGCGCGGTTACGGCAAGTACCTGCAGCAGGTCGGCGTGCCGTTCTCGCAGAATTATGTCGAAGACACCTTCACCCGTTATCCCTTGCTGGCCCGCCTGCTAATCGAGGCCTTCCAGGCCCGTTTCGATCCCGCGGCCGGCAACGAGGACAAGGCCGAAGCCAAGGCCGCGTCGGACCTGCTGGCACAGCAGCTGGCAGCCTTGGCGGGCGACAGCACCGCGGCGCTGGACACGCTGAAGCCGGTCATCGCATCGCGCGGCAACGGCCGCAATGCGCGCTACGACAGCGCCCGCAATGCGCTGCGCGCACTGCTCAACGATGTCTCCAGCCTCGATGAGGACCGCATCGTCCGCAGCTTCATGGGCGTCATCGATGCCACGCTGCGCACCAGCTACTACCAGCGCAATGCCGAAGGCGGCTTCAAGGACACCATCGCGTTCAAGTTCGATTCGGCCAAGGTGCCGGACGCGCCGAAGCCGCGCCCCTACCGCGAGATCTTCGTCTACGGTCCACGCACCGAGGGCATCCACCTGCGCTTCGGACCGGTCGCGCGTGGCGGCCTGCGCTGGTCCGACCGCCGCGAGGACTTCCGCACCGAGGTGCTGGGCCTGGTCAAGGCGCAGATGGTCAAGAACACCGTCATCGTGCCGGTCGGCTCCAAGGGCGGCTTCATCGTCAAGCGTCCGCCGGCCGCCGGCGACCGCGATGCCTTCCTGGCCGAAGGCGTGGCCTGTTACAAGCAGTTCATCAACGGGCTGCTGGACATCACCGACAACCTCGTCGATGGCAAGGTGGTACCGCCGCGCAATGTCGTGCGCCACGACCAGGACGATCCGTACCTGGTCGTCGCCGCCGACAAGGGCACTGCGACGTTCTCCGACATCGCCAACGGCATCGCCCGCGAGCACGGCTTCTGGCTCGACGACGCGTTCGCGTCCGGCGGCTCGGTCGGCTACGACCACAAGGGCATGGGCATCACCGCGCGTGGCGCCTGGGAGTCGGTCAAGCGCCACTTCCGTGCGCTCGGCCGCGACAGCCAGTCGCAGGACTTCACCGTGGCGGGCATCGGCGACATGTCCGGCGACGTCTTCGGCAACGGCATGCTGCTGTCCAAGCACATCCGGCTGGTCGCCGCGTTCGACCACCGCCACATCTTCATCGACCCGGCGCCGCAGGCCGCGGTCTCGTTCAAGGAACGGCAGCGGATGTTCGTCGTGCCGCGTTCGAGCTGGGACGATTACGACAAGTCGCTGATCAGCAAGGGCGGCGGCATCTGGCCGCGCAGCGCCAAGTCGATCCCGCTGTCTCCCGAGGCGCGCGAGGTGCTGGGCCTGGCCGACAACGTCACCGCGCTGAGCCCCAACGAGCTGATCTCGGCGATCCTGAAGTCCCCGGTCGACCTGTTGTGGAACGGCGGCATCGGGACCTACGTCAAGAGCAGCAGCGAACAGCACAGCGACGTCGGCGATCGCGGCAACAATGCGATCCGCATCGACGGCCGCGACCTGCGTTGCAAGATCATCGGTGAGGGCGGCAACCTCGGCTTCACGCAGCTGGGCCGCATCGAGGCCGCGCTCAACGGCGTGCTGCTCAATACCGACTTCATCGACAACTCCGCGGGCGTCGACACCTCCGACCACGAAGTCAACATCAAGATCCTGCTCAACAGCCAGGTGCAGACCGGCAAGCTGACGCTGCCGGCGCGAAACAAGCTGCTGGCGTCGATGACCGACGAGGTCGCCGACCTGGTGCTGTGGGACAACTACCGCCAGAACCAGGCGCTGAGCCTGATGGAGCGGATGTCGCTGACGCGGCTGGGGTCCAAGCAGCACTTCATCAGCACGCTGGAATCGCAGGGATTGCTGGACCGGCAGATCGAATACCTGCCGTCGGATGCCGAGATTGCCGAGCGCAAGCTGCGCGGGCAGGGTCTGACCCGGCCTGAACTGGCGGTGCTGCTGTCGTACTCCAAGCTGGTCGCGTTCGACCAGTTGCTGGCGTCCGACGTGCCCGAGGACCCGTACCTGTCCAAGGAGCTGCATCGCTACTTCCCGCAGCCGCTGCAGCAGAAGTATGCCAAGGCGATGGAGCAGCTGCGGCTCAAGCGCGAGATCATCGCCACCGCGGTGACCAACACGATGATCAACCGCATGGGCGCGACCTTCATGCTGCGCATGCAGGAAGACAGCGGACGCTCGCCGGGCGAAGTCGCCAAGGCCTTCACGATCACCCGCGAGACGCTGGAAGCGCGCGTGCTGTGGCTGCAGATCGACGCCCTCGATGGCAAGGTGCCGGAGTCGGTGCAGGTCGACGCCCTGCAGGTGATCTGGAACCTGCAGCGCTCGTTCACGCGCTGGCTGCTGTCGCGCCCGGGTGCGATCCCCGACATCACCACGGCGGTCGAGCGCTACCACGACGGCTTCCGCGACATCCGCGGCGCCGACGGCATCCTGCCCGATTCGCTGCGCCCGACCTACGAGGCCAGCCTGCAGTCGTGGAAGGACAAGGGCCTGCCCGACGACCTCGGTGCCGAGCTGGCGGCGCTGCCGTACCTGGAGCCTGCCTGCGACATCATCGAACTGGCGGCCGAGCGCAAGCAGAAGCCGCTGGAAGTGGCCAAGCTGCACTACCGCGTCGGCGAGGCCCTGCGCCTGCCGTGGTTGGTCGAGCAGATCGACGCGCTGGTCGTCGACGGCCGCTGGCATGCGGTGGCGCGTGGCGTGCTGCGCGACGAGTTGTCGACGCAACTGCGGGCGCTGGTCAACCAGGTCATCGACATGCCCGGCAGCACGCCCGAGGCCAAGGTCAAGGCTTGGCTCGAGCGCGACGATCCGGCGCTGCGCTTCACGCTGTCGATGCTCAACGAGCTGGCGGCACAGAAGACGCTCGACTACCCGACCGCGTCGGTGGCCGTGCAGCGTCTGTCGCAACTGGTGCAGCGCAGCTGATCGCCAGCGGCTGACCGACCCACCCGGATGCCTGGCATCCGGGTGACGGCGGTCGGCGCGGTCACGCTCGCAGCGGCGTCCCGTCTGCGGCCGGCCGCGCATCTTCTCGTATGCGGGCAGGGTGCGGGATCGCCGCACGATGCCCGTTGCGATCCTGCGCGTCGCTGCAGGACGTTGGCCGGAAGGTGGCAGGAAAGATGGCAGGAAAGATGGCAGTTTGCGTCTTTTCACGGTACCCGCGGCCCTGCGCTTGCGGCATCATCGGGGCTCCCCGCCATGCCCCGGATCCCCGATGCGCGCCCCAGCCGTCGTCCTGTCGCTCCTGTTGCCGCTGCTGTCGTTGATGCCCTCGCTGGCATCGGCAGCCGCTGCCACGATGTCCTCCGCCCCTGCAGCCGACGCGGCGGCGACGAAGGCCACGGCGCCGCCGCTCGATGTCGCCGCGCTGGATGCACAGATCGAGACGATGATGCGGGACTGGCAGCAGCCGGGGCTCGCGATCGCGATCGTCGCCGACGGCCGCATCGTGCACGAGCGCGGGTTCGGCGTGCGCGATGCCTCGCGCCGCGACGCGGTCGATGCGCAGACGCTGTTCGGCATCGCCTCGCTGTCGAAGAGCTTCGCCTCGGCCACCGTGGCCAAGCTGGTCGCCGATGGGCGGATCGGCTGGGACGATCCGGTGCAGCGTCACCTGCCATGGTTCCAGATGCCGCGCGAGCGCGACAACAGCGAGGTCACCGTGCGCGACCTGCTGGCGATGCGCAGCGGTTTCGGCAGTTCCGAATACACGTTCCGCCGGGTCAGCGCCGACCGTCGCGACCATGTGCGCCGGATCCGCTACCTGCCGCAGCTGCATCCGCTGCGCAGCCAGTTCCTGTACACCACCGACAGCTATACCGCCATCGGCGAGGTCGTCGCCGAGACCACCGGCATGCCCTGGGAGGGCTATGCCGCGCAGGCGCTGTGGCAGCCGCTGGGCATGTCGCGCACCCATGCCGACCATGCGCTGGCGCGCCGCGATGCGAACGCGGCCTCGCCGCACCTGCGCCGCGACGGCTCGCGCATGCAGCCGATCGACTGGATCTACGAGGACTACAACGCGCTGCCTGCGGGCGGCGTCAATTCGACCGCGCACGACCTCGCGCTGTGGCTGCGTTTCCAGCTCGGCGACGGCAGCGTCGATGGCCGTCCGCTGCTGCCGGCGGCGGCGCTGCATGAAACGCATGTGCCGCAGACGCCGGAGCGGGGCGCGTTCGCGAGCAGCGACTGGGCCGACGTGGCGGGCGAGGGCGCGGACCGGATCACGTTCCGCAGCTATGCGATGGGCTGGATGGTGCACGCGTACCGCGGCCACACCGTGGTCTGGCATTCGGGCGGCATCGACGGATTCCGCAGTCGCATGGGCTTCGTGCCCGAACTGGGCATCGGCATCGTGGTGCTGGCCAATTCCGACCAGTCGCTGATGCCGCTGGCGGTGTTCCAGACCGCGCTCGACCATGCCCTCGGGCGCGGCAACCAGGGCGACTGGAGCACGCGTTTCCGGCAACGTGCGGAGACCGATCGCGCAGCGGGCTCGGCACGCCGCGAGGCACTCGAGGAGGCCAGAATCGCCGGCACGCATCCGTCGCTGAAGCTGCCGGCTTACGCCGGCTGCTATGCCGACGCCGGGGCTTTCGGGAAGGTCGCTGTGCGCGTCGATGGCGATCGTCTGAGTCTCGAGGCCGGACGCCTGGTGTACGACCTGCAGCACTGGCACCACGATGTCTTCAAGGCCA
This sequence comes from Luteimonas sp. RIT-PG2_3, assembly GCF_054902115.1. Classification (NCBI taxonomy): domain Bacteria; kingdom Pseudomonadati; phylum Pseudomonadota; class Gammaproteobacteria; order Lysobacterales; family Lysobacteraceae; genus Luteimonas; species Luteimonas sp. RIT-PG2_3. The sequence goes on along the minus strand of NZ_JBUBPF010000005.1, from coordinate 35,679 downwards.
GCCCGCGCTGGCCGTACCAGATGGACAGTCGCGACTTTTTCGTCGATTTCCGCGTCGATCCGCACGCGCAGATCGCGGGCTTCGGCTTCAGCACCGGTTACACGTTCGCGCGTTGCGCTTGACGGGCGTGCTTGACGGGCGGCGGGGTGGCTGACGCGTAACGGGCTGGTGCGGTGCGGCGGTCGCGATGCCGCAGTCCACGGCTTCTGCGATAAGCTCCAACCTGTTCCCCCGGATGCATCCCCGATGCCCAGCACGCCACGCATCGCCTTCCTTGCCAGCCAGACCGATGGCGCGCAGGAGGAATTGCAGGGATTGATCGACCTGCACGGGCAGCATGCGCCCGACGAGGCCGACATCCTGTGCCCGCTGGGCGGCGACGGCTTCATGCTGCAGACGCTGCATCGTTACGGCTCCCTCGGCAAGCCGGTCTACGGCATGAAGGCGGGCACGGTCGGCTTCCTGATGAACCACCATCGCGGCGACGGGCTGCTCGACCGCCTGGCCCGCGCGGAACCGGCGGTGCTGCATCCGCTGGAAATGGTCGCGCAGACCGAATCCGGCGCCACGGTGGGGTCGCTGGCCTACAACGAGGTCTCGCTGCTGCGGCAGACCCGCCAGGCGGCCAGGCTGTCGGTGGCGCTGAACGGGCAGGTCAGGTTGGAGGAAATGGTCGGCGATGGCGTGCTGGTGGCGACGCCGGCCGGCAGCACCGCCTACAACTACTCGGCGCATGGTCCGATCCTGCCGCTGGGGTCCAGCGTGATCGCGCTGACGCCGATCGCGCCGTTCCGGCCCCGGCGCTGGCGCGGCGCCCTGCTGAAGGCCGACACCGAGATCCGCTTCAAGGTGCTCGATCCCTACAAGCGCCCGGTCAGCGTGACCGCGGATTCGCACGAGGTCCGCGACGTGGTCGAAGTGACGATCCGCGAATCGCGGGACCGCACGGTGACGCTGCTGTTCGACCCCGAGCACAACCTGGAAGAACGTATCCTCAGCGAGCAGTTCGTCGTCTGAGAACCTGGTCACGGTCTTGCTGCGCTTGCCAGATGACGCGCGTGCGGTACTCCGAATGCTCATGTACCCCCCACGTACATGGCGCTTCGTGCGCTCCACCACGCGTCATCTGACTGCGCTCGCGACAGAGCGTTAACAGGTTCTGGGCGCGCGTGTCCCGCCGGGTGCCGCCTCGGCGATCTCGCGTCGCGCGACCCGCTTCGCGCATACTTGCACCATGTCCGAGCCTGCCATTCCCCTGCTGACCGTCGCGATCTCGTCGCGCGCCCTGTTCGATCTCGAAGACAGCCACGCGGTGTTCGAGGCCGAGGGCATCGACTCCTATGCCGACCACCAGCGCAGCCACGAGGACGACGTGCTCGAACCGGGCATCGCGTTCCCGCTGGTGCGCAAGCTGCTGGCGCTGAACGAGGGCGCCCCCGAGGGCGCGCCGCGGGTCGAGGTGATCCTGCTGTCGCGCAATTCGGCCGACAGCGGTTTGCGCATCTTCAATTCGATCCAGCACCATGGCCTGGCGATCTCGCGGGCGACGTTCACATCGGGCGAACCGACCTGGCCGTACATCCGTCCGTTCGGCACGCACCTGTTCCTGTCGGCCAATCCGGAGTCGGTGCGCTTCGCGCTGGAGAACGGCGTCGCGGCGGCCACGATCCTGCCGGCCAGGGCGGCCGCGCAACGGCATGACCAGCTGCGGATCGCGTTCGACGGCGACGCGGTGATCTTTGGCGACGAGGGCGAGCGGGTGTCCCAGCAGGGCGGCATCGAGGCCTTCCACAAGCACGAGCGCGAACGCGCGCGCGAGCCGTTGTCGGGCGGCCCGTTCCGCGGCTTCCTGTCGGCCCTGCACGACCTGCAGGCGGCCTATCCGGCCGGCGTCGCGTCGCCGATCCGGACCGCGCTGGTCACCGCGCGCTCCGCGCCTGCGCACGAGCGCGTGATCCGCACGCTGCGCGACTGGGACGTACGCCTGGATCAGGCGCTGTTCCTCGGTGGTCGTCCGAAAGGCCCGTTCCTGGAAGCCTTTGGCGCCGACATCTTCTTCGACGATTCGCGCCACAACATCGACAGCGCCCGCCTGCACGTGGCCGCCGGGCATGTGCCGCACGGCGTGTCCAACCTGTAGCAGCGGCATTGCAGCATTGCCGGCTCAGTCCGCAGGCGGCAACCGGATGTCCGAGAGTCTCCAGCGCAGGCCATCGCGGCTCAGCACGAAGACCAGCGGCGTGGCGCTGCCGTCGTTGACGGTCGCGGTGAAGCGCGAACCCGACTCGAACCGGTAGCGCATCTCGCGCGTCAGCACGTGTCCGTCGTCGGGTGTGGCCGGCGTCGCGGGCTCATCACCACTGGCGCGTCGCCAGACCTTGTGGCCTTCCATCAATGCGCCGATGCCCAGCGGCGTGACCATCGCATCGACCGCGCCGCCGACGGCGCCGCCGGCCAGGACCAGGCCGAGGTTGCCGAGCAGGCTCGACTGCACGTCGATGCCGGCGCTGCGCACCAGCCGGTCCGTCAGCTGCGCTTTCAGGCTGGCCCGCAACGGCACGAAATCGACGTGCCGGGCCAGGGCCCTTGCATTGCCGGTGCTGACCGCATCGCGGATGCCATGGATCGCGATCCACGGCCCGGCGACGACGTAGCCCAGCAGCAGCGCTACCAGCAGGCCGACTAGGATGCCCCAGCGCCTCACGCCGGCCGCTCCGAAGGCTGGTACGGCTCCGCACCCAGGTCTGGCGCAGGCATCAGAATTCCAGGTCCAGCGCTGCGCACAGGTAGTCGACGAACGGACCCAGCGCAACCAGGTCCTTGGCCACCGTCTGGCGCAGGCGCGGCCCGGTCATCGCCGCGTCGTCGAGCGTGCGCCAGAACACCCAGTTGCGGTGCTTGAGGTCGTCGATGAATTCGAAATCGGCCGGGAATCCGCGCGGTGGGCGCACCAGCTTCTCGCTCTCCTCGAAATCGAAGCGTCGACGCAGCGCAGGCGCATGCGCGGCCTGCTTCCAGCTGCCGGGGTTGTCGACGATGAACTGGCGGATACGGCGCTGGGTATCGGGCTCGGGATGCCACAGGCCGGCGCCGATGAAGCTGCCGCCCGGCTGCAGGTGGACGTAGAACGAGGGCGCGGCGACTTCGCGGCGACGCTCATGGAACAGCCGCGCGCCCTGCCAGGTCTTGTAGGGCGACTTGTCGTTGGAGAAGCGTGCGTCGCGATGGATGCGGAACAGGGAGCCGCCGACGCCGCGCGGGTCGGAACGGAAGTGCGGACTGACGGCCGCCAGGTCCGGTTGCAGGTCGGTGATCAGGCGCTGGAACGGATCGCGGATGTGAGCTTCGTACTCCTTCCGGTGCGTATTGAACCAGACCTTGTCGTTGTTGCGTGCCAGTGCGCGCAGGAACTTCAGGCTCTTGTCGGTGAAATAGGTGCTCATGCCAGGTTGTCTGCACTCATGTCGATGTCTTCATGCCAGGGTGGCTTGCAGGGTCTTGCCCCAGTCCTCGAGCTGGTCGAGCAGCGCGCGCTTGTCCGGGGCGTCCTGGATCTCGCCGCGCAGTGTCGCAATCTGCGCGAAGAATGCCGTGAAGGACAGTTCCGATCCGCTATCGTCGTCGCCCAGCCGCTGGCGGCGATAGTCACGCCACTGCGCCTGCTCGGCAGGCGACAGCGTCTGCGGCCAGTTGCGCGCGCGATAGCGGAACAGCAGTTCCGGCAGCCTGGGATCGACGAAGCCGAAGTCCTTCTGGCCCAGCTGCGCCGGTGGCGTCGCCCGCACGTCCGGAAAGCGACGGCGATCCTGGTCGGACAGGAAACCGTCGTACAGCGAGCCATCGACATCGGACGGCGCGAACTCGCGCTCGGCCGCGTAGACCTGGCGGATCTTCTCGGCCAGCGCGACCGCATGCTGGCGCAGCACGCCGGCGCGGTGTTCGGCCACGGCCGGATCGATCGCCAGACGCTGGAAATCGGGCGCGCGCAGATGGTCCCAGGCGACCAGGCAGGGGCAGCGGTTGAGATGGACTTCCTTCAGCGGGATGCGGGCCTGGCCTTCCGGCAACTGGTCGGCGCGCAGGTACAGCCGCGCGGCGATGGTCGCGGCGTCCAGGTCGAGCAGGATGTCGGGATCGCTGTCGAGGTCGAAGACGATGACGCGGCTGTCGATGCGCGGATGCCGGGTCAGCGGCACCACCGCGGCCGCGCACAGGCGCGAGGCCGGGTAGCGCTGGGACACGTGCAGCACCGGTTGCACCGCGATGGTGTCGAGCAGCGATGCGGCGTAACGCTTGTCGCGCAGCTTCAGCGCATACGTCCACAGCCGCGGCTGAGATTGCTTGAACCTGCGCGCGATGCCGATCAGCGCGCGCACGTCCGACAGCGCTTCGTGGGCATCGCCGACGCGCACGCCGTTGGCGCTGGCCAGGTGTTCGAGCTTGAACGAGGTGCCCTGGCCATCGTCGCGCGGGGTCCATTCGATGCCCTCCGGGCGCAGCGCATGCGCCAGCCGCATCACGTCGAGCAGGTCCCAGCGCGAGTTTCCGCCGCGCCATTCGCGTTCGTAGGGATCGTGGAAGTTGCGGAACAGCCCGAAGCGCACGAACTCGTCGTCAAAGCGCAGCGAGTTGTAGCCCAGCGTGCAGGTCCTGGGACGCGCCATCTCGTCGAAGATGCGCGAGAACGCCTGCGCCTCGTTGACGCCTACGCGCGCGGCATGCTGCGGCGTGATGCCGGTGATCAGGGTCGCGACCGGCGACGGCAGCAGATCGTCAGCCGGCTGCACGAAGAAATCGATCGGTTCGTCGATCTCGTTGAGTTCGGCGTCGGTCCGGATCGCGGCGAACTGGGCGATCCGCGTCCGCCGCGGATCGGAGCCGAAGGTCTCGAGATCGTAGAACAGGAAGCTGTCGCTCATCCGGCGGACTCGCTGATCGAGAAGGATGCCGACGCATGGTCCGCGGCCGTGCCGCTGTCCTGCAGGCTGACGTCCTGCAAGGGCCTGTCCTGCAGGGGCGCCAGCGTGCGCAGTACGTCGGCATCGACGGCCGCCCAGTCGACATCCTCGAGCCGGTCGATGCCGGCGGTCGCGCGTGCCAGCAGCTCGCGCTGCAGTTCGCTGCGGTGCAGGGCCAGCGCATACGGGATCAGCATGAAGGTGACCATCGCGTAATGCGGCACGAAGCGGGTCGGATGACGCGCCTGCAGCGCCAGCTCCAGCGCCCGTTGCAGCAGGTAGACCGGATCGTCGACGCGGTCGCGCATCTCCTGGTAGTTCTCAAGCGCCATGTGCTGGATCGCGGCGGCGTTGGGCTTGCGCTCGGCCTCGAATGCGGCGAACGCGGCCTCAAGATCCGCGTGCGCATCCAGTTGCCTGGCCAGTGCGACGCAATCCTCGAACGCGCAGTTCATGCCCTGGCCGTGGAACGGCACCATCGCATGCGCGGCGTCGCCGATCAGCAGCGCGCGGCCATCGAGATGCCAGTGCTCCAGATACAGCGTAGCCAGTTGGCCGACCGGATTGCTGGCCCAGTGCGCGTCGAAATCCGGGATCAGCGCGAGCGCGGTCGGGAAATCGCGGGCAAAGAACGCCCGTGCCGCTTCCGGCGTGCGCAACTGGTCGAAGGCCGGCCCGCCGCTGCCATCCGAGGCGTGCGGCAGGAACAGCGTCACCGTGAACGTCTTCTCGTCGTTGGGCAGCGCGATGCACATGTAATGGCCACGCGGCCAGATATGCAGGGCGTTGGCCTCGATGCGGAAATCGCCGTCGGCGGTCGGCGGGATTTCCAGCTCCTTGTAGCCGTGATCGAGGAACGCACTGCGCTCGCCGAGGTCGGTATGCCGGTTCATCGCGGCGCGCAACGCCGAGCCGGCGCCATCGGCACCGACCAGCGCATGGACCTGGGCCGTGTGCGTGCTGCCGTCGCGCGGATCGACGAAGCGAGCGGTACCGGCATCGAAATCCACGTCTTCCAGGCCGCGATCGAAATGCAGCCGCGCACCTGCCTCGTCGGCCAGGTCCAGCAGCACCAGGTTGAGGTCGCCGCGATGTACGGACCAGATCACTTCGCTGTCGTCGCGGCCATAGCGCTGCAGCTGCGGCGGGGTATCGCCGACATGCACCATGCGACCGCGCATCATGATGGCGTGGCGCATCACCGCATCGTCGGCATCGGCCTGGCGCAGCGCATGCCGGCCACGTTCGGCCAGCGCGAGGTTGATCGAGCGCCCGCCGGCATAGCCGGCGACGCGCGGATCCCCGCGCTTCTCGTAGATGTCGACCTGCCAGCCGCGCTGGCGCAGCAGGATGCCGAGCAGGGCGCCGGCGAGGCCGGCACCGACGATCGACAGGTGGCGCGGCGTGTTGCTGCCGTCGCTGCCCGCGCCGCCTTGGGCGTCCCGGGCATTCGTGTGGGGGCCTGCGGTCATCGTGCGAGGTCCCGCCATTGCGCGGCCGTGCGCGCGAAGCGCAGCACGTCGGCGTGGGTGTTGTACATCGGGGCCGGCGAAATGCGGATCACGTCGGGCTCGCGCCAGTCGCCGAGCACGCCGTGCGTGGCCAGATGGTCGAACAGGGCACGCCCGCGTTCGCGCCCACCGACTACGCGCAGCGACAACTGGCAACCACGACGCGCGGGTTCGGCCGGCGTCACGATCTGCAGCACGTCGCCGAGATGGCGATGGATCAGCTGCTCCAGCCAGCCGGTCAGGCGTTCGGACTTGGCGCGCAGCGCGTCCATGCCGGCCTGCGCAAACAGGTCCAGCGACGCGCGCAGCGGCGCGATGCCCAGCACCGGCGGGTTGCTCAGCTGCCAGCCATCCGCACCGGGCGTAGGCACGAACTGCGGACCCATCTGGAATCGCGTCTCCGGTTGGTGTCCCCACCAGCCGGCGAAACGCGGCAGCTCGCTGTGCGCATGGCGGGCATGCACGAAGGCGCCCGCCACCGCGCCGGGGCCGCCATTGAGGTACTTGTAGTGGCACCAGACGGCGAAGTCGACGTTGCTGTCGTGCAGGCGCAGCGGCAGGTTGCCGACCGCGTGCGCGAGGTCGAATCCGGCCAGCGCACCGGCGGCGTGCGCCAGCCGGGTGATTGCTTCGGGATCGAAGGCCTGGCCGGTGCGATATTGCACGCCCGGCCACAGCACCAGCGCCAGGCGATGGCCGTGGATGGCGATGGCCTGCTCGATCGCCGCCATCGAGAACCGGCCGTCGGCTTCATCGGGTTCGAGTTCGATCAGGTCGGTGGCCGGATCGAAGCCGTGGAAGCGGACCTGCGATTCCAGGGCATAGCGGTCCGACGGGAAGGCGCCGGCCTCCATCAGGATCGCCGGGCGCGCCGCCGTGGGCCGGTAGAAGCTGACCATCAGCAGGTGCAGGTTGGTGGTCAGCGAGTTCATCGCCACGACCTCGGATGGCTCGGCACCGACCACGGTCGCCAGCTGATCGCGGACCAGCTCGTGATAGCGCATCCACTGCGCCTGGCCGGTGAAGTGGCCCTCGACGGCTTCGTGCGCCCATTTGTCGAGCACTTCCTCGACATGCGCGCGTGCGCCGCGTGGCTGCAGCCCCAGCGAATTGCCGACGAAGTAGGCCTGCGCCTGCCCGCCATGTTGCGGCAGCAGGAACTCCCAACGCAGGGCCCGCAGCGGATCGGCGGCATCGGCCTGCGCGGCGTAGGCATCGCATGACAGGTCGATGGACGGATCGGGGGTGTGGGTCATGCAGGACGTCCGTCTATGGGGCAGGGCGCAGTGCGGCGCCGAAGGAGGGCGGATGGACACAGCGGTCGCTGGCGCGCGCGCGGTGGGTCATGCGAACCGCGCCGCCGGCAGGCCGAGCCATTCCAGCGCGGTCCCGTGGTACAGCCGCGCGCGCTCCGGCTCGGGCAGCTGCATCTCCTCGATGCCGGCGCCGGGGACCTGCTCGCCGAGCGGGAAGGGGTAGTCGGTGCCCAGCATCACGCGGTCGACGCCACAGGTGTCGAGCAGGTACTGCAGTGCACGCGGGTCGGCGACCCAGGAATCGAAGTACAGGCGCTTCAGGTAGTCGCGCGGGTTATGCGGATTGTCGGTCGCGACCAGGTCGGGACGCATGTTAAAGCCGTGCTCGATGCGGCCGATCGAATACGGAAAGCTGCCGCCGCCGTGGGCCATGCAGATCTTCAGGCCCGGCAGGCGTTCCAGCACGCCGCCGAACACCAGGCAGCAGGCGGCGCGCGACTGTTCGGCCGGCATGCCGACCAGCCAGGGCAACCAGTACTTGGGCATGCTCTCGCTGCCCATCATGTCCCAGGGATGCACGAGGATTGCTGCGCCCAGTTCGGCCGCGGCCTCGAAGAACGGGAACAGTTCGGGCGCGTCGAGGTTCCAGTCGCCGACATGGCTGCCGATCTGCACGCCCTGCAGGCCGAGCTGGTCGACGCAGCGTTCGAGTTCCTGGATCGCCAGTCGCGGCGACTGCAGCGGCACCGTGCCGATGCCGGCGTAATGGCGCGGATGCGCCGCACAGGTGGCGGCCATGTGGTCGTTGAGCGACTGGTGCAGCTCCAGCGCATGCTGCGGCTTGGCCCAGTAGCTGAACATCACCGGCACCGTGCTGATGACCTGCACCTGCACGCCGAAGCGCGCGTAGTCGTCGACGCGTTCCTGCGGATCCCAGGTCTTGGACCAGATCTCGCGGAAGAAGCGTCCATCCTTGTAGATGCGATGGCGGCCGTCCTCGGTATGGTGGATCACCGGGAAGCGCTGGTCGCCGAACTTCTTCGCCAGGTCCGGCCAGTCGCGCGGCAGGTAGTGGGCGTGGATGTCGATCTTGAGCATGGCATCGTTCGCCTGCATGACGTCAGGTGACATCCGCCAGCGAGTCCGGATCGGCGTCGTAGCGCGCCGGGCGCGGGTTCAGATGCCCGCAGGCGTCGCAGGTGCGCAGGTCGATCGAGCGGTAGAACAGGTCGAACACCGGCGGGAAATCCTGCTCGATGTCGTGCAGGTGGAAGTAGGTCTCGTAGAGCTTGTGGTTGCAGTGCTCGCAATACCATTGCAGGCCGTCCTGCTCGTGTGGCAAGCGCTTGCGTTCGATGACCAGGCCGACCGAATCGGGGGCGCGTTGCGGCGAATGCGGGACGCGCGGTGGCAGCAGGAAGGTCTCGCCGGCGCGGATCGGGATGTCGCGGGCCTGCGCCGGGCCGCTATCGGCGGAGGGTTCCTGGATGCGCAGTACCATTTCGCCTTCGAGCTGGTAGAACCACTCCGGGCCTTCTTCCCAGTGGTAGTCGGTGCGGGCATTGGGACCGCCGACGACCATGACGATGAAGTCGCCGTCGTAGATGCACTTGTTGCCGACCGGCGGCTTCAGCAGGTGACGGTGTTCGTCGATCCAGGCCTGGAAGTTGAGTGGGGCGGAGATCATCGACTTGCTCCAGTCATCGTGCGTGTTGGATGGCGTCTGCGGTGGTGCGGTGGAGCGGCGGAACGCGTCGATCAGTCCGCATCGGGCGATGGCGGTGACGACGAAGGACGGCGGCCGACGGCGGCCATGCACTTGAGTTCGATCGCGATCGGTGTCGGCAGCGCGCTGATGCCCAGCGTGGTCCTGCACGGCGCGCTGGCCGGGTCGGGGAAATACTCGGCCCAGACGCGGTTGTAGGCGGTGAAGTCGTGGCCCATGTCGGTCAGGTAGACGGTGACGTCGACCAGGTCCTCCCAGCGGGCGCCGCTGGCTTCCAGCACCGCGCGCACGTTGGCGAACACCGCATGCGTCTGCGCGGTGATGTCATGCGAGAGGACGCGGCCGTCGGCCGCCAGCACGTTGCCGGGGACTTGGTTGCTGACCGGATCGCGCGGTCCGATCCCCGACAGCAGCAGCCAGTCGCCGACCCGGCGCGCATGCGGGTAGCTGCCGACCGCGGCAGGGGCACTGCCGGCATGGATCGCGTCGCGGTCGGCATCGTTCATCGCATCGGCCCGCTCAGTCGCGCGCAGTCGTCGTGGGCAGCCCGTCGATCGCGGCCTGGTAGGCGGGCTCGACTTCTTCGGGGCTGGAAATGTCGATCGCCATCGGCCGCACGCGGCCGTCGCGCAGGCTGTAGACCCAGCCGTGCACGCCGAGCTTCTGCCCGCGTGCCCAGGCATCCTGGACCACGGTGGTGCGGCAGACGTTGGCGACCTGCTCGATGACGTTGAGTTCGCACAGGCGTGCGTGCCGCAGTTCTTCGGTCGGCACCTGCGACAGGTAGTCGGCATGCTTGGTGGCGATGTCGCCAACATGCCGCAGCCAGTTGTCGGCCAGGCCGACGCGGGTATCGGTCAGGCTGGCGTGCACGCCGCTGCAGCCGTAGTGGCCGACGACCAGGATGTCCTCGACCTTCAGCAGGTCAACGGCGAACTGGATCGCGCTCAGCGCGTTGAGGTCGGTGTGGATGACCAGATTGGCGACATTGCGATGGACGAACACTTCGCCCGGATCCATGCCGATGATCTGGTTGGCCGGGACGCGGGAGTCGGAGCAACCGATCCACAGGTACTTCGGACTCTGCTGGCGCGACAGCCGCGCGAAGAAGTCCGGGTCTTCCAGGCTGACTTTCTCGGCCCAGTCGCGGTTGCGTTGCAGCAGTTCGTCGAGTTCGTTCATGGTCCAGGGGTCGAGTGAGGGGAGGCCTGCGTGCCGCCGGGGCCGGGGGACAGCGTATCGCCGTCGTCGTGGAGGGTCGAGTGCGGTGCGTTCAGATCGAGGCCATGCGGCCACCATCGACCGGCAGGCTGGCGCCGGTGACATAGCCCGCGGCCGGCGAGCACAGGAAGGCGATGGCGGCTGCGATCTCGGCGGGTTCGGCGATGCGCCCGAGCGGTACATGCGCGCGCATGCCGTCGAGCACATCCTCCGCGCTGCGGCCGCTCGCCGCGACACGGTCGCGCACGACCTGGTCGATGCGTGCGGTGCGCGTGTATCCGGGCAGCACGTTGTTGACGGTGATGCCGTCGCCGGCGAGTTCGCGCGACAGCGTCTTCGCCCAGCTGGCGACGGCGCCGCGGATCGTATTGGACACGCCCAGGCCGGCGATCGGCTCGCGAATCGAGGTCGAGACGACGTTGACGATGCGTCCCCAGCCCGCCGCGCGCATGCCCGGCGCGACCGCCTGTGCCAGCAGCTGGTTGGCGATCAGGTGGCGATGGAATGCCTCCAGGAAGGCCGTCGGTGGCGCGCTGGCGATCGGTCCGCCCGGTGGTCCGCCGGTGTTGTTGACCAGGATGTGCACCGGTCGCTGCGCGATCCTGGCGTTGACCGCGGCGATCAGGGGGGCGTGCTCGGCCAGGTCGGCGACGATCCAGGCATGCGCCTGGGGAGCGCTGGCGGGCAATGCGGCGACGACGGCCTGCAGCGCATCGCCGCGGCGTGCCAGCACGGTGACATCGGCGCCCAGCAGGGCCAGTTCATGGGCCGCGGCGCGGCCGATGCCGTCCGAGCCCCCGCAGACCAGGGCATGCCTGCCTGTCAGATCAAGATCCATGTCGTTTACGCCCGTCGAAAAGGGCGGGAAGGGGCGTCATGGGGACGTCGGCCTGCGCGGGCTGTGGTGCGTGCCGGTCTCAGGCACGTTCGCCCAGCGAGACCAGCATGCGCTCGCGCAGCTGCTGGTCGTCGCGTGCCTCCGGCGGTTCGATTTCCTGCAGCGAGAAGCCGCGCTCCAGCGCGTCGTCCTCGTCGATGCCGTCCAGGGCGATGAAGTCGGCATCGAGCAGCATCGCGCGCGCGGTGTCCTCGCTGTCGTAGACCAGGGTGTTGCCGTCGCTGTCGAAGACATCGGCAGTGCCGGCGCCGCGCACGCGCAGGCGCGCCCAGACGATTGTGCGGCCCAGGCTGGCCAGCCACCAGGATTCGGAGACGATGCTGATCGCGTCGTCATCGGCGGCAGATGCTTGAGGGGCCTGGAGATCGGTCATGTCGGTTCGGTCGGTAGGGGCAGGGCAGGTCGTCGTGCAGTCTTCGCGCAGGTCGCAGGGCCTGGCCGGTCAGGCCGGCAGCAGCAGGGAGGTCAGCCACAGCAACGCCGACATCGCGACCGCGAACAGGATGGTCATCAGCGACACGCGTGCCGGCGTGGCCAGGCCCGTGAACTGGCGGTCGGCGACTTCGCGGTAGCCACCGTCCAGCAGCCAGCGCAGTGCCGACAGGCCGAGGAAGGCGTTGTCGCCCAGCCGCGCGCGCACCTGCGGATGGCGGTCGCGCAGGTGCACCAGCGACAACGGCCAGAAGATCACGAAGGCGCTGATCCCGGCGATCGCGACGCCGATGAAGCACAGGGCGAAGAACAGGATCACGCCCTAGTACTCCGCCTGGCCGGGCGCGCGCGGGTAGGGGATCGCGTCGCGGATGTTCGACAGGCCGCAGACGTAGACGATCAGGCGCTCGAAACCCAGCCCGAAGCCGGCGTGCGGCACGGTGCCGTAGCGGCGGAAATCGCGATACCAGCCGTAGTGCTCGCGATCGAGGCCGAACTGGTCCATGCGCGCGTCGAGCACGTCCAGGCGTTCCTCGCGCTGCGCGCCGCCGATGATCTCGCCGATGCCCGGCGCCAGCACGTCCATCGCCGCGACGGTCTTGCCGTCGTCGTTGAGGCGCATGTAGAACGCCTTGATGTGCTCGGGATAGTTGGTGACCACGACCGGGCGACCGACATGCTGCTCGGTCAGCCAGCGCTCGTGCTCGGTCTGCAGGTCCAGGCCCCATTCGACCGGAAAGTCGAACTTGTGGCCGGACTTGCGCAGCAGTTCGACCGCCTCGGTGTACTCGATGCGTTCGAACGGTGCGTTGATGAAGGTCTCCAGGCGCGTGATCGCGTCCTTCTGCACGCGTTCGGCGATGAACGCCATGTCGTCGCCGCGCTCGTCGAGCACCGCGCGGAACAGATATTTCAGGAATTCCTCGGAGATGCGCGCGTTCTCGGCCAGGTCGGCGAACGCGATCTCCGGCTCGATCATCCAGAACTCGGCCAGGTGGCGCGTGGTGTGGCTGTTCTCGGCGCGGAAGGTTGGCCCGAACGTGTAGACCTTGCTCATCGACAGGCAGAAGGCCTCGACGTTGAGCTGGCCGGACACGGTCAGGAAGGTTTCCTTGCCGAAGAAGTCGCGCGAGAAGTCGACCTTGCCGTCCTTGCCCAGCGGCAGGTTAGCCACATCCAGCGTGGACACGCGGAACATCTGGCCGGCGCCCTCGGCATCGGAGGTGGTCACGATCGGCGTGTTGATCCAGTAGTAGCCGTTCTCGTGGAAGTAGCGGTGCGTGGCCTGGGCCAGGCAGTGGCGGATGCGGGTGACCGCACCGAACAGGTTGGTGCGCGGGCGCAGGTGCGCGACCTCGCGCAGGAATTCCAGCGAATGCGCCTTGGGCTGGATCGGGTAGGTCTCGGGGTCCTCGACCCAGCCGACGACCTCGAGCGCACTGGCCTGGATCTCGAAGCTCTGGCCCTGGCCCTGCGACGGCACCAGGGTGCCGGTCGCGATCACCGAGCAGCCGGCGGTCAGCCGCTTGATCTCGGACTCGTAGTTGTCCAGCGTGTCGGTGGCGACGACCTGGATCGGCGCGAAGCAGGAGCCGTCGCTGACGTTGACGAAGCTCAGGCCGGCCTTGGAGTCGCGACGGGTGCGGACCCAGCCGCGGACGGTGACTTCGCCGCCGGCCGGGATCTTGCCGGCGAGCGCATGTTCGACACTGGAAACGGTCATTGCGTTGGATCCTGAAGGCGCAAGGCCCGATGAACAGGCCTGATCGATGGAACGCATAGTCTACCGGAGGCGGTCACTCCAGCCGCGGCAGGGGCGTACAATCGCGGCATGGCCATTTCTTTGACTCCTGCCGCCCTCGATCGCGTCAAGCGTTTCCTTGCCAGCAACCCCGATGCGCTGGGCATGCGCTTCGGCGTCAAGCGCACCGGTTGCTCGGGCTGGGGCTACGAGGTCGAGCTGGCCCATGCCAGCACGCCCGACGACAGCGTCAGCGAGCAGGATGGCGTGCGGATCTATGTCGACCCCACCAGCGTGCAGATGGTCGATGGCACCACGATCGACTTCGTGCGCAAGGGCCTGAACCATGAGTTCGTGTTCGACAATCCCAAGGCGGCCGCTGCCTGCGGCTGCGGTGAGAGCTTCACGACCGACGCCGACAAGGCCGCCTGAGTCACGCCCGCGCGGGCTGCCGCGCCTGGGCCGATGGCCTCTGCGTGCTGCCGGTTCCGCGATGGGGCACGCCTGCCTTTGTTCTCCGCGCTTCCCCTCTTGCGGCTATCGGGCGGCATTCCGCCGGTCTGGTGACCGAGTATCTGGTTGCGCAGTCCCGGCGTCGGCCGCATCGCTGCGGTCTTTCCCGGCGATGCGTCCGCGGCGTCCCCGAGGGCGCAGATCGCTACGCATGACCAGGCCCAGTGCCAGCACGGCCAGGGCCGCCAGGCCGAACCAGGTCAGCGCGTAGCTGAGGTGGTGGTTGCGGAAGCGGATCACTGTCATGCCCGCGATCGGCATGGCATCGGCGGCAGGGGCGGCGCCAGCGGCATCGGGGGTATCCTGGGCTGCCTCGGGCTGGGCATCGATGAACCACGGCGCAACCGGCCCCGCGAGGTCGCGGGCGGCCGCCATCTCCTGCGGGTCGCGCCGGTACCAGCGGTCCTGCGCGGCGACATTGGCACGCAGGAACAGGCCGTTGTGCTCGGGCAGGCGCAACAGTCCGACGAGACTGCGCTCGGGCGTGCCGGTGTCCGCCGGGCGCGTGCTGCGGTCGCGATGGGCGTTGTCGACAAAGCCGCGATTGATCCAGATCGTTCCGGTCGCGGTCTGCAGCGGGGTCATGATCCAGTACCCCGGCCCGCGCTCGGTGGACGCATAGACCGGGATCTCGAGGTCGTGCCGCAGCCGGCCGCGCACGCGCACGCGCAGGTACTCCAGCCGGGTCGCGCCGTCCGCGTCGGCGTCCGGCCCTTCCGATACGGGCGGCGCTGCGACCGGCTCGGCATGTACGCGGGCATCGACGCGCGCGATCAGCGCCTGCTTCCACGCCAGCCGCTCCAATTGCCAGATGCCCAGGGCGACCAGCAGCACGACGGCGACGGCCATCAGCGCCGCGAACAGCCAGCGTCCCCAGCCGCGGCGGGGCCGCGCGGCAGCGCGCGGGTCGGGCCCGGCGCAACGGCTGTCGATGCCGTTCATGCCGGCAAGCCGGACAGCGTGGAGGAGGCGGTGGCGGACATGGGGCGTTCCCTACATGTTCCGCATCATCTCGGGCGAGGTCGGCATCATGTTGTTGTCGAGGTGATGCATGACCCACAGCGAGCCGACCAGTGCGATCAGGATGATGATGCCGGTGAACAGCAGCGACATGATGATCCAGCCGCCTTCGGACTTCCGGTTCATGTGCAGGAAATAGACCATGTGCACGAAGATCTGGGCGACGCCGAAGCCCATCACCAGGCCGACGGTCACCAGCCTGTTGTCGAAGACTTCGGCCATGACCAGCCAGAACGGGATCACCGTCAGGATCGCCGACAGCACGAAGCCGATCACATAGTCGCGCTTGCTGCCGTGGCCGGCCTGGTCATGGGCGTGTCCGTGCCCATGGTCATGGCCATCATGCCTGCCATGCGCGTGCCGGGAATGTGCGTGATTGACGTGGTGGCCGCTCATCCCGCGACTCCCATCAGGTAGACATACGAGAACACGCCGATCCAGATCACATCCAGGAAGTGCCAGAACATCGACAGGCACATCAGGCGGCGGCGGTTGGCTTCGATCAGGCCGTGCTTGCGCAGCTGGAACACCAGCGTGAACAGCCAGACCAGACCGAATGTGACGTGCAGGCCATGGGTGCCGACCAGGGTGAAGAACGATGACAGGAAGGCGCTGCGTTGCGGCGTGGCGCCGAGGTGGGCCAGATGATGGAACTCGTAGATCTCCAGGCCGAGAAACGCGGCACCGAACACCGCGGTCACCAGCAGCCACTGGATCGTCCTGCGGACATTGCCCTGGTAGGCGTTCAGCATCGCAAACCCGTAGGTGATCGATGAGAACAGCAGCATGAAGGTCGCGACCAGGATCAGCTTCAGGTCGAACAGGTCGGCAGGCGAAGGGCCCGCGGCGTAGTTGCGGCCGATCACGGCATGGGTCGCGAACAGCACCGCGAAGATCAGGCAGTCGCTCATCAGGTACATCCAGAACCCGAGGTTGGTGCCGGTTTCCGGATGGTGTTCGTGGCCGTCTTCGTGTGGGGGTTCGACGAGGTGGTAGATGCGCTCGCCGTTCGCGCCGATGTGCGGGTGGGTCTGGGTCATGTGGCGTCCGGTTGAATGGCGGGGAGGCACGGTGGTCTGGCTCATGTCAGAGCGCCTTCTGCGCCAGCAGGCGCGTCCGTTCGTCCTCGGTGTCGGTCACGTCCTGTGCGGGGATGTGGTAGTCGCGGTCGTAGTTGAAGGTGTGCCAGATCGTGGCGACGATCAGGCCCACGAACGCCACGCCCGCCAGCCACCAGATGTGCCAGATCAGTGCGAACGCCAGCAGGGCGCTGATCGCCGACAGCACCACGCCGGCACCGGTGTTGCGGGGCATGTGGATCGGCGTGAAGCCGGTCGTGGGGCGCTGGTAGCCGTGCTTCTTCATGTCGGTCCAGGCGTCGAGCTCGTGCACGACCGGGGTGAACGCGAAGTTGTATGCCGGGGGCGGCGACGAGGTCGCCCATTCCAGCGTGCGTCCGTCCCAGGGGTCGCCGGTGGTGTCGCGCAGCGCCTTGCGGTCGCGGATGCTGACCACGATCGACCAGATGAACGCGGCGATGCCGCAGGCGACGATCGCCGCGCCGATGGCCGAGATGATGAAGAACACATGCAGCGAGGTGTCTTCGAACTGGCTCACGCGTCGGGTCACGCCCATCAGGCCCATGATGTACAGCGGCGTGAACGCGACCCAGAAGCCGACCAGCCAGCACCAGAACGAGACCTTGCCCCAGAACTCGTTGAGCTTGAAGCCGAATGCCTTGGGGAACCAGTACACCATGCCGGCGAACAGGCCGAACACGACGCCACCGATGATGGTGTTGTGGAAGTGCGCGATCAGGAACAGGCTGTTGTGCAGCACGAAGTCGGCCGGCGGGACCGCCAGCAGCACGCCGGTCATGCCGCCGATGACGAAGGTCACCATGAAGCCGATCGTCCACAGCATCGGCACGTCGAAGCGGATGCGTCCCTTGTACATCGTGAACAGCCAGTTGAAGATCTTGGCCCCGGTCGGGATCGAGATGATCATCGTGGTGATGCCGAAGAAGGCGTTGACGCTGGCGCCCGATCCCATCGTGAAGAAGTGGTGCAGCCAGACCAGGTACGACAGGATGGTGATGACCGCGGTCGCGTAGACCATCGAGCTGTAGCCGAACAGGCGCTTGCCCGAATAGGTCGCGACGATCTCCGAATAGATGCCGAACGCCGGCAGCACCAGGATGTAGACCTCCGGGTGTCCCCAGATCCAGATCAGGTTGACGTACATCATCGGGTTTCCACCAAGGTCGTTGGTGAAGAAGTTGGTCCCGACGTAGCGGTCCATCGTCAGCAGCACCAGGGTCGCGGTCAGCACCGGGAAGGTGGCCACGATCAGGATGTTGGTGCACAGCGCGGTCCAGGTGAACACCGGCATTTTCATCAGCGACATGCCCGGCGCGCGCATCTTGATGATGGTGACGATCAGGTTGATGCCCGACAATGTGGTGCCGACGCCGGCGACCTGCAGTCCCCACAGGTAATAGTCCATGCCGACGCCTGGACTGTAGTCGATGCCCGACAACGGCGGGTAGGCCAGCCAGCCGGTGCGCGCGAACTCGCCGACGAACAGCGACAGCATGATCAGCACCGCGCCCGCGGTGGTCATCCAGAAGCTGAAGTTGTTGAGGAACGGGAACGACACGTCGCGCGCGCCGATCTGCAGCGGCACGATGTAGTTCATCAGGCCGGTGACCAGCGGCATCGCCACGAAGAAGATCATGATCACGCCGTGGGCGGTGAAGATCTGGTCGTAGTGGTGGGCGTTGAGGTAGCCCTCGCCGCCGCCGGAGGCCATCGCCTGGTGCAGGCGCATCATGATGGCGTCGGCGAAGCCGCGCAGCAGCATCACCAGCGCCAGCACGCAGTACATGATGCCGATCTTCTTGTGGTCGATGCTGGTGAACCACTCCTTCCACAGATAGCCCCACAGCCGGTACCGGGTCAGGATGGCCAGCAGGGCGAGGCCGCCGAGGGCCACGCCGGCGAACGTCATCACCAGGATGGGTTCGTGCAGAGGAAGAGCGTCGAGCGTCAGTCGCCCGAACAGCGCTGAGGTGTGGTCCTGGGTCACGGACATGGGATACCTGCGTAAGACGAAAAGAGGGACATGCGATGGCCTGCGCGCGGGACGGGCCCGCTGCGCGCGGCGTCAGCGGCGCGGCGCGGCATCGTCGTGCTCGTGCGGAGCCTGGCCCGGATGGCCGCCGGCCGGGTCCGGCGCGGGCGGCGTCTCGCCGTCTTCGAGCGGACGCGGCTGGTGGCCCTGCGGACCTTCGCCCCAGGCCTCGCGGCCGGTCGCCGGGAAGGTGGCGCCGGGCGCTTCGACCGGCAGCGCCGCATGGCGGTTGTCATGCTGCAGGCGTGCCTTGTTGTCGCGGCTGTCGATGCCGGCGCCGCCGGCCATGTCGATGTGCATCATCTCGTGCATGCACATCTTGCCGGGCGCGACGCACAGGTTGAGGATCGCGTTGTAGAGCTCGGGGTCGACCTTGCCGAAATAGCGGACCGGCTCGCGCTCGGACGGCTTTTCCAGCGTCAGGTACTCGTCGCGGCCCAGCGCATCGCCGCTGCGCACGCGTTCCACCCAGGCGTCGAACTCTGCGGGCGGCAGGCCGTGAAAGTCGAAGCGCATGTGCGAGAAGCCGTCGCCGCTGTAGTTGGCCGAGAAGCCCTTGTAGACGCCGGGCTTGTTGATGACCGCGTGCAGCTTGGTCTGCATGCCGGCCATCGCGTAGATCTGCCCGGCGAGCGCCGGGATGAAGAACGAATTCATCATCGACGACGAAGTGATGCGGAACTCGATCGGCACGTCGACCGGCGCGGCCAGTTCATTGACCGTGGCGATGCCCTGCTCGGGATAGAGGAACAGCCACTTCCAGTCCAGCGCGACGACCTCGACGACCAGCGGCTTGCCGTTGGCCGGCAACGGGCGCGAGGCATCGATGCGGTCGAGCGGGCGATACGGGTCGAGCTTGTGGGTCGCGATCCAGGTGATCGTGCCCAGCACCAGGATGATCGCCAGCGGTGCCGACCAGATCAGGATCTCCAGCCGCGTCGAGTGGTGCCATTCCGGCTCGTAGGTGGCCTCCCTGTTGGAGGCGCGGTACTTCCACGCGAACCACAGGGTCAACGCGATCACCGGCAGGATGATCAGCAGCATCAGTGCGGTGGACACCAGGATCAGGTCGCGTTGCTGGTTGGCGATGTCACCCGAAGGGTTCATCACCACCCAGTCGCAACCGGCCAGCAGGCTGGCCAGGACGAGCGGGACGATCAGGCGGAGGATCGGGCGGAGCGGGGAGGTCATGGGAGAGGCTGCAACGGTGGGAAACGGGTTGACGCCGCGCTCGCGCAACGGCGCGTAGGCTGGGGCGCGTGTGATCGCAGGCCGGGGCATGGCCGCGGCGACGCCGGCGGACGGCTTGTCCGGCAGGGCGTTTTCGGGTTAACAATGCCGGGCACGATCCATCGATCGGAATGAGGGCGCGGATGAACAGTGGAACCATGCAGGCGTCCGGCACGGGACTCGAGGACGCGCCGGAGAACGACGGCCGCGAGGTCTCGCCGGCCACCATCGCGTTGCCCGTGGTCATGGGGCGCACGTCGGAGTTCTTCGACTTCTTCGTCTACGGCATCGCGTCGGTGCTGGTGTTCCCGTCGCTGTTCTTTCCCGACAGCGATCCGGTGCAGGCGACCCTGAAGTCGTTCGCGGTGTTCTCGCTGGCCTTCATCGCAAGGCCGGTCGGCTCGCTGGTGTTCATGGCGGTCGATCGCAGCTTCGGCCGCGTCGCCAAGCTGATCGGCGCGCTGTTCCTGCTGTGCGGCTCGACGATGGCGATCGCCTTCCTGCCCGGGTATGACCAGATCGGCATGCTGGCGCCGGTGTTGCTGGCGGTCTTCCGTTTCGGCCAGGGGCTGGGACTGGGCGGGGCCTGGGACGGGTTGCCGTCGTTGCTGTCGCTGAGCGCACCACCGCAACGCCGTGGCTGGTACGCGATGGTGCCGCAGCTGGGCGCCTCGCTGGGCTTCATGCTGGCCAGCGGCCTGTTCCTGGTGTTCAGCCACTGGCTGAGCCCGGAGGACTTCCTGGCCTGGGGCTGGCGCTTCCCGTTCTTCGTGGCGCTGGCGCTGAACGTGGTCGCGTTGTTCGCACGGCTGCGGCTGGTGATCACGCCCGAGTTCGCGCGCCAGTTCATGGCGCAGGAGCTGCAGCCGCGGCCGGTGCTGGAGACGGTTGCGCGGCATCCGCGCGAAGTGCTGCTGGGCGCGTTGATCCCGCTGGCCAGCTACGCGATGTTCCACCTGGTGACGATCTTCCCGCTGAGCTGGGTGCAGCTGTTCAGCACCGGCGAGGCCACCGGCCTGCTTGGCAAACTCTTCGTGGGCGCCGTGGTCGGCGGGCTGACGATGATGCTGTCGGGCCTGCTGGCCGACCGGGTCGGCCGGCGGGGCCAACTGGCGATCGCCGCCGGCCTGATCGCGGTCTTCAGCTTTTTCGCGCCACAACTGCTGGCCAGCGAGGGCACCGGCCGGACCGTCTATGTCATCGCCGGCTTCGCGCTGCTGGGGCTGTCGCTGGGGCAGGCCAGCAATGCGATCGCCTCGCGCTTCCAGCCGGCGTACCGCTATACCGGCGCGGCGGTGACCTCGGACATCGCCTGGCTGATCGGTGCCGGCTTCGCGCCGATGGTCGCGCTGTGGCTGTGCAGCCATTTCGGCATCGCCTACGTCGGCTACTACCTGCTGTCGGGTGCGGTCGTCACCCTGGTGGCGCTGTTCTTCAGCCGGGCGCTGGACACCACGCGCTGACCCAACGCGGGCCTGCGGGCGGGTGGGGCGCGACAGCGGAAGTGGACGGCGGGCTGGCACGTTGGATCTCGGTGTCCTGTTCGCGGCGACCGGACGGGTGCGCTCCGGTGTGAATCCCAGCGGGCGCGCCCGCAATGAGATTAATTATCGTTCGCAATGAGGTGGGTGCCAATCCTTGGCGGTGATGCGGTCTTGATGCAACGCAGCATCGAAACATGCGCACCGCCCGGACCGGGTGTGACCGAATGTCGCAGCGGCCTGTCCCAGGCCCGCGACGGGGAGATGCTGGGCCGGTCCGGCACGTGACCCAGGGCGGATCCGCACCAGATCCGGCACGCGGTTCGGAGCGGCAGCGCGGTCCCGACGCAGCAACGCGGTGGCCAGGGGAGGCAGACGGTCGGCGCGCCAGCCACGGCAGGTTGCCTGCAGTGGGCTTGTCTGGGACAATGATCGGCTTCGTTGGGCGCAGGCCCGTCGAAGACCTTGCTCCACTGGCCCATCCCGGGTCCCAGGGGGCTATTCCGGCGAGCCCGCGAGGGTGCCGAATATCCGAAAGGAAACCACATGCGTCATTATGAAATCGTGTTCCTGGTCCATCCGGACCAGAGCGAACAGGTGCCGGCGATGGTCGAGCGCTACAAGTCGCTGATCGAAGCGGGCCAGGGCAAGATCCACCGTCTCGAAGACTGGGGTCGCCGCCAGTTGGCTTACCCGATCAACAACCTGGTCAAGGCCCACTACGTCCTGTTCAACGTCGAAGCCGCCCAGGGCGTGCTCGACGAACTGGTCGAGAGCTTCCGCTTCAACGATGCGGTGCTGCGCCACCTGGTGGTGCGTCGCGACGAGGCCGACACCGAGCAGTCCCTGATCATGAAGAACAAGGACGAGAAGGGCGACAAGCCCGAGCGCAGCGAACGCCGTTCGCGTGACGAAGACAGCACCGAAGGCAGCAGCGAAGACACCGCTGTGACCGACGACAACGCCGAAGCCGCCTGAGGAGCACACCCATGTCCAAGTTCTTCCGCCGCCGCAAGTTCTGCAAGTTCACCGCCGAGGGCGTCAAAGAGATCGATTACAAGGATCTCAACACCCTGCGCCAGAACCTGACCGAGAACGGCAAGATCGTGCCGAGCCGCATCACCGGTACCAAGTCGCGCTACCAGCGCCAGTTGGCCACTGCCGTGAAGCGCGCGCGTTTCCTGGCCCTGATCCCCTACACCGACAACCACAACGTCTGAGCCTTCCGCTCTGACCGTCCGTCCCATTCGGACAGCACTGGTTGTGGCTCGCCGTCGGCACGTCCGGCGGCCGGCCACTAACGAATACGGAGCAATACCATGCAACTGATCCTTCTCCAGAAGGTCGTCAACCTGGGCAACCTGGGCGACAAGGTCAACGTCAAGCCCGGCTACGGCCGCAACTACCTGGTGCCGCAGGGCAAGGCCGTGCCGGCCACCGCGACCAACCTGGCCGAGTTCGAAGCGCGTCGCGCCGATTACGAAGCCAAGGCCAAGGCGATCGGCGACGAAGCCGTGGCCCGCATCGGCAAGCTCGAAGGCGCCAGCGTGACGATCTACGCCAACGCGTCGACCGAAGGCAAGCTGTACGGCTCGGTCGGCCCGCGCGATATCGCCGAGGCGCTGACCAAGCTGGGGACCCCGGTCTCCAAGGCCGAAGTGGTGCTGGGCGAAGGCCCGCTGCGCAACACTGGCGAGTTCGACGTCGTCGTGCACCTGCACGCGGACGCCGAGACCACCGTCAAGGTCATCGTGGCGCCGGAAGCGGCGTAAGCCACAGGCTCCATGGTTCCACCGGGACAGGCGCCGCAAGGCGCCTGTTCTCGTTTGCGGACGGGCTTTTCCGGCGGAGGCACCGGATGGGCGCGGATCGCAGGCCATGAGATGCCCACCGGTTATCCACAGGGTTATCTGCAACGGCCGACCGGTCCGCTGGACTAGGATGGTCGTTCCGCCACAACAACAGGACCATGTCGAAGGTCCGCGAACGGGAGTTCCCCCGCTGATGTCATCACGCCCAGGCTTCCGCCCGGATTCCCGTTCCGATCGACGCGACAACGACCGTGACCAGCGCGGCTCCGAGCGCAGCGATTACCGCATCGAGCAGCTCCGGTTGCCGCCGCAGTCGATCGAGGCCGAGCAGGCGGTGCTGGGCGGCCTGATGATCGCGCCCGACGCCTACGACCGTATCGCCGACATGCTGGTCGAGCCCGACTTCTACCGTCGCGACCACCAGCTGATCTATCGCGCGATCCGCGAGCTGGCCGAGCGCGACCGGCCCTACGACGCGGTGACGCTGGGCGAGTGGTTCGAATCGCAGGGACTGATCGAGCAGGTCGCCGGCGGCGCCTACCTGATCGAACTGGTCAGCACCACGCCGTCTGCCGCCAACATCAAGGCCTACGCCGAGATCGTCCGCGACAAGGCCGTGCTGCGCCAGCTGATCGAGGTCGGCACCGGCATCGTCAACGACGGCTTCCAGCCCGAGGGCCGCGACAGCTCGGAGATCCTGGCCAAGGCCGAGCAGGACGTGTTCGCGATCGCCGAGGCCGGCGCGCGCGGCCGCACCGACTTCACCCCGATCAACAAGGCGATGAGCGAAGCCTTCGACGTGCTGCAGACGCGGCACCAGAACGGCGGTGGTGTCACCGGCCTGCCGACCGGCTATGTCGAGTTCGACGAGATGACCGCCGGCCTGCAGCCGACCGACCTGCTGATCCTGGCGGCGCGTCCGGCGATGGGCAAGACCACGTTTGCGCTCAACATCGCCGAATACGCCGCGATCAAGACCAAGAAGGCGATCGGCGTGTTTTCGATGGAGATGTCGGCCAGCCAGCTCGCGCTACGCCTGATCTCGTCCAATGGCCGCGTCAACGCGACCCGCCTGCGCACCGGCGCGCTCGAGGACGAGGACTGGAGCCGCGTCACCAGCGCGATCCGCATGCTGAAGGAAACCAAGATCTTCATCGACGACACGCCGGGCCTGTCGCCGGACGTGCTGCGCGCCAAATGCCGCCGCCTGAAGCGCGAGCACGACCTGGGCCTGATCGTCATCGACTACCTGCAGCTGATGGCGGTGCCGGGCAACAGCGAGAACCGCGCGACCGAGATCTCCGAGATCTCGCGTTCGCTGAAGGGCCTGGCCAAGGAGCTCAACGTGCCGGTGATCGCGCTGTCGCAGCTCAACCGCTCGCTGGAAACCCGCGCCGACAAGCGCCCGGTCATGGCCGACCTTCGCGAGTCGGGCGCCATCGAGCAGGACGCCGACGTCATCATCTTCATTTACCGCGACGACTACTACAACAAGGAGACGTCGCCCGACAAAGGCCTGGCCGAAATCATCATCGGCAAGCAGCGTAGCGGCCCGACCGGCTCGCTGAAGCTGAAGTTCTTCGGCGAGTACACCCGCTTCGACAACCTGGCGCATGACTCGGTGGGCAGCTTCGAGTAGGCCGTGGGCCGTCGTCCTGCAAGAGAATCTTCTTTCAATAGACCCCATAACATGATGATTTTATTGTCATGATGTCCGACGAGAAGGCGCCATCACAGGCGCCGACCGGCCTGCAGGCCGCCGCACCCGGCGACGGGCTGGGCGGTGCCGGCGCGTCCACAGGCGACGAGGCCTGGATGCGGCAGGCGCTGGCGCTGGCGGGGAGCGCCGAGCAGGCCTTCGACGAGATCCCGGTCGGCGCGCTGGTGCTCGACCCCGACGGCCGCCTGGTCGGCGAGGGCTGGAACCGCAACATTGGCCAGCACGATCCCAGCGCGCATGCCGAGATCGTCGCGATGCGCGAGGCCGGGCAGGCGCTGGGCAACCACCGGCTGGTCGGCTGCACACTGGTGGTGACGCTGGAGCCCTGCGCGATGTGCGCGATGGCGATGGTGCATGCGCGGCTGGCGCGGGTCGTGTTCGGCGCGTTCGATCCCAAGACTGGCGCGGCCGGCAGCGTGTTCGACCTGCTGGCCGATCCGCGCCACAACCATCGCATCGACGTGCGCGGCGGGGTGCTGGCCGACGAGGCCTCGGTCCGCCTCAGCAATTACTTCCGGCGCAAGCGCGGGAAGCCGCCCCTGTAGGAGCGCCCATGGGCACGAGCACGGGATCCATCATCGCGTCCATGGGCGCTAGTCCATTGCGCGACGGGCTGTGTTAGGGGCGGGCGCGTTTGGCATGGCGGTGGGCGTCGTCCATTTCGTCGTTGACGGCGCGCACGGCCAGCGAGGCCTCGCGCGCAAGCAACAGGCTGGCGGCGAACATGGCCAGCACGCCGAGCACGGCCAGCACGGTCGGGGCGGTGCCGAAGCGGTGGTTGAAGAACGAGTCGCCGGCCACGGTCAGGCTGGTGCCGACGAAGCAGCTGATCGCCACGTACAGCAACTGGCTGGCGCGCAGGATGATCAGGCTGCGCTTGCGCTGCACGGTGACGCGCGCTTCCAGCAGTTCGCGCTCTTCGGCGTCCTCGACGCTGGCCAGGTCCCGCAGCAGGCTGCGTGCGCGGTCGATGATGCGTGCCAGTCGCGCGTTCGCCGAGGTCAGCAGCGCCGCGGTCGCGGTCAGGAAGAAGGCGGGCGCCAGCATCGCGGTGAGGATGGCGTAGTGGGCGGCAGCGGCGTTGGGAGGCATGTTCGGAGCGGGCTGGTGGAGGCGCTGGGCTATGATGCGCTGTCCCGTCCCTGATCGCGAGCCTATGACACCGTTTGACCCTGCAGACCCCAGTGGCCGCCTGATCTGGATCGATCTGGAAATGACCGGCCTGGATACCGATCGCGACGCGATCCTCGAGATCGCCACCATCGTCACCGATTCGGAATTGAGAGTGCTGGCCGAAGGGCCGCAGTTCGCGATCGAGCACCCGCTGACCCGGCTCGAGGCGATGGACGAATGGAACCGCAACCAGCACGGCAAGTCCGGGCTGTGGCGGCGTTCGCTGGAGGAGGGGGTGTCGCTGGTCGAGGCCGAGAACCGCACGTTGGCGTTCCTGCAGCAGTGGATCGGCCCGCGCCAGTCGCCGATGTGCGGCAACTCGATCTGCCAGGACCGGCGCTTCCTGCACCGGCAGATGCCGACGCTCGAACGCTTCTTCCACTATCGCAACCTCGACGTCAGCACGTTGAAGGAACTCGCGCGGCGCTGGGCACCGCAGGTGCTGGCCGGCGTGCGCAAGACGTCGGCGCATACCGCGCTCAGCGACGTGCAGGATTCGATCGAGGAACTGCGCCACTATCGCGCGCACATGGCCGCGTTGGCGTCGAGCTAGCGTCCGTGGCAACGGCGCGGGGGTGCCTGCGTCCCGATCTCCTGGCATCGATTGCGCCCACCAGAAGAAAGGCGCCGCTGTCTCCAGCGGCGCCCGGGTGTCACGGAAGGGTCAGTTTGAGCCGCTTGCCAGGACTGACCCGTCGGAACCGGCAGGCCAGGCCCGTCGGTGCCGTCGGCAGGCCGCCGTGATCAGCCCGACTTGGCCTTCGACTTGGCCAGCTTCAGCCAGGTGTCGACAACGGTGTCCGGGTTCAGCGAGACCGACTCGATGCCTTCCTCCATCAGCCATTGCGCCAGGTCCGGGTGATCGCTGGGGCCCTGGCCGCAGATGCCGACGTACTTGCCCTTGGCGCGCGCCGACTTGATGGCCATCGACAGCAGCTTCTTGACCGCCGGGTCGCGCTCGTCGAACAGGTGGGCGACGATGCTGGAGTCGCGGTCCAGGCCCAGCGTCAGCTGGGTCAGGTCGTTGGAGCCGATCGAGAAGCCGTCGAAGATCTCCAGGAACTCGTCGGCGAGCAGTGCATTGGATGGCACCTCGCACATCATGATGATCTTCAGGCCGTCCTGGCCCTGCTTGAGGCCATTGCGCTCGAGCACTTCGACGACCTTGCGGCCTTCGTCCAGCGTGCGCACGAACGGGATCATGACCCACAGGTTGGTCAGGCCCATCTCGTTGCGGACCTTCAGCACAGCGCGGCATTCCAGCGCGAACGCCTCGGAGAATGAGGGATCGACATAGCGGCTGGCGCCACGGAAGCCGATCATCGGATTCTCTTCGTGCGGCTCGTAGCGGCTGCCGCCGATCAGGTTGGCGTACTCGTTGGACTTGAAGTCCGACAGGCGCACGATGACCGGGTTCGGCGCGACGGACGCGGTCAGCGTCGCGATGCCCTCGACCAGGCGGTCGACGTAGAAGTCGACCGGATCGCCGTAACCGGCGGTCTTGGCGTCGATCTTCTTCTTGGTCTCGGCATCCTGCTTGTCGTACTCGAGCAGGGCATTGGGATGCACGCCGATGTGCGCGGCGATGATCATCTCCAGGCGTGCCAGGCCGATACCGGCGTTGGGCAGCTGGCCGAAGTCGAACGCGCGCTCCGGGTTGGCGACGTTCATCATGATCTTCAGCGGTGCCTCGGGCATCGACGACAGATCGGTGGTGATGCGCTCGAACGGCAGCAGGCCGGCATAGATGAAGCCGGTGTCGCCCTCGGCGCAGCTGACGGTCACTTCCTGGCCGTCCTGGATCAGCTCCAGCGCGTTGCCGGTGCCCACGACCGCAGGCACGCCCAGCTCGCGGGCGATGATCGCGGCGTGGCAGGTGCGGCCGCCACGGTTGGTGACGATGGCCGCGGCGCGCTTCATCACCGGCTCCCAGTCGGGGTCGGTCATGTCCGCGACCAGCACGTCGCCGGGCTGCACGCGCGCCATGTCCTCGAGCGAGCGCACCACGCGGGCGACGCCGGCACCGATCTTCTGGCCGATCGCGCGGCCCTCGGCGACCACGTCGCCGCGCTGCTCCAGCGCATAGCGCTCGATCTGGGTCGCCTTGGCGCGCGACTTGACGGTTTCCGGGCGGGCCTGCACGACGAACAGCTTGCCGGTGACGCCGTCCTTGGCCCATTCGATGTCCATCGGACGACCGTAGTGTTCCTCGATGGTCAGCGCCTGCCTCGACAGCTCCTGCACGTCGGCATCGGAGATCGCGAAGCTGCCGCGCAGCTCGGCCGGGGTGTCCTCGGTGCGGACGCGCTCGCCGGGCTTGTCGGAATAGACCATGCGCAGCAGCTTGCTGCCCAGCGAGCGGCGCAGGATCGCCGGCTTGCCCTGGCGCAGCGTGGGCTTGTAGACGTAGAACTCGTCGGGGTTGACCGCGCCCTGGACGACCATCTCGCCCAGGCCGACGCTGGCGGTGACGAAGACCACGTCGCGGAAGCCCGATTCGGTGTCGAGGGTGAACAGCACGCCGGAGGCGCCGACGTCGGAGCGCACCATCAGCTGCACGCCGGCCGACAGGAACACGTCCTCGTGCTTGAAGCCGTGGTGGACGCGGTAGGCGATGGCGCGGTCGTTGTAGAGGCTGGCGAAGACTTCCTTGACCTTGCGGACGACATCGTCCTCGCCGGTGACGTTGAGGAAGGTTTCCTGCTGGCCGGCGAACGAGGCATCGGGCAGGTCTTCGGCGGTGGCCGACGAACGCACGGCCACGGCGATGTCTCCGCCGCCGTTCTCGCTGGCCAGCTGGCGGTAGGCGCTGCGGATATCGCTGTCGAGCTGCGGCTGCAGCGGGGCCTCGATGACCCAGCCGCGGATCTCGCCGCCGGCCGTGGTCAGGGCCGACACGTCCTCGACATCCAGGGTCGCCAGGCGGTCGAAGATCCGCTGGTGCAGGTTGTTGTGCGCGATGAAGTCCTTGAAGGCGTCGGCCGTGGTGGCGTAGCCGCCGGGGACGGAGACGCCCAGCCGGGACAGATGGCCGATCATCTCCCCAAGCGAGGAGTTCTTGCCGCCCACTTGGGCCAGGTCGGTCAGTCTCAGGTCATGCAGCCAGAGGATGTTGGCGCTCGAGGCGGGCTTGCTCAAAACAGGCGCTCCGTGGGGTCGGGAAGAGAAAGATCGGACAGTGTCCAAGCTGAAACGCTATTTTAGCCTCCACCACGGCCAAGCCGCCCAATTTATGTCTCGTCCCTGTCCCGGAGTCGCCCATGTCTGACATCCGCCCGGTGTTCTACGTCTCCGATGGCACCGGTATCACCGCCGAAACCATCGGTCACAGCCTGCTGACCCAGTTCACCGACACCCGTTTCAAG
Source organism: Luteimonas sp. RIT-PG2_3 (assembly GCF_054902115.1). Classification (NCBI taxonomy): domain Bacteria; kingdom Pseudomonadati; phylum Pseudomonadota; class Gammaproteobacteria; order Lysobacterales; family Lysobacteraceae; genus Luteimonas; species Luteimonas sp. RIT-PG2_3. The sequence goes on along the minus strand of NZ_JBUBPF010000005.1, from coordinate 6,491 downwards.
ACCGACCGGATCCCGTTCGTGGACAGCGCGGAGCGGGCCCAGGAGGTCGTGGAGCGCATCCGGGCCGCCGGGGAAGCTTCGGGCCTGCGCCCGATCGTGGTCAATTCCTGCGTGGATACCGAGCTCAGCGGCGTGCTGGCCGAGAGCGGGGCGCTGATGCTGGACGTGTTCGCGCCGTTCATCGAGCCGCTGGAGCAGGAACTGGGGCAGAAGCGCCAGCGCCATGTCGGCAAGGCCCACGGCATCGTTGATTTCGAAAGTTACCATCGCCGCATCAACGCGATGAACTTCGCGCTGACCCATGACGACGGCATGTCGATTAACTACGACGATGCCGACCTGATCCTGGTCGCGGTGTCGCGGGCCGGCAAGACCCCGACCTGCATCTACCTGGCCCTGCACCACGGCGTCAGCGCCGCCAACTACCCGCTGACGCCGGAAGACCTGGAGCACGACCAGTTGCCGCCGCGGCTGCGCGCGCACCGGCGCAAGCTGTTCGGCCTGACCATCGACCCCAACCGCCTGCAGCAGATCCGCCAGGAACGGCGGCCGAACTCCAGCTACTCCAAGCTGGAGACCTGCAAGCGCGAGGTCAGCGCAGCCGAGGCGCTGTTCCGTGCCGAGCGCATCCCGGTGCTGAGCACCACGCATACCTCGATCGAGGAGATCTCAAGCAAGGTCATGTCGACGCTGGGCATCCATCGCGACATGTTCTGAGAACCTGTCCACGATCTTGCTGCGCTTGCCATCTGGCACGCGTGCGGTGCTCGGTTGCTCATGTACCTCCACGTACACTGCGCTTTCTGCGCTCCGCCACGCGCCACTTGGCTGCGCTCGCGACAGATCGTGAACAGGTTCTGAGGGCAGGGCGCGGCGGTCGATGGCGTCTGCGCAGGGCCGCGATGGCAGGGCGACGAAAGGACGGCGCGGAGATGGCGCGCAGGGCTGTGGCGGCGTCCCGGCGACGGCGATGCGCGTGCGGAAAGCCGCGCGCGTGAACCCACAACTTAGGCGCGGCCGCCGCATCCGTCAATGCTGCCCGTCGACATGTGCAGCGTGTAGGATCGGTGTCATGTCACAGGTCCTCTCCCGCCATGCCCATGTGCCCAGGCTCAGCCGTTTCAGCTGGCTGATGGGCTTGTACGCCGAGAACTTCCAGCGCATGACCCGGCTGTTCGAGCCCGGCGATCTTGCACCGGGAAGTTATCTGTCGGTCATCGACGACGGCCTCGATGTCCGCGTCGACATCACCGCCCAGCACGCGTACACCACCGAGTTGCGGCTGACCTACGCGATGACCGATCCCTTGACCGGCCAGCCCGATCCGTCGGCCTACCTGCGCCTGTATCGCGATGCCTGCCAGCTCGAAGCCACGCACTGCTATGTCGGCAGGCGCTGGCAGGACGTGATCGGCATGTTCCCGCCGCCGGCCGCGGTGCTCGACCACCGGATGCGGATGAATACCTTCCTCGGCAAATGGCTGCAGTACCTGGCCGAGCGTGGCCATGGCGTGGCGACGTTGCGCCCGGCCGAGCTGGAAGAGCTGCCGCCGGTCATCGAGGATGCGCCGCTGCCGCACGGGCATTGAACCGGCACGCCGTCGACATACGCACGACGTACGCAGCGGGCACGTCGACTCAAGTGGTTTTACGGATATCGGCCTCCGCGCCCGGCATGCTCGAATCGGGCGGCCCGCCGCTCCCCGGCGGCCTTCGAACCACGCGCCATTCCACCCGTGATCGCGTGGGGCGGCGGCCGTGGATGTGTGATCCCTCTGCGGCGGCATGACCGCCGGAATTGTGAGCAAGCCGATGACCACCGATTGTCAGCGCCAGTCCATAAGCGCGCGTTCCTTCCTGTCCTCCTGTCCGGTCCCGTCCGAGGGCGCGCCGCGCGTCCAGGCCGCGCGTCCGCGCTGGCCCGTCGCGCGTGCCCTGGTCGCTACGGTGGCGCTGCTGGTGTCCGCGCAGGCCGCGGCCGCCGACGCCCCTGCGACGGATCGCCGTTTCGACGACGTGCGTGCGCTGATCGCCAAGGAAATGGCCGATGGCGACGTGCCGGCGATGTCGCTGGCGGTCGCCAAGGACGGCCGGATCCTGTGGGAAGAAGGCTTCGGCAAGGCCGACCGTGAGAACGACATCGCGGCCGACGAGAACACCATGTACTCGCTGGCCTCGGTCACCAAGACCTTCACCGCGACCGGCCTGATGACGCTGGTGCAGGCTGGCAAGGTCGACCTGGACCGGCCGATCAACGATTACTTCGGTGAGGCCAAGCTCGTGGCCCGCGTCGGCGACATCAACCAGGTCACGGTGCGTCGCGTCGCCAACCACACCTCGGGCCTGGGCACGGCCGAACAGTTCTTCTATGGCGACGAGCGCAAGCTGGTGCCCAGCATGGACCAGTCGATCGCGCGCTACGGCAACATCGTGCGCGAACCGGGTTCGCGCTACAGCTACAACAACTTCGGTTACGGCCTGCTGGACTATGTCGTCGAGCGTGTCTCGGGCATGCCGTTCGCGGACTACATGCGCCAGAACGTCTACCTGCCGCTGGACATGACGCATTCCTCGATCGGCGTCGCACCGGGCCTCGAGCGCTATGCCGCCGTGCGTTACGGGCCCAAGCGCGAGCGCATTCCGGATTACGGCTTCGCCGAACCCGGCGCCGCCGCGATGTACAGCAGCGCGCACGACCTGGTGCGCTACGGCATGTTCGTGCAGGGCCAGCGCGTGCCCGGTCAGAAGGCGATCCTCAACCGCCGCAGCCTGGACGCGATGATCCAGAACGTTGCCAAGGAAGGTGAGGGCGACTACTACGGCATCGGCATGCAGGTCATGGACCTCGGCAAGTATCGCTGGATCGGCCATGGCGGTTCGATGTCGGGCGTCAGCACGACGTTGATGATGGTGCCGTCGGAAGGCATCACCGTGGTCGTGCTCGGCAACCTGTCGGGCGCACCGGTCGGCAAGGTCAGCGAAGCGATCCTGAAGACCCTGCTGCCCGACTGGGGCCGTCCTGAAGTAGCCAAGGCCGCGACCGCGACACCGCCGAAGCCCGCGCCCGAACTGGATGCCGCGGTGGCGTTGCCGCCGGGCTTGACCGGCGACTGGCGCGGCGTGGTGCATACCTACGAAGGCGACATTCCCGCCGTGCTGCGCGTGCTGCCGTCGGGCCAGGTGCACCTGCGCATCAACGACCAGCTGTGGAGCCTGGTCAACAGCGTCAAGTTCGAGGACGGCCGGCTCAGTGGACGCGCCCTGAGCCATCTGCAGACCCAGGACGTCAGCCGCCGTCGGCATGCGGTGCGGCTGGACCTGAAGCTGGACGGCGATACGCTCAAGGGCGAAGCCATGGCCGGGTCGGGCCCGGTCGGCCCGGCGGGCGTGCAGGATCCGTACTTCGTGTTCGGCCTGAACCACTGGATGGAACTGCGTCGGGTGACCGCAGCCGGCGCAACCGCAGGCGAGTAAGCCCACGCATGCCAGCGCGACGTGCAATCCACATGCGCGTTCGCCTGGCCTGGCAACAGCAAAACGGCGGGCCCGATGGGCCCGCCGTTTTCATTTCAGGGGGCTTCTTCGGGAACCCATTTGTGGGATCTCGACATTATTCTGTGGGAGCGCGACATTCTGTGGGAGCGCCCATGGGCGCGATCGGGCATTACCGCGTTCTAGCGAAAGCAAAAGCTTCCGTCCGCTGGCGCGGCCGGGTTCATTTCTTTTGGTAAGCCCCAAAAGAAACAGAACCAAAGAAAAACGCTTCCTCGATCAAAGCGTCACAGCGCTTCGTTCGTTCCGGGATTTCTCGACTCGCCATCCATGGCTCAGTCGAGAAACGCCGCACATCCATGTGCGGCGCCCTCCGGGTCTACATGCGATGCGTCGTCGTTGCGAAGAGCAAAGCGGTGCTCTTCTTCTCTTTTTTCTCTTGCGGGAGCGCCCATGGGCGCGATGCACTGCTGCATCCAACCCCAGAGGACGCACGCTCCTGCACATGGCGCGGACCCTCCATCACCGCGACAACCGGTTCACGGCTCACGGCCACGGCTACGGGTCGGCGCGACGCAGCTCGATCCAGTGACCCATTGCGTCGCCTTCGATGCCGGTACCGAAACCCATCGCGACACCATTGATGCGGTCGCCGCGGTGCTTCAGCGACAACTGCAGGCGGTCGATGCCGGAGACGCGGGCATCGTCGGTGGGCAGGGTGCCGGCGGCTTCGCCGCGCAGCCAGGTGTCCTGCACCTTCAGGTCTTCGATGGCAGTGTCGTTGCCGTCGCCGAGCCGCAGGCGCAACGCGCCCTGTGCGGGGACGACCAGGGTGACCGGGGTATCGCCCTGCCAGGTCTGCAGACGGCCGGTCCAGGTGCCCTGCCAGCGAGCATCGGGCGTGCTGCCGACCTGATCCCATTCCGAGCCCCAGGGCTCGGAGCGCAGGTCTTCCCAGTCCGGAAGCAGGACCTTGAGGATGGCGTCGGCGATGGTGTAGCTGGGGCCCTGGTAATCGGTCCACGAGACGTTGGTCAGCACCACGACGCCGATGTCCTGGCCGGGGACCAGCACCATCCAGGTCGCCGCGCCGGGCATGCCGCCGGCCTTGGTCACGGTGTCGTAGCGACGCACGCGTTCGTCGGCGCCACCCCAGCCGATCCGCGAGGTCTTCGGCACGCCGGGCCCGCCATCGCTGCTGGCCGGTGTCGCGCGCTGCATCTCGTCGACATGGCGGTCGTCAAGCACGCGGGCCGCGCCTGCCAGCGGGCGCTTGAGATGCAGCGACATGAAGCGCGCGAGATCGTGCGCGCTCGAATACAGGCCGCCGGCACCGGGCGTATCCATCGACGCCAGCGGCAAGGGGCTGCCATCGGGGGCGTAGGGCAGCGCGGTGTCGTCGCGACGCGTGGCGTCGGGGCCGTAGCTGGTATCGCGCATGCCCAGCGGCTGGAACAGCTGCGCGCGCATGTAGGCGTCGACCGGCTGTCCGGAGGCCGAGGCGATGATGCGGTCGATGACGCCGAACGCCAGGTTGGAGTAGTCGTAACGCTCGCCCGGCGCGGTCATCAGGTGGCCGTAGTGGCGGACGGTGTCGGCGCGGGTGCCGATCGGCATCGGCTGGCCCGGCAGCATCCGGTAGTGCACCGGCAGTCCCGAGGAATGGTTGGCGACGCGGCGGACACTGGCGTCGTCGACGCGACCTTCGTGCGCGGTCAGCGGGCTGTCGGGCAGGTAGCGGTTGGCCGGCGCGTCGAGATCGACGCGTCCGTCCTGGGCCAGGCGCATCAGCGCCGTGGTCAGGATGGGCTTGGACACCGAGGCCAGCAGGTAGGGCGTGTGCGGGGTGGCAGCGATGCCGCGTGCGCGGTCGGCGAGGCCGAAACCTTCTTCCCAGAGCAGTTGGCCATCGACGACGACCGCCACCGCCACCGACGGCGTCTTGCCTGCGGCGATGTCGGCGCGGATCTGCGCGCGCACGCCATCGAAACGATCCGCGGCGTGCAGCGGTGCGAGGGCGGCAGACGCCAGCAGCGCGAGCATTGGCAACAGCAGGCCGCGACGGCGCGCGGCAGGAACAGGCAGGGTCATCGGGGAGATCCGGAAAGTGCGGCACCGCGTGCGGGCGGTGTGTGTCGAGGGGCGGGTCCGCCTCAATCGGCGAGGAAATCGACCACCACGCGGTTGAAGGCGTCGGGGGCCTGCCAGAGGCCAAAATGGCTCATGCCCGGCAGCACGACCAGCTGCGCGCCGGGAATGGCCGCGGCGATCGCGCGGGTGTGGTCGGCGCGGATGTACTCGTCATGCTCGCCGGCAGCGATCAGCGTCGGCGTGCGAATCGTCGCAAGCTGCAGGTCGCTGTAGTCGGGTTCCGAGGTCCACATGGCGTCCATCGCGGCGAGGAAGGCCGTGTAGTCGCCGGGCGTCGGAGAGCGCTTGCGATAGTCGTTGGCGGCCTTCTCAGCATAGGCGTCGCCGACGGCGTTGGCCGGGCCATCGAGGCGGATGCCGTCGGTGCGCGCGTTGGCGGCGAACGCCACCAGTCGACTCAGCCGTCCGGGATGCCGGATCGCGAGATCCAGGCCGATGATGCCGCCATCGCTCCAGCCGATCAGCGCAGTCCGTTCGATGTGCAGATGGTCGAGCACGGCGATGACGTCGTCGGCCATGCGCTGGTAATGCATCGCGCCCGGGCCGCGCGTGCTGCGGCCATGGCCGCGGCTGTCGAGCGCGATCACGCGATGGCCGGCGGCGGTCAGCGCCGGGATCTGCAGGGCCCAGTCGTCGCCACTGCCGAGGCCGCCGTGCAACAGCAGCACCGGCGCGCCGCTGCCGTAGCTGGCGTAGTACAACCGCGCGCCGTCGACCTCGACATGGCCAGTCGTCGTGGGGATCAGCTGCGATGCGTCGGGCACCGGCAGGGTCTGCCAGGGTGGCGTCGGCGCTGTGGTGGCCGCCGCCGGGGCGGGCGTCGTGCGTGTCGAAGGCGCCCGGTCAGGG